>NZ_MSJM01000009.1 GCF_001921845.1 Streptococcus cuniculi | reverse complement strand
AGGAACTTTGACAACTTTAAAAAACGCATTTTCCTCGCTTTGAACATCAAAAAAGAGAAGACCAAGTTCGTCTCCTCTCGTGTTTAGTTATATGTCACCCACTACAATTGACAAAGTGCCCTATTTTTAAGCTCGTGAAAAAACAGCCCACTGGGCTGTTTTTTTACTCTTTATTTTCCAATGCGCGTAACATTTGATCAATCTTGTTCCCGTATTCAATCGATTGGTCTTTTTCAAAGACCAAGTCTGGGATTTTATACAGGGTGAGCTTGCGGCCAAGTTCCCGTTTGATGGTCCCTTTGGCCTTTTCAAGTCCTGTCTGAGCCTTTTGGTTGTCAGAAGCCAAGTCACTCATGATAGAGTAGTAGACTTTTGCTACTGATAAATCGCCCAACATTTGAACATCTGTAATAGTTACGCCTTGAACCCGTGGATCACGGACTTTCTTTTGCAAAATCTCATTGACTTCACGCTTGATTTCCATGCCCACACGGTCTGTACGAAAATGGTTCGCCATGTTCTTCCCTCCTAATGTAAAGGATTTTCCTGATTGAAAATCAGCACAAAACGCTACAAATTATCATCTAATGGATTGAGGTGACGGGGTATTTTTTATTTAGCGCTAGTATGGCCTAAAAAATGTAGCAAAATTAGCTAGTGACAGATGAGAGCCGATTTACTTGCGTTCATCGAACGCTTCATAAAGCCCTATTTGCCGTAACCGTTATATGCTAGGCTTATTCTACGGATACGGATGCCCTAGGGGTATCATTAGGACTTTTTTACGCTCTCACTACTTAGCCGAATTGTACTACGGCTGAAAACTTCGGAAAAAAGACAAATGTCTCTTGAGTCTAAAGACTCTGCGGTCCATCTCCTATTTTTCTTTCGTTTTCGACGCCTCCGTTACTTAGCCCTGAACACGCCCTAAGTGCTGTGTGAAGCGGAATTGTGTTCGAGCTAAAAGTCTCTATGAAAAAGAGACAATACTGTGACTGCTTTAGCAGACTACAGGTTTGGCTCCCTTTAGGGATAGATTCGTTTGCGTTCAACGAACGCTTCACAAATCTCCTATTTTCATTAGGACTTTTTTTACGCTCTCACTACTTAGCTAACTGAACACGCCCTAAGTGCTGTGCAAAATAGAGAGTTCAGCCTAGGAGCAGGCGCTCCGTCGTTAGAACTCCTAATTTTGCTTGGCACTTTACGGGCTTTGTATCTTATTTTTTAATCTCTTCCATGATGTAGGCTTCGATGACGTCGTCGACTTTGAGGTCGTTGTAGTTGTCAATCATGAGTCCGCCTTCGCGGCCGTTGGTGATTTCTTTGACATCATCTTTGAAGTGTTTCAAGCTAGCAAGTTGTCCGTCAAAGACGACAACACCGTCACGGATAACGCGAACGCTTGAGTCGCGGGTAACTTTTCCGTTGATGACCATAAATCCACCGATTGTTCCCACCTTAGAAACTTTAAAGGTTTCACGGATGAGGGCTTCACCAATGATTTTTTCTTGGTATTCAGGATCTAGCATTCCCTTCATGGCATCTTCCATTTCCTCAATCACCTTGTAGATAATGCTGTGGAGACGGATTTCGACATCGTCAGCTTCTGCTTGTTGGCGTGCTTGCGGTGTCGGACGGACGCTAAATCCGATGATGAAGGCATTTGATGCTTCTGCCAAGGTTACGTCAGATTCGTTGATGGCACCGACCGCTGAATGGACGATATTGACACGAACACCTTCTACTTCAATCTTTTGAAGAGAGGAAGCAAGCGCCTCAACCGAACCTTGTACATCGGCCTTGATGATGACATTAACAGACTTAACTTCACCAGCTTTAAGGGTATCAAAGAGGTTCTCAAGGCTGACACGTTGGGTAACTTGACGTTGTTTCAAGAGGGCACGTTTGGCACGTTCTTCACCTGCTGCACGCGCTGATTTTTCATCTTCATAGACCGCAAAATGATCACCCGCCATCGGTGCTTCGTTCAGACCAGTAATGGAAACTGGTGTAGATGGTCCAGCTACTTTGACACGGCGACCGAGGTCATTGGTCATGGCACGGACACGTCCGAAGGTATTTCCGACAACGATTGGATCTTGGACGTTCAAGGTACCTTGTTGGACAAGAAGGGTCGCAACCGCACCTTTTCCTTTATCCAAATGCGCCTCGATAACTGTACCAATCGCACGAACCGTTGGGTCAGCTTTCAACTCTTGGATTTCCGCAACGAGGAGAACGGTTTCCAACAATTCATCAATGTTTTGATTGAATTTGGCTGAAATCTCAACAAATTCGCAGTCTCCACCCCAAGCAGTTGAGATGACCCCATGCTCTGCCAATTCACCGATGACACGCTCTGGATTTGCACCTGGCTTATCAATCTTGTTAATGGCTACGATGATTGGAACATTGGCAGCTTTTGAGTGGTTGATTGCCTCAATGGTCTGCGGCATTACACCGTCATCTGCGGCAACGACCAAGATAGTCAAGTCCGTCACAGAGGCTCCACGCGCACGCATGCTGGTAAAGGCCGCGTGTCCTGGTGTGTCAAGGAAGGTAATTTTCTTACCATTTTCTTCGATTTGGTAGGCACCGATATGCTGCGTGATTCCTCCTGCTTCACCTGTTGCAACACGTGAATTGCGAAGGGTATCCAACAGAGTGGTTTTCCCGTGGTCAACGTGTCCCATGATGGTGACAACTGGTGGACGTTCTACCATTTCTTCTGGGTTGAGGTAGCCTTCTTCTACGAAGAAACGCTCGATATCGGCATTATCGACTTCCACTTTTTCCTTGGCTTCAATGCCATAATCCACCATGAGCAATTCAATCGTATCGCCATCGAGGGATTGGTTTTGTGTCGCCATCACACCCATCATAAAGAGTTTTTTCACGATTTCAGCTGGTTCGCGCTTGATGCGTTTTGCGATTTCAGCGACCGTCATACCTGCTGTATATTCAAACTCTGTCGGCAATTCGTGGAACTTGCGTTCTGTGACAGGCTTGGCTGCTGGTTGCTGCTTGCCGTTTTTCTTTTTCTTGTTTGGATTCCAGTTACTATTTCTTTGATTTCTCACTTGATTTTGACTATTTCGATTCTTTTGTTGTTTTCTTGGACCATCTTCTTCGTGATCAAAATCATCACGGCGCTTATCTGGTCGAGCTTGTTTTTTCCGACGCTTATCTGTAGCAGGTGTTGCTTCAACTGCCGCTGGTACAACCTTCGGCTTTGTTTCTACTACAGGCTCTTCAAATTTGATTTCTTTTGGCTTTTGCGGTTGCTTCTTCGCCTCTTGAGCTTGGCGGAAGCGTTCTTCACTTGTACGTGCATATTCTTGCATTTGCTCTGCTTTTAGAGCAGCTGCACGGGCCTTGAAATCAATTTTAGTACGGCTTTCTTCCATTCTTGGACGTTGGTCACCACGATTTGGACGCTGACCTCCTTGAGCGGAGCGCTTATCAAATCCTTGATTGCGATTTCCTCTACGGTCTTGGTCACTGTGGTCACGACGCGGTTTTTGCTGGCCATTTGAACGGTTGTCCTGCGGACGTCCTTGACCTCTTCCTTGATGACGCTTCGCCGCTTGCTCCTTGGCACGCGCTTCACGCTCCGCCTTAAAATTACGACTTTTTGGACGATTCACCGCAGCTTGAGGAGCAGGAGTTGCAGGTTTTTCTTCTACACTTTTTGGCTCAGGTTGTTCGGGCTTACTTGGTGCTTTTTCAACCTTTTCCACCACTTTCTCAACCGTTTTTTTCGCCGCAGAAAATCCGTCAACAATCCGCTGCGCAATCTCTGCTTCCACACTTGAAGAGTGGCTTTTGACCTCAATTCCTAATTCTTTCGCCTTGGCGACAACTTCCTTGCTTTCCTTGCCCAATTCCTTGGCAATCTCGTACAATCTCTTCTTAGACAATATCTTGTCCTCCTGTTCTATTCCATAATAGACCTCATTTTCTTAGTAAATCCAGCATCTGTCACAGCCAGCACCTTACGTGGCTTGCCGACTGCCGAGCTTAATTCCAGCGTTGAAAACGCGGTAACGACCTCTACCTGATAGGTATGACTTTTATCTGTGATTTTCTTACTTAGGTTGGGACCTGCATCCTGTGCTAAAAAGACAAGTTTCGCCTTTTGCTTTTGAATGCTCTCAACGACTAATTCTTCTCCTGAAATTAGGCGACCAGCACGTTGAGCCAAGCCAAGTAAATTTAATATTCTTTGCTGGTTATTCAAGACCCAGTTCTCTCCTTTTGACCTTGTGATCCACATAGGCAATCAATTCGTCATAGAATTCTGCGGCTACTTCCATGCTAAAGGCACGGTCAAAGACACGCTTTTTCTTGGCCTGAGCTGCTTCTGTGTTGTCCAGCTTGATATAGGCTCCACGACCATTTGCTTTCCCAGTTGGGTCAATGAAGACTTGGCCTTCCTTGTTTTTCACAATACGCAATAAATCACGCTTGTCAATAATCTCTCCCGAAACAACGGATTTTCGTAAGGGGATTTTTCTAGCCTTTGCCATACGCACCTCCAAACAGGCTTATTCGCCTGTTTCTTCTGTTTCGACAGCGTCTACAGCCTCTGCTTCACCATAAAGTGCAGCTTCGATTGCTTCGTATTCTGATGCAGATTTGATGTCAATACGGAAGCCAGTTAAATGAGCTGCCAAACGCACGTTTTGTCCACGGCGACCAATGGCAAGAGAGAGCTTATCATCTGGCACGACAACAGTCGCATGCTTACCATCTTCCGTGTCAAAGATTACTTGATCCACTTCGGCTGGGGCGATGGCATTGTAGATGAATTCTGCTTCATCTGGTACCCACTCGATGACATCGATATTTTCTTCGATTGGAATCATGCGGTCCAGCTTAGCATCGTAGCGTGCTGGATGGAACTTGCCTGTAATCTTCTTGATGTTTGAACCACCACGTCCAACGATTGTTCCGATTGCATCCACGTTTGGATTGTGGCTACGCACGGCAACCTTGGTTCGGTCACCTGCTTCACGGGCAACGCTCATGATTTCCACCGTTCCATCATAGACTTCTGGAATTTCTTGCTCCATCAAACGCTTGATCATCTCTGGGTGACTACGGCTGACAAAGACGTTGACACCACGCGCATTGTCTTCTACCTTGTAAACGTAGACTTCGATGCGGTCATGGGATTGGAAAACCTCGCCAGGAATCTGGTCTTGTTTGGATAACTGTGCTTCGATATTGCCCAAGTTGACATAGATGAAGCGATTGTCAAAGCGTTCAACCGTTCCAGACATGATTTCTTTTTCGTGTGCTTTATAAGTATTGTAGGTAATGGCGCGGGTCTGCTTGCGCATCTTTTCCATAATGGTCTGTTTAGCAGATTGAGCTGCTACACGACCAAATTCTGCTGGTGATTCTTCAAACTTAATCTTATCTCCTAGTTCGTAGGCTGAAGAAATCGCCAAGGCATCTTTCAAGCTAATTTCAAGACGACTATCAAAGACTTCATCTACGACCTCGCGGACAGTATAAACGCGAAAATCTCCTTTTTTCTCATCGAACTCAATCGCAGCAGATTCGGATTGACCGTAGCGGCGTTTGTAGGCTGAGCGGAGTGACTCCATGACCGCCTCAATGATGTCTTCTTTTTTAATCCCCTTGTCTTCCTCTAAAATACGGAAGGCTTCTAGCATTTCTTTACTCATCTTGTTTTCCTTTTTCTCAAAAGGTCCTTTCTGTTAAATTTTGACAGCCAGACGTGCTTTAGCGACTGTCTGATAGGGAATGGTAACTTGTTTTTTTCTTGTTTTATCCATGTATTCCATCAGCAATTCTTGATTTTCAAAGGATAGGAGCGTTCCTTCAAAAATCTTATGTTTATCAATTGCTTGGTAGAGTTTGACATGGATATACTGACCAACGGCTTTCGCAACTGCTTCAGCATTTTTTAATGGTCGCTCAAGACCAGGACTGGTCACTTCCAGCATGTATTGGTCTGGAAAGGGATCCGGCTGAATCTGATCCAACAGTGGACTAATCACTTCGGACAACTCGGCCGTATCATTGAGGGTAATCCCTCCCTCCTTATCTACAAAAATAGATAGGACATCATCGCCACCCATCTTGCCATACTCCACATCCACCAGCTCATAGGGAGCTGTAATGTGCGGAGCAATCGCCTGCGTGACAATATCTACAATCGTTGCCATCGGAAAACCTCCTTCTAGATACACATCAAAGGGCTGGTACAAGACCAACCCTCCTTTTCTCTATTTTCAATTAGTATAACACACTTTCAAGGCTTTGTAAAGGAATATGCCTCTTTTCCTTGATAAATGGCGATCCGAGGAGTTTTTTTGATAGAAAAAAACATTCGATGTCTCGAATGTTTTTAAAACTGTGCCTCCACACGATAAATGACTTGACCTTTGTTGGAGAATTTTTCTTCATATTCAGTCATGACATTGCCTTCCATGTCGCTGGCATGTAGGTCTAGCCAGACACCGTTTAGGGTCATGCCATACTGTGAAAAACTGACGAGGCTGTATTCAAATAGCCCGCGATTGTCGGTCTTGAAATGAATTTCTCCCTTTTCTGGCAAGATTTCCTTGTAGGTATCCAAAAAGCTCTTGTAGGTCAAGCGGCGTTTTTCATGCCGTTTTTTAGGCCATGGATCCGAGAAATTCAGATAAAGACGATCAATTTCTGCTGGTGCAAAGTAGTTGGTCAAGCTAGAGCCGTCCACCTGTAACAACTTAATATTGGGCAAACCTGCCTCGACCACACGATCCAAGGCATAGCTTAGCACTGTCATCTGGATGTCAATCCCGATGTAGTTGATGTCAGGATTTTGAGCCGCCATTCCTGTAATGAAGCGTCCCTTGCCAGAACCCACTTCGATGTGAATGGGATTATCATTTCCAAAAATATTAGCCCATTTTCCTTTACACTCCTCTGGAGTCAAGATGACATATTGAGGATATGCTGCTAGCATATCACTAGCTCCTTTACGATTTCTTACTCTCATACTTCCTTGTAATAGCTCTTACGGAAATACCGCAAGGCGTAAATTTCTTTATTCGCTGCTTCCATGTCATAGCTTTCGACATGCTTTGCAATTTGGTTGAGATAGCCGAGCTGACCATACCAGTAAATTTTATTTAAGACGGTTTGGTTGTATTTGTAGCCATAGCTCTTGAGCCATTCTTCCCAAGATTGTCTTGGAATGTAGTGGGTCAAGAGATAAGCCACATCAAGCATCCGATCTGTTACACAAGCTGTCTCCCAGTCCGTCAGATAAATCAGACCACTAGTTGTCTCAACCCAGTTCGTATGGTGTAAATCCCCGTGGACAAAGGTCGCCACATCCTTACGGAAAGTTGGCAGATGATTCAACAAGTCACTACAAACCGACTGAAGATAGCTGTTTTTAGCAAGGCGAGCTGGGGCTTCTTGCTGCCATTTGCGAACCAAATCTTGGGGCTCTTGATAGGTATAATTTAACTGCAAGGCTTGATTGAGCAACATTTTCGAATAGTGCATCCGCACCAAAATCTGCTGCACCTGCTTGCCTCCCATCTCGGAGCGGGTCAGAGTATGACCATTCAGCCATTCCTGCTCCACACGCTGGCCAACTCCCAACTCTCGATTGGCAGAAAGGACAGGGGGAGTAATCTGTTCATGCGCCAAAGCCGAAACAATCGGAGGCATTTCATACTTGACAAAAACGGGCGTTCCATCTGTTCGCATGCCCTTAAATGCTTTTCCACTATTTCCTGCGATCGATTGCAGACGAAGTCCGCTTGTATCAAATTGCATGCCAGTTCTCCTTTGAAAAATTCTTTACTATTTTACTAGTTTTCATCTCATTAGTCAATCAATTTTTTTGATTTCAGGCCGAGATAGAGATGAGCCAAAAAGATCCCCGCTCCTGCTAGTACGGCAAGGTATGCCTTATCTTGTAAAGCCAGCAAGCCCACCAGCAATTGGGAAGTAAGAACCAAATAGATGATGATTTGTACTACGCGCTTAAAACTGACTACTTTATCCTGCGGGCTTAGAGGGTACAGACGGGTCAGGTACTGGTAATCATAGGCATGGTAGAGGGGCAGTAACTGAAAGAGCAAGAGGTAGTCAAACAAGACTGCTAGGCCTGCTCCAAGCCAGGATTCCGCAATCAGGAGAAGACTTGCCATACTCAAAGCCAGTAAGCGAAGACTGAGGCCAAAACTATCCCCCGAACGGAGAAAACTGCGGATAAATAAATAGTCCCAAGTCCTGCCCTGCCTTTTTTTGACAAAGGTCAACACAACATCCAGATACTTGCGGCGCTTGACATCACTGCTGATGCCCTTGACATGGGTAAAGAGCGAGTAAAACCGCAAGATTCCTTGCTGGCGCTTGGTTTCATACTGCACCGCCCTGTCCCAATCCAACTGTCCCGACTGCGATACAAACCGCGTTTGCAAGACGAGCCAAACATATTTCATCACCGATAAGATGAGCAGATACAAAGCAAAGATGAGAAGCGACCATCCCAGTTTCAGATAGAGGGGGAACAACAAAACTTGAACCACCAGCTGCACGATTCCCCAGAGCAACATCGCACGCAGGCGAGCTGCCTGAATCCAGCCAAGGACCTCATCCTCCTTCGGTAGGAGAAAGACGCGATCTGCTGATTCCAGATACGTGGCGATCCGTCCAGCAAACAAGAGCAAGACCGTTACAACTGCTAATAATAGGTAGACAATCCAAGGATTTGCTGGAAAATGCTCCAAGAGTTGGCGATATTGTAGGGCTAAAAAACCGAGCAAAACCATTAAAACAAGGACAAAATGGTCATTTAACACATAGCGGAGATACTTGAGACAGCGCTGGGTAAAGGCTAGCCTACGCTCCTGAAACAGTCCTGTCATCCCTCTACTCCTTCTTTGGTCAGAGCAAGGTAGAGGTCGTTCAAGCTAGCCTGTTTACGACCAAACGCTGCCTGCAATTCTGCTAAGTTGCCCTCAGCCCGTACTTGACCTTGATGTAAGATGACAAAGCGGTCACACATTTTTTCAGCCGAGTCCAGAACATGGGTCGACATCAAGATTGATGTCCCCTTTTCTTTTTCTTCTTCCAACAAGCGAATCAAATCATCGATTGCTACTGGATCTAGCCCCAAAAAGGGCTCATCGACAATCAGCAAACTCGGATTGACCATAAAGGCACAAATAATCATGACTTTCTGTTTCATCCCTTTTGAAAAATGCACGGGAAACCATTCCAATTTCTCCTCCAAACGGAAAATCTTGAGCAACTTTTCTGCCCGTACAAAAGCCTGTTCCCAGTCCAAGTCATAGGCCATGGCCACCACTTCTAAATGCTCTTTTAAGGTCAATTCTTCATAGAGGCTCGGCGTTTCAGGAATAAAGCCGATTTTTTTGCGATAACCCTGCGGATTGGTCTGCAAACTTTCTCCGTCAATTAAAATCTGTCCCTGATAGGGCGACAACAAGCCAATGATTTCTTTAATCGTTGTTGATTTTCCTGCACCATTTAATCCAATCAAGCCGACCAACTCACCGTCTGCTACTTGAAAGGAAACATCTTTCAAAACAGGGATATGGACGTAACCACCTGTGACATTTTTTACTTCTAACATACATTTTTCCCTACAATTTGATATACTTATTATAACAGAATTTTAAAAAAGAGGTTTGCTTTATGTCAGATTGTATTTTTTGTAGCATCGTTGCTGGAGATATTCCCTCATCTATCGTCTACGAAGATGAAGATGTCCTTGCCTTTTTAGACATTACCCAGGTCACAAAGGGGCATACCCTAGTCGTTCCAAAAAAACATTTCCGGAATCTGCTTGAAATGGATGAAGTAGCAAGCGCAGCGCTATTTGCCAAAATCCCCGTCATCGCCCAGCACTTAAAAGAGCAGCTCGGAGCAAGCGGAGTCAATCTGATCAGCAACATGGAAGCAAGCGCGGGACAGACCGTTTTTCACACCCATGTCCACCTCTTACCCCGCTTTGACGACAAAGACGGACTACACATTTCCTTTGATGCCAACGAGCCTGATTTCCCAGTCTTGGCGCAACTTGCAGACCAATTACGGATGGAGACAAAATGAAACTATCACACCTCATCGCAGCTGGAACAGCTGCCACAATCGCCTATCTAGCCGTTAAAAACCGCGACAAAATCGTGACAGAAACCACTGAAACCATGGACATCATCCACCGCATGCAGGATAGCTATCAGAATATCCAAGACCAGCTTGCCGTGCTCCAAAGCTACCAAGCGCCACTCCAAGAAATGGCCGAGGACGTTCAGTACAAACTGCGGGTGTATCAGCAAAACATCGCTGGAAATCTGAGCGAGATTCAAAAGATACAGGCTAAATATCAAGAAAACTAAAAACCAAGCCCCACGGGCTTGGTTTTTATTGCGGAGCGTCAAATCCAGCTCCAGCAGTCGAATCTGCTTCCCCTAGTGAGCTAGTAATGCCCGGTAGTTCTGTATAGGCGTTAATCACCGAAATCGGTGTAGCACCACTAGATACTCTCACATTGGTTCTCAACTCTGTCGAGGTTGGTAAACCGAGGGAAGTTTTGATGATGTTTTGGATTTCAAGCAATTCTTCACTAGTCGGAATCTGGTAATACAGTCCATCCACCATCTGACCCTCCCCTACTAATTGGTGGGTTTCAATAGTCTTCAAGGAATCTTTATAGCCTAGAAGAGCTGGAAAAGAGGCTGGAGTAATCGAGACATTCGTGCGCATATTGTTTGAAATGGCATCTAAAATCGGTTTATACTGCGTAATTCCATCCAGCTGAAGTAGTTTTTTAACCATGGCTTGAATGACTTCACGCTGACGCCTTTGACGGCCAATATCCCCTTCTGGATCATCGTAGCGCATCCGAGAATAGACCAAGGCCTGATTTCCATTGACACGCTGCTCTCCTGGCTCAACAACTGCTGTATAGGCTGGCTCATATTCGCTGATAGAAATCGGAAAACCGAGGGTATTATTCACAGTAATCCCACCAATCGCATCAACCAATTCAATCAACCCGTCCATGTTGATTTCGACATAGCGATTGATATTGATGTCGAGCATCTTTTCAACCGTTGCAATCGCCATCGGAGCCTGACCATAACTGTAGGAGTGGTTGAGCTTTTCAACCGTACCGCTGGACGTTCCATCTGCATTTGCAATTTCGACCATAATATCACGCGTTAAACTGACCATGGTCGTTTTTTGGGTCTTGGGATTGACCGTCACCAAAATCATGGAGTCGCTCCGTCCCTCTTCCCAATTTCCGCCTCGGCTGGCCTGGTCCATATCAACCCCCATCAAAAGGACTGTCAGAGGTTCTGTCGCTTCAATCACATGATCCTCTTCTTGTCCCTCAATCGATTTGAAGGTCTTCGAAAAACTATCCGTCGAATAGTTCAACACCGTTGTGGCGTATAGCACTCCAGCTCCAACTGTTAAGCCAACAATGGCTAAAAGCATGAGAAAAATCTTCTTACCAATACTCATTTATCATCTATCAGCCTGCCCATGTAATACAGGTCAAGCCATTCTCCTTCATCTGTTCTTGCACCCCATTTTTGAGTGCCTTCTATTTCAAAACCCATTTTCTGATACAAGGCAACCGCACGATCATTGCGTACCTGAACGGTCAACTCCAGCCGCTTCATTAAGCCGGTTTCCCTTGCCCACTCAATCACTTCTTCTAATAAAATCCGTCCGATGCCGTGGCCCCAATAGTCTTTTCGCACCGCGATAAAGATATTGCCAATATGGCTGATGCGGTACTGCTTAGAGGCACGAACGGTGACAGCTCCAACTACCTCATCACCACATAAGGCAAGGAGATGAAGTTGACTTGGACTAGCAAGACTCTGTTCAAAAATAGAGGCTAGTTGTTCCGCTGTAAACTGAAAACCCGTTTCATCCATGACGAGAAAGTCGGTCTCTTTTGCTACCTGATTCATAAACTCAATGAAAGCAGCTGCATGAGAGCCTTCTGCTTCTTCAAAGAAAATCTCTTTTTCAACCTGCGCCATGACCAATCTCCTCTACCAGGGCCTGACTACGTTTTCCTTGTGGCTCAAGGGTTAGCTTACGACCATCTTCAACCTTTTCAATGATAATTCGTAGAAAATCATCCAAGAGTGAAGCATCCAGAAGCTCTCCCCATTCAATGACCGTCACACCATCGCCATAGAGAAAGTCATCCAAGTCAATCGAGTCTGGATCATCTCCGATACGATAGACATCTAAATGATAGAGAGGCAAGCGCCCCTCATACTCACGGACAATGGTGTAGGTCGGACTTTTAATCATCTGCTTAATCTCAAGACCTTGGGCAATTCCCTTGGTCAGGGTGGTTTTCCCTGCACCCAAATCACCAGTCAGAACCAGCACATCGCCTGCTCGTAGCTTACAGCCAATCGCCTGCCCTAGCGCAATCAATTCTTCTTCATTATGACTATACATGCCCTCTATTATAGCATAGAGAGCTTGTTTTGTCATTTGCTTATGAGTATAACATACCAAACAAATAAACTTTTTTGATATTTTCTTCATTGGCATAGACGCAAGCAACCTCTTCACCAGTTGAGGATTGAAGAAAAAGTTCTTTTGCAATCCTTTTCTTAGGTGGTGCGGACGGTAGCGACTTCCTACGGAATTCCATACCTAAATGTTGAGCCCAATGTCTCAACATTTCCGAGTAGCGTCATGACCAGTCATGACGCTACGTTTACCACAGCGAAAAGGATTGGAGGAGGCTCGCTCCGCTCGCGAAAATCAGCAAATCGAATCTTAAGTTAGCAGAGCTTTTTCACTTGTTTAAATAGATTTTGGAATTGTCTACGTTCTAAAAGATTATTTCATCCTTATTTCTAACCTTCGACAATCCCACAGACTGTTGAAGCAATACTCATTTTTGGGAGTGGGACAGAAATTGATTTTGTAGTCCTCGCTCTCTAGTTTCTAGGCTCGGGTGTCAACATGCGACAAACCGGACAACTACTGCGTCAAACTGTTAAAACTATAAAACGTAAGGAGATATGAGACTTTTGTCCCAACCTCAAGAATTCCACTACGGCGAAAACATCGTGCTCGGACTCATGTTGTTCCAGCTCTTACAAACCTCGAAAAGATGAGCTTCATTCTAAAACTATTTTTATCTATACGAACCATTAAAATCTACATAAAAAGACGGGATTGGATTTTTTGACCCACCCCGTCTGTTTTAGAAAGTAGCTAATTATTAAAGAATTGCCAAGATGATAAAGTTCAGAATGAACAAGGCTGTTGCTCCCCAAAGGATTGGGTGAATATCTTTTGCCTTGCCTGTTGAGACTTTGACCAAGCAATAGAAGATAAAGGCTGCTGCAATTCCGTATGAGATAGAGAAACATAGTGCCATGAAGAAGGCTGCAAAGAAAGCTGGAAGCGCATCTTCAAAGTTACTCCAATCCACATCAAGGAAAGAGGATACCATCATGACCCCAACGATGATAAGGGCTGGAGCAGTTGCCGCTGCAGGTACAATACCGACAAATGGCAAGATGAGGATAGACAAGAGGAACAAGACAGCTGTTGTCACGGCGGTCAAGCCAGTCCGTCCGCCTGCTGAAATCCCTGCAGCAGACTCAACATAAGTCGTTGTATTGGAAGTTCCAAAAATCGCACCGATAGAGGTTCCAATAGCATCAGCAAAGAGAGCCTTGTCCATTTTTGAATTAAAGCCTTTGCCGTTTTCAAGGGCCGCTTCATCTTCTGCTGAGAAGATACCTGTCTTACGACCTGTACCGATAAAGGTTCCAAGTGTATCAAAGGTATCCGACAAGCTGAAAGCAAAGATTGTCATGAGCACCAACGGCAGACGTTCGGTACTGCTAAAGAGTGATGACATACCACCAAAGGCTGCAAGGAAGGTGGTCCCTAATTCTGCAAAAGCACTTCCGATATGATTTTCGGCAAAGTTAATAGAAGAAATGTCTACTACACCCGCTGGAATTCCTGCAAGGGTTGTTGCTACAATCCCAATCAAGATACCACCGCGTACATTTTTAATAACTAAGATAGCTGTCAAAATCAAGCCGAAGACGGTCAAGAGAACACTTGGGTCTGTAAAGGTTGAAATAGCTGGAACAACCCCACCACCTGCTAGGACTGAAAAGACCCCATTTGAGAAGGTATCTGCTGTCGCATCCGCAGGAGCCACACCATTGACCGTGATAATGTCCGAACCAGATGTCAAGAAGGTAATCAAGTTTGAATTTTTAAAACCAAGATAGGCCACAAAGACCCCGATACCACCACCGATGGCGTGCTGCAAGCTAACCGGAATCGCCTTGATGATACTCTTGCGCACCTTTGTAACGGTAATAAAAATATTAAACAAACCGCAAAGGAAAACCATTGCCAAGGCTTCCTGCCACGTAAATCCAAGTCCGATAACGACTGTATAGGTAAAGAAAGCATTCAAGCCCATTCCTGGTGCCAAGGCATAGGGAACATTAGCAAAGAGTCCCATGATGAGCGTTGACACGGTACTGGCAATAATCGTTGCTAAGAATACCGCCTGCGAAGGCATACCAGCCACACTCAATACGCTTGGGTTTACAAATAAAATATACGACATGGCAAAGAATGTCGTCAAACCTGCCATGATTTCTGTCGAAACTGTCGTTCCATGTTCTTTCAGACCAAAAAACTTGTCCATTTTTCAATTTTCTCCTTTATTTACGAACGATAAATACATTATAAACTAAAAACATTCACTTTTCAAGCGAAATATTCGTGAAAATGTTTTCTTTTGTCCAAAAACGACTTTGTCAACCGAATAATGTTCGGATTTTACAATTTTCAAGCTACATAGCACAAAAACGAAACCATTGACTATGTTTTGCCAGATAGGCCTTATTTTGCTATACTGAGACATATTATAGTGAATTGAATAAAGGTTAGGACATCGTTCAGTCGCTTTGATGAACGCCATTCTATCTGCAGCTCCTTGCCTAGTCCTATTCCTTTCTCAATCCACTATAGCTCTCAGAAAGGAGTTACCTGTATGAAGAAAAAAATGATTGCCCTTGACTTAGATGGCACATTATTAAACAAGAATAGCCAATTGAGCGCCTTTACGATTGAGACCATTCGCAAGGTCCAAGAAGCTGGTCACACCGTGATTGTTGCGACGGGTCGTCCCTATCGCATGGCGCGCCATTATTATAAAGAACTAGGACTCACAACGCCGATGATCAACTTCAATGGCTCTCTCATCCACATTCCAGACCAACAATGGGAATGGGAGCAAAATATCCTCATTGACAAGCGCTACCTGATTGATTTTCTAAAAGAAGAAGAACAATTCCAAGCTGACTTTATTGCTGGAGAATACAAAAATAAGTTTTTCATCACCCAAAATTACTTGGACAACTTTAGTCCCGCTCTCCTAGGTGTCGAGCAAATCACTCCCGATACCTTGATAAAGCCTGAGCGGATTACATCAGACCCCCACTCGATTTTGATGCAGACCCGCGCCGCAGACAAGTACGCTCTGGCCGATGACATCAATCGCTATTTCAATGATGAACTGGAAATCAACACTTGGGGTGGCCCTCTCAATATCCTTGAAACCTGTGCCAAAGGGGTGACAAAAGCCTCTGCCCTCACCTATCTGCTCGACCACTACCGGATGGACGCCAAGGACTTGATTGCCTTTGGTGACGAACACAACGATGTTCAAATGTTGTCCCTAGCAGGAACAGGCTACGCCATGAAAAATGCCAGCGACACCCTCCTCCCCTATGCGGACTGCTTGACAAGCTACACCAATGATGAAGACGGTGTCGCAAGAGAACTGCAAGCCCTATTTTTAGACTAAGCCTGTCAGCTCCTCTCTGAGGAGTTAATCAGATTGAAGAAAAAGTTCTTTTTTGATACTTTTCTTAGGTGGCGCGGACGGTAGCGACTTCCTGCGGAGTAAAATAATCCAGTGGATTATTTTAGCCCGAGCCCAGAAACAAAGGAGCGAGGATAATCGATTTCTGCGAAATCACGATTTTTGCCCCTCTCCCTCCTTTTACCACAGCGAAAAGTATCTGATGAGGCTCGCTTCGCTCGCGAAAATCGAAAAATCGAATGTTGAGTTAGCAGGGCTTTTGAACTTGTTTAAATAGAAAATCGGGTTTATCTACGTTCTAAACCAAAATCAGATGGCACATTTTTCTGTCATCTTTTTTCTGGTGTTTTGGGGTATAAAAATCCTTTATCTGTCAATTGTTCTTTGCAAACAATTCTGTAAATGTATAGACCGATTTCAGAAATTTTCTACAAAATTTACTCGCAAATAGCACATATCTACTTGACAGAATCTTTGAAACCGTTTTATAATAAGACAGTTCAAAAATGTCGTCTCAATTGACAGCAACATGGAGAACTTTAGTCAGATGAAAGACACTAGGAAATACAGGGTCTTAGATAGGCAGGCACTGGGGAGATGAAATGTCCTTTTACTGGCTAACAAAATTTTTAGGAGGAAACATAATGAGTATCGGAATCATTATTGCAAGCCATGGTGAATTTGCCGCTGGTATTCATCAATCTGGCTCAATGATCTTTGGCGAACAAGAAAAAGTACAAGTTGTCACTTTTATGCCAAATGAGGGGCCAGATGATTTATACGCAAAATTCAACAATGCCGTGGCTACTTTTGATGCGGATGACGAGGTCTTGGTCCTAGCCGACTTGTGGAGTGGGTCACCATTCAACCAAGCAAGCCGTGTCATGGGAGAAAACCCAGACCGTAAGTTCGCTATCATCACTGGTTTGAATTTGCCAATGTTAATTCAAGCCTACACAGAACGCATGATGGACGCAAATGCAGGCGTTGCTGCTGTTGCTGCAAACATCATCAAAGAATCAAAAGACGGAATCAAAGCCCTTCCAGAGGAACTAAACCCTGTAGAAGAAACAGCTGTTGCTGCTAAAACTGAAGTGGCTCAAGCTGCTATCCCTGAGGGAACAGTTATCGGAGATGGGAAATTAAAAATCAACCTTGCTCGTATCGACACACGTCTCTTGCACGGTCAAGTAGCAACTGCTTGGACACCAGATTCAAAAGCAGACCGTATCATCGTTGCTTCTGACTCAGTAGCTGCTGACACACTTCGGAAAGAATTGATTAAACAAGCTGCGCCAGGAAACGTGAAAGCAAATGTCGTACCAATCCAGAAATTGATTGACGTTGCAAAAGATCCTCGCTTTGGAAATACACATGCCCTTATCTTGTTTGAAACGCCTCAAGATGCCCTTCGCGCCATTGAAGGCGGTGTGCCAATCAAGACCTTGAATGTCGGATCAATGGCTCACTCAACTGGTAAAACCATGGTCAACAATGTGCTTTCTATGGACAAAGAAGATGTCGCGACCTTTGAAAAATTGCGTGACCTTGGTGTTGAATTTGACGTACGGAAAGTACCAAACGATTCGAAGAAAGACTTGTTTGACTTAATCAACAAAGCAAACGTGCCTCACTAATACTCTTCAAAAATCAGTGATTGATGATGTATCAGGTGAAGGACTTGAGCTGTTGCCTATCACACTTGAGCCTTTTATCTGATTGAAACATCATCTCTACGCACAAAGAGGAAGAAACAAGCGTTTCACCCTCATTCTATCTACATTTATGAAAAGAAAGGATCTATCATGTCATTACTTTCAATGATTTTGGTCGTTGTAGTCGCATTCCTTGCTGGTATGGAAGGAATCCTCGACCAATTCCAATTTCACCAACCAATCGTTGCTTGTACCCTTATCGGTCTTGTAACAGGTAACCTTGCAGCAGGTGTTGCTCTCGGTGGTGCCCTTCAACTAGTTGCTCTTGGTTGGGCAAACATCGGGGCTGCTGTTGCTCCAGACGCTGCGCTTGCATCTGTTGCTGCGGCGATTATCCTCGTAAAAGGTGGCGACTTCTCTCAAGGTGCCATCAGTGTCGCTCAAGGGATTGCGATTCCTCTTGCGATCGCTGGACTTTTCCTTACTATGCTCGTTCGTACAGCTTCTGTCGCTCTTGTACACGGGGCTGATGCCGCTGCTGAAAAAGGAAACTTTGCTGCGCTTGAGCGTTACCACTTAGTCGCTCTTTCTCTTCAAGGACTTCGTATCGCTGTCCCTGCGGCCCTTCTGCTTGCGATTCCTGCTGAATCTGTACAAGCTATGCTGAACCTCATGCCTGAATGGCTTAAAGGTGGTATGCAAGTCGGTGGTGGTATGGTGGTAGCCGTTGGTTTTGCCATGGTTATCAACATGATGGCAACGCGCGAAGTATGGCCATTCTTTGCGATTGGTTTCGTACTTGCAGCTGTCACTCAAATCACCTTGATTGGTTTTGGTGCCCTTGGTGTTGCAATCGCTCTTATCTACCTTCACCTTTCAAAAACAGGTGGAAATGGCGGCGGAGGTGCTACCTCTAACGACCCAATCGGCGATATCTTAGAAGACTACTAAGAAGGGAGATTTACAATGTCAGAAAAATTACAACTTTCAGTAAACGACCGTAAAAAAGTATGGTGGCGTTCACAATTCCTTCAGGCTTCTTGGAACTACGAGCGTATGCAAAACTTGGGTTGGGCTTACTCTTTAGTACCAGCTCTTAAGAAACTCTACACAAATAAAGAAGACCAAGCGGCAGCCCTCAAACGCCACATGGAATTCTTCAATACTCACCCATACGTGGCAGCTCCTATCCTTGGAGTAACCCTTGCCCTTGAAGAAGAACGTGCAAACGGTGCTGAAATCGATGATGCGGCTATCCAAGGGGTGAAAATCGGTATGATGGGACCTCTTGCAGGTATCGGTGACCCAGTCTTCTGGTTTACCGTTCGTCCAATCCTCGGTTCCCTCGGAGCTTCTCTTGCCCTTTCAGGAAATGTAATCGGACCAATCATCTTCTTTGTTGCATGGAACCTTATCCGTATGTCCTTCTTGTGGTACACACAAGAAATCGGCTACAAGGCTGGTTCTGAAATCACCAAAGACATGTCAGGTGGTATCCTCCAAGACATCACAAAAGGGGCGTCTATCCTTGGTATGTTCATCCTTGCAGTCCTTGCACAACGTTGGGTATCCATCAACTTTACTTTCAATGTATCAGAAGTACCACTTGCAGACAAAGCCTATATCCACTGGGATCAATTACCAGCTGGCAGCGAAGGAATTCGTCAAGCCTTTGAACAAGTCGGTCAAGGACTTTCACAAACTCCTACGAAAATCACAACCTTCCAAGATAACTTGAACGGTTTGATTCCAGGATTTATGAACTTGCTCCTTACCTTCCTATGTATGTGGTTGTTGAAGAAAAAAGTTTCTCCAATCACCATCATCATTGGACTCTTTATCGTTGGTATTCTTGCTCGTGTAGCAGGTATCATGTAATCTCGTCAAAAATCAAATTCTGACGTCGTTAACTCACCTTACTCCAACGGTCTGGGAGACTGTTGGGGTTTGGAAATAACCTAAGTTATGTCTGCGGTTTAGAGGAAGCTAGCAAGGCTAGCCTTATCTCCAACCTTTCACAATTCTCAATTGTGAAAGCTGGTCAGAACTTTGATTTTTATAGAGTATCATAAAAGAAGGTTTCGGCCTTCTTTTTTAGATAATCTGATGAAAAACCATACAAGACTGTCTCACCCTCTACTTCATCAGAGCAAATATGGTATAATAAGAAAAATATCACTCATAAGGAAAAATTATGGTACAATCACAAAATAAAGTCGTTGACTTACAAACCACCGGGGTTTCCTACCTAGGAGTGGGAGGCAAGGTCGGAAAATTCCTCATCGGCGACAAGGCCTTAGAATTTTATGCCGATGCCAATGTCGAAGACTACATCCAAATCCCCTGGGAAAATGTCCAACAGATTGGCGCCAACGTCTCTGGTAAGACAGTGAGCCGGCATTTCCAAGTTTTTACAGACAGTGGAAAATTCCTCTTTGCTTCCAAGGATTCAGGCAAGATTTTAAAAGAAGCTAGGGCACATCTCGGCAATGAAAAAGTCGTGAAATTACCGACACTTTTGCAAACCATCGGGCAATTTTTTAAAAATCTATTTGCCAAACGCTAAAAAATCCAGTATAATAGGTGCAACGGATAAGTAATATCAGGCGTTTTTCAGGAAGTCTGCGGTCGCTGTGAGCAGATAAACAAATGGTATGAAATTCTACCGTGTAACCCATTTTGATACTGAAATAAGTGCACTCATGTGAAGTTGGATGGAACCGTGGCTCTTGTCACTCCAACGCTTCCATGGGTGCGTTTTTTATAGGAGGAAAACCATGTTAGACATGAAACGCATTCGCGCAGATTTTGACGGAGTGGCTGCAAAACTCGCAACCCGCGGAGTTGCCACCGAAACCCTTACTCACATCAAGGACCTCGACACCAAACGCCGCGAAGTCTTGGTCAAGGTGGAAGAGTTAAAGGCAGAACGCAACACCGTCTCTGCTGAAATCGCCCAAGCCAAACGCAACAAGGAAAATGCAGACGATAAGATTGCGGCCATGCAAGCACTCTCTGCCACCATTAAAGGATTAGATGCGGAACTCCTTGCCATTGATGAGGAATTACAGGCCATTCTCGTCCTCTTGCCAAATACACCACATGACAGCGTACCAGTCGGGGCAGACGAAGAAGAAAACGTAGAAGTACGCCGCTGGGGTACACCGCGTACATTTGACTTTGAACCAAAAGCCCACTGGGACCTCGGTGAGGACCTCGGCATTCTAGACTGGGAACGCGGGGCCAAAGTAACTGGCGCTCGCTTCCTCTTCTACAAGAACCTCGGTGCTCGCTTGGAACGTGCCCTCTACAACTTCATGCTCGATGAGCATATCGCAGAAGGCTACCAAGAAGTCATCCCCCCTTACATGGTCAACCATGATTCTATGTTTGGTACAGGTCAATATCCAAAATTCAAGGAAGACACCTTTGAGCTAGATGGCACCAACTTTGTCCTCATTCCGACAGCTGAAGTGCCATTGACCAACTACTACCGTGATGAGATTGTCGATGGCAAAGACTTGCCAATTTACTTCACTGCCATGAGCCCGTCTTTCCGTTCAGAAGCTGGCTCTGCTGGTCGTGATACCCGCGGTTTGATTCGCTTGCACCAATTCCACAAGGTTGAAATGGTCAAATTTGCCAAACCAGAAGAATCCTACGAAGAGCTTGAGAAAATGACGGCTAACGCTGAAAATATTCTCCAAAAATTGGGACTTCCATACCGCGTTCTTGCTCTTTGTACAGGCGATATGGGCTTCTCTGCGGCTAAAACCTACGACTTGGAAGTCTGGATTCCAGCGCAAAATACCTACCGTGAAATCTCTAGCTGTTCCAATACTGAAGATTTCCAAGCCCGCCGTGCTCAAATCCGCTACCGTGATGAGGCGGACGGTAAGGTCAAACTCCTGCATACCTTAAACGGTTCAGGACTTGCCGTGGGACGTACCGTTGCTGCCATTCTCGAAAACTATCAAAACGAAGACGGCTCTGTCACTATCCCAGAAGTCCTTCGTCCATACATGGGTGGTGTTGAGGTGATTGCACTCAAATAAGACAATTTAAATCGTTTAAAATAGGTTGAGCCTTGCTCAACCTATTTTGATTTGTGCAAACAGTATAGCCACTAAAACACCTACCAGCAAGGGATTAGCCATTTGTTTTTACTCATCAACCAGAAAAAAATCGGATGCATCTTTCGTGAATGGCGAAAAGCGATTTATCCTCGTGTAATCACTTGATTACTTTTTGAACATTTGATATACTAAAAATAAAGGAGTTTTTTGAAGATGAAAAAACTTACTATTTATATCACCGCGCTGTTTTCCGTCCTCTGTATGTGTTTTGTGGTTATTCAAAGCGCAGAAGCCACAACCTACATTGACGATGATGAATTTTATTTAGATGAAACCACGGTACCTCAAGGGAAGATCATCCTTGGGCAATCTGGGCAAGTTCTTCCATTACAGGATGGACCCTTAAAAGATTTTCAGAATCCCTATTTTTATTCTTTTGCTCCAGATTCTTCTAGTGATGTCTTAGAAATAGATGATACTGGTCATTGGAAAGCAGTGAGACTTGGTAAAACAAGATTAGAGATTAGTGTTGATAATTCTTCGAATCGATTCTTTGACTATATGAGAGACTATATGAGACAGCACGATTTAGAGCCTATGCCTATTCCTAATGGAGCAAGACCTGATACAGTAAGAACCAAGGAGACCAAGGAGTACGATATTGAAGTCGTTCCAGCAAGTAGCCCCGTCTACCGCCTTTACCAACCAGACTTAAAAGTCCATCTCTATACCATGGACGAAAATGAGTATCGTATCCTTGGAAATCATGGCTGGGACCAAGAAGGCCAAGCCTGGACTAATAACAACGCTTCTGGTACTCCTGTCTACCGCCTCTACCACCCAGGCCTAAAAGTTCATCTTTATACTATGGACACAAACGAGTACCAGGTCCTTGCGACCCGTGGTTGGAACCAAGAGGGGGAAGCCTATAAATCAAGCGGCAGTACACCGGTTTATCGTCTCTACCACGCAGGCATCAAAAAACACCTCTACACACGAGATGTCAATGAAAAAAATGTCCTCTCGACTCGTGGTTGGAAGTACGAGGGTGTCGCTTGGAATGTGGAGTAAGGAGAAAATAATGAAATTAACTAAACCGTTGAAGTATATAGTATGCGCAGGCTTTATGCTTTGCCTTCTTGTCATTTCTTCTATCTCTTCTGTAAAAGCAGAAGAACTCATCTATGATTATTATGTTTTTCCGGAATATTTTGATGAAACTACTATTCCGAGTGGAGAAATTGTTATTGGTGAAACCGGTCAGGTCCGTCCCAATCAAGCCAGCATATTAAAAGATTTTCAGTATGCTTTTCATTATGTAGTTTCAGACCCAAGTATTCTTTCAATTGACAAAACAGGAAGATGGAAAGCCTTAAAAGAGGGTGAAGTAAGGCTTTCCGTATATGGTCGTCGTGAATATAATGAATCTCCAGAATTCGAAGCTGAACTAGATAAATTTGGTTTTAAGCGAAAATTATCACCGATAGGGACTACTGATATCCAATACAATGTTCAGAACACTATAAAAGTTGTCGGTAAAAATCATAATGTCTCACCCGTCTACCGCCTTTACCAACCAGATTTAAAAGTACATCTCTATACCATGGACGAAAATGAATATCGCGTTCTTGGAACAAGAGGTTGGCACCAAGAGGGACAAGCCTGGACCAGCAATAACGCTTCAGGTACTCCTGTCTACCGTCTCTACCACCCAGGCCTAAAAGTTCATCTCTACACCATGGATACAAATGAGTACAAGGTTCTTGCGACCCGTGGTTGGAACCAAGAGGGGGAAGCCTATAAATCAAGTGGCAACACCCCAGTTTATCGTCTCTATCACGCAGGTATTAAAAAGCACCTCTATACACGAGATGTCAATGAAAAAAATGTCCTCTCGACTCGTGGTTGGAAGTACGAGGGTGTTGCTTGGAATGTAGAATAAACAATAAACAAGAGGAGCAAAGACAATCGATTCTTTCGAAATCATGATTGTCTTTACTCCTTTTAGTATTTCCGAAAGCGCTCGTAACGCTTAGCGACGAGTTGCTCTGCTGGAAGAGAGCTCAAGTGCTGAAAGGTCACAATCAGCTCTTGTTTTAGGCGCTCTACCAGTGCTTGCTGGCTTCCCTGCTCTGACATCACCCGATCGACCACTCCCATTTCTAAGAGTTCATAGGAGGTGATTTTCATCAGCCTTGCAGCCTCCATTGCCCGGCTAGCATCTTTCCATAAAATCGATGCAAACCCTTCTGGACTGAGCACTGCATAGATGGCATTTTCTAACATCCAGACCTGATCCGCTACTGCAAGGGCTAGCGCTCCGCCAGAACCTCCCTCACCGATAATAAGGGCGATAATCGGAACCTTTAGGTCACTCATCTCCATCAGATTTCGAGCGATGGCTTCGCCCTGTCCCCGCTCTTCTGCACCGATTCCTGGATAGGCTCCTGCTGTGTTAATCAGGGTGAGAATGGGCCTGCCAAATTTTTCCGCCTGTTTCATCAAACGGAGTGCCTTGCGGTAGCCTTCTGGATGTGGCTGGCCAAAATTGCGCTTGAGATTGTCCTGCAAGCTCTTGCCTTTTTGAATGCCCACTACCGTAAGAGGCTTTCCACCTAAGAATCCGACACCACCAATCACCGCACCGTCATCGCGAAACTGACGATCACCATGCAATTCCATGAAATCATCTAAGAGTAGACGAGCGTAGTCCAGACTGGTCAACCGTGCCTGATCCCGTGCCTGTCGAATGATTTTTGCAATCTCCGTCATTTCTTTCCTCCGTGCAATCGTACTAGGTAGCCAATGGTCTCCCGCAATTCCTGACGCTTGACAATGGCATCTACAAAACCATGTTCTTGCAGAAATTCCGCCTTTTGAAAGTCATCTGGCAGCTGCTCCCGAACGGTGGTTTCAATGACACGGCGACCTGCAAAGCCCACCAAGGCCTGCGGTTCCGCCAAAATAATATCGCCCTCCATGGCAAAGGAGGCGGTCACGCCACCTGTTGTAGGGTCCGTCAGCACAGTCAGGTAAAAGAGACCTGCATTGGAATGGCGTTTGACAGCGGCAGAGATTTTTGCCATCTGCATGAGGCTCATAATTCCCTCCTGCATACGGGCACCACCAGAAGCGGTAAAGAGGACAACTGGCAATCCCTGCTCTGTCGCAAGCTCGAACAGGCGGGTAATCTTTTCACCGACAACCGTCCCCATACTGGCCATGATAAAGGAAGCATCCATGATACCAAGCGCTACCTCCTGTCCCACAATCCGTGCCCTTCCTGTCATGACAGCCTCATCTAGGCCAGTCTTTTTGCGGACTGCGGCTAATTTTTCCAGATAATCGGGAAAATCCAAAGGATTGTTGGTTTCTATTCCTGTAAACCATTCTTCAAACGAGCCTTCATCGACCGTCAAGGCCAAGCGCTCAAAGGCACTAATCCGAAAGGTGTAGGAACAATGCTGGCACATCTTTTCCTGTCCCAGCTCCTTCTGATAAATCAGGCGCTTGCAGGCAGGACATTTTGAAAATAGGGCATCGGGTACTTCTGGCTTTTTCTGAGCGGTCTCGTTCAAGAGCGACCGATTGGGATTGATGCGAATATATTTATCCTTTTTTCCAAATAGAGCCATGAACTCCTCCTTTTTCTAGTGATGGCTGCTAGAGTTTATTCCAAACCTCCTTGATAGCGAGGCAAAAACTCTTCCATCAGATAAGCCGTATCATAATCCCCTGCTACAACTCGCTTATCTGCAATCAAGTCCAACTGAAAATCCGTATTGGTCACAAGACCGTCAATTTCCAACTCATAAAGGGCCCGCTGCATTTTCATCAGGGCCTCAAAACGGTTGGCACCATGGACAATGACCTTGGCAATCATGCTGTCGTAGTAAGGGGGAATGGTGTAGCCCGGATAAACAGCCGAGTCCACACGCACCCCGACACCACCGCTCGGTAGGTAGAGATTGGAAATCTTCCCTGAGCTCGGTGCAAAGTGAAAGGCTGGATTTTCAGCATTAATCCGGCATTCAATGGCATGTCCTTGAATCTCGATATCTTCCTGCCTTACGCTCAATTCCTGCCCTGCAGCAATCCGAATTTGCTCCTTGACAATATCGACCCCTGTCACAAACTCGGTCACAGGATGCTCGACCTGCACGCGGGTATTCATTTCCATGAAGTAGAATTGACCGCTTGCTTCGTCTAAGAGAAATTCAATCGTTCCTGCATTTTCATAACCAACCGCTGCTGCTGCGCGCACCGCTGCTTGTCCAATCTGCTCCCGCAGGGTTTGTCCAATAGCAATCGACGGAGCTTCTTCTAGCACCTTTTGGTTGTTGCGCTGTAGCGAGCAATCCCGCTCCCCCAGATGCACAACATGGCCGTATCGGTCCGCCAAAATCTGCACCTCAATGTGTCTGGCTGGATAGATGACCCGCTCCAGATACATAGCACCATTTCCAAAAGCAGCCTTGGCTTCACTTGATGCCGATTCAAAGGCGGATACGAGATCTTCGGCTTTTTCGACCTTGCGAATCCCTTTTCCGCCGCCACCAGCTGAAGCCTTGAGCATGACAGGATAGCCGATGGCTTCTGCCACAGAAAGCGCCTCATCTGCTGTCATGATTTCACCGTCCGAGCCTGGAATGACGGGTACATTGGCCGCAATCATCTGGGCGCGAGCATTGATTTTATCCCCCATCATGTCCATGACATCGCCAGATGGTCCGATAAATTGAATACCCACTTCTGCACAGAGGGTCGCAAAGGTTGAATTTTCACTTAAAAAGCCAAAGCCTGGGTGAATCGCCTCTGCTCCCGTTACAACGGCCGCTGAAATAATGGCATTCATGTTCAAATAAGAATCCCGCGAACGAGCTGGCCCAATGCAAATCGCTTCATCAGCCAGCATGGTATGGAGAGCTTCCTTGTCAGCCGTTGAATAGACGGCCACCGTTGCAATCCCCAATTCACGCGCTGCTCGAATAATCCGCACCGCAATTTCACCACGATTTGCTATGAGTATTTTCCGAAACATGGCTCTCCTCCTTTCTCTTCATACTATATAAAAATTAAAATTTGATTAGCTTTCACAATCAAATGTAAAAAGGTAAAGGATAAGAGACTGGGCTCAAGTCCAGCCTTTCTTATCAGATATTAGTGAAAATATTGACGCAGTGGTTGATTGACACCTTCGTTCGCTTTTTAAGCTCCAAAGATTGTCTAATCAACTGTGCGGATATCAACAGTCAGGGGAGTGACTGTTGATACCCGAGCCTAGAAACTAGAGAGCGAGGACAACGAAATCAAACTCTTACGAGTTACTGATTTCTGTCCCACTCCCGATGGCAAACGTCAATGTCCCACTCGCTGCCAGTTTTCCATCTACTTCTGCCTTAGCTTCTACGACTGCAATCGTGCCACGGCGTTTGACAAAGCGGGCAGTCATGATGAGCTGGTCCCCCGGCACGACTTGTTTTTTAAATTTGACCTTGTCCATGCCTGCGTAAAAGACCAATTTCCCCTTGTTTTCTTCCTTGGACAATTCCAAGACACCTGCCGTCTGGGCTAGAGCTTCCATGATGAGAACCCCTGGCATGACTGGATAATCTGGAAAATGCCCGTTAAAGAAAGGCTCGTTAATGGTCACATTTTTCAGGGCGACAATCTCATCTTCCGTAACCTCAAGCACCCGATCGACCAAGAGCATGGGATAGCGATGCGGTAGGGCTTCTTTAATTGCTTGAATATCGATCATACAATCCTCACCAATCCTTGTCCAAATTCAATCACATCTTCATTTGCAACCAAGACCTCTGCCACCACACCATCACACGGTGCAGGAATTTCATTCATGACCTTCATGGCTTCGATAATCATTACGGTCTGGCCTTGTTTCACCGTATCTCCTACAGATACAAAGGCTGGCTTGTCTGGCGATGGTGAGAGATAGGCCACTCCTACGAGCGGACTTTCTACTACCGTCCCTTCACTAGCGGCATCAAGTATAGCTCCTGTAGTTGGTGCTGGTGTCGTATCCACTTGAGGAGCAACCACCGTTTCTGATACAGCAACTGGGGCTACAACTGGCGCTGTCGGTTCAGGCTTGTGCTCATTTTTACTAAAGACAAGCTGCACCCCTTCATTTGTATAGGAAAACTCACGTAGACTGGACTGGTCAAATTGAGCCATCAAGTCTTTAATCTCTGTATTGTTCACTTAATCCTCCCAACGTTTAAAGGCAATGACGGCATTATGCCCCCCAAAACCAAAGGTATTGGAAATGGCGTGGCGAATCTCCATGTCACGTCCCTCTCCGTAAATGACATCTGCTTCAATGTCCTCAGATAAGGCTTGGGTCCCTGCTGTTTTTGGAGCGTGCGAATGGCGCATAGCTTCCATCACCGCAACCGCCTCAATGGCTCCTGCAGCTCCCAACAAATGCCCTGTATAGGACTTGGTAGAAGAAACAGGTGTGTCGGTTCCAAATACGGCCACAATCGCTTGGCTTTCTCCTTTTTCATTCGCTGGCGTCGATGTTCCATGCGCATTGATGTAATCAATATCCTCTGGTGCAAGACCTGCTTCTGTAAGCGCTAGTTTCATCGCCTTGATGGCACCGAGTCCTTCTGGATGAGGAGACGTCATATGGTAGGCGTCACAGGTATTGCCGTAGCCTACGATTTCCGCTAGGATAGTAGCTCCACGCTTCTCAGCATGCTCGAGACTTTCTAAGACTAGAACCGCAGCTCCTTCTCCCATGACAAAGCCATTGCGGTCCTTATCAAAAGGAATAGAGGCTCTCAAGGGATCTTCGGTAGTGGAAAGGGCTGTTAAGGCCTGGAAACCACCGATAGCAAACGGGGTAATCGCTGCTTCTGCTCCGCCTGCTAGGATAACATCTTGGAAGCCAAATTTGATTTCTCGAAAGGCTTCGCCAATGGCATCATTTGAAGATGCACAGGCAGTGATAACGCATTTACAAATACCGTTTGCACCTACCTGCATGGCAATATTTCCCGCAGCCATATTGGGAAGCGCCTTAGGGAGAGCCATCGGCCGAATGCGTTTCGCCCCCTTGGTATTCATCTTTTCAACCTGCTCTTCGATTTCCTTGATACCACCGATACCAGTAGATAAGACGACCCCAAAGCGGTCACGATCAAGACTTTCCGTTTCTAAATTTGCATTCGCAACTGCTTCATGAGCCGCATACATGGCATAAAGCGAGTACAAGTCATAACGATTTGTATCTTTTTTGACGAAATATTTATCAAATGGAAAATCGGTAACCTCTGCTGCATTGTGAACATTGTAGCTACTCGTGTCAAACTTGGTAATCGGACCAATTCCGACTTTTCCAGTCTTCAAACTATGCCAAAATTCTTCAGGTGTATTGCCAATCGGTGAGGTTAAACCATATCCTGTTACTACTACGCGATGTGTTGTCATGTCTTACTCCTTTATTGCATGGTTAGGCCACCGTCAATGGCGATGACTTGTCCGGTGAGGTATTCTTGGCGAGCGAGGAAAACAGCGACTTCTGCGACTTCTTGTGCTAAGCCAAAGCGCTTCATCGGAATCTGTCCTAGCATGGCCTCTGTAATCTTGTCCGATAAAACAGCCGTCATGTCGGACTCGATAAAACCTGGGGCAATGGCATTGACACGAACATTGCGCCCTGCCACTTCACGGGCAATGGACTTGGTCAATCCAATCACACCTGCCTTAGAGGCGGCATAGTTGGCCTGACCAGCATTTCCTATCAATCCAACGACGCTGGAGACATTGATAATAGCACCGCTCTTTGCCTTGGTCATTGGTTTTAATACAGCCTGCGTCATATGGAAAGTCCCTGTAAGGTTGACCTTGAGCACCGCTTCAAAATCATCTTCTGACATCTTGAGCGCAAGCCCATCTTTGGTAATCCCTGCATTGTTGACCAAGATATCCACAGATCCTGCCAAATCAATGGCTTCAGCCACCATACGCTTGGCATCTGCCTGCTCTCCAACATCACCCAGCACCACATGAACCTTGACACCATAACTAGAGAAGCTCTCTAAGATCTCTTCTGAAATGCTGCTTCGTCCATTTAAGATGACATTGGCACCTTGCTTGGCAAATTCCTGGGCAATCGCTAGGCCAATTCCACGACTAGACCCTGTAATCAATACATTTTTTCCACTTACTTCCATTTGTTACTCCTCTGTTGTAAACGCTGTGAGTGTCTCCAGATTTTCCACCTGCTGAACACGTGCCGAACGGTCGATTTTTTTCAAAAAGCCTGACAAGACTGTTCCCGGACCAATTTCGACAAATTCTGTCACCCCTGCTGCTTGCATGCAGGCAATCCCATCATAAAATCGCACAGGCTCCATCACCTGACGGGTCAAAAGTGGCACAATCTCCTCCTTGGTCATGACCCGAGCAAGGGTATTTCCGACCAACGGAATCTCAAAATCGCCAAAGGAAATGGTTGCCAAATCCTCGGCCAAGCGCCTTGAAGCGGGTTGCAATAAGGCGGTATGAAAGGGGCCTGATACATTGAGCGGAATCATTCGCTTCACGCCAGCTTCTTTTAACAAGGCAACCGCTGCATCAACCGCGGCTACTTCACCGCCAATGACGATTTGAGCTGGAGTATTGTAGTTGGCAGGGGCTACAACGCCATGAATCGATGCAGCCTGACAGGCACTCTCAATGGTATCCAAGTCCGCATTTAGCACCGCTACCATTTTACCGCTCCCTGCTGGCGCAGCTGTTTCCATATATTCACCGCGCTTTGCCACCAAGGCAACCGCCTCTTTAAAGTCCAAGGCACCTGATGCTACCAAGGCGCTGTACTCTCCCAGAGACAGACCTGCCACCATGTCTGCTCTTGCTCCTTTTTCCTTGAGCAAGCGCCAAATCGCAACCGAAGTCGTTAAAATAGCGGGTTGAGTATAGCGGGTCTGGTTGAGCTTTTCTTCATCGGTATCAATCAAGTCTCGCACATCATAACCAAGGACGCTTGCCGCCTCATCAAAGGTCTGTCTCACAATGTCATACTGGTCATACAAGTCCCGTCCCATTCCCAGATATTGGGCTCCTTGACCAGCAAATAGATAGGCTGTTTTTGTCATCTTATGCTCCATTTCCTGCCCAACGTGCTGCTTGTTCCTTGATAACTTGGGCTGCTCCCTCATAAATATCTTGCACAATCTCGGCACAAGACTCTTCCTTGGTAATCAAACCAGCAATCTGACCAGCCATGACAGAACCGTATTCCACATCACCGTCTACCACTGCATGTTTCAAGGCACCTGCCCCTAGCTCTTCAATGTCTTTGCTGTCTTTCAAGCCACGAAGGAAGTCTTTTTCTGCACTCGCATAGGCTGTCGAGAGCTTGTTTTTAATCGCCCGTACAGGATGGCCAACCACTTGAGCAGAAATGGTGGTATCAATATCTTTTGCCTTAAGAATTTTTGCCTTGAAGTTGGGATGCGCATTGGACTCTTTTGCAACCACAAAACGGGTCCCGACCTGAACGGCTTCTGCTCCTAGCATGAAGGCTGCCGCAGCCCCATGACCATCTGCGATTCCACCCGCTGCAATCACAGGAATCGAAACCGCTTCAGCCACCTGCCGCACCAAGGTCATGGTCGTCAATTTACCGATGTGGCCCCCTGCTTCCATGCCTTCTGCAATGACCGCATCCACACCTAGCTTTTCCATCCGCTTCGCTAGTGCAACACTTGGAACGACCGGAATGACGGTAATACCTGCCGCATGGAACCGCTCCATGTATTTTCCTGGATTGCCAGCACCAGTTGTCACGACTTTTACGCCTTCTTCAATGACCAAATCCACAATATCGTCCACAAAGGGAGAAAGGAGCATGATATTGACACCAAAGGGCTTATTTGTCAGCGCCTTAACCTTGTCGATATTGGCTTTGACGACTTCTTTCGGAGCATTTCCCCCACCGATAATCCCTAGACCACCAGCATTTGATACTGCTCCAGCTAGGTCTCCATCTGCGACCCAAGCCATACCACCTTGGAAAATCGGATACTCAATCTCAAGTAGTTCTGTAATCTTTGTTTGCATCATGTCCCCTTTTCAATTCTTCATTTGCTTAGTTAATCATTTGAATATCAAACAATTAACTAAACAAGGAAGCGGGGTGCTTGTCCCCACTACCTATTTAAAATACTTTGATAGTTCAATGTTTTGATAATCAAAGTATTTACTCCAGTAAAAATGCTAGATACTAGCATTTTTATTCTTTATTGTTCTTCTGTCTTATTTTGTTTGTTCTTCCACGTAAGCGACCAAATCCGCTACGGTATTCAAACCATCTTCTGATTCGATTTGAATGTCAAATTCGTCTTCGATTTCTGAAATGACTTGGAAAAGATCCAATGAATCTGCATCTAAATCTTCAAATGTTGTTGTAAGGGTTACTTCTTCTGCGTCCTTACCAAGTTCTTCCACGATAATTGCTTGTACTTTTTCAAATACTGCCATGATGTTTCTCCTTTAAGAAAATAATAAAAATTTTTAATAACTGTAAAAACAGTTCATTAACTAAAGTGTTAAAAGAATGGCTCCCCAGGTGAGGCCCCCACCAAAACCGCTTAAAACAAGGGTTTGGCTACCATCAAGGAAAATCTTTCCTTGCTCGACACACTCCGATAGTAGAATCGGAATACTTGCCGCACTGGTATTGCCGTACTCCGCCATATTGGCTGGAAATTTACGGATGTCGCTGCGCAACTTCTTGGCCATTTTTTCCAAAATCCGCCGATTGGCCTGATGGAGTAGGTAATAATCCACATCCTCATCCGTCAAGCCCTGACTAGCTAACAAGTCGTCCAAGGTCTTGGTCACATCCCGAATCGCAAATTCAAAGATGGAGCGCCCCTCCATTTTCAGATAGGGAGCATCTTCTCCTGCTTCTGAAAAAGGGGATGAAAGTCCTAGGACCCCCGACTGCAAATCCGTGCCCCTGCTGCCATCTGTCCGATGAATTTCTCCTAAGAAATGCGGCTGATCGGTCGCCTCTAACAAGACACCACCCGCCCCGTCTCCAAAGAGAACCGCTGTGCTTCTGTCTGACCAGTCAAGGGTTTTCGAGAGCGTTTCTGCCCCAATCACCAGCCCCTTTTGGTAGCGCCCTGAAGCAATGAGCTTTTCAGCAGTAGATAAGGCAAAGACGAAACCAGAGCAGGCTGCAACCAAGTCGTAGGCGAAAGCCTGTGTTGCCCCAATCTTAGCCTGAACCCGCGCTGCTGTTGAAGGCATGGCTGAATCGGGCGTAATCGTTGCAACGATGATAAAATCAATCGTTTCTGGAGCAGTACCACTTTTTTGTAAGAGTTGCGTAGCTACCTGCGCGGCTAAATCGCTGGTCTCTTCATCTTTTGTGATATGGCGCCTGCGAATGCCTGTCCGCGAAGCAATCCATTCATCACTCGTGTCCATCAGCTGCGCTAAATCATCATTTTCAATGACCTGCGCTGGCACATAGTGAGCCACCTGACTGATTTTTGCAAAGGTTGTCATTTTAAGTCCTCCAAGAAATGATAGAGTTTCAAGAGACCCTTTTTCATGACCTTAAATTCGGCTTCATCCATGTCTGATGTAATCTGGCGCACCATTTCATTGTGAAATCGTTGGTGCAAACGATAGACCAATCTTCCTTTTTTGGTCAAATGAAGATGAATCACACGGCGATCCTTGGTCGATCGAATCCGTTCAATATAGCCTTTTCGTTCCAAATTATTCAGACTGGTGGTCACCGTACCTAGTGTCACCATCAAAGCACGGGCAACATCGCTCGGAGTTACACCATCTTTGTCACCAATGACATCGATCGTGTGCATTTCCTTGATTGAAATATCCTTGAAGCGGCTCCCCCGCAGACTGGTCTCCTCAATAATGAGCACATTATTAAAAATCGCAGTCAGATATTCATTAATCTTTGCATCTTCCACAATCGAATGCCTCCTTACATACTTTGACTATCAAAGTATACGACAGATTAGTTTGATTGTCAAATATTTTTTGTCACATCGGATAAGATGCAAGACTATCAGGGCAAGATGATGACATCTTATCGGCCTGTAAAGCTCGGTCTGCGGCGTTCAAAATGAGCTCGAACCCCTTCTTTAAAATCTTCTTTAAAGGCTAGTTCTCGTTGCAATTCCAACTCCAGATTAGCGTATGCTTGCCACCCTTCAAATTCACTCTTCCACATCAATTCTTTGATGGCGCGGTAGGAATTTGGCGAATTTCTTAACAGGCGTTTGACCAACTGCTGGCAGGTCTTGACTAATTTTTCCTGCTCGACTACTTTGTACACCAGTCCATATTCCAAGGCTTTTTCTGCGCTTAGACTTTCTCCTGTCATGGCGAGTTGACTGGCACGGGTTGCGCCGATACTACGGCTAAGCAAGAACAGGCCACCCGCATCAGGTGCTAGACCAACACCAACAAAGGCCTGAATGAATTTGGTCTTATCAGAAGCAACCACAAAGTCTGCTGCAACCGCCATATTGGCTGCAGCTCCTGCCACCGCACCGTCGGTCACCATGATGACGGGCTTAGGCAATTTCTTAAGCGCAAAGGAAATCTGGTTGACCAGCTCTGCGATTTTGACCAAGGACGCAATATCATCCTCATCTACAGCCCGTTTCATTTCTACCAAATCACCGCCAACGGAAAAAACAGCCCCCTCTGCTTGGATGAGGAGAATAGCCACTTCATCCGTCCGACTAGCGCTTTCAATTGCCTCTAAGATTTCCTCGCACATCGGAATATTAAAGCCATTTGATACTTCGGGACGGCACAAGGTCAGCCTCGCAATACGCTCTTCTACTTCATACCGAATCGTTTCATAGGTCATCTTTGTCCTCCTTTTATGGTTATAGACTGTCAACTTTTAGTTGCTAGCAGCGTTTCCTTTTGATGAGTGAACCATATCATCAATCAAAGCGAAACGACGATCATTTGATACCTCAAAGAAAGAGGTTTTACGTATTGGAGCTATTCTATCACATATTTTTCAGAAAACAAGGAGTTCTGGTGTGACAGCCGATGCGATTTCGTCTTGGAAATAACAAAAAAGGAGTCAAGGCTCCTTACATTTACAACTTATCTAGCAAATCTCCCAGTCGATCTAAAAAATCATCTGCCTGCGACTGATCTAAGCCCAATTCTTGATCTCGAATGGCCCAGACAGTTAGACCCGCGGCTTTTCCTGCTTCGATTCCTTTCGGGCTATCTTCGATGACCAGAGTTTCGGATTTGGCAAAGCCTAGCGCGCTCCAGGCTTTTTCGTAGACTTCAGGGTCAGGCTTACAGGCTTTACATTCTGTCCCAGAAAAGACATGGGAGAAATAAGAACGAATCCCCGCTTCGGTCAAGGCACGCTCAATCTCGCTGCGATCTGTATTAGAAGCCAGGGCAAGTTCAATCCCCTTTTCCTTTAGACTAGCCAAAACCCTTGGCACATCTGGGAAGAGACAATCCTTGTAGGGCGTTTGTCGACCTTCCTTATACTCTTTATATTCTGCTTCTAGGGCTGGGATATCCCAGTTGTCATAATCGTCCTGCAGGACGAGCTTCCACACTTGATTGGCCCGACCTCCGACAAATATAGCTGGATTTAAGTGAGCAACAGACAAGCCCTTAGTCGCTAGAAAATCTGCTCGCCGTTGGTAGTAAAAGTCTTCTGTCTGAAACAAGACACCGTCCATGTCAAAAATAATCCCTTTATAGGCCATCTACTACTCCTTTTTTGATGTTTTTATATCATTATAGCATAAATCGAAACATTCCTAAACTTTCATACTAAGCCTACTGACAAGCGTAGCAGTTTTTGCTATAATGATGAAAAGCATAAAAGGAGATTGAAAATTGTTATGAAAGTGACAAAATTTGGTGGTAGCTCCCTTGCTTCAGCTGCCCAACTTGAAAAAGTATTCAACATTGTTCAAGCAGATTCAGAACGTCGATTTATCGTTGTATCCGCCCCTGGTAAACGCGATAGCAAGGATACCAAGGTGACTGATGCCCTCATCAAATACTACAAAGAATATACCGATGGCAAAGATGTTTCTGCTAGTCAAGAGTGGATTATCAACCGCTATCAAGCCATGGTGGACGAGCTAAACTTCCCTGGCAAATGTATGAAGAAGATTGCAGAAAGCATTCTTGCCTTGGCAACTCTTCCAATTGACGACAATGAATTTCTCTACGATGCCTTTTTGGCGGCTGGAGAAGACAACAATGCCAAATTAGTCGCTGAATATTTCACCTATAAAGGCGTTCCAGCCCGCTATATCCATCCTAAAAAGGCAGGCATCATTGTCAGCTCCGAACCTGGAAATGCTCGCATTTTGCCGTCTAGTTATGACAAGATTGAAGCCTTAAAAGAGGCAGATGAAGTCCTCATCATTCCGGGATTTTTCGGAGTAACCGTTGACAATCAAATCTGTACCTTCTCTCGTGGCGGTTCAGACATTACAGGTTCTATCGTAGCAGCTGGTGTCAAAGCGGATCTCTATGAAAACTTTACCGATGTGGACGGGATTTTTGCGGCCCACCCCGGTATCATTCACAATCCCCACTCCATCAAGGAATTAACCTACCGTGAAATGCGGGAGTTGGCCTACGCTGGCTTTTCAGTGCTTCATGACGAAGCTCTCCTTCCTGCCTATCGTGGTCGGATTCCCCTTGTCATTAAAAATACCAACAATCCTGATCACCCTGGTACACGCATTGTCCTAAAACATACCGACCATACCCTGCCAGTTGTCGGAATTGCAGCAGATGACGGCTTTGTCAGCATCAATATGTCCAAATACCTGATGAACCGCGAAGTCGGTTTTGGTCGTAAGGTCTTGAATATCCTTGAAGATCTCAATATCCGTTGGGAGCACATGCCGACTGGTATCGACGACCTTTCTCTGGTCTTGCGTAACCGTGAATTGACACCAATCAAGGAAGAAGAAATCCTCCGCCAACTCAATTCAAAACTAGAAGTGGACAAGGCAGAAATCGAGCACGGTCTGTCTATTATCATGATTGTCGGTGAAAACATGAAGAGCCATGTCGGGGTTACTGCAACTGCAACCGCAGCGCTTTCAAAAGAAAATGTCAACTTGGCCATGATTTCCCAAGGTGCAAGCGAAGTTTCTGTCCTCTTCGTTATCAAGACTGAAGAAAAAGAAAAAGCCCTCAAGGCCTTGTATCAAGCGTTTTTCGGGTAAATAGATCGTTCCCCAAAAACCAAGTTTGAAACAGTAGCCAAGGAAGCAAGCTGAAAATCGTAGTTGATTTTATCGAAAAAATAAACTACAATCTAAGTAAGAAGAAGTTCAGTCAGTTACTGACAACGAAAAAGTCCCTTGCGAATTAGGCCTTGCAAGGGACTTTTTTTGCACTCTTTCGAGTGCTCAAGCTAGAGCTACTACTTTTATTACCGCTTGTCTAGCCGTTTTTCAATGTAATACAAGAGTATTCCTGCAATCACATTGGCGGTATACTCCTTTAGTTTTAATCTATTACGTCGTTAACTCGTCTTACCTAACTTCAGTTATGCTTGCGACTCGTTGCCTAGTACTAAATCAAAACTAAAAGACTATAACATTTAAAAACAGTTCCATTCTGGTCAATGACGCCCTTCCCTTTCCTAGGCGGGTATAGTAGAGCCAATCAATAGTATACCATCATTTTGAAAAACATGAAAAACGAGCATATATCCCCTTGTATCTAGCTATTTTCAGGTAAAGACAGAACAAACGCAAAACTCCAACTCTTCTGTGACAGAGTTGGAGTTTTGTCTTTTATTTTACTTCTACCTTATCCAGCCATGAGCTTGCAGTCGTTTCAAGAACGCTATTGAGTTCTTCCATATTCTGACGACCTTGGTCTGCCAACCATGCCTTGGCTGCTGCTTCACCTTCTTTGGCAAAGACTGCAACTGCATCTTTCCAAGTTGCACGACCACATAGCACTCCGTTAAAGCTAGAACCTGCTTCTTTCGCCACGACCAATGTTTCTTGGAAGAGTTTAGCAGATACCCCTGCACTCAAGAAGATAAATGGCAAATGCGTTGCTGCTGCTTGCTCCTTGAAATAGGCTTTGGCTTCCTCTAGGCTATAAACTGGCTCTTGATCGGTGTAACCTTCGACAAAGTTCATATTGACAGGCACTTCCACCTTCAAGACATCGGCATTGTAACGTGGCTTGCTAAATTCACGCATAGCTCCATTCACCTTGTGTGGTTTCAAGGCTGCATATTCACGGGAAGTCACATCCATGTCGCTCGCATCATAGGTCAAGATTTCCACAAAGTAAGGAATATCTTCTGCGATACACTCGCTACCGATGCGTTCCACCCAAGCATGCTTGATGTCATTGATTTCTGGCTTGTCATCCACATCATAGTAGAGCAAGATTTTGACAGCATCTGCCCCTAATTCCTTGATACGTTTTGCAGACCAGTTTGGAAGCAAGTCAGGCAAGCGACCTGGGGTTGAGGCATCATAACCGGTTTTTTCATACGCTGCAATAAAACCACAATCTGGATGACGCAATTCAGCCGCGGGCACCCCGTACTCGGCATCCAACAAGATAGAGCTTGCATACTGGGTTAGATCACTTGCGATGACTTTTTTGAAATCCACCAAGATGTCATCACCAAAATCAGCATCTGCTGCCGCTGACAAGAGACGCTTCAAGGCACCGCGTTGGTCAATCGCAAGGGCTGCAATCACTTTTTCATCATTTGATAGACGAACAAGATGATCGTATTTTGCCTGTGAAAGTTGTAATTTTTCCATTATCTTCCTCCTAGATAAAGTAGAATATAAGCAATAATAACTGGCCTTTCGCCAATAAACTATCCGTTGTTACTAAAACGTTTGACACCGTCCAAGTAAGTAGCCTGCAAGTGTCCCTTGTCATCAATGACGATGAAATCTGCTGCGCGACCTGTTGCAATTTGTCCACAGACATGATCGATGTTGACAGATTTTGCTGGCGCAAGTGAAGCCATCCGAACGGCATCTGGTAGGCTTGCTAAGCCCCATTCTACGATGTGTTCGACCGCTTGAATCAATTCTAAGATGGATCCTGCTAGGCTGCCATTGTGTTTCAAACGAGCTGTTCCGTCTTTGACCACCACTTCAAATTCACCGAGACGAGAATCACCTTCTCCTTGACCACCAGCCCGCATACAGTCCGTAATGAGGACTGTCTCCTCTACACCACGCGCATTCACAACAATCTCAACCGCTGCAGGATGCACATGGTGGCCATCACAAATCACTTCCGCAAAGACATGTTTCAAATCAAGAGCCGCACCGACCATACCAGGCTCACGATGATGAAGTCCGCTCATACCATTGTAGACATGGACAAAGATATTCGCTCCTGCTTCTACCGCTTTCTTAGCTTGATCATAGGTCGCATCGCTATGGGCAAGTGCAGTATGAATCTTTTTCTCGTTAGCAAAGTGGATAAATTCTTCCACACCCTCACGCTCTGGAGCAATGGCAATCTTGTTGACCAAGCCCGCAGACAAGCGATGCCAGTTGTCCAATTTCTCCACCGATGGGTCACTCATATACTTAGGATTTTGCGCTCCCTTGTATTTCTCTGTGAAAAATGGCCCTTCAAGGAAAATCCCTTGAATCTTGGCACCTGTTTCTTCCCCCGCATGGCGACCAATCGTTTCGCAGACCGCATCTAGATTCTCTGTCGAATCGGTCAAGGTCGTTGGCAACCAAGATGTTACACCGCAGGACAAGAGTCCTTCTGAAATCACCTTGATGCCTTCAAAATCATTATCCATGACATCATGCGACGCATAGCCGTGGATGTGGGTATCAACGAGACCAGGTCCAATGTGATAGTCTGCATAATCCACGATATCACCGTCTGGTTTTTCCGTTACAATCGCACCAAATTGACCATCATCTGTAATCTCCAGATAGGCATTTTCTACCTCCCTATCTGATAAAATAATGGACTTAGCAAAAATATAATGTGACATAGAGTCTCCTTTCATTAAAACTAGATTTTACTTGATTTAACATATTAACCTAAAACTGGTTATAACCTCTCCTATTATTGTACTCACCTTTTGCCCAATTGTCAAGTTATTTCTGAAACATCTGACACTTTCTCCTATAATAAACACACAACAAAAAGAACCTCATGTTGATTTTCTCATCAGGAAAAAGAGGACGTCCTACTCAGGAGATAAAAACAGCAAAAACCGACTATTTGCCGATGCAAATAGCCGTTTTCTTACTCATAATAGCGAGGTATGCGGTCAGACAAGGTGCAGACCACTTCATAGTTAATAGTCCCTAGGTAATCTGCCCAGTCCTGCACGGAAATCGTACCGTTTCCACTTTGACCAATCAGAGTCACAGGTGTTCCTAAAGCATACTTTTTCGGTAGACGTATGGTGATTTGATCCATAGAAACCCGACCGACAATAGGGCAGACTTCACCCTCGACTAAAAGCGCAAAGCCCTGCATGGCACGCAAAAAACCGTCCGCATAGCCAATCGGAACCGTACCGATATACTCCGCTTCGCCACTATGATAGGTCGCACCATAGCCGATACTGCTTCCCGCTTCGACTTTTTTGACATGGACTAATTCAGAGGTCAACTGCAAAGCTGGCTGAACGGGATAGAGTAAGTCTAGCTCATGCCCACTCGGATTGAGACCGTATATGACATTGCCCAGACGAACCATACTAAAAACTGTATCTGCATGCCAGATACTGGTTGCCGAATTGCTAGCATGAATGCAGGTAGGTAGTTGGTCTAGTGCCGCAAGCATGTCTTTAAATTGAGCAAGTTGAGTCTGAAACTGACTGTCGTCCTTTTCATCTGCTGTTGCAAAGTGGGTAAAAATGCCTTCGACTTGCACACCCTCATCTCTCAAGTCATTTATAGCCTGGTTAAGAGACTGGCAATCCCGAAAACCAAGCCGACCCATGCCTGTGTCCACTTTGATATGAACCGTCAACCCCTTCAAGGAAGTGCCACACTCAAGAAGGCTCGTCACCCATTCTAGGCTTGCAACTGTCAGCGTAATCTTTTCGGAAATGGCAAGTGGCACGACCTCTACTGGAACTACTCCAAGAATTAAAATTTGTCGAGAAATACCCCCCTGGCGCAATTCCAAGGCCTCATCCAAGTTGGAGACACAAAAACCATCGACTTGACTTTCTAGGCGACGTGCTACCGCAACTGCCCCATGCCCATAGGCATTGGCCTTGACCACCGCAAAAGCCTTGGTCTCTTCCGGCAAGTGACGCTTAACCTGCTCTACATTATATGAGATAGCTGACAAGTTGACCTGAATCTTTGTGGGTCTATGAATGCTTGCTTTCATCTACTTCCTCCAAAATCACACTGGCTTGCACGAAACCAGCAGAGTGACTAATACTGAGCCAAGCCTTGGCTCGAACAGGGGACTTGGCGACATAGGGCGCTCCCTTGTCATCTGTCAAAATTTCAATATCTTGAAATCCAACCTTGCCAATCCCTGTTCCCAATGCTTTAGCAAAGGCTTCTTTAGCAGACCATCGACCAGCTAGGTATTCCAGCTTTCGACGACCTTTCAACTGTTCAAATCGCCCTCGTTCATTTTCCGTCAAGACTTTCTCGACAAAGCGATCGTGTCTGTTCATGGCCGCTTCAACAGCAGCGATTTCTTGTAAATCTATTCCGTGTCCTATCATCATTTCTCAAAAAAGAAGTGAGAAATCCGTATTCGATTGAATACTGGATTCCCTCACTCCTCCCTCATATCTTCTTACTATACATGTTTGCGTCCATGACAGTTCTTGAATTTCTTGCCTGACTGACATGGGCATGGGTCGTTACGATCCACTCCTTCAAAGCTGACTTGCTCATTCGTAGCAGCTTGGGCAGGGACGATATTCTTGACAGCCGTTGTACGTGCTTCATGACTTGTCCGCTCCCGTTCAATATTGTCATGAATTTGGGCTTTCATCATGAGACGTGTTACATCGAACTCAATCGCAGCAATCATATCATTAAAGGTCGCAAAGGCTTCTGACTGATACTCTACAACTGGATTGTTTTGTGCATATCCACGTAGGCTAACTGCATTGCGCAATTGATCCATCATATCGATATGGTCTGTCCAGCGATTGTCCACTACGCGAAGAATCAAAACTTTTTGGAACTCACGTACACGGTCTTCATCGCGTAACTTGGCTACTTGACTGTCGTAGACTTCCAAGGCACGGTCGTAAAGGTCTGCTATGATTTCCTTATCAGACTTGCCTTCCAAGTCAGTGAGGCTGATAGACTCTTCTGGAACAAGATTGAGCTGGGCAAAGTTCAAAATAGCTTGTAGAGCTTCACTACGCTTACTTACCTTGTGATCCGCCACTTGGCGTTCAATCGTCCGCTTGATCATCGCCTTGATTTCTGGAGCTAAATCACGATCCGCAGTAATCACATCTTGACGTTGACGGTAGATGATTTCGCGTTGCTCACGCATGACATCGTCATATTGAAGGACTTGTTTACGAGAATCGTAGTTGTTTCCTTCAACGCGTTTTTGGGCAGATTCCACTTGGCGGGTCAACATCTTAGACTTGATGACAGATTCTTCTTCGGTCAAATTCATACGTTCCATGAAGGCCTTGATACGCTCTGATCCGAAGCGTTTCATCAAATCATCTTCTAATGAGAGGTAGAATTGAGATTCACCTGGGTCTCCTTGACGACCTGAACGTCCGCGGAGCTGATTGTCAATCCGACGGCTTTCATGGCGCTCTGTACCGATGACACAAAGTCCACCGAGTTCACGGACACCAGGGCCTAATTTGATATCTGTCCCACGTCCCGCCATGTTGGTTGCAATGGTAACTGCACCGCGTTGACCGGCGTTCATAATAATTTGCGCTTCACGATAGTGGTTCTTGGCATTCAAGACCTCGTGGGGAACACCTGCCGCCACCAAACGTTTTGAAAGGTAATCCGAAGTCTCTACCGCAACGGTACCGACTAGGACAGGCTGACCTTTTTCATAACGCGCCTTGACATCTGCCACAACCGCATTAAACTTATACTCCAAACTTGGGTACAATAAGTCTTCATGGTCAATACGGGCAATCGGACGGTTGGTTGGGATTGGAACCACACGAATGTTGTAGATTTCTCTGAATTCTTCTTCCTCGGTCTTACCAGTACCTGTCATACCCGCTAATTTGCTATACATACGGAAGAGGTTTTGGTAGGTGATAGAAGCACTGGTTTTTGATTCGTTCTGAACTGGCACACCTTCTTTAGCTTCAATTGCTTGGTGCAAACCATCCGAATAACGACGACCTTCCATGGTACGACCCGTAAATGGATCGATAATCATGACCTCTTGCTCCTCATTTACGAGGTAGTCAATATCGTAGGTCATGATATAGTTGGCACGAAGGGCATTATCAATGAAGTGAGTCAGTGCTACATTTTCAATGTCATATAGATTCTTCAATTTGAAGAAGCTCTCTGCCTTGTCAATTCCAGAGTCAGATAGACTGATGGTTTTTGATGGAACATCGATGATGTAATCATCCTCATCCAATGATTTGACCAAGTTGTCTGCTAGGAAATAGAGTTGGTTGGTTTCAGAAGATGTTTGACCAGATACAATAAGCGGTGTCCGCGCCTCGTCGATCAAAATCGAGTCTACCTCATCGACCAAGGCAAAATTCAAGGGACGTTGTACCATGTCCTCCGCACGGACCACCATGTTATCACGAAGGTAGTCAAAGCCGATTTCTGAGTTGGTTGAGTAGGTAATATCGCAGTTGTAGGCTTCGCGTTTTTCAAGAGAAGATTTAGCCGCTAAGTTAATCCCTACAGACAAGCCGAGCCATGAGTATACTTCACCCATTTCTGTCGCGTCACGGCTCGCCAAATACTCATTGACCGTGACAACGTGCACACCCTTACCAGCCAAGGCATTGAGGTAAACTGGCATGGTTGCTGTCAGGGTTTTTCCCTCCCCAGTACGCATCTCTGGCACATCCCCATGGTGAAGAACGATCCCCCCCATAATCTGAACAGGATAAGGATAGAGACCAAGTACCCGTTTAGCAGCTTCACGGACAACCGCAAAGGCTTCGTATAGAAGGTCATCAAGAGTTTCACCCTTGTTGTAGCGTTCTTTAAATTCTGCTGTTTTGGCCTGCAATTCCTCATCGGACAAGGCAGCCATTTCATCTGCATAGGAAATGACCTTGTCGGCCATCTTTTCTAATTTTCGTAATTCACCTTTATCGTTTTCGATAATTGTTTTTAAAATATTTGCCATTTTATTCCTTACTTGTATCGATTCTTTTTTGTGTTCTTTTCATTATAGCATGTTTCCCCTCTACTTTCAAGAATGAGCGACAGATTAAACCGATGAAACACCTGCTTCATCGGCTCTGTTTAAAATCGATTTTTCATCCTTACGGGTGGCTGCTAATCATTTCCAAGTCTTGCCCTTTCAAGGTCCAGTCCTTGACATCGTTTGGCAGGATAAAATGATCTCCCTTGGCGATTGGATAACTTTGCCCGTCCACACCAAGTTCTCCTTGACCAGACAAGACACTCACCAAGTAGTAATCTGCGGTTTGCTTCAAGGCAACCTGACCTGTCAGGTCCCACTTATAGACGCTGAAAAAGTCGTTGGCAACAAGCAATGTCGAGCGCAAATCATCTGCATGTAAGGTCACAGGTCGGCTATTTGCTGGCTCACCGATTGTGGTGACATCAATCGATTTTTCCAAATGCAGTTCTCGAAGATTTCCCGCATCGTCCTTGCGGTCAAAGTCATAGACGCGGTAGGTCGTGTCGCTTGACTGCTGGGTTTCTAAAATCATGATGCCTTTTCCAATGGCATGGATGGTCCCACTCGGTACATAGAAGAAATCGCCAGCCTTAACAGGAACTTTCTGCAACAGGCCGTTCCAGTCTTTTTTCTCAATCTTCTCACGGAGTTCTTCTTTGGAGAGAGCCTTGTGACCGTAGATAATTTCCGCGCCTTCATCGGCTGCTAGAACATACCAGCATTCGGTTTTACCAAGTTCGCCTTCGTGTGCCAGTCCATAAGCATCATCTGGGTGGACTTGCACGCTCAACCAATCATTGGCATCTAAAATCTTGGTCAAGAGCGGAAAGACTTCTTCTGAACGACTGGCAAAGAGTTCGCGGTGTTCACGGTACAAGTCATCCAATTTCCAGCCTGCATAGGCACCGTTTTTAACGGTTGAAACCCCGTTTGGATGAGCCGAAATTGCCCAATATTCTCCTACGTGATCGCTCGAACTTTCATAGCCAAACTCATCCCGAAGTTTGGTTCCGCCCCAAATTTTTTCCTGCATCACAGATTGCAAAAATAATGGTTCTGCCATAATGATTCCTCGTTTCTATTTCTTATTGCTATCATAGCAAAAATAGCCTAGAAAAGCCAATGTCCTTCAAAGATTTCTCAAAAAAGAAGAGAAAAAACTTGTATTGTTAGAAAAAAGAGCTGGACTCAAGTCCAGCTCCGTAAATCTTATTTTTCAGATACCTGTTTAGCCAAGGCAAAGTTGCCGAGGGTCGCTGAACCATTTTCAGCTACCGCTGGTGTCACGATGTACTCTGTCACATCAGGGGTTGGTACATAGCCATTCATCAAGGCTGTGAATTTATCCCGCACACGCTTGAGCATGTGTTCTTGTCCCATAACACCGCCACCAAAAACGATGACTTGTGGGCGATACATCAAGGTTGCTTGTACTGCCGCTTGAGCAATGTAGTAGGCTTGAACATCCCATACGTCAGAGTTTTGCTCGATCAATTCACCACGTGTTCCTGTACGAGCTTCCAAAGACGGACCTGCCGCCAAACCCTCTAAACAGCCCTTATGGAAAGGACAGACGCCTGTAAATTCTTTTGCCACATCTTGCGGATGGAGCGCAACGTAGGTATGACCAGCTTCTGTATGACCTACGCCTCCGATAAATTCGCCATTTTGAATCGCACCTGCTCCGATTCCTGTTCCAATGGTGTAGTAAACGAGACTGTTCACGCCTTTACGAACGATGGCTTCTCCAAAAGCAGAAGAGTTCACATCGGTCGTAAAGTAAAACGGAATCTTAAATTCTTTTGCAATCAAGCCCAGCAAATCGACATTTGCCCAATGCGGTTTTGGAGTTGTCGTAATGTAGCCATAGGTTGCTGAATTTTGATCAATATCGATAGGACCGAACGAACCAATCGCAATCCCTGCTAGACGGTCCTCATAGCGCTTGAAAAATTCAACTGTTTTTTCAATTGTTTCATACGGCGTTGTCGTTGGGAATTGTGTCTTTTCAACCACTTGGAAATTCTCATCTCCAACTGCACAGACAAATTTTGTCCCGCCAGCTTCTAAACTTCCATACAATTTTGTCATCTTGTTTCTCCCTTTTGAAATCGTTTTATACCTAACAACTATCAACATCTATCCTTCTCGATATTTTCTTAGGTAGTGCGGACGTAAGCAACCTCTTTCAGAGTTTCATTACTCATTTTTGAGCCTCAGGTCTCAAAAATGCCGTTCTTAGCAATAGCTTTGCTATTGCTAAGAATTCCACTTACTACGAAAATATCAGCCTTAGGCTCACTTCATTCGCACTCCTATACATTCAAAAAGCTAAAAATAGGAAAGTTCAAACTGTCAAAAATTGATTATTGATACCTAGACCTAGCAAGCAAAACAAGGAGATATGTGAGCAGGATATTGTTGATTTTTGTAAAGTTTTATTCTACTTTATTATATCATAGTTTTAGGCGTAAGAAAAAGGCGAACCGCCTTTTTCACTAGATTATTTTGCAACTTTGATAAAGGCATCTCCGTGAGCAACTGTCGCACTTGCAAGAGCTTCAACTGCTACGAAGTCTGCTGTGTTTGTCACGATGACCATAGTGGTATCATCAAGACCTGCGGCTGCAATTTTGCTTGCATCAAACTTGGCAATCGGTGTACCAGCGGTTACTTTATCACCTGCGGCCACCAATTTTTCAAATCCATCACCTTCCATTGATACCGTGTCAATACCGATGTGGATAAGGATTTCAGCGCCGCTTGCTGTTTTCAAGCCATAGGCATGACCTGTTTCAAAAGCAATGGTCACTTCCGCATCTGCTGGTGCATAAACAACACCTTCAGACGGTTTTACCGCAAGACCTTTCCCCATAGCACCTGATGAGAAAACTGGGTCATTCACATTTTCAAGGGCAACCACTTCACCTGAAAGTGGGGATACGAGTGTTTCTTCAACAGATTCTGAAGCTACTTCTACTGCTTGAGCTGGCGCTTCTGGAGCTGCTACTGGCACAGCCTCTGCACCTTCTGCTGCAAAGACTGCGGCTGCTTTTGTTTTACCATAAGCAAATGTCAAGGCAAAGGCTACTGCAAAAGCAATCAATTCACAGACGATGTACATTGGAATAGAAGAAGCGTTGATAGACAAGAATCCAAGGAAGCCTGCTGCTCCAAGAGATACCGCAATCACGTGTGTCAAACCTGCTACAGCTGCTCCGACTGCTGAACCTGCTAGGGCACAGAAGAATGGGAAACGGTATTTCAAGTTTACACCAAACAAGGCTGGCTCTGTAATTCCCAAGAAGGCTGATACAGCTGCTGAAGAGGTCAAGCCTTTTGTTTTAGAATCTTTGGTCAAGAACCAAACTGCCAATGTTGCTGCACCTTGGGCAACGTTTGCCATTGAGGCAACGACAAAGATGAAGTCTCCGTAACCAGTTCCGTTTTCGTTGAAAGCTGTCAACAATTGAGTTTCAATCGCTGGGAATGATTGGTGAAGCCCTGTCATAACAATCAAGGAGTAAGTTCCACCAAAGACTGTCATACCAAGGAAGCCAGTTGTGTTATACAACCATACAATACCGTTTGTGATTCCATTTGATACCAACAACATTACCGGACCAATGACTGTGAAGGTTAGGAAACCTGTAATCATGACAGATAGCAATGGTGTAAAGGTAAAGTCAACCGCTGCTGGCAAGTGTTTGTGGAAGAATTTCTCCAAGATAGACAAGACCCATACAGCAGCCAAGACAGGAATAACTTGGTAGATGTAGCTTGTCTGAGCAACTTGCAGTCCAAAAATATCCCAGAAGACCTCTCCGCCACCAAGAGCTGGAGTAGTCATAATCATACCGATTGCAGCTCCTAGGAATTGGTTGGCACCAAAACGTTTTGCTGCTGAAATTCCGACAAGGATTGGCAAGAACATGAATGGCGCAGCTGACATGAGTTGAATCATTTCAGAAACACCTTGGATTGCTGGGAAAGTTTGCTCGATTGATTGAGGACCAAATAGACCTTCTGAAGTCAAGAAATTACGCAATGCCATCAACAAACCACCCGCTACAAGGGCTGGAATAATTGGGACAAAGATATCTGACAAAAGTTTAATCAAAGCCATGATCGGATTGAACTTCTGATCGCTAGCTGCAATATTTTTCAAGTCATCTGTCGAAACTTCTTTTAGACCAGTTTCTTTAATCAACTCTGCATAAACAAAGTTCACATCACCAGGTCCGATAATGACTTGGTACTGCCCTGATGCTTTAAATGTCCCTTTAACATCTTCGTGCTGATCCAAGGCAGCTTGGTCAACTTTTGAATCGTCTTTTAGAACCAAGCGTAGACGGGTTGCACAGTGTGCCGCTGCGACTAAGTTGTCTCTTCCGACCGCCGCAATGACGTCCTTGGCTACTTTATTGTAATCCATAAAGCACATCTCCTTTAATGCGTTATTTTTCATTTTTTGAAAGCATTTTCAAACTTTCTATGTTTCTCATTATACCATTTTTTTGCAATATGTCAAACGCTTGACATAAATTTTTATTATTTTTTATCTTTTGACGTTAAAACCTTGATTTTTGACAAGCAAACGTTTACTATATTACTATAACTATAGAAGAAATACGTACAACACTGTAAAAGGAGAACACATGGCCTTCACCACTGAAGAACGCTACCGTCCGTATGCGGACTGGTCAGCAGACTACATTGATACGATTAGAAACAATACCCAAAGCTCGCCTTGGAGGACCAACTTCCACATCGAAACACCTCACGGGCTCTTAAATGACCCCAATGGCTTTTCCTACTTTAATGGCAAATGGACCCTGTTCTATCAATATTTCCCATTCGGTGCTGCGCATGGATTGAAATCATGGGTTCATACCGAATCAACAGACCTGGTCCACTTTGAGCCAACAGGTACCATGCTCTATCCCGACACACCACTCGATAGCCACGGTGCCTATTCTGGCTCTGCCATGCAGTTTGACGATAAGCTCTTTCTCTTTTATACGGGAAATGTCCGCGACGAAAACTGGGTTCGCCACCCCTACCAAATCGGTGCCTTGATGGACACAGATGGGCAGATTCAAAAAATCGATCAGGTTTTGATTGAACAGCCAACCGACACAACCGACCACTTCCGCGACCCACAGATTTTCAACTTTAAAGGGAATTACTATACCATTGTCGGTGGGCAAAATCTCGATGAAAAAGGCATCATCAAGTTCTACAAGGCCGTTGACAACGACTACCTCAACTGGGAATACGTAGCTGATTTGAATTTTGACAATGACCTGACCGCCTACATGATGGAATGTCCAAATCTGGTCTTTATCGATGAAAAGCCTGTGCTGCTCTATTGTCCCCAAGGATTGGACAAGGCTGTCCTAGATTACGACAATATCTATCCGAATATGTATAAGATAGCCCAATCATTCGACCCAGAGACAGCAACCATGGTCAATCCAAGCCCTCTTGAGCAGTTGGACTACGGTTTTGAGTGCTACGCAACCCAGGCCTTCAATGCGCCTGACGGACGAGCCCTTGCCGTTAGCTGGCTCGCTCTTCCAGATGTCGAATATCCGACAGACCGCTATGACTATCAAGGGTGCCTCTCCCTCGTCAAGGAATTGACCATCAAAGACGGTAAGCTCTACCAATATCCCGTGGAAGCCATCACGAGCCTCCGCACGGATTCTCAAGCCTTTGCAGCAAAAGCCGAGACCAACAATGTCTACGAACTGGAAGTGACCGTAGAAGCAGACAGCAGCCTAGACTTGGTCCTTTTTGCAGATGCGAATGGCCACGGACTCAAGCTGACCATTGACCCAGCAAATGAACGAGTTTCCCTAGACCGTAAGGACTGTGGTGAAGCCTTTGCCCTTGACTTTGGCACAGAACGTCATTGCGAAATTGACAACCAGCCAACGACTGCCAACATCTTCATCGACAAGTCTGTCTTTGAAATTTTCATCAATAAAGGAGAAAAAGTATTTTCCGGACGCGTCTTCCCTCGCAAAGACCAGACTGGTATCGCAGTTCTAGCAGGGAAAGCAACTGGACATTACTACCCATTAGATTATGGTCGCAAAACTAACTGATGTCGCAAAATTAGCGGGCGTCAGCCCCACTACCGTCTCCCGTGTCATTAACAAAAAAGGCTATCTTTCCGAAAAAACCATCAAAAAAGTCACCGATGCCATGCGGGAATTGGGCTACAAGCCCAACAACCTCGCTAGGGGCTTACAAGGAAAATCCGCCAAGCTGGTCGGTCTCATCTTCCCCACCATTAGCAATATCTTCTACGCAGAACTGATTGAGCATTTGGAAAAGGAATTGTTCAATCGCGGCTACAAGGCCATTGTCTGCAACAGCCAGCACGATTCTGCAAAGGAGCGGGAATATCTCGAGATGCTCACCGCCAATCAGGTGGACGGGATTATCTCTGGTAGCCACAATCTAGGCATCAAGGATTATGACCGCGTATCTGCGCCAATCATCGCCTTTGACCGCAATTTATCCCCATCCACTCCCATTGTCTCCTCTGACAATTACGGAGGCGGGGTGCTCGCAGCCCAGACCTTGCAAAAAGCAGGCTGCAAACAACCGATTATGATTACGGGAAATGATGATTCCAATTCCCCTACTGGTCTTCGTCAGACAGGCTTTTCCAGCATCTTTCCACAGGCTGATATCTACCACATTTCGAGCGACTTCTCACCTGTGCGCAAGGAAATGGAAATCAGAAATATCCTCCAAACCAGCCACGCAGACGGAATCTTCATTTCAGGAGATTTGACGGCTATGCTGGTCTGGAATATCGCCCAATCCTTGGGGCTATCCGTTCCCCAAGACCTCAAACTGATTGGTTATGACGGAACTTACTTTATCGAGACCCATTATCCCCAGTTAACCACTATCAAGCAGCCCTTGGCAGATATTGCCATTCTCATGGTAGACCTCCTCATTCTCAAAATTGAAGGAGTAGCCCTTGAGCAACATTATTCTCTCCCGATTAGCCTCTTAGCAGGTCGAAGTGTTTGATAGTCTATTCCGTTTTTAACAAAGAAGAAGCCTAGCAGGCTTCTTCTTTCAAAATGTAGACAAATCCAAGATCTATTTAAACAAGTTAAAAAGCTCTACTCGATTTGCCGATTTTCGCGAGCGGAGCGAGCCTCATCAGATACTTTTCGCTGTGGTAAAAGTAGGGAGTGGGATAAAAATCGGTGATTTCGTAGAAATCGATTATCCTCGCTCCTTTGTTTCTGGGCTCGGGCTAGGGAGTGGGACAGAAATCGGTAACTCGTAAGAGTTCGATTTCGTAGACCTCGCTTTCTAATTTTTAGGCTCGGGTATCAACAGTCACTCCCCTGACTGTCAATACCCCGCAAGTTGACTAGCTTTCACAATCAAGAATTGTGGAAGGTTGGAAATAAGGCTAGCGAACAATTCTTCGCTAGCCTCTTCTAATAGAATGTTGATTTATCAACGTTTTACAAACCAGACAACTACTGCGTCAAACTGTTAAAACCATAAAACGTAAGGAGATAAGGGACTTTTGTCCCAGCCTTTACTCCGCAGGAAGTCGCTACCGTCCGCACCACCTAAGAAAAGTATCATAAAAGAACTTTTTTTCAATCATGACCACCCGTCTAACGGGTGGTTTGAACCGGGGCTATAAGCCCACATTCCCAGCCAGCGCCTAAAGACGCTGGCTTTCACTTTGTTCAAGCCTCACTGCTCTTGACTCGTCACCAGCCTCT
>NZ_MSJM01000008.1 GCF_001921845.1 Streptococcus cuniculi | reverse complement strand
AGGCTTGAACACCTTTATTGTATCGCGTTTGGAGATTTTTTGTATAACAGTCGATGCGCACCCGCATAGCGGGTGGTTGATTTGTCTCGCACCTATCGGAGCGAGACTGGGCTTAAAGCCACATAATCTAAAAAAGAAGCCCCTAGGCTTCTTCTTTTTTGATAAACTGACTTAAAACACCATTGATAAATTTTGCAGAAGCGGGGTCTGAAAATTCTTTGGCTAGCTCGATTGCCTCATTGACGGCTACACGGTCAGGCGTTTCTTCAAAATACAAGATTTCAAAGAGTCCCAAACGCATAATATTCTTATCAATCAAGGTCAAGCGATCCAAGGTCCAACCCGCTTTCAAGCGTGTTGCCAATTGGGCATCAATCTCATCCTGCACATCTGCGACTCCTGTCACGAGATTGAGTAGAAAGAGAGGGATTTCCACCTCTTGCTCCTCATCACGCTCATATAGATAAGCAAACTGAGCTGCCTGAACAGGCTCTTGACCAAATTCTAGGGACACAATCGCCTGAAGCGCACATTGGCGCAAATAATGCCGTGATTCGTGTTGCTTACTCTTCATCTAAGAAGTCCTCACCAAACAAATCCTTTAAGTCTGGTTTTGGTGTCTTGTCTGGCACGATACCATCTACATGAATGTTAACAGTCTTGACCACCACATCCGCATAGTTTGCAACGGCTGTTTTGACCGCACGCTGAATGTTCATCGATACTGTCGGAACATTGACACCGTACTCTAAGTACACATAGATATCCGCTGTCACATCACCTGCTTCGTCCGTTTGGAGATAAACACCGCGGTTTAGAGCCGTTTTTGATAAGCCATCTCTTACTTTCTTATTATGGAGCGAATGAACGCCTTCTACCTTCGCAGAAGCAATCCCTGTAATCACCTCCAAGACACGAGGTGCAATAACGATTTCGCCTACATTTTCTTTTGTCATGAGAAATCCTTTCTAAGAGGAATGCCATTAAGCACGTGACACGTATGTTCCCTCTGCCGTGTTGATGACCAATTTTTGACCTGCTTCGATGAAGTCTGGTACGTTGACCACAAGCCCTGTTTCCATGGTTGCAGGTTTCCCTGAACCTGTCACAGTTGCACCTTTGATAGAAGGTTGTGTTTCTGCAACAACCAATTCAACTGTTGTTGGAACCGTCACACCAATTACTTCAGTTCCGTAGAATTGAATCTTCACTTCTGAATTTTCAAGAATGTAGAGCAATTCTTCTTTGACACTTGCTACTGGAATTTCATATTGGTCAAATGATTCTGTATCCATGAAGTAAGCTGTGTCATCCATTTGGTAAAGGTAGGTCGCCACGCGTGTTTCGATAATGGCTTGTTCAAATTTTTCATCTGGACGGTAAGTCGTATCAAAGGTTGAACCTGTACGAACATCGCGCAGTTTCATACGCATAATCGTATTTCCTTTACCTGGTTTGTGGTGACTTGCATCCAATACGCGCAGAAGTTTTCCGTCTGGAGCAATAAATGTCATACCTGCTCTTAATTTGCTTGCATCAATCATGTCTATGATTACCTCTTCATTATTTTATTATTCGTTTTATTCTATCACAAATTGTCTGATTTCTCAAATCACAATCAACTCTTTCGGTGCCAAGGTCAAGATTTTACAACCTGTTTCTGTAATCAAGAGATCATCTTCAATCCGCACCCCGTATTTGCCCTCCAGATAAATGCCTGGCTCATCTGTCAAGACCATGCCTGTTTGGATCTGATCGGTCGCTGTTTTTCTAAAATAAGGAATTTCATGAACATCCAACCCCATGCCGTGACCGATACCATGCGTAAAGTAAGGGCCGTAGCCTGCTTCTTCAATCACACGGCGAGGCACACCGTCAAATTCACGGTATTCCATGCCAGCCTTAGCTGCTGCAATCAAGGCTTGGTTGGCTGCTAAAACCGTCTGGTAAATCTCTGCTTCCTCATCGCTGACAGAGCCGACATAAATGGTCCGTGTCATGTCGCTGACATAGTGGTTATAAATACAGCCAAAGTCTAGCGTCAGCGCATCTCCTGCTTCGATGACCTTATTTGACGCACGTCCGTGCGGCATAGCAGAGCGGTAACCAGATGCAGCAATGGTATCAAAGGATACAGCTTCAGAACCCATTTCCCGCATGCGGAAATCAAGGAAATTAGCCACCTCTAATTCTGTTTTCCCTGGCTTGATAAAGTCTAGAGCATCTAAGAAGGCTTGGTCAGAAATCTGACAGGCCCGCTGAATCGTTGCAATCTCTGTTTCATCCTTTATCATGCGCAAGCCCATGACCAAATCGGCCGTTGGCACCAAGCTCACTCCCTCCAAAACAGCTTGCATGGCTTGGTAGTAGGCAACAGATACCTCATCTTCAAAGGCCAACTCCGCCAAACGGCTGTCCTTCAAAATCTCTGCCACTACAGAGAGAGCATCTCGGTCTGACACCACCTCAAAATCCTTGACCACAGACTGGGCATAGGTAATGTAGCGATCATCTGTAATCAAGACTTGGCGTTCCGCCGTAATCAGAACCGTCCCAGCCGTCCCCCAGAATCCTGTCAAATAGTAAATATTTTTCAAATTGGTGATAAGAAGGGCGGAATGATGACCCTCTGCCATTTTCTGGCGTAACTTCGTTAATCGTTGTTCCATATGATTTCCCCTTTGTTCATAATCTAGTATCATTGTAACATAAATTCTCAAAAATGGGAGTAATCCAAAAGCCCCTATTTTAGAATTATCAACTGCAACAAACGAAACAAGAAAAGGCTGATAATGATGTCTCAACCTTCTCACCATATTATTGATACTACCTTATATAGTCAAATGAATGAACTTTCAGACAAGGAACGGAAGACGCAGACAGGACTTGAGTACGGCAAGTCGAAAGTGACGATGCATCAAAGTTCATTCAAAAGACTATATCAATTCAATCGTACTATCCTTTCTAGCCTTTGTTTCCATAAAGGATAATAGGATGCTCGCAACGAGCAGAAAGCAAAGCCCTAGTAGCACTTCTTCCTGGATTAACTGACGATAATGTGATAACGGGTATCCCTCCATCAAGCCCTGCGCGATATGAATAGAGCGGGTTAAGGGAAGAAGATTGGAAAATCCCTGCAATAATGGTGGTAATTTAGCAATCGGAAAATTAGCTCCAGTAAACATCAACAAGACACGAGTCGCCAAGTTCAGAACGAGATTGACTTCACTCGTGACTAAAATAAAGCAAGAAAAAAGATAACCGAAACTCATGGCAACAAACGTTGCAAGTATTAGAACCACAACAAATGACAAAATAAGATTCCTATTCCAAGAAATACCTAACATCACGCTCACTAAACTAGTGCCTAGTACCACTGAAACCATGCCAGTACACATCGCACTGACCGTACTTGACAACAGAATTGCACTCAATCTTGTTTTTGAGGCAATCAGAAAGCTAAGAGTACCATGGTATTTCTCAGCCATCAACTGGGTCCCAACACCAAATAAAGCCGTAAACGAGGCAATGAGTAGGGCATTTCCTATCATCCATTTTCGGATATATGCTGGCCCGTAAATCGCATAAGCTATTAACGAAAAAAAGAGAGTTTGAGAGATTGGCGGAATCAAATCAAACAATAGATACGTCTTCCAATCAGAGAACATCGAGGCTTGTTTATAGGCGATGATGATTCTTCTAAAAAAACGAGCAATTGCTTCCATTAATACACCTCCAATGTCGCATCTACTCTACTTTTGGTCTCAATCTTTCTAAAAGCAAGAGCAGCAAGGAAAAAGTTGATAGCCGTCAAGACAGACAAGATGAGCAAAACCTTTGCCATTTCAGTAATCGTCCCACCATAGACAGCTAGCCTAAAACCTTTCATAATCCAAGTCGGAGAAAAGAGATAGGAAATGTATCGAAGCGGAGACCATAAAATATCCAAAGGAAAGGCCATACCAGTCAGCAAGAGAAAAGGAAATTCTATCGTATTCATCAATAACTGTGCGCTCCTAGATAGGGTAAAGGCCGAACACATGAGCATTCCAATACTGACAAAAGTCAGAATCGCTAGAAGGACAAACAAAATCAATAGAAAAATATGCCGAATAGCCAAAACACGCCCAAAAAGAAGAGAAACAAAGAAACTATTTAATATAAAAGCCACCAAACCCCAAAGACTATTACCCAAAAGTTTACCAAACATAATCTTTTTAAAGCTAGACGGAGATACAAATAGTACTGGTAAGGTCCCCAGATATTTTTCCCGACTAATATCGGCAGCTGATGAAAAACAGATAATAGTCCAAAAGGAAGAGAGCGACGTTCCCAAAACTGCATAGAGAGTAAAGGTTTGCTCCGTCTGATTACTATACATGAATCCTAATAAAATGGCATTGCACAGGGGATTTAAAAACAGACAATAACGAAACATACTCCTTGCCACCGCCTGCCTCATATGGACGATGGCGCTTGAAAGAATAACCCTCATCTACACTCTCCCTACTAATTTCAAATAAATATCTTCTAGCGTCACATCTAGTTCGCTTTGTTGCATCGCCTTTTCTTCAAGGATGGTGGCCTTTTCCTCATCTGTCACCAATGAAGCAATTTCCTCTAAAGTCCCACAGGTCAGCATTTCCCCATGATTAATAATGGCAATACGGTCGCAGAGTTCCTCGGCTTCAGCCATATAATGAGTCGTCAAGAGAATGGTTTTTCCTTGTTGCGCCAATTTTTTGACAAGATTTCTTAACTCAAGAGCACCAATCGGGTCCAAGCCAATGCTTGGCTCATCTAGAAAGATAATCTCAGGCTGATTCAACAAGGCTCTAGCAATCTGAAGACGCTGTTTCATCCCTTTTGAAAAGGTTTCTACTCGGCGGTTTCCGACATCTCCAAGACCCACTAACTCCAATAATTCTGGAATCATTTTGACTTGTTCGCTACGAGGAAGCTGATACAAATCTGCAAAATAATATAAATTATCTGCTGCTGTCAGTCTGAAATAAAGACTTCGTTCTCCTCCAAAAATAAAATTGATTTTCGTACGAATCGCTTGTTCCTCTGTATAAATATCACATCCAGCGATTTCAACCTTTCCTGCCGTTGGCAATAGCATAGTGGACAGAATTTTGATGGTCGTTGATTTACCAGCACCATTTGGTCCTAATAAGCCAAAAATCTCACCTTTATATACCTCAAAAGAGAGATCCCGAACGGCTTCTACCCTACTTTTTTCTTTTTTGAACAATCCCTGTTTTACACGATATTCTCGATACAGGTGTTCGACTTTCACGATTGGCTCCATATTTGCTCCCTCCTTGTTCGATAACTTTGAAGTTCCATTTATATCTAATTCGATTATAGTAGAACAAGTTGTTTTTGTCAATAACAAAAAAATGCGAAGATTTGAAATCTTCGCATTCTATAATTCAGTCAGTCTTCTATATCAAAATCTGCCTTCAATATGTCAATCAACTCCCCTATTTTATTTTTGGAAACACCATAATATTTCGCGTTCTTCACAGGCTCCTCGGTAATCAAATGGCTCTCTTTTAAGATGGACATATGGTGAGATATGGTAGACGGAGCCAGTTTTAATTGACGGATGATATCCTGACCTTTTACTGGTTGAGACTGGGCTAATAATCTTAAAATCTGATAGCGTGTTTCATCTGCTAGGATTTTTAGAGCTGCAACCTTTTGTTCTTGCGACAACTCATCTTTCAGTAGATTGCAAATGAGGATTTGCTGATTGTGCGCTGTTCGATTGCCATGAAACAATCGCATGTATTGGGTAGGTAAGAGCAAGGAAGGAACAAAATAATACTGTTCGTATGGCCCCCGATGGCGAAAGGTTTTCCCCATTAGCTCTTGCGAAACATCAAGTGGAGAGCTAGTTGCTAATTGTTCCGTGATTTGTTCTTTAAAAGCAAAAAAACGATTCTCCGACTGGCTTAAAAATGCACGCAGGGAAGAAGAATTCATCTCCCTTGCTAAGTCAAGATACTCTTTGATATAGCGCGGATTTTGACGCATGAAAGAGCTGAATCCAAGAAAACTTGTACATTGGTCTGAAACGTTATCATATAAACGATACAAGGCATCATCATCTGTTAAAGCCGTAGCAATGTCTACTGGCTTTATGTTGGCATGCACCCAATCGGCCATTCGATAAAGACGTTCCTCTTCTGGTAAGGCGAGAATAGCGTTTTCGATGTCGTCTAAGGTGAACGAGTCAGAGATAACATCCAATAAAAACTCACAAATTCCGAGCAAGGTTAGGTTCTTGATTGCACCAAAGGTTTCAAATAAGAAACGATACTGCTTTTTCCATTCTTCAACTTGTTGACTATCATAAATCTCCAGCCTAACAAAAGAATCCTCGTCATACAACAAATGACTAACCCCTAGCATAGCTTCTAACGCTTGCGAAAATAGATAACGCGTCTCTTTATTTATTACTTCATATTCCATCACGAAACTGAACCTCTCTCCTCTTCATCCCAAGCAACAAGCTGCTTCTAGACTAACAATAATCCTTCTTTGTCAATTTCTAAATCATTCTAATTACCAGTATTATACCATATTTTATACGCCACGACCTGCGCACAGAGAAAGCAGCTATTCCTTCTTCATTTCGTATCTAACATTCAAAAAAATCCGATAAAAATCGGATTTTCTTTTATTGATGTAACTTCCCTTTCAAATACTGTCCTGTGTAGCTGGCTTCGTTGGCTGCTACTTCTTCTGGTGTACCCGTTGCGATAATCATACCGCCCCCGATACCGCCTTCTGGTCCTAGGTCAATGATATGGTCTGCGGTCTTAATCACATCTAAATTATGCTCGATGACCAGCACCGTATTACCATCATCAACAAAGCGAGCCAAGACTTTCAACAACTGGGCAATGTCTTCTGTATGCAAACCAGTTGTTGGTTCATCTAGGATATACAAGGATTTCCCAGTCGAGCGCTTATGCAGTTCGCTCGCTAGCTTCATCCGCTGCGCTTCCCCACCAGAAAGAGTCGTTGCTGGCTGACCGAGGGTCACATAGCCTAGTCCGACATCTTGGATGGTCCGCAATTTCCGCTCAATTTTTGGAATATGCTTGAAGAACTCGACCGCATCATTGACTGTCATATCAAGCACTTCGGCGATATTTTTTTCCTTGTAATGGACTTCCAGCGTCTCTGAATTGTACCTGCGACCATGGCAGACTTCACAAGGAACAAAAACATCTGGCAAGAAGTGCATCTCAATCTTGATAATCCCGTCTCCCGAGCAGGCCTCACAGCGGCCGCCTTTCACGTTGAATGAGAAACGTCCTTTCTTGTAGCCCCGAATCTTGGCTTCATTGGTCTGGGCAAACAAATCGCGAATGTCGTCAAAAACACCTGTATAGGTTGCAGGATTGGAACGTGGGGTCCGTCCAATCGGACTCTGGTCAATGTCAATCAGGCGATCCAAATGTTCAATACCAGAGATGGTCTTGAATTTACCCGGCTTCTCCGAATTGCGGTTGAGCTTTTGAGCAATGGCTTTTTTCAAGATGGAGTTGACCAAGGTTGATTTACCAGAACCCGATACACCCGTGACAGCAACAAACTTGCCAAGCGGAATCCGAGCCGTCACGTTTTGCAAATTATTCTCACGCGCACCCGTCACCTCGATAAAGCGCCCATTGCCGATTCGACGCTCCAAGGGAACCGGAATTTCCCGCTTCCCAGACAGGTATTGACCCGTGATAGATTTTTTATTTTTCGCGACCTGGGCTGGTGTTCCAGAGGCGACAATCTCACCACCAAAGACACCCGCACCCGGTCCAATATCGATCAGATAATCCGCCTCCCGCATGGTATCTTCATCGTGTTCGACCACAATCAAGGTATTGCCCAAGTCCCGCATTTTCTTGAGACTGGCAATCAAGCGGTCATTGTCTCGCTGATGCAAGCCGATAGAAGGCTCATCTAAAATATACAAGACCCCACTCAAGTTGGAGCCAATCTGGGTCGCCAAACGAATCCGTTGGCTTTCTCCCCCTGACAAGGTTCCTGCGGATCGCGACAAGGTCAAATAGTTCAACCCAACATTGTTCAAGAAGGTTAAGCGGTCCTTGATTTCTTTGACAATCGGGGTCGCAATCGTAGCTTCATTGGCAGATAGGTGCAAATGGGACACAACTTCCAAGTGATCCGCCACCGACAAGTCAGACAATTCCCCAATGTGCAAGCCTTTTTCACCGCCCACACGAACCGACAAGGCTTGGTCATTTAAGCGATAACCATGGCAGGTCGCACAGGTCAACTCATTCATATAGGTCCGCATGACTTGGCGCGTATAATCGCTGTTGGTCTCACGGTAACGGCGGCTGATATTGCTCATCAAGCCCTCAAAAGGAATATCAATATCCCGCACACCGCCAAATTCGTTCTCATAATGGAAGTGAAATTCTCTCCCGTCTGAACCGTGGAAAATCAAGTCTTTTTCCTCATCAGACAAGTCCTCAAAAGGCGTATCCATATCGACACCAAACTGAGTCATGGCCTGCTCCAACATCTGCGGATAATAATTGGAAGAAATCGGATTCCAAGGTGCCAAGGCCCCCTCACGCAAGGTTTTCTGAGGGTCTGGCACAATCAATTCCTCATCGACTTCTAATTTCATCCCTAGACCATCACAGTCGCTACAAGACCCAAAGGGTGCATTGAAAGAAAAGAGGCGTGGCTCCAATTCTGGCACTGTAAAGCCACAGACTGGGCAGGCATAATACTCCGAATAGAGCATTTCCTTGTCATCCATGGTATCGATGATGACATAGCCATCAGCAATCCGCAAAGCCGCCTCAATCGAGTCAAACAACCGAGACCGCACACCATCTTTAATCACGATTCGGTCAACTACGACCTCAATCGTATGCTGCTTGCTCTTTGATAATTCAGGAACTTCTGTCACATCATAGATATCCCCGTCCACACGAACACGGACATAGCCGTCCTTTTGAATCTTCTCAAAAATCGCCTTATGCTGTCCTTTTTTCTTACGGACAATCGGCGCTAGAATTTGCAGGCGCTGGCGCTCTGGCAACTCCAAGACCTCATCGACAATCTGCTCCACAGACGAAGCCGAAATCGCTCCGTGACCATTGACACAGTAAGGCGTTCCCACCCGAGCATACAAGAGACGCAGATAATCATTGATTTCTGTTACCGTACCGACCGTCGAACGCGGATTTTTAGAGGTGGTCTTTTGGTCAATTGAAATAGCAGGGCTCAACCCCTCAATCGAATCCACATCTGGCTTGTCCATATTGCCCAAGAACTGACGAGCATAGGCCGACAAGCTCTCCACATATCGCCGTTGCCCTTCCGCATACAGGGTATCAAAGGCTAGGCTTGACTTGCCTGAACCAGACAAGCCCGTCACCACGACCAATTTCTCACGTGGAATGGTCACATCAATATTTTTCAAATTGTGGGCACGCGCCCCATGAATTACAATCTTATCGTTCATTTCTTCTTCCTTCTAAAATACCTCAATTATACCATATTTTATGGACAACCAACGCATAAAACACTCCTAGAATACAGGGAGTGGGACAAAAATCGTGATTTCGTAGAAATCGATTTTGTAGTCCTCGCTTTCTCATTTCTAGGCTCGGGTATCAACAGTCACTCCCCTGACTGTCCTCGCTCTCTAGTTTCTAAGCTCGGGTATCAACAGTCACTCCCCTGACTGTCCTCGCTCTCTAGTTTCTAAGCTCGGGTATCAACAGTCACTCCCCTGACTGTCCTCGCTCTCTAGTTTCTAAGCTCGGGTATCAACAGTCACTCCCCTGACTGTCCTCGCTCTCTAGTTTCTAAGCTCGGGTATCAACAGTCACTCCCCTGACTGTCCTCGCTCTCTAGTTTCTAAGCTCGGGTATCAACAGTCACTCCCCTGACTGTCCTCGCTCTCTAGTTTCTAAGCTCGGGTATCAACAGTCACTCCCCTGACTGTTGATATCCGCAAGGTTGACTTGCTTCCACAATCGAGAATTGTGGAAGGTTGGAAATAAGGCTAGCGAACGATTCTTCGCTAGCCTCTTTAATAGAATATTGATTTATCAATGTTTTACAAGCCCGACAAGCCTCGCTTTCTAGTTTCTAGGCTCAGGTATCAATAGTCACTCCCCTGACTATTGATATACGTCAAACTGCTCAAATTATAAAAATAAGGAGGTTGGGTACTTATGTCCCAGCCTCATCTATTATTTGCCAGAAGTTGTCGCATTCTGCTTGATACTGTATCGTTATTTTTTGATATTTTCTTCAGTAGTGCGGACGTAAGCAACCTCCTCCGGAGTTTCATCACTCATTTTTGTAAATAATATAAAATTTTTATTCTCATACCTTTGGCGTGTATTTTGTGAAAAACTTTTCCTTTAGAGAGCTTTTTTTGGTATAATGAAAGGGTGCGCTTAAGCGCAATAAAAAACTGAGGAGGATTTGAGTATGAAGCAAATGTTTCGTTCTACATTAACTGATTTAGAAGAAATCCAAACCTTTGAACCGGGCTCTTGGATTAACTTGGTTAACCCCTCCCAGGAAGAATCGGTCAAACTAGCTGAACAGTTCAACATTGACATCACAGACCTTCGGGCCCCCCTCGATGTGGAAGAATCATCTCGTATCACCGTAGAAGATGATTACACCTTGATTATCGTAGACGTTCCGACCTACGAGGAGCGGAACAACAAGAGCTACCACATCACCCTGCCACTCGGAATTATTGTCACCAAGGATGTCGTGATTACAACCTGCGTTCAGCCCTTAACCCTCTTTGATTACTTCTTCAATAAGCGAATCAAGAATTTCTATACCTTTATGAAGACGCGCTTTGTCTTCCAGTTGCTCTATCGCAACGCTGAACTCTTCATCACCGCCCTTCGTTCGATTGACCGCCAGACAGACCGTATCAGCGCCCATATTGACCGTGCCACCAAAAATGAGCAAGTCATTGATATGATGGAGTTGGAAAAATCCATCGTCTACCTAAAAGCCTCCCTCAAACTCAACGAGCGTGTGGTGAAAAAACTCGCTGTCCGAAACAGCACCTTGAAAAAGTATGTCGAAGATGAAGATTTGCTAGAAGACACTTTGATTGAAACCCAGCAGGCCCTTGAGATGGCGGACATTTATGGCAATGTCTTGTATGCCATGACCGAAACATCTGCGGCGATTATTTCCAACAATCAAAACACGATTATGAAAACCTTAGCCCTCATGACCATGGCACTCGACATTCCAACGGTTATTTTCTCAGCTTACGGAATGAACGTTCCCGAATCGGGCATGCCCTTTGGAGGACAAACAAATTCCTTCTGGGTCATCGCCTTTATCTCAGCCTGCCTCAGCGCAATCGTCGTCATTAACTTTTTACGAAAAAAATGGTTCTAACCACAAAAGGAGATTATGATGTCATTTACAGAAATGAAAGAATTAACTAAGAAAAACCAAGAATTTATCCATATCGCAACCAACCAGCTCATCAAGGCTGGTAAGACCGATGCAGAAATCAAAGAATTACTCGAAGAAATCCTTCCCGTCATTTTAGAAAATCAAAAAGCAGGTGTCACAGCCCGCAGCCTCTATGGAGCACCGAGTGATTGGGCAGCGAGTAAAACTACTCGTTCTGAAGAAGCAGACAAGCCAGAACTCAACGAAAATCCTTGGCTCATGTGGCTCGATTCTAGCCTCTTGCTCCTTGCGATTATCGGTGTAGTCAACGGTGCGATGAACTCATTTGGAGCTGGTGTCAATTACGGCCTCATTACCATGTTGCTTATCGGCTTTGGCGTCGGAGCTGGTATGTATATGATGTACCACTTTGTCTACCGTGATCAAGTGAAGACCGGCAAACGCCCTAGCTTTGTCAAAGCAATTGGCTTCCTCGTTCTTGCGACACTTGCTTGGAGTCTTGTTTTCTTGCTCGCAGCGCTTATTCCAAGCTCGATCAATCCCGTTGTATCACCATTCTTTGCAATTCTAATCGGGGCAGCAGCATTTGGTATTCGCTATCTTCTCAAGAAAAAATACAACATCCGCAATGCGATGCAACCAATGCCATAACAGTCAAGAGGCTGGGACAATCGTTCTAAGCCTCTTCTTTGTTACCAATCTGTTTACTACTTGGAGGTCTCTATGAAAAAATCCTACTCTTGGCAAGTGTTATTGCTACTCTTTGCCATCTATCTCATCCTTGTTGCCTTTTTCCCTGGACTAAACATCATCTTCGACTACTTCCGTCTCACTCTGCTCTTGGCACTTGCCTTTCTGTGGTTAGGAGTAGAACGTAAGAATACCATTTTATTCTTTGTCGGATTGAGTTTTTCCGCCCTCTATATGCGGGATATCATTCCTTATTCCTATACTACATTTCATGTCGGTCCCCTCTTTTTCGGAATCCTCGTTCTCGGAATCGCCATCCACAGTATCAATAAGAAGCGAAATCAGCATAAATTCCTGCAATTTGATACCGCATCAACTACTACTATTCATTCAAGTGATGCCAATTACCTCAGTATTGAAGCCAATTTCACCGACAAATACGAATACTCGGTCGCTCCTGCTCTACAAACCATCTCCATCAAGGCCTTTTGCGCCAATGTGCAATTGGACATCAGCGAAGCGCAGTTCGAGACAGAGATGACCCACCTCGTCATGAGAAACACGCTCTCCAACTGCCGCATTCAAATTCCCAATCATGTCAAGGTCGTTAGCAACCTCAAATCAGGCTTCGGTGAAATCTATCTACCACCAACCCCTCAAGAGACAACTCACCAGCTCTACCTCACAGGAACGAATACCGCAGGAACCATCACCATTCAATACGCTGAATAAACGCAACCCAACGAACATTTCTGTCGTTGGGTACTTTTTTATCAAAAAAATGAAACTTGCTCTCCTATTTCTAGGCTCGTGAAAAAATGGCTCTATAATTTCTGTAGTGGGTAAACCCACTCTGGAGATTATAGGGCCTTTTGAGTATCAAAAAAGTCCCATAAGACTTATAATGAAAAGCGACCAAACTCACATTAGAAAGTAGCTTATGGAACAATTCAATAATACCACAACTCTCATTGGAATGAAAGACAAAAATATCACCTTAAACAAGGCTTTGAAACACGAAACTCATATCGAACTCATCGCTACACTAGACTATCAGCCGCCTAAATGTAAGCATTGCAAGGGAAAACAGATTAAATACGACTTCCAAAAACCTTCTAAAATCCCCTTTATCCAAATCGCTGGTTTTCCTAGTCTTATCCCGCTTGAAAAAGAGAAGATTCCAATGTAAAGCCTGCCGAAAAGTGACTGTAGCCGAAACCAGCCTTGTGAAGAAAAATTGTCAAATCTCTGAAATAGTGAGACGCAACATCGCTCAACTCCTACTCAACAGAGAAGCTCTTACCCATATCGCTTCTAAACTCGCTATTTCGGCACTTTGTCATTTAGTGTTGTGCCTTGAGTGAAACGAAAGGAATGAATTATAAATATGACTACCTAAAAATATACAATTTTTCATTATTTTAAGTGGTTATAATTTATTTGTCTTACACAAATTATCTATTCAATATATTCGATAACATCAATAAAATTTAATTCATATTTTGTACTACTCACATATTTTTTATCACTATTATATTTATATCCATATAATAACACAATTGTATTATACGACTTTTCTAATTTGATTTTAGAAATAATTTGTTCATCATAAGAAAATCCTTCTAATAGTATTTCTACTCTATTTTCCGGTATTTCAATCCAATCTTTTTCGACCATATCTCTATCATAATAATATATATCAAAATCACGTTCGAAATTAGAGGCGATACTATCCCCATCTTCTGAATAATCTATATGAAAATATTTTTCAAATGTTTCATAGTCGTTAAAATTTCCTAACCATATACTAACGTATTGTTCCATTTATTGTCTCCTTAATCCTCTCGGTAAATCTAATATTCCATTTTTCATACGTATTTCAGCCCAATCATTTAACTTATCTACGAAATCACCATAATCACTAGAAGAATCAATTATTTTCAGAATTTCATTATGTGCTTTTGTTAAGTCTCTCCCACCATGACGACCCACTGGTCTGCCTCGTTCTTAAGTTTTTTAGCGAGGGAAAAAGAGGTCCACTGGACGCTTACTCGCTATCCTATTTCTAGGCTCGTGAAAAAACAACCCATTAAGGGTTGTAATTCGCCCTCCTATTTTCAAGCTCATGAAAAAAACGTCCACCGGACGTTTTTTTTTAATCTTCATTCACAAATGGTAATAATGCCATTACGCGAGCGCGTTTGATAGCTGTTGTTACTTTGCGTTGGTTTTTAGCTGAAGTTCCAGTTACGCGACGTGGTAAGATTTTTCCACGTTCTGAAATGAAACGGCTAAGAAGCTCAGTATCTTTGTAATCAACATATTCAATTTTATTCGCTGCGATATAGTCAACTTTTTTACGGCGTTTGAATCCGCCACGACGTTGTTGAGCCATGTTTTTCTCCTTTATAATTTATCTGTCCTTACCTAGAATGGTAAATCATCATCTGAAATGTCCATCGGATTGGTTGTTCCAAATGGGCTTTCTTCGCGTGCAAAGTTCGGTGTAGATTGTGCAGGCGCTTGATAGGGTGAATTGTAATCATTGCCACCAGCAAATGAATTGCCAGCTTGATAGCCACCACCTTGTCCTTCACGTGCAGTACGGCTTTCCAACAATTGGAAATTTTCTGCAACAACTTCTGTCACATAAACGCGTTGCCCTTGCTGATTTTCATAATTACGTGTCTGAATCCGACCAGTAATTCCCACCAAGGCACCTTTTTTAGCCCAGTTTGCCAAGTTCTCAGCCTGCTGGCGCCAAATGACCACGTTAATAAAATCCGCTTCCCGCTCACCATTTTGATTTTTAAAATTGCGGTTCACCGCAAGTGTAAACGTCGCAACAGCTTGGTTAGACGGTGTGTAACGAAGTTCTGCATCTCGGGTCATACGCCCCACTAGTACTACATTATTAATCATAATCTACCTTCTTACGCGTCTAATTTCACAATCATGTGACGAAGAATATCGCCGTTGATTTTTGAAAGACGGTCAAACTCTTTAAGAGCTACGTCATCATTTGCTTCAACGTTCACGATGTGGTAAAGTCCTTCACGGAAATCTTTGATTTCGTATGCAAGACGACGTTTTTCCCATGCTTTTGATTCAACAACAGTTGCACCGTTGTCAGTCAAGATAGAGTCAAAGCGTGCTACCAAAGCATTTTTAGCTTCTTCTTCAATGTTTGGACGAATAATATAAAGAATTTCGTATTTAGCCATTGATATGTTCCTCCTTTTGGTCTAATGACTCATGGTCTAGCCACGAGTAAGTGAGGGCTGCTCACAAGGTATTATTATACCGCACTTTTAAAGAAATAGCAAGGAAAATAACAGGATTTTCCCTTCTTAGATGAAAAAAGGTGGAGGGGAATTGCTCCCTCCACCCTATTGTGCAGTCAAATGACGCTCACCTGACAGGAAATAGGTACTGGTCAAACTATCCTGACCGCCATTGACAAAGAGTTCTAGGCTGTTCTTATCAAGGACAACCACCACCTCTGGTGCTTCTGCCTGAACAGCGCGGCGTTCGGCAGACCAGGCTTCTTCCCCTTGAATGGCTTGTTTTAGATGACTGCGATCGATATAGACTTCTTTTGTCGCCACATCATAGCCAAATTCGATGTAATCATCTTCATCTCCCAAGCGGAAGACCTTGCCGTTTGTCCAATCTCCCTGAAAAGTCCCAACTGTCACCACTCCTTGTTGAGGAAGGGCTGGCAGTTGATCGGAAAGACTTTCAGGAAGTGTTTGAACAAGAGCACCATCTTTCAACTGCAATTTTCTTGGTAACGTCATGGCACAGGTCCATTTATGGTCAAGTTGGTCTGTGATATTGGTCCGCCCCCAAGTCTGCATCCAGGCAATCATAATTCGCTCGCCAGCAGCATTTTCCATGGTCTGTGGTGCATAGAAGTCATGACCGTGGTCAATTTCTTTTACCGTATCAGGCTGAAAGACCTTTTTCTCCCAGTCCACACGCCCTGTCATGATGACTGATGAGTTGATATTGGCATAGTCTAGACCATCTTTTTGATAGCGCATTGGTGATAGAACCAAACAAGAGGTACCATCTAGCTCGAAGTAATCAGGACATTCCCACATGAAACCTTGGTGCTTTTCTCCCTTGAGGAAAATGGATGCAAATTCCCAAGTCATCAAATCAGGCGACTCAAGCAGCACAATCGTTCCAATCTCGTCTTGATGTTTGGCCGCAACTACTGCATAATAGGTTCCATCTTTTTCAAACAATTTTGGATCGCGGAAGTCACTCGCCACCAACTCTTCTGGCAAGATTTCCCCTGTCGCAACAGGGTTAGAAGCCAACTTTTCAAAATGAATTCCGTCTGTTGAATAGGCCATATTTTGCACCTGACGAACGCTGCCATCTGGATCCACAATATGCCCTGTATACATCAACCACAGCTTGTCATCTTTGACAATCGCACTCCCTGAGAAACAGCCGTCCTTATCATAATCTTGGTCTGGAGCAAGAGCGACTGGGAGGTGTTCCCAGTGCAACAAGTCCTTACTTTTAGCATGTCCCCAGTGCATTGGCCCCCAATGCGTGCCATAGGGATAATGCTGATAAAACAAATGGTATTCACCCCTAAAGTACACAAAACCATTCGGGTCATTGATCCAGCCTATTGGAGCTGAAAAATGAAGCTCTGGCTTGTAAAGAGGATTGACCTCTCCCTGATGTTGCGCAATAAATTCATTTGCTTTACTGATACTCCACACGTCTCCCATATTCACTCACTCTCTGTTTCTATTTTTGATTTTCTAGATATTTATCGTAGTATTTCTGCTTGATTGCTAACCAGTCTGACAGACCGTATTTCTCAAGTTCTTTGAGATAGTCATCCCACTCCTTGTCGATATTGCCATTGACAATCCATTCTGCACGTTTGCGGTAGATGTAGTCATTCATATCGGCTTCGATTTGTGCCAATTTATCCAAATCCTCTTCTTCCATGAAGACACGTGGGTAAATGGCATCGTTATTCATATATGGAACATAAGTCTTCTTCAAAATATCCAAGCGCCATGCAGCATCGTCTGGCATCGTTGTCACTTTACCGTAGTAGCTATCCAAGATAGCAAGCGGACCACCGACTTCTGTCTTCTGACGAAGTTCGCCTGGTGCGGTTCCCTCAAGCGGTAAGTGTTTCAAGCTATTGCTTGCCTTGTCAAATTCAAAGATATTTTGTTGGCTATCATCGCCATAAGTTCCCCAGTTGTTTTGAACAGATTGCAATGGTGCATATTGCGCATCAATCCATTTTGCAGTCAATTCAAGGTTTTTATTGGCACTAGTAATGACCATGCGGTCACGTGAGAAGCCCATTCCATTAGTACGAGCAACGTGTTTTTTACCACTTGGTCCTGCAAGAACTGGTAAAACATCGTAGCTGTCGTTAAAGCCTGAAATGTTAGCCTTATCCCATGTGAAGTAAACTCCGTATTGGTGTTCGCCACCTTTAGCAATATAGGTATTCCAATCTTGCTCAAAGGCTTCTGGGTCAAGCAAGCCTTTTTCTTGCAATTGACGGATAAATTTCACACCTTCTTTGTATTCTGGATTGTCAGCCGTGAAGTCCACAACACCATCATTTCCAACAACAAGGTGGTCATCATTATCCCCAATACCAAAGGCACCGAACAAGAGTTTGAAATCTTCATTTCCGCCCGCATTGATAAAGGACATTGGGATTTCATCCGCTTTACCATTTCCATTTGGATCCTGTGTCTTAAAGGCTTCCAAGACTTTTACAAGCTCATCCGTCGTTGTTGGCATCTCTAGGTTTAATTTCTTCAACCAATCGGTGTTAATCCAAGCCATATCATTGACAGAGTGAATGGATTCTTTCCCTTCACCCAATTCTTCAATCCAAGGGAAGGAATAAATATGACCGTCTGGCGCTGTCATCAAGGCACGATACTCAGGATTTTCATCCAAAATCTTCTTCAAGTTTGGCATGTATTGGTCAATCAAGTCTTCAACAGGAATAATCACCCCCTGTTTTGCCCATTTGACCAATTCCACATCTGACGCACCATCATTATGGATGGCATCTGGTAAATCACCTGATGAAATGTCCAGATTGCGTTTCTCTGCAAAGTCAGAAGAATAGTTGGTCCAGTCAATGTGAACCCCTGTCTCTTCTTCCAAGCGTTGATAAATCAATTTATCATTCGGATCTTTTGGAGCAAGTGGTGAACTACCTGTGATAAACTTCAAGGTTACCTTATCCTTGAGTGGGAAAGAAACATTTTCTAGCTTGTAGTCTGGGCTAGAAGCAGTATTTTTACTGCCACAAGCAGTCAAGACCAAAGCAGAGGTTGCCAATAGAGTCGCACTAAGACTCATCCATTTTTTCATTTTCATGAGAAAACTCCTTTTTATTTTATACAAATGTAATGATTGTTTATCAAACCAAGGTCTGACAAAGCACTAAAACGTCAGAGGTCAATGTTTGACAACTATTAACCCTTCAATGAACCAGCCATAATCCCCTTATCAAAGTATTTTTGGAAGAATGGATACATAACAATCAACGGTAAGCTGGAGATGACAATCGTTGCATACTTAATCATTTCTGCAATTCGTTTCATTTCATTCATGGCAGCCTGAGCACCAATCATATCTTTACCAGGCTCACTTTGAATCAAGATTTTGCGCAAGACGAGCTGAAGCGGTTCTAGGTTTGGATCCTTGATATAAATCATGGCATCAAAGTAAGAATTCCACTGTCCTACAAAGGCGTATAAGAAGAGGACAAACATGATTGGTTTGGCAAGTGGTAACATAATCTTGACAAAGATTTCCAAATCATTGGCTCCGTCAATATAAGCAGCTTCGAGCAACTCATCTGGGATTCCTTGGAAATAAGTCCGCGCCAAGATAATGTTCCAGACATTGATGGCACCAGGTACGATAATGGCCCAGACGGTGTTTAACATGCCTAAGTCTTTAACAAGGAGATAGGTTGGCACCAAGCCACCACCAAAGAACATGGTAAAGATGAGAAAGGCATTGAACCATTTTTTCCCAACCAAATCCTTTTTCGATAAAGGATAGGCAGTCAATACAGATAAGAAAACGGTGAGAGCCGCAAAACTAAAGGAATAAAAGAGCGAGTTGAAAAATCCACGAATGATAGACTTGTCGCTGAATACCCGCTGGTAGCCCTCAATCGTCCAATCAGCAGGGTCAAAGCTAATCCCCTTACTCACGAGAGCTTGCGGATCCATAAAGGACGCTACCAGAATATAGAGCATGGGAACCAGCGTAATCAACACTAGAAATGCAATGATAATTTTATTGACCACAAGCATACGCTTGTCGAATGTTGTATAAATTTGTGTATTCATTCCATTCTCCTTATAATCCTTGACCGTTGTTCATCCGTTTAACGATTTGATTCACCGCAATCAATAAGATAACATTGATGACTGCGTTGAAAAGTCCAACGGCCGTTGAATAAGAATAGTCACCTGATACAAGACCGACCTTATAAACATAGGTTGAGATGATTTCTGAGCTGGTCAAGTTGAGCGATGTTTGCATCAAGAAGGCTTTTTCATAGCCGACATTCATGATATTTCCAGCTGCTAGGACAAACTGAATGACCATGACAGGTCGCAAAGCTGGCAAATCAATATGCCAAATGCGTTGGAAGATATTCGCACCGTCCATTTTCGCTGCTTCAATCAAGGACGTATCCACATTGACCAGAGTCGCTGTGTAGAGCGTTGATGCCCACCCCATTCCTTGCCAAATACCACTAAGAATATAGAGCGGTCTAAAGGCATCTGGATCCGTCAAAAAGTTTGCTTTAATACCAAAGAGCGAGAGGATACTATTGATGGGTCCGCCGACGGAGAAGAAGAGAAAAATCATTCCGACGATGACCACGACTGAAATAAAGTTTGGCGCATAAAGAATGAGCTGGATGCGCTTTTTCGCCTTATCACTCAACAACTGATTGAGCATAATAGCTAGAATAATCGGTGGCAAGAAGCCGAGCAACAAGCCATAAATACTAAGCTTGAGCGTATTTCCTAGCAAGATACCGAAGTTAGGAGAAGAAAGGAACTTGGTAAACTCTTGAAATCCAATCCACTCACTTCCCATGACACCTTTCAAAGGATTATAATCTTTAAAGGCAATCAAGACCCCATACATCGGAATGTACTTAAAGATAAAGGTCAACAACAGCCCTGGAAGCAACATCAGCAACAATACTTTTTGTTTCTTGATTCTACTCCAGACAGAGTATTCCTTTCCTATATTCATAACTCCTCCTTTTTGAAACGTTTCAATTTTGATTAAAATGAGAAAACTCATTATTCTAAATAGAGCTTTCTTTGTTTTTTGAAACGTTTCATATTTTTTGTAAAAAATAAATTTCGTACCTATAGTGTACCATTGGTAGCGTTTTCTGTCAATAGATTTTTTAAATTTTTTGTTGTTTTTCCTTCAATGTACGAAATGGGTAGCACACTTTGTCGTTGATAGTTCTTCTGATGGATAATCGCCAACAAGATATTAACTGCTTCTTCTGCCATCTGTTCAAGTGGCTGCTTGATAGTAGATAGAACATATTCATGCTCTTTTGCAAAACGAATCCCATCGTAACCAATCACCTGCACATCTTCTGGTACACGCTTGCCCCGCTTCTCCAGAATCTGCATCGTCTCTAAGGCCACAAAATCATTGATGGCAAAAATACCGTCAATTTGCGGATGCGCCACTAAGAATTTTTCCAGTTCTCCAAGAAAATCATCTACCGGCTCTGGAATATCAAACACAAGACATTCTTTTCCTGTCTGGCGTACGGTCTTTTCAAAAAATTGGCGGCGTTTTTTGGTCTCATTGAAAGTATCATTGTGACTACCGACAAAAGCGAGGTGCTGACAGCCTTTTTCGAGTAACATCTGCGCCGCAAGCTCACCGCCCTTTTGGTTGTCAGACGTCACACAGGCGATTTCCTTATCCCTATAAGTTCTGTCAATACTGACAAAGGGAATATTAGACGCCAAATAATCTTCAATCGGACTGTAGGTAATGGCGATAATCCCGTCCACCTTATTCTGCCGCAACATCATGAGGTATTCAATCTCTTTTTTAGCCCCATCTGTGTTACACAACAATAATTTATAGTTTTTCTTACTGAGGGCTTCTTCAACAAAAAAGGCAAACTCGCTGAAAAACGGGTGCCAAATAGTTGGCAAAATCAAGGCAACCGTCTCTGTACGATTGGTCTTCATGCCCCGTGCATAGACATCTGGAATATAATTCAGTTCCTCAATCGCCTGCTGAACCTTTTGCAGCGTTGTTTTTTTGATCCCTTGTTCTTGGTTGATGACGCGAGAAACCGTCCCAACACTGACACCAGCTAGTTGAGCTACATCCTTCATGGTAACCGATTTTTTCTGCACTTCTTCCATCGTTTCACCTCCTTTTCCTACATTATAACACTTTTTGAAATCGTTTTCCATATCTTTTTCAAGACACTTCTCATTAAGGCATGCAAAAAGACCCATTTAGCACGCTAAATAGGCCTCTATTTTTATTCAACACTAAACAAATATGGGTAGACTGGTTGGCCACCTTGGTGGATTTCCACTTCAACATCTTCATATTTTTCTTCTAAATCTTGGGCAAGGTTTTCAGCCACAGCTGTGTCTCCTTCTTCTCCCACGTAAATGGTTACGATTTCGCTGTCCTCATCTAACATCTTGTCAAAAGTTGCAGCGAGGGTCTCTACCATATCTGGATTTGACACCACAATCTTGCCATCAACCATTCCAAGATTGTCATTTTCGTGGATTTCAAGACCGTCAATCGTCGTATCACGCACAGCTGTCGTCACACTTCCGCTCTTGACATCTGCAAGAGACGCCGTCATGGCTTCAAAGTTAGCCTCAATATCACGGCTTGGGTCGAAGGCTAGAAGACTCGTAAATCCTTGCGGAATCGTACGTGTTTCTACCACTTTGACTGCAACTTCTGCCACTTCTGCCGCTGATTGAGCTGCCATTAAGATGTTCTTGTTGTTTGGCAACAAGATGACATTGCGGGCATTGACCAATTCAATCGCCTTCACAAAGTCTTCTGTAGACGGGTTCATGGTTTGACCACCAGAAATCACGTAGTCGACACCCTGTGATTTGAAGATTTCTGTCAATCCTTCACCTGCTGCAACGGCAATTACTGCGTATTCTGTTTGTTCCGCTGGTTTTTGGAAACTTTCTTCTTTTTCAACCTGTGCTTCGTGTTGCTCACGCATATTGTCTACTTTGACCTTGACCAAGCTACCGTATTGGAGACCAGCCTGCATGACAAGTCCTGGATCTTCTGTATGGACATGGACTTTCACGATTTCATCGTCATTTACGACAAGAAGAGAATCTCCTAAGTCATTCAAATAAGCGCGGAATTCTTCGTAATCAAATTCTTTTACGTAGGTTGGACCTTGGCGAAGCGCCACCATGATTTCCGTACAGTAACCAAAAGTGATATCTTCTGTCGCGACATGTCCAGCAACTGATTTGTGGTGCTCTGCATTAATCATACCAGACATGACCGCTGGTGTTGCTTCAAAATCTTCAGATGCAATGTACTCACCTGTAAGAGCTGCAAGGAAGCCTTCATAAATGTACACCAAGCCTTGACCACCAGAGTCCACGACACCAACTTCTTTTAATACTGGAAGCATTTCAGGTGTTTTCTTGAGGGCACGCTTTGCCCCTTCCAAGGTTGCACGCATGACTTCAACCGCATCATTGGTTTGTTCTGCTTTTTTCAAGGCAGCTGTTGCTGCTCCACGAGATACCGTCAAGATTGTTCCTTCAACCGGCTTCATCACCGCTTTGTAGGCTACTTCTACTCCGTGCTGGAAGGCTTGTGCCAGGTCTTTTCCTGTCAACTCTTCTTTGCCTTTAACCGATTGACCAAAACCGCGGAATAATTGGGAAGTGATAACACCTGAATTCCCACGCGCACCCATCAAGAGGCCTTTTGATAAAATTTGAGCGGCTTCACCAACTGTGCTAGCAGGCTTATCAGATACCTCTTTAGCACCATTGGTAATGGTCATTCCCATATTTGTACCTGTGTCCCCATCTGGAACAGGAAAGACGTTTAATGAATTCACATATTCTGCTTGTTTATTCAGGCGAGTAGATGCAGCCTGCACCATTTCTTGAAATAAACTCGTTGTAATTTTAGACACCATTATTCTCCTACGACTTTGATATTTTGAATATAGACATTGACTGTATCTGCTGCGATACCCAATTGATTTTCCAAATTAAACTTCACACGTTCTTGAATATTCCGTGAAACTTCGCTGATTTTAACACCGTAGCTCATCACAGTATAGACATCAACTGCAATGTGCCCTTCTTCGGTCGTTTTAATCACGACACCCTTGGCGTAATTTTCCTTTCCAAGAAGCGCTTGAAAGTTATCCTTAATCGCAGATTTACTTGCCATCCCAACAACGCCGAAAATCTCCGTTGTAGCACCACCAACGACTGTCGCAATGACATCATCTGTTAGTTCAATCTGGCCATCTTTTGTATTGATCTTAACCGTCATTTTTCGTACCTCAAATCATTTTATCACTCTATTTTACCATAATTTCTCATGGGTGTAAAAAACTAGGCTGTGACAACAGATAAGAAGTCAGCATTCAGTTTAAAAAATAAAATGAAAAAGAGGGCCTCTGGACCTCTAAAATCGCTTTCCTGTTTCTGGGCTCGTGAAAAGGGAGTGGGACAGAAATCGATAACTCGTAAGAGTTCGATTTCGTAGACCTCGCTTTCTAATTTTTAGGCTCGAGTATTGACAGTCACTCCCCTGACTGTCAATACCCCGCAAGTTGAGTAGCTTTCACAATCAAGAATTGTGGAAGGTTGGAAATAAGGCTAGCGAAGAATCGTTCGCTAGCCTCTTCTAATAGAATATTGATTTCTCAATGTCATGGATAAGTTGCTCACAACTTTCTGTTCTCTTCAATGCTCCACTGGAACATTGAACCCAGCGACAAGCCTCGCTTTCTAGTTTCTAGGCTCAGGTATCAATAGTCACTCCCCTGACTATTGATATACGTCAAGCTGCTCAAATTATAAAAATAAGGAGGTTGGGTACTTTTGTCTCAGCCTCAACTCGCTTGCGCGTTTCTAGGCTCGTGAAAAAGAGGGCCTCTGGACCTCTAAACTCGCTTTCCTGTTTCCAAGCTCGTGAAAAAGAGGGCCTCTGGACCTCTAAACTCGCTTTCTGACTTCCAGGCTCGTGAAAAAGAGGTCCACTGGACCTCTAAACTCGCTTTCTGACTTCCAGGCTCGTGAAAAAGAGGTCCACTGGACCTCTTTTTTCCCAAAAATTAAACGCGTTCAACTTTACCTGATTTAAGTGCACGAGCTGAAGCCCAAACTTTTTTAGGTTTTCCATCAATCAAAACAGTTACTTTTTGAAGATTTGGTTTTACCGCACGTTTTGTTTGGTTCATCGCATGTGAACGGTTGTTTCCTGATACAGTTTTACGACCTGTAAAATAACATACTTTAGCCATGTGTATTCCTCCTCATTTGATCAAATATTACGGATGTGCTAGCACCACATACTTGACTATTCTACCAAAAAATATAGCTCTTGGCAAGAAGAACTTTCAACTTTTTTAAAATGAGACCCACGAGCCAGCGACAGTCCCCCTTTTTGATGGCGTCTATCTGCTTCAAATGATGAACAAAAAACAACTTCCCAAATTGAGAAGTTGTTGATGATCTATCGCTGATTAGGCTTTGTTTTCAGAACCGAAAACATCGATACGCTCTTCAACAGATGCTTGGATAGCTTTTACGCCGTCTGCCAAGAATTTACGTGGGTCGAAGAGTTTTTTCTTGTCGTATTCTGCTTCGTTTGCTTCGTAGTTACGAGCAAATGCACGAGTTGCGTTTGCAAATGCGATTTGGCACTCAGTATTTACGTTTACTTTCGCCACACCAAGTTTGATGGCTGCTTGGATTTGGTCATCTGGAATACCAGATCCACCGTGAAGAACGATTGGGAAACCTGGAACAGCTTCTGTCAATTTCTTCAAGTGGTCAAGGTCAAGACCTTCCCAGTTTGCTGGGTATGGACCGTGGATGTTACCGATACCTGCTGCCAAGAAGTCGATACCAGTTTCTACCATTGCTTTTGCATCTTCGATTGGAGCAAGCTCACCAGAACCGATGATTCCGTCTTCTTCTCCACCGATTGTTCCAACTTCAGCCTCAACCGAAATTCCTTTGGCATGTGCCAATTTCACCACTTCGCGTGCTTTTTCAAGGTTTTCTTCAACTGGAAGGTGTGAACCGTCAAACATGATTGAAGTGTAGCCAACTTCGATACACTCAAGTGCATCTTCGTAGTGACCGTGGTCAAGGTGAATTGCAACTGGAACAGTAATGTTCATTGATTCTACAAGGTTTGCAATCAGGTTACGAGCTACTTTGTAACCACCCATGTATTTTGCTGCACCCATTGATGTTTGAATCAAAACAGGAGCTTTTTTAGCTTCTGCTGCACGCAAGATTGCTTGAGTCCACTCAAGGTTGTTTGTGTTAAATCCACCAACTGCGTAACCATTGTCACGAGCTGCTTGGACGAATTTTTCTGCTGAAACGACTGGCATTTTCTAGCCTCCTTTTATTTTTGTGGGCTTTCCCACTTACATTGTTTATTTTATCACTTTTTAAGGAAAAACGCCACTTTTTTTCTGCTCTTTCACCCTAGTTTTTGAAAAATGAGAGGATTTTCACGTTCTATTTACAAGAAAAAAAGACTGGTTACACCAGTCTATGCTATGCGGAGAGAGGGACTTGAACCCTCACGACCTAAAGCGGTCACAGGATCCTTAGTCCTGCGCGTCTGCCAATTCCGCCATCCCCGCGATTGAGTACCTTACTAGTATATCAGCTAGTCTATCTCTTGTCAACACTTTCTGAAAAAATTTTTATAAATCAATCTGCTAGTCCTATTGGTGCACATGGTGACGGCGATGACCAATATGTTGCGTGGTTGAGTAGAGCTGATTCGACAGCCACAAAGCAGAAACATCACCTTGTCACAGGACAAGATGATGCTATAGAGAACTGAATAAAGGTTAGGACATCGTTAAATCGCTTTGATAAAGGCCAGTTCTATCTGCAGCTCCTTGCCTTGTCCTATTCCTTTCTCAACCCACTATACTATGATTACTTCTGATTTTCCACCGCGGCCGAGACAAAGGCTGTGTATAACTCCTCTGGACGGTTTGGACGGCTGGATAATTCTGGGTGGTATTGGCAAGCTACGAAGAATTTGTTTTCAGGAATTTCTACGATTTCAACCAAACGGTTATCTGGTGACACTCCTGAAAAGACAAAGCCGGCCGCTTCAAACTGTTCACGGAATTGATTGTTAAACTCGTAGCGGTGACGGTGGCGGCGTTGAACGACTTCTTGATTGTCATAGGCTGCAGCGGCGCGGCTCCCTTTTTTGAGCTTCGATGGGTACAAGCCAAGACGAAGGGTACCTCCCATATCTTCCACATCAATCTGGTCGCGCATGAGGTCGATAATTGGATAAGGAGTGTCAGGTGCTAATTCTGCGGAGTTGGCGCCGTCAAGCCCGAGGACATGGCGGGCAAACTCGATACAGGTCAACTGCATACCAAGACAGACCCCAAGCATTGGAACATCTTGTTCACGGGCGTATCTGATAGCCTCCATTTTCCCTTCTGTTCCGCGCTGTCCAAAGCCACCCGGTACGATAATTCCGTCTGCGGACCCTAGCAGGTCTGCTACGTTATCTGCTGTCACGTCGTTGGCATTGATCCAGTCAATCTTGACTTCGGCATCATTGGCATAGCCAGAGTGTTTAAGAGCTTCTACCACAGAAATGTAGGCATCTGGCAATTCCACATATTTTCCAACCAAGGCAATCTTGACCTGTTTTTTCAAGTTCATGACCTTATCGACCATTGCAGACCATTCTGTCATATCGGCAGCCGGGGCATCGATTTTCAAATGGTCACAGACGATTTGGTCCATCTTTTGCGCTTGCAAGTTGAGCGGAATTTGATACAAATGCTCGACATCTAGTGACTCAATGACTGCTTCTGGTGCCACATCACAAAATTGGGCCAGTTTGTTTTTAATTCCCTGACCAGCTGGCTCTTCTGTCCGAATGACCAGCATATTGGGCTGGATACCAAGTCCCCGCAACTCTTTTACAGAGTGTTGGGTCGGCTTGGTTTTCATCTCTCCAGCTGCTTTCAAATAAGGAAGAAGTGTTGTATGGATATACATGACATTATCTGCCCCCACATCCGATTTCATCTGGCGAAGGGCTTCTAAGAATGGCAGGCTCTCAATATCTCCAACGGTTCCACCAACCTCTGTGATGATGACATCGGCATCGGTTGTCGTCGCTGCGCGCTTGATTTTTTCTTTCAAGGCATCGGTGATGTGCGGAATGACCTGAACAGTCGCACCAAGATACTCACCGCGGCGCTCCTTGCGCAGCACTTCACTATAAATCTTACCAGTTGTCACATTGGAATATTTATTGAGATTGATGTCGATGAAGCGCTCATAATGCCCAAGGTCAAGGTCGGTCTCTGCCCCATCATCTGTTACAAATACTTCTCCATGCTGATATGGGCTCATGGTGCCTGGATCTATATTGATGTAGGGATCAAATTTTTGAATCGTGACTTTCAACCCACGATTTTTCAACAGGCGCCCCAAACTTGCTGCCACAATCCCTTTTCCGATGGAACTGACCACGCCACCAGTTACAAAAATATACTTTGTCATGAACTTCTCCTTAAAAAAATAAAAATAGCTCCCTGAAACAGGGAGCTCTGACCTCAAAAGAGGTGCCCGACTAATAGCATACCGAAAATCACACGATTTGTCAAATGAGAATTATTCTTCATCTACACTTTCTTCGTCTTCTTCTGTGTAGTCATCATCTTCTTCGTTCAACTCAACTTCTTCGTCCACCAAATCCTCATCTGGGATGATTTCATTGATTTCAGAATCATAGGATTCTGCTTCATCTTTTTCATCATCTGGATTGTCGTCATCATATTCAGTTGATGTTGTCGCATCATAGCCATCTTCATCTTCTGGATCATCATTGCCATAATCAATGGCATCTTCATCCCCATCCATAAAGGCATTGACACGTTTTTTCTTGCGTTTTGGTGCGTCTTCGTCCTCTTCTTCAAGGGTGATGACTTCTTCGTCAATCTCATCAATCGCATACCATGAACGAAGTCCCCATTTGTTTTCTCCTAGAGGAATGAAGCTACCGTCCACATTCAAGTCAGAATAGAAAGTAGGTAGGGCAGCACGAATATCGCTGTTTGATTTTTCAAGATAGTTTTGAATTTCATTGACCAAATCATTGAAATACATCTCATGATCGCGGCCACGTTCTTCCAAGATAGCACGCGCCACCTCAATCATGGATAATTCACTTTTTTCTTGTCCTGCAAATACGTTTAATTCCAAGGCTATTCTCCTTATGTAAAATACGAACCCCCAAGCAACCCGTGCTTGCTGATCCATCTATACTCTTTGAAGCTCTCAACGAGTATGATTTTTGTCTTTCCTTACTATTTTACGCTAAAATTAGCAAATAGTCAAAGATAATTTCACCATCATGGAAAATGGATAAAAATAGAAGCCGAGAACATTCTCAACCTCTATTTTATCTGTTTTTGCTTATTTCACAGTTGCAGTGCTTGTGATAACTTCAACCGCTTTTTTCACTGCGATGTCATGTTTCAACATGTCTTCTGAAAGCAGGCGACGAACTTGTTCTACTTCCATGTTGTAGGTTGATGCGAGTTCTGTGATTTCAGCTTCGATTTCTTCTGCTGTTGCTTCAAAACCTTCTGCTTTTGCTACAGCTTCCACAACAAGATTTGTCTTCGTACGTTTTTCAGCATCTGCTTCGTATTGTTTATGAAGATCTTCGCGTGTTGTTCCAGTGATTTGGAAGTACATATCTGGTGAGATACCTTGTTGTTGCATACCACCGAGGAATTCATTGATAGCACGGTGTACTTCTTCGTGAACCATTTCTTCTGGAAGGTCAACGATTTCTGCATTTTCAACTGCCAAGTCAATCGCTGCTGACTCAACTGCATCGTCAAAGGCAATTTCTTTTGCCGCTTCCAACTCTTTACGGTATTTCGCTTTCAATTCATCCAGTGTTTCCACTTCTTCGTCAAGGTCTTTTGCCAATTCGTCATCAAGAGCTGGCACTTCTTTTGCTTTTACTTCATGGATTTTTGTCACAAAGAGAGCTGGTTTTCCTGCCAAGTCTGCTGCTTGGTAGTCTTCTGGGAAAGTCACTTCGACGTTCACTTCCTCACCTGCACTGTGACCTACCAATTGGTCTTCAAAGCCCGGGATAAATTGACCGCTACCAAGGCCTAATGAGAAGTTCTCACCTTTTCCGCCGTCAAATTCAACACCGTCGACAGAGCCAACAAAGTCAATCACAACTGTGTCGCCTTCAGCAGCTGGTCCTTCTTTGATAACCAATTCTGCCAAGGTGTTGCGCTCGCGCTCCACTTTTGCATCGACTTCTTCATCCGTTACTTCTTTTGTTGCTTCAACGGATACTGCCAAGTTTTTGTAGTCACCCAATTTGACTTCTGGTTTAGTGACAACTTCTGCAGTGATTGTCCAGTCTTGACCTTTTTCCATTGATACAACTTCAATGTTTGGTTGTGCAACGACTTCAAGACCTGCTTCTGCTACAGCTGCTTCATAAGCTGCTGGCAAAAGAGCATTGACCACATCTTGATACAATGACTCTTCACCAAATTTTTGGTTGAAGACAGCACGTGGCAAGTGACCTTTACGGAATCCAGGTACGTTAATATCTTTTTTTACCTTGTTAAATACACGATCCAATTCTGGTTTGATAGCATCTTGAGCGATTGTAAATGTCAAGACACCGCGGTTTGTTTCTTTTGATTCAAATGATACAGACATTCTGTCATTTCTCCTTAAAATTTTATTGCATACACGCTATTATATCATATCTCCAGCCATTCTCCAAATTTTTGTGCCAATTCTTTTGAAAATCAAGTATCTAGCAAGACTTCCTGAACTCCAACATTTTCTATTTTTGAGTTTTCAATAACGATAGCCATTATTCGCTTTGGTATTCTAGCAAAAAACATAGATTAAAAAGGACTGACAATCAGTCCTTTATGCTAATTCATGACAAATCAGCTCTTGGTTACGGAATTCAATCTGGTGAGTGTAGCGGTCTTTGAGGGCTTGGTCATAGTGGTGCGCTACTTCAAAGATTGTACAGTCCGTTTCAAAAAAGAGCTTGCGAATACGGTCGGATGCGTGCTTGTCAACTGCTGAAGTCCCTTCGTCTACTAGTAAAATTGGTCGCTGGTGGACAAGAGCACGCGCAATTTCAATTCGCTGTTTTTGACCGCCAGATAATTGAGCACCATTTTCACCATAGGTCTTATCTAGGCAATCAACTCCCAGTTCATCAACTAAACCTAGTCGCTCAAGGATTGTTAACAATTCTTCATCTGCTACCTCTTCTAGTTCCATAAGAAGGTTATCTCTGAGTGTGACATCAAAATAGTAAGGCTCTTGCTGAATCCGAGCAATCTGAGAAGCCAGATTTGGCACAGAATGCCCATTTCCCTCAAAGAAAAGTCGACCTTCCCGAGGGTGCAAGCGACCATGTAAGACATCAAGCAAACTTGATTTTCCACTGCCTGACGCGCCTGTAATCAAGACCTTGCTGCCAAATGGGATGCGTACATCAGCATGCTGGATGAGATTGTCCTCGTAGCCAAAGGCGATATCTGACATCACGACCGTTGGCTGGGCAAGGGGGGCTCGTTCACTCTGAACCTTCACTGCTTTTCGTTCTTGAGCAAGGAGACCCGCGATTTTCTCCCGTGTACTTTTGGTAGATTGAATCAGGCGCAGATAGCTGGAGACGCTACGAAATGGATAAATGACGCGGTCACTCGCTAAGAAGAGGGCAACGACGACGGTAACGGTCAATTTCCCCGTCACCACAAAGAAGAGACCGATCGCAGTTGGGATAATATAGCCAATCCAAGATGCCATTGCCCCGACGAATGAAACCATGGCATGCTTGTTGTTCAAGCGCATGCCGAGTGTTTCCATTTTCTCAAGTTTCCTATCTGAACGTGCCAAAAAGGGGGCAAATGCCTGATAGGTCGACACGACAGCATAGCCTTGAAACAGATCCTTAGTCCCTTTGATGAAGCCTTCCGTTGCTGCTGTAAATTGCTCAGTTGCCCGTCCTAACATCTTTGCAAAGAGCATAGACGGCAACATCGTCAGTAGGGTAAAAGCAAGAAAAACCATGGAAACCAAGGGATTAAGATAGATGAGATACACCAAGGAAACCAAACCCATAACTGCATGAAAGACACAGTCAAACATCACCCTGAAATACTTATCTTCAATCAGTTTCAAATCCACTGTCAATAATGAAATGGTACCGCCTACATCTTGGTGCCTGTCCTTGGCGAGAGCCAGCGAGCGAATCAGCTCTTTCTTGTAGTACCGATTGAGCCCTCTGATGAACTGATTTTTCAGATAATCCTGCAACCAAGATGCTGACTGAATAACGAAGATACCACCCAAACTTACCCCCACAAAAACTAGCACATCTCTCACTGTGGAGTCTGCCGAAAAGAGCGTTACTTTGGATATAATCTGGGATAGCATAATCCCGTCAAAGCCAGACACCAGCATGGCCAAACAGTAAATCATCACCATTCCCTTGGGTAAATTCTTCCATAACTGTCCTGCATTCATCTTATTTTCCTCCTTTTTCTATCACTAGTCTAACAATTATTTCTAGAAAAACAAGGGTATTTCAGTAAGTGACGCAGTTCGCTCCCTAAGTGGTTAAAATCAGTTTGTAAGATGCAAAAAGAGATCGAGACCGTTGCTCAACCTCTGTTTTTATCGTTTACGTATCATATCTTCCTGATACAAGGCCCTAGCTCCGCCAATCAATTTTGGTCGGCTGGCAAGAGCCGTCACGTGGGCATGACCAATCTGGCGCAAGGTCGGTCGCAAGGGTACTTGGACGTGTTTGACGTGCATACCGATAGCGGTATCGCCAATATCAAGCCCTGCGTAAGCTGTGACAAACTCCACCTCGACAGGGTCGTCCATATACTCAAATGCAGCGAGTTGCCCAGAACCTCCTGCATGCAAGCTCGGAAGCACGTTGACGATTTCCAAATCCTTGGCAAGGGCAAAGTCTCGCTCAACCACCAAGGCCCGATTCACATGCTCGCACCCCTGAACAGCTAGGTAAATCCCCCGTTCAGACAAAACATCTAAAATAGTCTTGACAATCACCTGCCCGACTTCCAGACTGGAATGTTTGCCGATGTGACCTCCGATGACTTCACTAGAAGAGAGCCCCAAGACAAATAATTGACCCTTTTGAATCTGGCTCAATTCCAAGACTTCTTCTAAAATCGCCAAGGTTTCCTGTTTAATCGTGTCCATTTCTACCATCTAGATTTCCACCTTTCTGCTACTCGTCATTGCTTTAGCAAGAACAGATCCAAGAAACATACCGACTGTATTTTGGATTAGGTTTCCGACCAGACTATCCAATGCACTCGCTAGATTGTACATCATCAGGCTCGCTAGAAAATAACCACCGACCATGGCAAGGCTGGCAAAGAGTAGCCCTAAGAATCGTCTTTTGCCTGACCAACCAGCTGTATAACCTTGTAATCCATGAAACATCAGGCTAAAGAAAGCCCACTGCGGGTAGCCCAAAAGCAAATCAATCAAGAGACCTGACAAACCACCGACAACGGCACCTTCTTTTGACCCGAGATAAAAAGCGGTAAAAAAGACACCAGCATCTAGCAGGGTGATAAAACCAGTCAAGGTCGGCACATGTAAGTAACCTAAGACAACTGTTAGAGCTGTCAAAATCGACAGCAACACGATTTTTTGCGTTTGTTTAGCTTTCATATTGTACCACTCCGTATTCATCAGACGCTTGAATCGCTCGAAGAACAAAGTCCTTAGAAACGCTCACCGCATCACGCACACTAGCCCCCAAGGCTAGCTGACTAGCGATACTTGAGGCAAACGTACAGCCTGCACCGGTATTGTTTTTCTCCAGCACCAGCGACTCCAACACATGATATTCCACGCCGTCATAATAGACATCGATTGCGCGCTTTTTGTCCAGCCGATTTCCACCTTTGATAACGACATGTGGGGCACCCAGCTCATGCAACATCCGCGCCGCTTCTTTCATCTCTTCGACCGTCTGAATCTTTCTTTGGGTCAATAGTTCCGCTTCTGCCAGATTGGGTGTGACAATGGTCACATAGGGAAAGAATGCCAGCAATTCCTTGCGCAAATCATTGACCTCCACATCATGCGTTTCTTTACAAACAAGAACGGGATCAAGGACAATTGGAAGACCTGCATGCGACCGCACACAATCAAGCGCTTGCTTGGCAATAGCGACATTGGGCAACAAGCCTAATTTTATAGCCGCAAAATCTACATCTTGTAAACTGTTCAATTGTTTTTCAAAGACAGCTTCATCGACCGCTATCACCTCAAACCCCGTGTCCGTCATGGCAGTCAAACAAGTCACCGCCACAAAGCCGTGTAGACCATTGACCGTATAGGTGGTCAAATCCGCATGGAGACCACCGCCGCTAAAAATATCGTTGCCTGAAAGGGCTAGAATATACTTACTCGTCATATCGAATCTCCTTTAAATACAAGCCATTTGGAGCAGCCGTAGGCCCTGCCAATTGACGGTTCTTTTCCTGTAAAATTCGCTCCACCTGATCGACTGGCATGCGATTATTGCCAATTTTCAACAAGGTCCCCACCATATTGCGCACCTGTTTATAGAGAAAGCCATTTCCTGTAAAAGTAAAGATGAGCAAGTTTCGCTTGCCATCTAGCTCCACACGCGCTTCTGTAATCGTCCGCACCTTGTCTTCCACCGCTGTTCCTGATGCTGTAAAACCTGTAAAATCATGGGTTCCCACCAAGGTAGAAATGGCCTTTTGCATCTGCTCAAGCTCTAAATCATAGGGAAAATGAGTCGCATAACGTCTCATCATGGGATTTTTCGGCCGGCCAATATCAACCAAAAATTCGTAAGTTTTTTGATGCTTAGCATAGCGACAATGAAAGTCATCTGCCACCTGCTCAACCGCTACCACATCTATATCTTCAGGACTTTGTGTATCAAGAGCAAAACGAAGTTTTTCCACGTCCCGACTACCAGGCAAATCAAAATGAACGACCTGACCATAGGCATGAACGCCACTATCTGTCCGCCCCGCTCCATGCACCACTACCTCTTGCCCGCTATTTAAGCGTTGCAAGGTCCTTTCCAATTCCTCCTGAACCGTTCGTGCATGTGGCTGCCGCTGAAAGCCTGAAAAATCGTATCCGTCATAGGAAATAATTGCTTTATATCTTGTCATAGCTTGATTGTACCACAGCCTAAAAGCTAGTGACAAGGGTTTTACTTCTTATCTGTCCTAGCACAGATGACAGACAGAAACTTTTATTCGCGCTTTTTGGCTAAATGGTGTATAATGAAGAAAAAATATTGCAAGGAGAGACGTGCCATGTCCCATCACGCACACCATAATCACCAAGATGCCTATGCGCACGTCGTGAGTCATTTAAAAGAAAAAGGAATTCGGATAACCGAAACGCGCAAGGCGGTCATTCGTTACTTGATTGATAGCCCTGATCATCCAAGTGCCGAGATGATTTATAAGGATTTACGACCGAGCTATCCAAGTATGAGCCTAGCCACGGTCTACAACAATCTCAAGGTGCTGGTCGAAGAAGGATTTGTGACCGAGTTAAAACGCAACAAGGACACGACCACCTACTATGATTTCATGGGCCACGACCATTTGAATGTCATCTGTGAACGCTGCGGAAAGATTACTGACCTGATTGCTGAAAATATGCCGAGTCTTGAACAGCAGGTCCAAGCCCAGACAGGCTATCAGATTACCAAAGAACTCTTGACCATCTATGGCGTTTGCCCCACTTGCCAACAAGCATAAAAGCGAGGAAACCGAGACTTTTTTAGCCTTTGCAACCTCGCTTTTTGTTTGCATTCATTTTGATATAGCGCTTAGTCATATCGCAGGCAGAACGAGAATGAGCCGAGAATTGGGCTATGAACCCACAAAAAATGGGAGTGGGACTCAATCGTGATTTCGTAGAAATCGATTTTGTAGTCCTCGCTCTCTAGTTTCTAGGCTCGGGTATCAACAGTCACTCCCCTGACTGTCCTCGCTCTCTAGTTTCTAAGCTCGGGTATCAACAGTCACTCCCCTGACTGTTGATATCCGCAAGTTGACTTGCTTCCACAATCGAGAATTGTGGAAGGTTGGAAATAAGGCTAGCGAAGAATCGTTCGCTAGCCTCTTCTAATAGAATATTGATTTATCAATGTCATGGATAAGTTGCTCACAACTTTCTGTTCTCTTCAATGCTCCACTGGAGCATTGAACCCAGCGCCAGGCCTCGCTTTCTAGTTTCTAGGCTCAGGTATCAATAGTCACTCCCCTGACTATTGATATACGTCAAACTGCTCAAATTATAAAAATAAGGAGGCTAGGTATTATGTCCCAGCCTCATTTTCTCGTCCAATTAGTAAGTCGCAAGCCGCTTTTCCAAATGCACTTGCCCTAGTGCATATAGGCTACAAATGACCCAGTAAATCAGGGCTACACAGATATAGACCGTCATGTAATCCGACTTGGCACCGCCGACAATCTTGGCCTTGTTAAACAGCTCTGGCACAGTAATCATGGCAGTGAGCGAAGTGCTTTTCACCATATCAAGCAAGACATTGCTAAGGGGTGGCACGGCAATCCGAAAGGCTTGAGGAATGATGACTTTCCGATAAATCACCGAGGTCTTTAAACCGAGTGAACGAGCCGCCTCCCATTGTCCGTGGTCAATCGCAGAAAGTGAGGAGCGGATAATCTCTGAAATATAGGCACTTGACATGAGGGTAAAGGCGATGATACTAGCACTAATCGCATCTAGCTCCAAGCCCATAAAAGGAAGGCCGAAATAGATGAAAAAGAGCAAGACCATGAGCGGAATGCCCCGCATCAGCGAAATATGAAGCATGGCGAGATAGCGCAAAGGAGCAAGCCGTGACATGCGTAAGAGGGCAACAAAAAAGCCACAAAATGTCCCCAAGGCAAAACCGATGAGGGATAAACCCAGCGTATAGGGCAGACCTTCTAAAATCTTAGGAATCGCCTCTTTTGCTAGCTCTAGGTTAAAAATTACCTGCCAATTCATTTTCTTCCTCCACTATGTATATTTGGTTTAGTATCAGACAAAACGCCTTCACCACATCAGCACTCAAAACGGGCTGACGACAAAAGAGAGCGAGCGCATCAAGCACACCTGCTTTGACCTTCCTCACTCTCATTTTTTGCGTTCACATTCTAGCTATTTCACATCAGCTGTATCAATGACAGGCAGATTGTCCACACCTTTTTCAGGCTCTGTCAAGTCTTGACCAGCGTAATATTTTTCTGAAATGGCTTTTAAGGTACCATCTTCTTTCATTGCTTTGAGGGCTTCATCTAACTTTTCTTTCAAGCTAGTATCCGCCTTACTCATCACAATTCCTTGCTCGGTTGGATTGTACTTGGCCGTTCCCATTTTGACCTTAATATCTGGGAATTGCTGTGTGATGTATTTGACTGCAATCACTTGTGTGTAGTAATCGTTCGGGATAAAGTCTGTCCGCCCCGTCGATACATCGCGGAGGTAGACGTCGTTGGTCACATTGTCATAAATCACTGGCTCTGCACCGAGCTTTTCTGCAATCTTCATGTACTGGGTTCCTGCACCGCCACCAGCTTTCTTCCCTTTCCAATCGCTCAAATCTGCTGCTTCAATCCCAGATGAGCCATCTTCACGGACAATCATTCCACCGATTGAATATTTGTAAGGAATAGAGAAATTGTATTTTTCAAGACGTTCTTTAGTCGTATCAAAGTTGTTGACAGCGATGTCGACTTTGCCACTATCTACTGCGGTAAAGGCTTCTGCAACACCGATTTCTTGGTATTCAATCTTGATGTCCAAGCGTTTGCCAATTTCATCAAGCATCTCAATTTCATAGCCGACCAACTCATCTGCGTCATTGTGATAAGAGGTTGGGTAAAGAGTCCCTGGAGTGGCTACTTTCAAGACTCCGGCTTCCTTGACCCGTTCCCACTCTGTCTGATTTGCAGAAGAGGTTTTCGTCGTGTTTCCCGAACAAGCAACCAAGGCAAGCGAAGACACGAAGAGGGCTGATGCAACTAATTTTTTCAACATAATGATCTCCTTTTGGTTCATAATCTGACCTATAGACAAAAGGGTATCACAATGAAAGCCTTTTATCAATTATTTTAACTGAAAATTTAAAGCGCTTTACATATCAGTTTTCCTAGCTTTTCAAGCTCTTCTGCTACAGACAAGAGAATATCCTCTTGTCCTTTCGCAGCCGTCAACTGGACACCGATCGGTAGACCTTGTGCCGTTTGATAGACTGGCAGACTGATGGAGGGTTGACCCGTAAGATTTGCCTGTTGCGTAAAAGGAGTCCAAGAAAGGCTCTTTTCAAACATCTGCCAGATGAGTTCCTGCTGCTCCGCCATTTCATACTCGTCCATGTGCCGTAGTTTCTCTTCCAACTCCTGCTCTAAGGCAAATTGTCCATGCTTAGGAGCGACACTAGCCACCGTAGGAGTGAGCAAAAGATCATAATTCTCATGAAAGACAGCCATTTTCGCACTGTATTGATCCCAATCCTGCAACACCTGACTGTAACGATAGGCAGGAATGGTTAGCCCGCTGCGATAGATGGCCCAGGTCATCAATTCCATATCTGCTGGGGTCATTTTTCGTCCCAATCCTTGTTCAATACCAGTAAACATCTGCGCCGTCTCCACACTATTCATCACGTAATACGAACGCATAGCTTCAATACCGTCTAAGGGATATGCAGTCAACTCCGTTACCTGATGGCCTAATTCCTCTAGGGCAGGCAGAAGATTTAAAACTGCCTCTTGCGCTTCTGCCGATACAGGCGTCCCAATCGGTGACTGGAGCGAAAAAGCAATCTTGAGCGGGCTTCTTCGAGACTCAAACAAACTATCCCAAGACAAGGGCTGCAAAGGAAAGGGCGCTTCGACCTGATAGGCCTGCAAATGATAGAGGAGGCTCTTGGTGTCTCGGACAGATTTGGTCAAAGCAAAATGGACAGATGCACCCTGCCAGCCCCGATAGGAAGACGGTCCTACTGGTATCCGACCACGGCTGGTCTTTAAACCTATCAGACCATTAAAACTAGCTGGAATGCGGATGGAGCCTCCACCATCTGACGCTCCCGCCAAGGTCACCATACCAGACGATACGGCAGCGGCCGAACCACCACTAGACCCACCTGCATTGCGGGTCATATCTATTGGCAGATTGACAGGCCCGTGTAAGCGACTATCTGATATATTCTTAAAGCCAAATTCTGGAGTATTGGTTCGCCCAAGCACGATAAAACCTAGTTCTTCCATTCGTTGAGTATAACGATCACTTTTGGACGCTCGGTAATGGGCAAACAGACGAGAACCAGCTATGGACAATTCCCCTTTTTGTTCTTGCCCCAAATCTTTAAGTAAAATTGGAACACCTGCAAAAGGCTGAACGCCTATCTTGAGATTTCTAGCCCGCTCCAACGCTTGTTCATATTGGGTACTCACAACTGCGTTCAAGTCCGGGTTGAGCTTTTCAATCTTATCGACAGTCGCTTTCACGCACTCCTCTGCTGATACCTCCCTATTTCTGATAGCCTCTGCTATAGCTGTCGCATCTTGGTACATCGTATTTCTCCTTGCTTGACGATTCATTCTCCTTGCTTTTAGCCTATCATGAAATGCAACAATCAGCAAGCCTGACAACTTAAGAAAGCAATGGATGTAGCCAGCCAAAAAGAGCTTGAGACAGCCCCAAACTCTTCTTTTTTTATAAATCATCAAAGGCATCCTTGACCTTATCGAAAAATCCTTTTTTCTGTGGATGAACAGCGATATTTCCAGCAGCTGCAAAATCTTTCAAGGCTGCTTTTTGTTTGTCATTGAGATTGGTTGGAGTCACAACGTTAATCGTCACGTATTGATCTCCGACCATACCACCACGTAGGCTCGGAGCTCCTTTGCCTTTCAAGCGGAATTTCTTACCTGTTTGCGTTCCTTCAGGAATCACCAAGTCCACATCGCCATGGACAGTCGGCACATGTACCGTATCTCCCAAAGCTGCTTGAACGAAATTGAGATTGAGCTTGTAGTGAATGGTCGTCCCATCGCGCTCAAACTTGTCTGAAGCCTGCACTTGAATCACTACAAAGAGATCTCCGTAAGGACCACCATTAAATCCCGCTTCACCTTGACCTGAAAGACGGATTTTTTGACCTGTTTCAACCCCAGCTGGCACTTTTACAGTAACCGTATGGGCTTGCTTTTCATGACCTGTACCGTGGCAAGTGTGGCATGGGTCTTTGATTTCTTTTCCGCGGCCATGGCAGACATCACAGGTCACTTGACGGCGCATCATACCGAGCGGCGTTTGAGTATCGACATTGATGACCCCAGCACCATGACAGCGGCCACAGGTCACAGGACTGGTACCAGGTTTGGCACCAGAACCCGTACAGGTCCGACACGTTGCCTCACGATTGTAGCTAACCTCTTTTTCAGCTCCAAAAATCGCCTCTTCAAATTTCAAATTGATACGGTATTGAAGGTCATCACCTTGGCGCGGTGCATTGGGATTGCGGCTTGCCCCACCGCCTCCAAAGAAGCTAGAGAAGATGTCTTCAAAACCACCAAAAACTGCACCGTCAAAGCCACTAAAGCCTCCACCACCAAAACCACCTTGGGCACCAGCAGCCCCAAACTGATCATAGCTCGCCCGTTTTTGAGCATCGCTAAGCGTTTCATAAGCCTCTTGAATATCCTTATATTTTTGCTCCGCTCCAGCTTCTTTATTGATGTCTGGATGGTACTTCTTGGACATTTTCCGATAGGCCTTTTTAATCTCATCTTGCGAAGCGTCTTTTGACACCCCCAGACGATCGTAGAATTCTGTATTGTTCATATAAGATACCAAGCCCGTAAACGGCAAAGTCAAAATAGCAAATGTGACGAAGACGCTCGCGTCTAGGAAACGTTTGTCTTTTTGACACAGACGTTAGGGCGGGTTCAATTATAGTAAGATACCAAGCCCGTAAAAAGCAACGTGAAAATAGGAAATCGGCAGAAAATCCTGATTTTCGAGACGATTTATCTTTTTCACACAGCTTTTAGGGCGGATTCATTTACTTAAACCATATATCCTTTCTTATAAAATATTGGAATAGGAACAAGTTTTCCGCTCGCGTTCAATTACACCAAGATATTAAAGCGCTAAACACAAGCCAAAATAGAAGATTTGACAACGGACGTTTACGTCCTAGGAAAATCTATCTTTTTGGCACAGTCCGTAGCCCGTGTTCATTTCTGAACACTCTTATTCCTTTCTGTTAAATTTGATACAGGAAAGTTATTCCTATAGCATGTTAGGCAGGTTCAACTATACCAAGATATTAAGCCCTTAAACAAAAGGTAAAATAGGAATGTTGAATACCCCTCGTTCTATTTCTTACTAGCAAAGCAGGAGCCAAGAAATCCTCCCTAGCTCCTTGCTATCTTGTGTCTTGCGACGCCAATGTTTGTATGTACAGTAAGTCGACTATCAATAGTGAGTTCCGACTGTGTTCACGAGGGAGTGGGACAAAAATCGTGATTTCGAAGAAATCGATTATCCTCACTCCTTTATTTCTAGGTTCGGGCTAAAATAATCCACTGGATTATTTTACTCCCACCCCCGCAAGGTTGACTAGCTTTCACAATCAAGAATTGTGGAAGGTTGGAAATAAGGGTAGCGAAGAATTGTTCGCTAGCCTCTTCTAATAGAATGTTGATTTATCAACATTTTACAAACCAGACAACTACTGCGCCAAACTGTTAAAACTATGTAACTTAACGAGGTAAGGGACTTTTGTCCCAGCCTCTAAGTTGAACTCGGACTAAACGCTCGGGAAAAAGATAGATATTCCTATTTTTCTTTCGTTCTCTTTACCGTATCCTACGACACTCAAAAACAAAGTCGAGATTACTTTGTTTTTGAGTTAGTAAGACATCTAGGTTGACCGCCTAATAGCGGCAACCGTTAACTGACGAGGACTATATGTCCCGTCAGTTTTGGTGGGTTACTTCTCCGTAAACTCCCCATCAACAACATCATCGCCTGCTTGTCCTGGGTTGGCTGCGCCTTCTGCTCCTTGAGCGGCTTGTTGGGCTGCTGCAGCTTGTTCGTACATCTTAACAGCGAGGCCTTGTGCTTTTTCGTTCAAGTTTTCCAATTTCGCTTTCATGTCGTCCAAGTTGTTAGCTTCTTGAGCGGCTTTCAATTCGTCAAGAGCTGCTTGGGCTGCGTCACGTTCAGCGTCAAATCCTTTGCCTTCTGTTTCTTTGATTGTCTTTTCAGTCGCAAAAATTGCTTGATCCACTTCGTTGCGAAGGTCTACTTCTTCTTTGCGTTTCTTATCTGCTTCTGCGTTTGCTTCTGCATCTTTCATCATGCGGTCAATCTCTTCATCTGTCAAACCTGAATTTGATTGGATAACGATGGTTTGCTCTTTTTGAGTACCAAGGTCTTTGGCTTTAACAGATACGATACCGTTTTTGTCAATATCAAAGGTTACTTCAATTTGAGGAATTCCACGAGGTGCAGCTGGGATGTCTGTCAATTGGAAACGTCCAAGTGTTTTGTTGTCCGCTGCCATTGGGCGCTCACCTTGAAGAACGTGAATATCTACTGCTGGTTGATTGTCTGCTGCAGTTGAGAAGACTTGTGATTTAGAAGTTGGAATTGTGGTGTTGCGCTCAATCAGTTTTGTAAATACACCACCCATCGTTTCAATACCAAGTGACAATGGTGTTACGTCAAGAAGAACAACGTCTTTCACATCACCAGAGATAACCCCACCTTGGATAGCAGCACCCATTGCGACTACTTCGTCTGGGTTGACAGATTTGTTTGGTTCTTTACCAGTTTCAGCTTTCACAGCTTCCACAACAGCTGGAATACGAGTTGAACCACCGACAAGGATAACCTCGTCAATTTCTGAAATAGAAAGTCCTGCATCAGACAAAGCACGGCGAACTGGCTCTTTTGTACGCTCCACAAGGTCGCGTGTCAAATCATCAAATTTTGCACGAGTAAGGGTCATCTCCAAGTGAAGAGGTCCTGCTTCTCCTGCAGTGATAAATGGCAAGCTGATTTGAGTAGAAGTCACACCTGAAAGGTCTTTCTTGGCTTTTTCAGCCGCATCTTTCAAACGTTGCACCGCCATTTTATCTGCTGACAAGTCAATGCCGTTTTCTTTCTTGAATTCTGCCACCATGTGGTCGATGATTTTTTGGTCAAAGTCATCTCCACCAAGTTTGTTGTCCCCAGCAGTCGCAAGAACATCGAATACTCCATCACCTAATTCAAGGATTGAAACGTCAAATGTTCCTCCACCAAGGTCAAATACCAAGATTTTTTCTTCCTTATCTGTCTTATCAAGACCATACGCAAGGGCTGCTGCTGTTGGTTCGTTGACGATACGTTCTACTTCGAGCCCTGCAATTTTACCAGCATCTTTTGTCGCTTGACGTTGTGCATCGTTGAAGTAAGCAGGAACAGTGATAACCGCTTTAGTTACTTTTTCACCAAGGTATTCTTCTGCATAACCTTTCAAGTATTGAAGAATCATGGCAGAAATTTCTTGTGGAGTGTATTCTTTTCCGTTTGCAGCTACTTTTTCAGCGGTTCCCATTTTTGATTTGATAGAAATAATCGTATCTGGGTTTGTTACTGCTTGACGTTTTGCGGCATCACCAACGATGATTTCACCATTTTTGAAAGATACAACAGACGGAGTTGTACGATTTCCTTCTGGGTTTGCAATGATTTTGCTTTCTGTTCCTTCAAGAACAGCAACTGCAGAGTTTGTAGTTCCTAAGTCAATACCAATAATTTTAGACATGTTTTTACCTCTTTATAATTAAATTCCTATTTACAAGCTGATAACTTGTCATTTATTTTCATTTTAATGTATAGAAGTTTAAGGACATTTCGGTCACGCTTAAGCGTTTATCTTTTCTTTTAGCTAGGCAAGGCGGTGCAGGCATAACTGGAGTTAGGCAAACCGCCTTAACGCAGGGATAGAGCAAATGACAGAGCTAGTTATAGACGACCACCATCGCAGGACGCAACACCCTCTCATGCAACTTGTAGCCTTTTTGGAAGACTTGCGCGATGGTGTCAGCTGGGTGATCATCGTCTGCCGGCATGGTTTGAATGGCCATGTGGAAGTTAGGGTCAAATGCCCCGTCTGCTGCCACTTCTTCGATTCCCTCATCTTTGAGTGCTTGAATCAGACTTTCTTGGACCATCTCAAGGCCTTTTTTCACATCATCTGTCAAGCCTTCCACCGCCAAAGCACGCTCTAAGTTATCAAGCGATGGCAAGATTGCCTTAGCCAAGTCCTGACTGCGGTATTTTTGCAGGGTTTGGCGCTCTTCGCTACTGCGGCGTTGAATGTTTTGCATTTCAGCTACGGCACGCAGATACTTGTTTTCAAAGTCTTCTGCTCGCTCATTCGCCAGTTCTAATTCTGATTTTTCTTGAGGGGGTTCTTCTGAAACAACTTCTTCTGTTCCTTCCACTTCCTCAAGTTGTTCTTCTTTTTTAATTTCTTCGGTCACACGAAACCTCCTTTATATTCATTTTGGACTTTTTTACGCTCTCGTATCTTAATGCACCTCATAATGGTTACTGCTTAGATATCGATAGAAATCGGTGAGTTTCATCATGAGGACGCGGTTGACGAGGTTAATGAGACTCATCATGCGGTTGTAATCCACGTTGATCGGTCCGATAACAGACAAGAGACCAAATCCACGGTAGGGAATCAGAAACTTGGTCGTCACGACGGTTAGGCTAGAGAGCGATTGTTCTCGGCTATCGGCTACCTTGACGCTTTGCATTTCATCTTCTGCTAGGTTGCTTCGCATTTCAAGGGCTACCTTTTGCGGAAAATCAAAGAACTGATAGGCTCTGATATCTGCAAAATCCAGCAAGCGAATCTTTCCAGCAGTCACGACATCCTCTGTAAAGAGATCCGAGAAGATGTGTTCAAATAGCTGAAGTACATTATCTGTCGTTACGAAATGCCGTTGGATAATCTGCGGAATCTCGGTTCGGAGCTTATAGTGAATATCGAGCACCGATTTGCCAAGCAGGCGTTCTCGCACCAGGGTTCTGACTTCCATCAAATCTCCACGGAGGAAATTCTTAGGAATGGCGAATTGTCTGGTCAGCGTTTTCGACTCATCCAAGGTCATAACGGCTAAGGCCGCATGCTGACTAAGAACGACAATGTCAAAGGCTGTTAGCTTTTGCTGGCTAGGCTCAACATCGAGCACCGCCACCGTACAAGCTGTCAAGTCAGATAAAATGGTCGCCGCCGTCTGAAAAATATCATCCAAGCGGAAAAACTCTCTGTCAAAACGTCTGACAACCTGATAGACATCTTCTTCAGCCAGACTATCAAAGGTCAAGGAATGCTCGACAAAGTATTTAAACCCCTCTACGCTCGGCATTCGACCACTCGAGGTATGGGCTTTTTCAAGCAGCCCTTTTTTCTCGAGAGCAGCCATTTCATTTCGAATGGTTGCACTACTTGAGGCAATACTTTCTTGGAGAGCTTTTGATCCGACTGGCTCGTGTGTTTTTGTAAAGATTTCAACGATTAAATTGAGAATTTCATGTTGGCGCTCTGTTACCAAAACCTCACCTCCAATCAGGATTCTGTCATTAGCACTCTAACCTTACGAGTGCTAACTCATGATTCTATTATACACCGATTTATCTGATTGTCAAGGTCAAAAAGCCAAAAATTAGCACTCTTTTGATAAGAGTGCTAAAAATCAGTCTCAGGACCGAGATTATAGTCAAATGAATGAACTTTGATACATCGTCACTTTCGACTTGCCGTACTCAAGTACTGTCTGCGTCTCAGTTCCTTGTCTGAAAGTTAATTCATTTGACTATACCAACACCAAACTCCCTACTACCTTCAAAATATTCCAAAATGTTTTCTTCATGTTTTTCTCCCCTTATCCATTTTTACGAACTTCCACCAGCGATACAAGATAATCCCTATCAAGATAGGGTGAAGAAGGACAATCGTATCGGTGATCAGTTTTGTAGCCGTCAGTTGCTCAAACTGTAAGCGATGCAGATTGAGCAAAAAATTGATAACTAAAATAGGTACCACTCCGATAGCAGCTCTCTGATTTGTTTCCTTTTTCATTTTACCCCCTTTCCTCATAACGCTTTCTCAATTTGTAAAAACCAAGCCCGCAGTGCAACAATACAAACAGATAGGCACTTGCTAAGACTCTCCACATCCACAAGGACCAATCATTCACATCTCGAGGATAAAGAGCCTGCCAAAAGACAGTTAGCCCCATCAGCACGACAGCTACAAACCGCCACTTAAAAATTTGTCTAATCATATCAAGCTTCGTCTGTCTATCACTATAAATATCGACTGCTTCTCCGTCTGTGACAGCTTTACGGAAATAGGCAAAATTATTGCCAACACCAACACACTCCCAACCGTAGTCTGCATACAGTTGCTCATACACTTCTCTATCCTCGCCTAATCGTGGCTTAAAATCAAGACGGTAGACAACCTCTTCTGGCCTACAAGGTTCAAAGACAAAAAGACAGCCAAACCGTATTTCTTTAAATCTCCAACCCTTGCGGTGCATGGCTGCCAGGTAGTCTTCTTCCTCTTCAAAATCCGTCAGAAAGAACAGTTTCACTTCTTTTTTCATCATTACAACTCCTTTTTCAAGCGATACAGTGTCCAGAGCTGATAGGCTACAAAAGCAAGCCAGATCAATAAAATAGTACCACTCCAGGCAAATTCTTGCCATCTCCATTCAAAAATGCGCAAAACAGAAGGAAGAGACAAGCAAGGAATAATGAAGGTACTCAAAATGCGGTATCTCACAATTTTCTTCTGATACTGGTAGATACTGTCGCGGTCATTATAGAGGAGCGATTCATCTGGAAGGTCGACTGCGGCTGCAGGTTTTCGCCAAACGACATAAGGTGACATTCCGCAGACCATTTCCCAGCTCGCATCCCGAAAGAAACTCAAATAGTGGTCATCATACTCTGGGAAGAAGCCGACTTCTTTTTTACTAGGCTGATAAACATCAATCCGATAGACCATTTCTTCAGGCTTACAAGAGCTGAACTCCATCTTGCCACTCCAAGATGATACCTGCTTCAAAGCCTGACCCGATAGGTGCATGCGAGTTAAATATGCTTCCGTTTGACTAGGGTCGAATTTGTTAAATTTCTGCTGTTTCATATTTCTCACCTCGGCTGTTTCGATAGAGACGCTCAATCCTAGCTTTTTCGATTTCTAGAATCTCTCGTCCCAACTCCGTTATCAGATAGAGCTTGCGCTTTTCCTCCTCGCGGATAAAGGCAATCAAACCATCTTTTTCCATTTTAGAAAGGGTCCCATACATGGTACCTGGGCTAATTACGACCTGACCTCCTGTCAATTCCTTGGTCTTTTGGGTGATGTCATAGCCATGCCGCTCTTCCTGTAAGGCAAATAAAATATAAAATGCTGTTTCCGTCATTGGAAGATAGACTCGTCTGATTTTTTCTTCCATGCCATTTCTCCTTGTAGTGCGATACATCGAACCTCGATATATAAAGTATATCGCACCTCGATGTATTTGTCAAGAGGGACAAAGAAAAAACGCCAATCATGACGTTTTATTTCCTATCTTTTAATAAAGCAAGGTATTCTTCCAGAACCAAGTCGTGTTTTTCCATGTACTGGGCATTTTCAACCCCGACATAGCGGAAGTGCCAGCTTTCAAAATCAATTCCTGTGAGGTGGCTTTTCCCTTCTGGATAGCGCAAGATAAAGCCATACTGGGGTGCCAATGCTTTGATTTTTTCTGCTACCTCATCTAGTTGCCCTGCTTCCTCACTCATGTCAATGGCAAGACCAGTCTGGTGTTCGCTGGCACCTGGTAGTTGCACTTGAGAACGAACCCTAGCTTCTGCTTCTGCCCGATTAAACCCTCTCGCTTCTAACTCTGCAACTCTCTCGTTATAGAGCTGTTCTTGTTCAGCGCGACTTCTGTAGCCTGATAGCAAGACCTCATCGGGAACAATTACTTGAGCGGCTGCTAAAAAGTCTTTCGTAGCTGTCGCAATTCTGCTATCCACTTGAATATTCCCTACTGTCGCTAAGGATTTTGGCTCTGATTCGAACAAATGATCACGATTGACCAAGACCAATTCCCAGTCATCTAGAGAAGCAGACGCTAAGACATCTTCTTCGGACGAACGTGCAGCCTCCTTTGCTTCTATCGTCGCAAACTTATCAACCATACTTGCCGGATCCAAGTTCCAAAGAAAGAAATTGGTTGCCACAAGAGCAGGTAGGCAGACGATTAAACTCAGTTTAGTCATTTTCTGCTTATTCATCATGCGCTTGAATCACACTCGCTCCAACGTGTCGATAGGACATATCCCCAACTGCTTCGATGCTAAATTGACCATCTTCATATTTCAAAACGGTGACAGAGCCATTATCGAGCGCCAAGTTGGTTGGACGTTCTGGTGCCAATAAATTGACCAAGGTCGCAATGGTCATACCGTGGCTAACAATCAAGGCATTGCCTCCACCTTGCTTTTCAAGGTCTGCTGCAATACTTTCAAAGCCATTCAAAATGCGGTCTTTCAAGACATCCCAAGGCTCGGACCAGTTGGCTGAATCTGCTTCGTGGACACCATTTGCAATCTCTTCAAAGGTCATGGTTCCCGCATCAAGAATACCGCTGATACGTGGCAAGACACCGCTAAACAGTTCTGCATCGTACATGCCTTCAAAGCTACCAAAGCACCATTCGCGAATCCGCTTGTCTTGGTAGTAAGGGATTTTCCCTAAAATACCTAATTCTCTTTGGGCGATAGTAATGGTCTGCACAGTCCGTCCTAAATCGCTTGATACAGCTACTTTAAATTCCAAACCCGCTTCTTTCAAACCAAGCCCTAGCTCGCGAATACCTTCTTCACCAATTTTTGTTAAAGGCGTATCGCACCAACCTTGAATACGACCAATGGTATTAAACATGGTTTTTCCATGACGAGCAATGTATAATCTTGTTTCTGTCATTTTATTCCTCCTCATATTTCCTCATTCTATTATATCAAAAAACGACTGCCTAAGACAATCGTTTCCTATCTTCTAATTCTTAAAACTGTGAATTGGTGCTGGGATTTGTCCACCCCGTGCGATAAAGTCAGCAGATGATGCTTGGTTGACCTTCATGACGGGAGCTGTTCCCAACAAGCCGCCAAATTCAATCATGTCTCCTTCTTTGCCTTTTGGAATAATCCGTACAGCTGTGGTTTTCTGATTGATGACCCCAATCGCTGCTTCGTCCGCAATCATAGCCGCAATGGTTTCAGCAGGCGTTTCTTCTGGAATCGCAATCATATCCAGACCGACCGAGCAAATCGCTGTCATGGCTTCTAATTTTTCCAAATTGAGCGAGCCAGACTGAACGGCTGCAATCATGCCCTCATCTTCTGACACGGGAATGAAAGCACCTGACAGACCGCCGACTTGGTTGCAGGCCATGACGCCACCTTTTTTGACCTGGTCATTTAACAGAGCAAGGGCAGCCGTTGTCCCATGCGTTCCAACCGTTTCAAGCCCCATTTCTTCAAGGACACGCGCTACCGAGTCACCGACCGCCGGCGTTGGCGCAAGACTCAAATCGACAATCCCGAATTTCACACCGAGGCGCTCGCTCGCCATTTGACCGACCAATTGACCGATACGCGTGATTTTAAAGGCTGTCTTTTTAACGGTTTCAGCCACGACATCAAAACTTTCACCACGCACTTTTTCAAGAGCACGCTTAACGACACCAGGTCCTGAAACACCAACGTTGATGACTACATCTGCTTCACCAACGCCGTGAAAGGCCCCAGCCATGAAAGGATTATCCTCGACCGCATTGGCAAAGACGACGAGTTTTGCTGCGCCCATTTCAGAAAGACTGGCTGTTTCCTTGATAATTCGCCCCATGTCGCGCACGGCTGTCATGTTAATCCCCGTCTTGGTAGAGCCGATATTGACCGAGGAGCAGACCTTATCCGTCTCTGCCAGAGCTCGAGGAATAGAGTTGATTAGAATCTCGTCCCCTTTTTGATAGCCCTTTTGCACCAAGGCGGAAAAACCGCCGATGAAATCAACACCGATTTCTTTGGCCGCACGGTCAAGCGCCTTTGCTAGAGGTACATAGTCTGACGCATCAGTCGCTGCTCCAATCAGGGCAATCGGTGTCACGCTGACCCGCTTGTTGACAATGGGAATCCCCAACTCGGCCGCAATCTCATCTCCGACTGCTACCAAATCACGCGCCTTGGTCGTAATTTTTTGGTAAATCTTCTCAGCTGCCCGCTCAATGTCGGTATCAATACAGTCAAGGAGCGAAATGCCCATGGTAATGGTCCTGATGTCGAAATTCTGCTCCTCAATCATGGCGATGGTTTCTGTAACTTGTCTAATATCCATAGGCCACCTCTTAGATGTTATACATGGCTTCAAAAATCGCCGCGCTTTGAATGTTAATCTTGACATTCAAGGTCTCACCAAAGGCATCAAATTCACTGCGCAAGGCTGTAAAGTCTTGTTTCTCATCACTTGATACAACCGCCATCATAGTGAAAAATTCATCTAAGACCGTCTGGGAAATATCATCAATATTGAGCCCCAGCTCTGCAATCTTGGCAGATACCCCTGCCACAATCCCAGTCTTGTCCTTGCCAACAACAGTAATAATTGCTTTCATCCGTCGTTCCTCACGCTTCATTGTAATTTATCCCTACCATTGTAGCACAAAGCCTACCTGTCTGTATAGTTTAATGAAGAAATCCTAAGCAAATCACGGCAAAAACCAAACGTTTGCGGATAGGAGCAAAAAGAAGAAGAGTTTGGGACAAACCCCCACGAGGACAGTCAGGGGAGTGACTGTCAATACTCGAGCCTAAAAATTAGAAAGCGGGGTCTACGAAATCGAACTCTTACGAGTTACCGATTTCTGTCCCACTCCCTATTAGAAGAGGCTAGCGAACGATTCTTCGCTAGCCTTATTTCCAACCTTCCACAATTCTCAATTGTGGAAGCTAGTCACTCATGACAAACGATTTATTTGCCAACATAGGTATGCATTGGGTAGGTCAAGTATTCCACTTCGCGTGCTTTTTCACAGGTCACAAATCCAGCTGGTGCATCAAGAACCGTTGGAATTCGGTTGACAATGGTTGCACACGTATGCGCTACCGTATCAGGCTTATGGACAGAGAAGATCAAATCAGGCTCGCCGATGACTTCAAAATCACACATATCTCCATCTTCTGCACGGTAGACTTTTCCGATACATTCTACTTCTAGTTCGATGCCTTGATGGGTGTGGATGGTCGTTACTGCAGACATCCCGGTCACTTCTCCTGCTGGAATAGTTCGACCAAGCGTTTCAGAATAGATGTCCTCATCTAGGATATAAGGCACGCTCTTTTGGGAAATATCTTTGATGGTCCAGTTCATTTTTGAACAAATGCCTTCAGCAGCATTCCACATGTAAGATGGGAAGCTCTCGGCAGAGGCTATTTCCTTTTCAAAACGCTCCACATCATAGCCCGCACCATGTGCTTCTGCTAGCGCAAGACCGTAATCTTCCACATTGTAGCTAACAGCGCCCTTGATTTTAGTAATCTTGTTGACACCCGCCATCATGAGACACGGCATATTAATCCAGTAAATATCCTGCATGCCAGACCCCATGATGGTCACTCCATGCTCCTTAGCTAAGGTATCCAAGCGATTGGTTTCTGACGGAGAGGTTGTCCAAGGATAGATAGCTTCTTCACAGGTTGAAATGACATTGACCCCATGTTTAATCGCTGTTTCATAGAAATTATACATTTCAGGCATATAAGAGAAAATGGTGACAATGGCAATATCGGCATCGCAGCTTGAAAAGACTGCTTCTGCATCGTTTGAAATGATGACCCCTGTCTTATAGCCTAACTCTGCAAAATCACCGACATCTTGTCCGACAACTGCTGGATTGTTGTCAATCGCACCAACGATTTCTACCCCATGGTCCACCAGATAGCGGAACAACACTTTTGACATCTTGCCGCAGCCATATTGGACTGCACGTACTTTAGAAGTTCTCATGTGAATTCTCCTTTTATTGTTATTTTTTTCACAATTATAGTATAATGTCTCTAGTAACTAGAGAGTCAATAGAGAGTTTGCAAAAAAATGAAAAAAATTTTACGCATCGGAGAATTTTCCAACATCAACAATATTTCTATCCGCACCCTGCGTTTTTATGACCAAATCGGCTTGCTTCATCCCTATCAGATTGACCCTGAAACCAATTACCGCTACTACCACCTCAATCAATCGTCCATCGTAGACGCCATTCAGTACCTGCGCCAGCTTGATTTTTCCCTGGAAGACATCAAGGACATTTTGTCCGATAAGAGTAGCCCGCATCTCCACCAATTGATTGAAGAACGCTATCAGGAGTTGCTACGAGAAAAAGAGGCCTTGGAGCATCGCATTGCAGAAATTGACGCCTTTCGTTCGGGAGCCTTGCTCTATACAGAGCGTAAGACCAGCAAGGTCTTGGAAATAGCGGAAATGCCTGAACGGACAATTTGGACCTTTGACTTGTCGCAAAATATCTACCAGATGACCAAGGAAGAGTATGAGCTTCATCTCCGTTATTTAAAGCAGGAAATCTTCTCCTACAATCCTTTCTATGAACATTTTGGCAAGGTCGGCTCGCTCATGCAGGCAGAGGATTTCAAGCAGCAACGCTGGATTTCCACCCAGTTTGCCCTCCTCCATAATCCCTATCTCCAATCCCCTTCTGTCAAGGAAGTCACATTAGAGGCTGGTCCATATGCTGTCAGCTACTGCACCTCCTTCGAAGAAGAGGTCGAGCGCCTCCCACTCTTTTTTAAACTACTACAAGAAAAAGGACTAAAGCCAGTCGGTCCCTATATCTGTGAAGTAATCCACGAACAGCCAAACCTGTCCGAGCAAGAACGGGACATGTTTATCAAAATGCAGGTCGCAATAAAAACCTAGGTCAGCCTAGGTTTTTGCTATAATCTGTTTCTTATGACGTTTATAGAGAATTCCCAAGAAAAGCCAGCGAAAGGCATTATCCAAGAGCGTACCTGCCCAGATACCAGGAAGTCCGAGCTGCAAAGTCACCCCAAGAAGATAGCCCAGACCAATCCGAATCACCCACATGCCCATCGTTGTCGCATAAAAAGGGAGCTTCCCATTGCCCAAGCCCTGCCACACGGCGGTGTAGATGACTGTCCCAGCTGTAAAAGGCACCCCCAAGAGTGAAAAGAGGACGACAAGAAGACTTGCTGCGACTGCACCGCTATCCTGCGTATACAGATACGTTAAGGGTCTTCCAAAAGCAAACATCAACAGCGCAACAGGTAACATCAAGCCGATAGCAAGCCAGTAGGTCTTTCGTGCAGTTTGATCAATCGCCTCTTGATTTCCCTGCCCCAAGCTACGCGCCACCAAGAGAACGGTGGCTGTGGCAATCCCAAAGGCTGGCATGTAGTTAAACTGGGTCAGGACTTCGCCAATGGCATTTCCAGCCACCGCCTCTGTCCCAAAGCGCACCACCAGCGCAATGATGACCACATCACCCGCCCGCATCATGAGGCGTTCCCCCGCAGCAGGCAGGGACAGACTAAGCAAGTCCTTATCCAAGCCCCAGCTTGGTCGAGCAAAGGAAATGGAGAGTGACTTCCACAAGACAAGAACTCCAACCAAGCGTGCCAAAACAGTCCCTAGAGCCACACCAACAATGCCCCAATGCAGACCAAAGATAAAGAGGCTGGAGAAAATGGCATTGAGCAGATTGGTCAAGAGACTGACATACATGGGCAGTCGAGGATTGCCTGTCGTGCGCACCAAGGCACCAAGACTCGTCATGAGGCCCAAGAGGACAATGGTCCCACCTACAATGGCTAAAAAGAGACCACCCACCTCTGCTACTGCTGTCTCTGTCCCTAGTAGGCGCAACATATCCCGCCCAAAGATGAGAGAAATCAAGCCCAGCACAAGGCTTAAAAAGAAGGTGATTTTCAGAGCTTCTGTTGCGTGATAGGACTGCGAATCCGCATCACCTGCCCCCATACTACGTGCTAAAACACTTGAAATAGCGGCACCTAGAGCAATAAAAATCGCTTGATAAATGGCGATGATGTTGCCCGCAACTGATACACCCGAAATGGCTACCAAGCCGAGACTAGCCACAAGGTAACCATCCACCATGCCCATGAGCATTTGTAAAATATTTTCTGCCATGGCTGGCAGCGCAATTTGCATTATTTTTCGATTATCTACCATATCATAAAGGAGCTTGAAAAAGCTCCCTCCTTTTTATTCTTCGTTGACAAATGTGACGGATTTTTATCTCCTAAAGGCCTAGGTAGCGTTCCACTTCTGCCTGCATGTCACGCGCCGCAACAACTGTCTTGTGGCGGACGGTAGCTGTTTCTAAACCGTCCACTGCTAGTGGAAGTGCCACACCTGACAATTCCTGCAATTGCGCAAGCGCCGCAAAATCACTCAAGCCTGTCTCGCCTGTCACCGCTTCAACCGCAACGACTGGGAACTTATAAGGACTAGCCGTTGAGGCAATCACAGTCTTGGTTGCATCTTTTGTTTCAGCCACATATTTTTGGTACACGCTGGAAGCGACCGCTGTGTGCGGGTCTTCGATGTAGCGCGAGCTGTCATAGATCCGTTTGATTTCTAGAGCAGTCTCTTCTTCGGTCGCACATTCTGCTACAAACCAGTCAAATATCTCTGCTTCTACCGGCTGCACCTCATACTGACCATCTGCCGCCAAGGCGGCCATCAATTCAGCTGTTTTTTCGGCATCATTTCCCAAAAGGTGGAAAATCAAACGCTCCAAGTTGGACGAAACCAGAATATCCATGGACGGGCTCGTTGTCACCTTGAAGGCGCGTTTCTTGTCATACACCTTAGTCTTAAAGAAGTCTGTCAAGACATTGTTTTCGTTGGACGCACAAATCAGTTTTCCAACTGGCAAGCCAATCTGCTTTGCATAAAAGGCTGCTAAGATATTGCCAAAATTCCCTGTTGGCACGGTGAAGTTGACCGCCTCTCCTGCTACAATCTCACCTGCTTTGACCAACTGTGCGTAAGCATAGACATAATAGACAATCTGTGGCACGAGGCGCCCGATATTCATGGAGTTAGCAGATGAAAACTGCAATTGCTTGTCTGCTAACTTGGCACGCAAGGCCTCGTCATTAAACATCTCCTTGACATTGGTCTGCGCATCGTCAAAGTTCCCGTCAATCGCCACCACATGCGTATTGTCGCCAGTTTGAGTGGTCATCTGCAATTCCTGCACCTTGCTGACGCCGTCTTTTGGATAAAAGACGATAATCTCCGTTCCTGGAACATCAGCAAAACCAGCCATCGCCGCCTTTCCAGTATCGCCTGACGTCGCAGTCAAGATGACGATTTTGTTTTCCAAACCGTGTTTTTTAGCAGCAGTTGTCATCAAGTAAGGCAAGATAGACAAGGCCATGTCCTTGAAGGCAATGGTGGAGCCGTGGAACAATTCCAAGTTATACTGGCCGTCTAACTTGACCAAGGGCGCAATACGCGCATCGTCAAACTTGCTATCGTAGGCATTGTTGATACAGTAGTCTAGCTCTTCTGCCGTGAAATCGTCCAAGAAAGCCCCCAAAATCAGCTTGGCCACTTCCTGATAAGACAGGTCTTTCAAGCGATCAAAGTCGAGGGTTAGATGGGGATAGGTCAGGGGCGTGAAAAGGCCACCGTCTGTTGCCAATCCCTGCAAAATCGCTTGGCTAGCCGTTACTCGATTGTTCGCATCGCGTGTTGATTGATATACTAATGTCATGCTTTATCCTCAAACTCTTTTTTTCCATTTTATCATAATTTGTCAGAAAATTGAAAGAATCTAAGAAAAAACCAGATGAAAATCCGGTTTTTCATACAATTCTTCAAAAAAGATGCGTCACATGGACGAGCGTTTGCGAATCACACTTCCTAACACCCGTTTCTTGGGTACAGCAGGCGCAAGGCGCGTTCCAAAGATGATATTGCAGAGCCAGATAAAGAAAGCAAAGACCAATATCGGAATGATACAAGTCGTCACAATCAGCACAGCTACCGCATCCACCATATTGCCAAAGGCTGTCTCAAATTTCTCCAACAAGCCCTGAGCTGCTCCCGTCACCTTTTCCCAGAGAGAACTCTCGCTTTGCTCCGATGCCGTTTCCGACACTTCCTTGGCAGCCTCAATAGTCTGGTTAATCGAGGTCTGGTAGGTGGATTCTATCTTGTTTGACACAAAGACACTCGTAGGAATGATAAACAAAATGACTGCCGCAAAAAGAGACAGACGCACTGCCAGCTGCTTAAGCCTATCCTTTTTCAAATAGACATTCCCTGCAAACAGGACACAGGCCGCTGGAATCAGCCATTTAAAGGCTACAATACCGGTAATAGACACCAAATATTTTTGCAACCAAATGCCAGCATATACGATGAGGAGATAGTCTGCCAAGTCAGCTATATTTTCCGCTAGAGGAGTTCCAACGTCCCCAGGAATCAAGGTAATAGCTGTGGAAGTCGTCCCCGTCAGAGCTGTCAAGGTCAGAACCGTTTCTTTTTTCTCATCTAAGGACAAGATTGACTGGGCATTCATCTTTAGGATGAACTGAGAATCCGCTAGGATACACACAGAAATCAAGGCCAAACACAAGAAGAACCCCACCATCAGCTGCTTCTGATACCGAACTATCCAGTTTACAATTTGCATACACCATGCCTCCCATCTGTCGTTGATAAAGTAGCCCTAGTATATCATACCCGCTTTATTTCGTCTACTTGATGGGGTCTTTAATGGAGGTCTTTAATGCGCACCAATATGCTCTGCATATCTTTTTCATGGTAGTCTGCTTGCGATTGATCCACCGGCATCCGACTTTCCTCATAGGCAATGACTGCTAGACCTGCCGCTTTTGCTGCTGCAATTCCAAAGGCAGAATCTTCAATTGCCACCGCATCTTGGGCGGACACACCGAGCTTAGCCAAGGTCGCCAAATAAATAGCTGGATTGGGTTTACTTTCGGTAAAGGCTTCCCCGCTGACCAAGGTGTCGAAATAGGACAAAATACCACAGGCTTCTAACACTTCCTCAATATGGTCCTTGCGTGAGGACGAAGCAACTGCTAATTTGATGCCTTTTTCTTTGGCATAGTCCAAAATCGCCACTATATCTGCCCGAAACAAGGATGGATAATCCAACTGCTGGTAGCGTTCTTTGGCATAGTCCTCTAGCTGGTCACTGATGTCGGCCAAGGACAAATCGCTCCCTGACAAGTCCTTGATGGCCTGTGCCAAATGGGCATAGGAGCGCCCAACTAATGTTGGAAACGCGGCTTCATCGACTGCTCCCGCTACAGGAGAAATCCTTTTTACAAATTCTTTCTGAAGTTGAAAGTCGATATACTCCGTATCCACTATCACTCCATCCATATCAAATATTATCGCTTGAATCATCTTGTCCCTCTTATAGTCATTTCGTTTTAATCTATTACATCGTTAACTCGTCTTGCTTCTGAATAAACTTTGCTACATCGTCATTTTCGACTCGCCGTACTCACATACTGTCCGCGTCTTCCGTTCCTTATCTGAAAGTTCATTCATTGGACTATGCGTTTGTAATCGCTTTCTTATCATTATAACACAAAAAAAATGAGAGCAGAAGGTCTCTACATCTCATTTTCGTCTACATCTTCCGTCACTTGTAAGGCCGAGAGCGTGTTGGTGAATAATTTTACAGTAGGCTCTTCATTTAGTTAATTAAGGAAGGAAGAAAAGCATGCTCCTTTACTCACAAATGGCATCTAGCCAAAATGAAAAGACATACGGCTTAGTTGCTTCAAGTAAATATTCATCATGAACTGGTGCTCCCCATGAATTATCTCCTCCAACCCCCATTTGGGCTGCTAATAAGCGAATCCAAGTGAAACGGGACGGTGCCAACTCCTCTTGGTGGGTAGCTTGCTCTAACTCATAGGCACTATATGGCAGTACGCTCATTTCAAATGGGGTTTCTGCTGCGGTAAAACGTAAACCGCAGCCACGTGAATTCGTCACTTCTAACCATCGAACTTGACATCGATTGCCTGTTTCTTGGGGAACTAAATAGGGCTGTACATTTTGTTGAGCTGTTGTATCAAAAATCCCTAACCGTGCTCCGGAAAGCCGATCAATATAATTTTCTTCTGGTCCATAACCATAATAACGAACGTAGTTATAAGAAGATTTCACTTTAAAATCAATGCCATATAAGGGTAAACTTGGCAATCCTGCATAGCCCGGATATTCTCCCTTCACTCGAATACGACCATTCCTATCAACTGTATACGCAACCGTATGAAGAATGTTTTCTCCAAGTGGCAATTGATGAGTAAATTGAACCGTGACCTCGGTAGCAGATTCTTCTACAGAGAAATTGATACATTTTTGATATAAACTAGCCCCTAACCAGCTGCCTCTGTCAAATCCATGCTTCACTCCTCGGTCATTATCCGTTAGAGCACGCCAAAAGCTAGTTTTAGGAGTTCTGATAATAAATTCCGTACCATTTTTAACGTAAGAAACAAGACCTCCTTCAATGACCGAGAATAAAATGTCAAAATTATAGCCATGAACTCCAATATGTCCATCCCCTCTGACAACACGAAAATCGGCAGGATTTTCTTGGGAAGCTGCAGTTGCTTCTATACGATGTATCAATTGACCGCAACTCAATTCATGACCTTTAGAGGCCCATAAGGTATCTTTTTGTAAATGCTGAGTTACCTCATACGTATACTCTCCAGCTACTGTCTGTGTTGGATAATCGATCACTACGTGCTTTGTTTCTCCAGCTAAAACGGTGACTTGAAATTCAGTTTGCCAAATCAACTCTCCATCTCGCTTTAAGCTAGCTACGAAATAAGAGTCCGTTGTATCAGCAAACAGGCGTTGATTATGGATTGTCACTCCTTCTATATCTGGCTTTAAGACTATATTAGCATATAGTTGTTTCACCTCTTGTAATTTTGCAGTCGGTTTTCGATCCGCAAATACTAGACCATTTCCACAAAATTCAAAGTCTGTAGCACGATCTCCCCAATCACCACCGTAGGTGAGAACTTTTTCACCAAACTCGTTCTGTTTGAAAATCGCTTGGTCAATATAGTCCCAAATAAATCCACCCTGATACTGTGGATAGCGCTCCGCCAATTCGGTGTAAAGGTGTAGCCCCCCTAAAGAATTGCCCATGGCGTGCATATATTCACATAAAATAAACGGTTTTGAAGGATTTTCCTCAAGATATTTTATGACATGATGAGGCGTGGTGTACATTTGTGATTCAACATCACTTGCTTCATCAAACTCTCTGTTCCAAAAAACACCTTCATAATGAACAATTCGTGTATCATCTACCTCATGGAAAAAATCTGTCATCGCAGTGATACAGTCGCCTGCATAAGATTCATTCCCACAAGACCACATTAAAATGGACGGATGATTTTTATCTCGCTGGAACATATTGTTTGCACGATCTAACACATTCTCACGCCAAATCGGAATACTTCCAGGAACATTCCAAGAAGGTTCTACTCCAACAGGTTTTTGCCAAGAGCCATGACTTTCTAAGTTGGCCTCATCAATGACATACAAACCATATTCATCACAGAGCTCATACCAACGACTTTGATTTGGATAATGGGAGGTTCTAACAGCATTGATATTATGTTGCTTCATCAAGCGAATGTCCCAGAGCATCTCTTTTTCTGTTATCGCACGCCCTCTTTCAGGATGAAATTCATGACGATTCACTCCCTTAAAGACAATTCGCTTCCCATTCAAATACATGATGTTATCTTTGATTTCAAATGTTCTAAAACCGACTTGTTGTCGGACAACTTCTATGATTTTTCCATCTTGAACAAGTTGTAATTCCAGTTGATAAAGATGAGGACTTTCCGCACTCCAAGCCAGTACATTAGAAAGTTCTTGCTCTAAAACGATAGTTTCTTGAGCTGACTCATCCTGTTGATAGACAACCTCTCCGTCTGCATTTTTTAATGTTGCACAGAGCCGAACATTTGTCCTATCTCCGACAATCTGTGCTTTTACTTGCAAATATCCATCCTGATATTGATGAACCAAACTGGCTTTCACAAATAAATCTTGCACATGAACTTTTGGAATCGCATAGAGATAGACATCCCGAAAAATACCAGAGAATCTCCAAAAATCTTGATCTTCCAACCAGCTTGCACTCGAACGTTTATAAACTTCTACAGCTAGTTTATTTATTCCTTCTCTAAGGTAATCTGTAACATCAAATTCCGAAGGGGTAAACGAATCTTCACCATATCCTACAAATTGACCGTTTATCCATACATAAAAAGCAGTTTCTACACCTTGAAACGATAAAACTACTTGCTTCCCATGTAGTGCCTCCTCCAACTCAAACTCTTTTACATATGACCCTACTGGATTATACTCCCTTGAGATAAATGGAGGGCGTAACGCTTCTTGACCATCCCAAGGATAGAGAGAATTGATATATTGTGGTGTATCGTAACCCTGCAATTGTATATGCCCCGGCACCTGAATCGTATCAAAGGACCGAACATCATAGTCTAATGTATAAAAATCCTGAAGTCTCAAACTCGGATTTTTAGCATAGGCAAACTTCCAACTTCCATTCAACGATTGTTTTAATGGACATATCTTTGCATCTGCTTGCGCGACTGTCTCATAATACGAATGCGCCGAATGCGCCGGAAGGGTATTCACGCTAAATATTTCTGGATTCTCCAGCCACTCCAAACTAGCTTCGTCATATTTCATAATTTTCTCTTTCTAATATTTATTCATTAAACCTTTAAAAACATAGTGATTGAAATATCATTAAATGGATATTTTGCAACACATCCCTACTCTAACATCGAATTTGAAACAGTTTCTACACCTATCCAATCAGCTTTTTGCTAGCTATTTTCTTACAAAGCCCAATGCTCGATCGACTTGTTCTAGCTTAAAAGATGCTAATTTAATATAAGACAAATCTTGAGTAACTGCTCCAGACCAATTAGCTGAAAATTCTCTATCCCAATGCCCGTAAGAATTAAGTAAGAACAAACCGTCCGAAGTAACTGTTAATCCTGCATAACCAGTATCCCCAGACTTTGGACTATTCGTCCAATCTTCAGCAATTCTAATCCTGTATTGCCCCTCATGGCCATTCATTAAATCATCATAGGTGCCAATCCAAGCGATCCAATCTCCGGCTACCCAATCATCATTCTCCACTTCACCACTACAATTAACATCCAATATCATTTCGCGGAATGTTATGAGCAAACGCTGGCTACTTGGGTCATATATGATTTTGTGTCGCTCTCCCAGTAAAGCAGCAGAGACTTCTTTAGGTTTCGTCCACGTATCACCTTCATCATCAGAATAAAACATCACTGAACCATGACGATGACTCTGTGTCCGAGCTAATCCTACTATTCTTTTTCCGTCTGGCGAACGAAATAGTCCTACTTCACAAATTTGATATTCCTGTTCTAGATTCCGGTAATGAACTAAGTACGGTTCTGGAGTAGACCACTGTTCATTCCCTTCTGAATCAAATGTCAAATAAGTTCTGTAATTTACAAAATGGATATCATGGTATACTCCCATCCATTTATCCAATTTCCTCCCTTTAGCGTCCCTTAATTGAATTAAGCTCGCCATAGCAACTAACGAATGGTTTTGTTCACCAGTCTTAAGTGTAGGGTGAAAGGTACGATACTCCTCCCACGTTTGTCCCTTATCATGAGATAGAGAAGTCCTCCACCCCCCTTGATTATTTCCATGCCAATCAGGAAGGCCTGTGATCATGATTAATTTCGTCTGACCATTCAATAAATCTAATTTATATAGCGTAGGAGTTTCATATGAGGACTTCCACGAAAGAGGAAGATCCTTCTTTTCCTCCCAAGTTTGTCCACGATTGCGACTTATCCTCATCACTATCGGACCAGCACCATGACCAATAGGATAAACAGTTATCAAAGTCTCATCATCATCTAGTAACAGCATGTCCGGCTGCCCCAAATACTGTCGTTCCGTGCCAGGTGCTCTTTCAATATCTGATAAATTTTCTCTCGGCAGAGAATACTCTGGTATTGAAAAGCTATATTTCTTGTTTTCCTTATTGTTCATTACGATTCCATTTCCACAATACTTCATCTCATAGGATATTGTTCAAATATTCTATTATTTCATCAGCTACATCATGCAATTTTTGTTTAAACTCCCGCATATCCTCCGCTAACTCTTTTTTGCCTTTTTCAGTCAAGTATAAAGAATGATGTTCGTACGTAGGCTTTATCGTTTTTAATAACAGATTAATATGATTCTCATATATCGGTGCTATTTTCTTCAACATAAGTATCTTATTGACATCACGCACTCCTTCTGCCAGCTTTTCTAAGCGCAGACTCGACTTTGACCTAGGATGAGGCGCTGTTCTCTCATCTGGAAAAATTAAAAAAGTATCTCCAGCTTCAAAAGCATTGTGTGTCGTATCCTCTAACGGATTTTCAACCCAGGAATCATACGCCCATCGCAGATACCCTTTTACTCCAACCGAAGCAGCATATAGCATCGTCCAATAACTTTCACCAGGATCACTCAACGAGAAATTCCCAGGAATGTGTCCCGTACACGTGTACATTGTTGTCCGTAAATTTAACTTTTCACGTTCTTTTATCAGGTTTTCAAACTCAGTCAAATACGCCTTAATAGCAACTGAACCAACTGTTAAATCAGTCACTCTCATTGCTAAAGGTTTCTTACTGACAAAGCTATCCATCGCTCCAGCTATTTTAAAAGGTAGCCCGTCATCTCCTACTACACTCTCTATAAGGTCAAAAGCCTGCTCATGGAAACCACGTTCATCAATGCCGATGTAAATAAAATCCTTCCAGCCTTTTTCTTCTACATGACACATGAAATCCTTCAAAAACATTCGCCACACTATCTCATAAGCCGTTGTCCCAACTTGTACATCAAGCACTTTATAAGTCTGATGTCGCTCATCAAAATAACGAATGCTATTTGTCCAAGGTACCAAACTATAAGCAACAATCTTATCGCCTAACCCTAAGGTACGATTAAAAGTAACCCATTTATCAAAATCTGTATAATCAAAAGAAAAAGAGCCATCTATAGAGCATATCCACTTTACCATAGAGGGAAACTTTAACGTATTCTTACTATAAGTTTGTCCACCCCAAGCCTCATCAACTATTGTGACCGTAAGAGCGTGACCACCTATTTCCTTATATTTTTCCATATGCGGTCGAAGCACTGCAAAATGTTCTTCAGAAAACGGAAAAAGGTTGTAATATTCTGCTACTGCATAGGGATTTTGCCACAGCTCAATATCAAAACCTTCATTTTTGAAATCTACAACATCATATAAGACAAGATCTTGTACTTTTAAAGAATAGAAAAACTCTAATGGTTTTTTTAGCTCATCAGCTACAATCTTAATTTTCCCACAATAGTTCCCAGCAACTGTATCTTTTGGAATGTTTATCGTAATCCAAATATTTTGCAAATGATAGGCATGTATGTCAATCGGATGCGACGAATACAAAACTTCCGTAGCTTCTTCACGGTTCCCATCTGGTATCGGGCGTGTCGTACTACCATATCCTAACATACCCGTATACGCCATAACTGATTTTACAAAGGTTGCTGAAATATGTTCGGATGTCAAACATTTATGTCCATCTACAAAGTCATCTATCAAAACAGAAACATTGTGCAAATCCTGATCTTTAGCAACTACAGTGATCTGGGATACTGCTATATCATTTCTCCATGCTACTATTTGTTGTGAACGACAACTTTTCTCTACACAGCTATTGTAATCGACCTGGCGATATTGACGATTAGAATCTGTGAAACTCCCAACTAAGAGTTCCTGATTCTGCAATTCCTCCTGCGACTTCCTTGCAAAATCTTCCTTATCTTGCTCAATGGTTTTTGGGGTCATTATTTATATCATCCTTGCTAATACAATAACCTTAAAAAGGTATATCGAGTTATTCCGTCACTTGTAAGGCCGAGAGCGTGTTGGTGAATAATTTATGCCGCGCATCCCGATCCAAATCAATATAGTAGGCATAGAAAATATCAATGACCACGAGCACCGGAAACTGCGGGGAAATCATCGTGCCCTGCGCCAGATTTTTCTTGATGGCAACCAGCACCAATTCGTCACAATTATCACGCAATTCCTGCCGATTTTTTGAAGTCAAGAGAACCATACTAGCGCCAGCTTCACGCGCATCACGCACCGCATTGATAATGCTCATGGACTCACCTGAAACAGAAATGCCAATCACCAGACATTCTTCATTTAAGGTCACACGGTTCATCCGAATCATGTGGTCGTCGGTGACCGCCTTACAGGCCATTCCTAGCCGCATAAAGCGAAACTCAATTTCCCGCGCTACAAGACCTGAACTTCCCTGACCATAGATGTAGACCCGCTTGGCATTGTTCAAGAGATGTCCTACCCGCACAAACTGCTCTTCATCAATCAAGGAGTAGGTCTTATTCAACAGCTCACCATAATCCGACAAGACATGCTTGGTCAAATCTCGATTGACATGGGGCGAATCCGTCGTTGAACTGACTTCTTGAAAGGCATAGACAAACTGCCGATAGCCTGTAAAACCGCATTTCTGGGCAAAGCGTGTCAGAGAAGGCAGGGAGACATAGAGCTTTTCAGACACCGTTTTGGCAGACAAATCATCTTCTGCCACAGCTTCTGCGAGAAAATAATCCGCAATCTTCCGCTCAATATGCGTGAAATCACTGTAAACCGCTTCAATCATCGGAACCACATTTTTCTCTAATGATACCATGCCTCTTTCCTTTCTGACCTAATAACTAGGCTTTTCGAACTTCACTTTTCTGCTTGAAATGATAGTAAGCGCCAAACATACCAGCTGTATTCTGGTGTTGGGCAAAGACAATCTTGGTCTTTTCTGCGATACTTGATACGAGATTAGCTGTCAAAGCCTCTTGAATTTTCGGTTTCAAAATCGCTTCTTGTCCCATGATTCCACCGCCTAAAATCACAACCTCTGGATTGGCTACATAGCAAATATTGGCAATCCCTTTGGCAAGATAATGCACCATGCGATCCACACCTTGCTTGCAGAGCGGATTGCCCTTTTCAATTTCTTGGAAAATCCGTCGTCCGTTCCAATCTGCCACATCGTCCCCATGCGCTTCTGCAACGTAGCGAACCAAGGCAGTCGTTGAAGCCAAATCTTGGAAACTGCCTTCTGGCAGATGGAGATAACCCACCTCGCAGGCTGAATTGCTAAAGCCATGAAAGACTTGGGAGTCAATCAAGAGACAACCCCCGATGCCTGTTCCCACGGTCAAGCAAACCGCCACCTTTGCTCCCTTGCCACTACCCGAGATGACTTCTGCCAGCCCCGCGCAGTTGACATCATTTTCGATTTCACAAGGAATGCCAAACTGGGCTTCCAAGTCCTTTTTAAACTGGGTGCCAGCATAGTTTGGAATTTGCGGACCTGCATAGAAAATCTCTCCCTTATCAGGATCGACCATCCCTGCTGAGGAAATGCAAATCCCAGACAGACTGACTGTTTCAAGATAGCCAGATACAATCCCCGCCACCTTTTCCAAAATCGCAGGCCCACCCTTATGAGCCTCTGTCGGCATTTCATGGCTTTCAACCAACTGATCGTTTTCATCAATCAAACCGTATTTGATACTGGTCCCACCAATATCAATGGCAACATATGTTTTCATGAGCCACCTCTTCTTCTCACAGGAAACCAATTCCCGCAAGTTTTTTCTTATAAGAACCGTTCCTTGGTTTCACGAATCAAGCGTGCAGCTTCTTCAACAATCTCTTTATCGTCTTCACAAACTGGAGTAAGAGGCGAACGTACACTACCCAAATTCAAGCCTTCATTGATACGCAAGACTTCCTTGATAACGCCATACATATTGCCACGCGCAGCGGTCAAGCGTCCAATAATCGCGTTAATAGCAAATTGGAGTTCTTTAGCCGTCTCCAAGTCCTTATCCGCAATCAATTGATCGAGTTTGAGGAAGAGTTCTGGCATGGCACCATAGGTACCACCGATACCACCAGCAGCCCCCATCAAGCGACCGCCCAAGAACTGCTCATCTGGGCCGTTGAAGACCACATGGTCATCTCCACCAAGACTGGCAAAGGTTTGAATGTCCTGCACTGGCATAGAGGAATTTTTCACCCCGATGACGCGCTCGTTTTTGAGCATTTCCTTGTAAAGGCTCGGTGTCAACGCTACGCCCGCCAACTGCGGGATATTGTAAATCACAAAATCTGTATTTGGAGCTGCCGCGCTCATGTCATTCCAATACTGGGCAACCGAGTATTCTGGCAGGCGGAAGTAAATCGGCGGAATCGCTGCAATCGCATCAACCCCAAGGCTTTCTGCGTGACGTGCCAATTCGATACCGTCTTTAGTATTGTTGCAGGCAACATGGGCAATAATGGTTAGTTTGCCCTTGGCCACTGCCATGACTTCTTCTAAGACCACTTTCCGGTCTGCCACACTTTGGTAGATACATTCGCCAGAAGAGCCGTTGACATACAAACCTTGCACACCTTTTGCAATGAAGTACTCGGTCAAGCTACGAACACCTTCACGACTAATCTCACCATTTTCATCATAACACGCATAAAATGCGGGGATAATTCCATGATATTTTTCTAAGTTTTTCATTTATTTCTCATTTCTTATTATATTTTTAGAAAACAGCCACTTTAAACACTACTTTCTTAACTGGCAAGTCATTTACACGAATTTTAGGCTGGTGCAAATCCTCTGGAAATAGAATGATACAATCACCAACTTGCAACTGAATAACTTGTTCTGCAACACCATCATACAATTCAGCATCAATTTCTACATCATATGGATCACGAACAACAACTTTGTCTGCCGAGGTCACAGCAATACATTCTGTATTTTCCACCACTACATGAACATCTATATAATTGTGATGGCCTTCAAAAAAATCTCCTGTTGTTCCATCCGCAACATATCGAAAACAATTGCCGTACAAAAATTCCCCTAAAATATCTAAAGGACCTTCTTGAAAAGAAGACATATCACTTTCCTCTATAAATAAACCCAAGTCTTTAAAATATGGATTTAAATCAACATATCTGGAAAAATGACTCAATTTTGTAATTATCATCTTAACACCTCATTACCCCACCTTCCAAACATTACTGGAAAGGAAACGGGACAATACCTTTATAAATAATAGCTGTATAGCGTGGTCGTACTTCTACTTGAATTGTACCCAGTTGATCTCTATCAAGATCGTTTAACCAAGCTATTCCTTGAGATTGCTCAACAGATCTTATCTTACTCCCACTCTTATCAACAAGAGATAAGGTGATACTTCCAATAGGAACTTGCAACCTCTCTTCTAATTGCTGAATATTCACTCCTACATTTTCCTGTGAATGGAGCAACAATGCATCCACAATGTCAACATTTACAGTTGGAAGCTCTGCTCCATACCATGTATCAGAAAACAGACTTTCCTCCCATAACCCTAGTCCATCTAAAATATCCTTCGCCATCATGATATGACCATTCGGTCCCGGATGAAGAGGAGGACTATCACTCATGATGCAATACTTAGCATCCCATAAATAAGGATAGGTATCCAATATCGCCGAGAAGGTATCATAGTGATCAATGAGTATCACCTCTTCTTGAGTAGCTAATTTTTGTACCTGATTAGCATATTCAATGATATTCTCATATCTAAGGGAAGGAGGGGGAGTCCTTAAAATAATTGTACTCCCTCTTTTGCGTAACAAATGGACCAGTTCTTTCAGTTCGTTATAATAGGCAGCAGGCGAAATCTGTTGACTATCATTCGTTCCCAACATCAAACAAACAATATCTGGTTGATAACGATTGAATCGTTGCTCAAAGTGTGATAGTGTTTCAGAGATGGTCGAACCTGACACTGCTGTATTTAGAATGACATCTTCTCGCCTTCCCAATACATCATGTAAATACTTTTCAATAATCTGTGGTGTGCTGTCGTATCCAAAAGTCCACAAGGCTCCATGAGTAATGGAGTCTCCCATAAATAGCCAATTTAGAGACTCTTTGCTTCTAAACACACTCTCTAGGCTAGCAATTGTATTTTTTTGTTGGGGCAGACTTTCAGAAATACCGCCTGTTCCAAAAATTGTTTTTAGCTGAATTTGCCTCCCGCTAATCTTTGTTTTTAGCGTGTAGTCTCCGACTAAAAACTTTCTGGGGATAAACGCCTTATTTTCAATCCCCTTTTGCTGCACTTTCTGATTTCCTGTCTCAAGTACATACTCCCAGATTTCCGATTGAAACTCTTTTGGTAAGGAAACACAAATCCCATCGTCTGTAGGAGAAATCGTAGGAGAAATCGCTACATAGTGAGCCGTGTGGCAACGGTTAACGAACTCCAAAGATACATCTTTACCTGGATAATGCTCTGATGTCCCAATAGTTGCCTCACTAAGTTGTCTCCCTATCTCTAAGTGACCATACGCATTTAGATATAAATCATCTGTTAGACAAGTAGATTTAAAAGATTCTGTCTTTGTTAATTCATCATGACGAACAACCACAATGTTATCATAGGCTTTTTCACTCTTGTAACGATTAACAACAGCTAAAACAACTTGAGCATAGTCTGCAATTAAGCTATTGAACCATTCGTCTTTCGTTGAATGACAAATTTGAATAACCACTTTACAAGTTCTATACTCCAATGCTAAAACTCGCACTAAAAATTCGTCTAGTTCCTTTTGAAATTCTTGAAGGTAGTCTTTTCCCTTAAGAATATCTTCGTAGCCAATATGGTACGAAACAATATTTGGATGATATTGCTGAATATGTTTTTCAAAATTCCCTAGCAACTTTTTCAATGTCAATCCAGCTTTTGCAGAGTTAAAAACATATCGCTGCATCGTTGCAATTTGAGCAGAACGTTCTAAATCTTTAGCTCTCCGTTCCCAACGAAGGTATTCTTCAAAATGTCCCACATAATTTCTACAACCTTGTGTCTGGCTGAATCCACCAACAGCACTTTCACCACCCGTAACTACCCAAACGAGGCTTTCGTTACTTTGTAAAAGTCTCCGAACAGACTCACCCATCTGAAAAACTGGACTTTTCATAACAACATTCCCTTGTCTACTCTCGGATAACGTGCACCAAATTAGCGAACTCTTGTGTCTAGTTCATTCAAATGTTGAATCTCATCCACAAATGCTTTTGTAATTAACTGTGGACGTGTAATAATCGAACCAACAACTACACTATGGGCACCAATCTCTAACACCCTCCTTGCCTTCTCAGGAGTATCAATATTTCCTTCAGCAATCAAAGGATGCTTTATTTGATCCAACGCTAAGCGAATAATTTCAAAATCATTCTCTTCAATCCTATCGCCCTTGCTCTGCTTCGTATAGCCAACCAATGTAGTTCCAATAAAATCAAACCCCAGTTGATCTGCAAATACCATTTCTGAAACTGTCGAACAGTCTGCCATTAATAATTGATCCGGATATTTTTCTTTGATTTTCCTAAAAAATTCTTCCAAACTTTCGCCATTAGGCCGGCTAGAACTCGTTGCATCTACGGCAATAATATCTGGCTTCGCAGACATCAATTCATCTATCTCTGTCATTGTTGCAGTAATAAAAGCATCTGCATGATCGTAATCTCGTTTAATAATACCAATAATTGGTAAATCTACTTCTTCTTTAATTGCTTCAATGTCTATTACAGAGTTTGCTCGAATACCAGCCGCACCTCCTTGACAAGCAGCCAATGCCATCTTTCTCATGATATACGGACTGTGTAACGGTTCATTCTCTAAAGCTTGACAGGAAACAATTAATTGCTTATATATTCTTTCCATATTTCCACGTTTCCTATTTTACTAAATTCTCCAAAATATCAGACCACTCTATTTTCTGATAAAGCAGATGATAATAGTTATAAGGTTTTTCTGTATGCTCATATAAGACCCCAAACTCTGTTGGACCAACTTGTTGCAAGGCGTTATAAGCATACTCTCCTTCCTGAATTAAGGAATATCCTAACCAGTGTAACTCACCTTCTGGCAAGACCTCTGCTACACGAATCACTCCATTTGTTCGTGCAGGACCGTTAGCATTAGCGACCAGTACATACTCTTTATTATCCTGTACAGTCTGAACAGCGGACAATTGACAATAAACATCCACTTGGTCTGGATACTCATCAAATCGAGTCCAGCTCTGGCCACCATCTACACTAGTTGCTACTTGAATATGGCCATTTAAATTTCTTGTAAATAATTTAATACGCCCATCATTTAATTCCACTGGCACCGCCTCTGTGGTTTGCGCTAATTCATCAGTAAACGTAGCCGATTGAATGACTTCTCCTGTTGACAACACACGATCATCATTGACAGAAGCTCCACACTGCCAAGTTTGTCCATGATCATCTGAGAAAATGATTCGCGCCGCTTGACTTTTCAGCTCTTTAGTATCGTTTGTTGTATAGATAGGAGCCACTAGTCTACCTTCATGTTCACCCTGTTTTAACGCAATACCTACTCCAGGTCCCATTCCTAAAAATGCCATCCATGGTTCATATATTTGATCTGTAATGTCCCTAGGGCAAGACCAAGTTTGTCCTTCATCATCACTATGAGAGAGCCAAATAAATGATTTTGAAGTAATCGTAAACGGATTGTCTGAACGAAGACGATGGAAAATATTTCCTCGCAACCGCTCTCCTTCATATAAGTCACCTAAATCAGTATAGAGTGGCTCATCGCTCTGCATCACAACCTTGAAAGAAGTTCTCTCTCCTTCTGGTGAAAACACAACGCCACCTTCTCTAACCGTATAGGGCTGTTCCACGCCTTCCTTATAAATGTTTAAGTAAGCTCGTCCTTCAATATGGGTATAACGATCATACGGATTCTCTGCCTCTAACATACCAAATGTCCCACGGCCTTCTACCCACATATCATATAAGGCGAAAATACGTTCTGTAGATGGATCTTGTAACAATACCATATCAATATTGAAAGGTGATCTTAAACCTGGATCTTCTCCTTGTAAATTTTCACGTAGGTCCAGCAACGTAATTGGGTTTTCCCAAGTTTCACCATTGTCATGACTCCGGCGGACAACCATGTCAATTTTCCCCCAATCAGAGCTATGCTCCCGCCTACGATCGGCTCCAGCAATCAACGTGCCTTTCTTTGTCTTCAATAAAGCAGGAATTCGATAACTAGCAATACCTTCGCTATTCTTTTCCCCATCCTTTCCACATTCAAAAACTGGTATTATTCTTCTATTTTCCATGAATATCCTTTCTCATAAATAAAAACACCAAAGCCCTTCGTTGAACAACACTCTTTCATTTGTTATGTCAATTTAGGCTTTGGTAACGTATTACACCTTAAATCATCTTAAATGAAATAGATTGGTAAGGTATTATTCTACTTTTCCTTCTAAAATATCAGATACTTTTGGTGCTTTTTCAAGTTCTTTCAACATCTCTTCACCACCGCTGGACAGATATTGTTTCACATAGTTGTCCCATTCCTTATCAATATCTACTTTTCCAGTCAATGCATTGATGCGGAATTCTGAAACAATTGTGTCTAATTGAGCACCATAAGATTCTTTTAACTCAGCTTCTTTTGTCTCACCAAACAAATCCCAACGATATGGACGAATTAAATATTTTTCTACATTTTCAGGCTTATTATAAAATTGATCCATCAACTCTAATGTTTTTGGCATAGTTAAAAATGTAGCGTACTTATCATAATATGTGCGTTGGCTGTATGCCCACAAACCTAACTGACCTTCATAGAGATCTACGCCTTCTTTCATAAGCACTGTAGAATCTCCTTCTTTTCCAGCCCACTCAGAGTCTTTTCCAGGTGTTCCATATCGTGAAAAGAGGCCTTCTTCTGGATTATAGTCAATCGTATCAAAGATTTGTAGATAGCGCGCCAACTGCTCATCTGTCACGTTGGCAGAAATAAGCATTTCATTTCCTGTCAATAGAGTCACTGGTGTATAACCAACATGTCCTGCCTTACCTTCTGGACCTACTTCATAATTGATGACAAGAAGTTTCGCATTCGGATCATTCCCTAGAATATTATGAGGGGCACGTCCTTCCGTCCAAGGTTCTTGTGCAATATAAGCACGTTGCGCAACAGAGTAACCAACTTTTCCTTCTTTATATTTTTCCCACGTAGCTTTCGTATCTAGAGTAGGCCACTCTGGATCTATAAGCCCTTTTTGATTCCAGTCGGCCATTTTCTTCAAGAATTCTCGGTAAGCATTAGAAATAACTGCTGGTTTTAACTCACCATCTTCCATCATGTTATAGCCAATACCCACACCATAAGCTCCTAGCAAAGTAACGCCCCAGTTCATATTGTCGTTACTTGGTAAAATGCCGTAGGTATCTTTTTTACCATTACCATCTGGATCTTTTTCAACAAAGTCTATTAAAATCTTTTCAATTTCATCAATTGTATAGCTTTTATCTGTTCTATAAATTCTTTCAAAGCCATTTGAATCACCAATTGGTTTTGCATCTTTAGGAATTTCATATCCTAATTTTTCAAGCCAATCTAGGCGTAGTGTACCAGACCATAATAGCCCTTTCGTATTACCAGCATATGCCGCCAAACCTGTGTATTCATCTGGATTTTCTGGACTTCTATTCAGTTTCCATCCTAGACCACCATCAACCGTATCCAGCATTTTAGCATAATTTGGAGCATATTTTTCAATCATCTCCCGAGGAATAGTCCTAGTCACTCCATCATTATAATAATCATTTGGAGTTCGATTAGTACCTGTAAATGAGAAAGTATCTGGTAAATCGTTAGAAGCAACTAACAAGGAAGATTCTGATTTGTTCCAAGTATCAATTTTTACATTGTTAATTTTAACATTAAACTTTTCTTCTAACTGTTTTTGTACCCAGTTATCATCTTCTATCTTTCCTCGTGTAAAAGCACCAGATAAAGTCAGTTCTACCTTATCAGAAAAATCACCAGGTTCTGGTAACCCTTCTAACGAAGCACCACCACTAGCGCCCGAATTGCTTGCTTTACCACAAGCTGCCAACATCGCTGTCAGCATCAATACCGATACTGACTTCGTCATTCTTTTTGTCATTCTATATTCCTCCTTATTGATAGTGACAAATGAGTTTATTGATAGCTTTTAATGCTACATATGAAACAAAATAAGAAAATACAGCAACTAAAATTACTGGGGTTAGAACCGGAACGATTCTAGTCATAAACAAGAATGCGAATAGTAATAACAAAATAAGTAAAGTGTGACCTGGAGATAGGAAGATAATTAACAAAGCCTGTCTCCATGCTTTTCTTTCATCTAAATTTAAATGAGAAAGCATCACTAGCATATATAAATTCAACAGTACAAAGAAAACTATCAATGCATACGCTAAACCTACGAAATAAAATGCAAAGCTATTTTTCAGCAATAATGTTGAGCGAAGGTAGAATATCAACATGGCACCTATGCCAATGATTAAATATCCCATTTGATTAGCTCTTTTGAAATTCTGATGATATTCTATTTTAAATTGTTGAGCCAACGATGTCGTATTGTTCTTCATAATCAGCTGTCTGTGCACATAAAACATCGCTCTTGTTGCTGGAAAGAGCCCTAATACAACTCCCCCTCGCAAGCTATAGAATATCCATAACAATTGAATCTGGCACATATCAGCAAGCCAATTCATGCATTTCATTGCTAGACCATTTGGATGAAAGATTCCTTCCATACTTTGTTTACTCCTTCACTCCTCCTAGTTGCAAACCTTGAATAAAGTATTTTTGCGCAAACGGATATACCGCTACGATTGGACCTATTGATACCATAACTGTCGCCGCACGAACATTAGAAAGTAATAACTTCGCTGATCCTGCACCTACTCCTGAAACTTGAGATTCCATTTTTGTAGGATCGACATCTATCAACATGTTACGAACAATCGTTTGCAACACATCTAAGCTCTTATCCTTCACGTATATTTGTGCTGCAAACCACTCATTCCAATGGTATACCGCAGCCCACAAAGCAATCGTTACTAAGATTGGCTTAGATAGAGGTAAGATAATACGAACTAAAATTTGAAATGGAGTTGCTCCATCAATAATTGCGGATTCTTCAATCTCCTTACTAATTCCTTTAAAGAAATTTCTTAAAATGATAATGTAAGAAGATCCTACTGCTGCAGGTAAAATGAGCGCCCATCGAGTATCTAATAATCCTAAATCGCGAATCAATAAATAGCGTGGAATCATCCCACCATTCATATACATGGCTAACACAAACATCCCCATGAAGAACCACCGAAATGGTAAATCATCTCGAGATAGTGGATAAGCAGCCAACACTGTTGTTGTAACAATTAATAATGTTCCTAAAACAGTTCTAATAATCGTATTGACATACGCAACACCTACATTCCCGTAAGAAAAGATATACTCATAAGCCTCTGTAGACCATTTTCTTGGCCATAGTGAAATTCCTAAACCAGATGTCGTACTTGCCTCACTAAAAGATAGAACAATTTGATTCCACAATGGGTAAAGAATTGATATCATCAATAGGACCATAAAGGCCATATTACATATATCAAATACCGTTATTTTCTTTTTTAACATATATTACCTCCCATTCTATAGAATCTTACGACCTGTTAACTTTTTAATCAATAAATTCGAGCAGACAACTAAAACCAATCCTACTACGTTTTGGAATAATCCCACTGCTGTAGAGTAGTCAAAATTAAAGCCTATCAAACCAACTCTATATACATACGTATCGATAATATCTGCAACATTGTATACCGCTGGATTATACAAATTTAAAACTTGGTCAAATCCTGCATGCAATACTGAACCTATCCGTAATAGAAACATTACCAAGATAACTGGCATAATACTAGGAATCGTAACGTAACGAATTCTTTGAATACGACTCGCACCATCCAAATCAGCCGCTTCGTATAAAGCTGGATTTACTCCCGTGATAGCTGCTAGATACACTATTGAACCGTATCCAATACTCTGCCAAATATCTGACATAATTAGCATAGGAACAAATGTAGCTTCCTCCGATAAGAAATTAATCGGACGTACTCCAAAGAGCCCAATCACCGCATTGACAATTCCCCTTTGCGGAGAGAACACTTCTATCATCATCGCAGCAATTACTACCCATGATAAGAAATATGGCAGATAAGAAATGGTCTGTGCTATCTTCTTAAATCTTGTGAATTTCAACTCACTGAGCAAGATAGCTAACAGAATCGGTGCAGGGAACCCGATCAATATTTTTAAGAAACTAATAATCAATGTATTTTTTATCGCCCTTAAAAATAGAAAATCAGAAAACATTTTCTTAAAGTGAGCAAAATTATTCCAATGACTTCCTAAAATTCCTAATCGTGGTGTAAATTTCTTAAACGCTATTAGAACTCCATACATCGGTCCATAACTAAAAATAATTAAGAAAATCAGCGGAATGCATAACATCAACAGAAATGGAATATTCTTTTTAAAATCTTTCAACAATTTCTGACGATTCTTAGTCGCCTTTTCTATCCTCATATTAACCTCCTCATATTTTATATTTGATCACAAAATTAAAGCGCTTTCTTTTCTCTGGTAAAAACAAGGCTTCTATCGCCTCATTTCACACAAGAAAAATTGCTTATGTAAATTCCGTAACTAGTGATTTGCTTTCAAAATGTGTGCCACAGAGCCAGTTGAACACCTTATTGTTGGCATAGACAAACATGCCTTCGTGGGCGTATTCTGGCATGAGATGGTACTCTTTTTCACATTCTAAGCGATTGTACATGGCAAATTGGGTGATGGGATGGCAGACATCATCATCAAGGCCTGTAATCATCTTGACCGAACCCTTGATACGGTGGGCAAGATTTTTCACATCAATATAAGCCAGTGTCGCAAAGACCTCCTCTTCTGTTTCATGGAAAGGATCATGGAATTTGAAATAGCGGAAGAGCTCATCGTAAGCCTCGCTAGTGTTTCCAATCTCTAGGACCCGTCTGAAATCACAGAGGAAAGGATAGATAGCCACCGTATTTGTAATCCGAGGATTGAGCGCCGCTGCCACAAGTGCCAAAGCACCACCTTGCGAACCACCGTAGCTTGACAGACGTGTCTCGTCTACACGCTCAAAACCTGCCACCAGTTCCACCAGACTGTAAATATCGAGATATACATCCTTGTAAAAGAGATGTTCTGGCCCATCAACGACACCACGGATAATCTGACCTTTGACTGTATTTCCACGAACATTTCTAGCTCCGTCCAGCGAATAACCAGACTGACCGCGCACATCCATGGAAACCATGCCATAGCCAGCCGTCGTATAAGCCAGCATATCAGGCCAATCCAAACCACGCCCCATATAGCCATGGAAATGGAAGATTACCGGGACTTTCTCTGCCCCTTTTGGCAAGACCATACGAGCGTAAATCTTTCCGCCATTTGTCCCATCAAATTGGATTTCGTAGCAATCGATGGTATCAAGACCAAACTCTTTTTCTACCAAGCGATAGTCCACAGAAAGTTTCAAAGCTGCAATGGCCCGATTCCAAAAATCATCAAAATCTGCCGGTACCTCATCGCGTCCGCGATAGGTTTGCATTTCCTCCATTAACAGGGGATCTCTCATCTTTTTAATCCCTTTCTACAGTTTATGTAAGCCTTTACATTCAGTATACCACTTTGTAAAATATTTTCAATAATATTATCAAAAACAGAAAGTATTTTCTAAAATTTCTTGCTTACGGCTGTGACAGCCACAATTCATGACATTTCACGAAACTACTTTCTACCACTAAAAATAGGACAGAAAGACTTCTGTCCTATTTTTATAGAGTTTGAAACATCAACGAATCTGGATGTCTCCGAGAACAAGCCAGCCAGAATCCGTATAATCACCTGCATTATCCAACTGAATAAACTGTCGAAATTTTTGAAGAAAGATAGGGTAATCCAAACAGGGGTCATTTATCTTACCACAAGAAACATCTACATCCGCATATTTATTGCTTCAGCTTCAAAAACCAATTGAGGGGTTGCCTGCTGGCCACAGCTAGCCGAGCAGAGCACTCGAAACGCCAATTGAATCTTTCTTTCTCTAGCCCCTTTATTACCCAGAAAAAGCCCTGCAAGCAATAACGCCTCTTGATAGACCATCACTTGCAAAGCCTCTCTTCATCTGACAGGAGAGCAGCATTAAGATTTTACTGCATTTCCTTTTTCTCTTTCTACTTTTAACTTATCTTCCATTCTAAAGAATGGGTAGTAGATAAGCATGTTAATAAGAATAGTGACAATTTGAATGACCGCTCCACTAATCCTACCTCCAGAGGCCAAGAAACCTGCAATGACTGGAGGCGTCGTCCATGCCACTACTGCACCAACTGGTTTTGCCACCAGACCAAAATACATGGAATAATAGGTTACAACAGTCGTCACTACTGGAGCCAGCACAAACGGAATTGCCATGCGAATATTTAAAATTGTAGGAAAACCAAATAGGATCGGTTCTGCTACCTGGAAACTAACAGGAGCAATGGACAATTTGCCAAGTGTTTTATTTTCCTGACTTTTAGAAAGGAAAAACGTCAAGATAGCTAAGGCCATCACACAACCTGCACCACCGGAAAAAACAAAGTTATAAAGAAATTCGTAGGTAATAATATTTGGCAACTCTTCTCCTGCTTTATAAGCCAAACGATTGGCTTCAGAATTTTGAAGCAATAGAGGTTCCAAAATAGGTCCTGTTACCTGTGCTCCGTGCACACCGAACATCCAGAAGAAACATTGGACAAAAACAACAACTAAAATTCCTGGCAGGGTTTTAGTCATTAACTCTAAAGGTTTGGCAACAGTATCGGCAACCAAGGCATGAACATTGTCAATACCTACCGCATGTAAACCAATGAGTATCATTAGCCACATTGTGATAATAAAGACACCTGGAATGATCGCTGAAAATGCTCTTGCTACATTTGGCGGAACAGTATCTGGCATCTTTAATACAATATTCTTCTTTACAAAGACGGTAAAAATTTCAGTTGTAATCAAAGATGTAATAATCCCTACAAAAAGCCCTGCTGTCCCCAGATATTTCAAAGGGAAACCATTTCCTGCCTCCGCAGACACAATTGGTGTCAAAAGAACAAAAGATGCGACTGATAACACTCCAGCTGATAGGCGAGCGACATCATACCGCTTGGCCAAATGATAGGCTACTGCAAATGTAACGACCAAGCCTGCAATACCAAAAGTAGCATCTGTGGCCTTCCACAAAAATGCCGCCACTCCAATTTCAGATAGCCAAGTAGAAAAACTTGAAATCGGGAAATCTGCGAGTAACATAAAGATAGACCCTACGATAATAAGAGGCATAGCTGTTGCCATTCCGTCTCGAAGAGCAATTAAATGCCGCTGATTACTAATCTTTGCTGCTATTTTTTGAACTGTTTGAACATTCATAATCAATACCTCTAAAATTTAACTAATCCAACTATTTGCACTTACCGGATAACCGAACGCGCTAACATCGTTAATTGATGTCTACGACCACGAATAGCCTGTCCCATTGCAAAAATATTTTCTGGCAAGGCAACTCCATTAAATGAGTCACCAATATGTTGTAAATCTGCTCCACATGCTTTGGAAGCTAGAGCAATTTTCTTAATGGTTTCAATATCAGCCGAATCTTGACTTGTCCCATTCGCTGTCAACACCAAAACCTTAGACGCAATTGACTTCCCTTGATTATACGCCTTAACATAGTCTACAATTTCCTTCAAATCTGCCTCCATAAAATGAGGGACAGTATAAGGAGCAGGTACTAATAAAATATCAACCCCTGCGTGAATAAACCGCTTTGCAATTTCCAAATTCATCACGGCTTCATCAACGCCTGCTCCATGCATTTTTCCTGCAACAATCAGGCCTTTAAAGTGCTCCTTAGCAAGTCCCAAGGCATTAAATATCGAGTCATTACTCACTCCTGTACCAGGGTTGCCAGTTAGACAGATAAAATCAAAGCCCAGTTCATTCGCTTTTTTCAAGGTTTTAGGTGAAACAATTCTACCAATCGAAATTTCCGAACGCGTTTCCATCATTTGCGCTTCTAAGTCCACCGGCTCTAAATTGACACCAATGCCACAACCAACAGCTCTTTTAATCCAAGCAATCGGATTCTCCCCAATATCTTCTGGAATCTCCTTAATAACGGGATGGAATAAATCTAAAGCATTGAACATAATCAAATCAGCCCCTGCTGCTCTTTCAATTTCTGCATTTGAAACACCAGCCAAAAAAGAACTATGACTCGGAACATTCTCTGCCATAATGGTTCTACCTTCAGAAGCCAATATAGCTTGCTTTAAATCCATAGGAGAAGCCTTAAAAAAATCAGATGCGACATAATCCAATAATCGCTTACCCATAGAAACCTCCTTTTTAAATTTGTTATAACAACTTGTTGACAAATTAAGTATACACCGAATTGCAAGCGCTGTCAATCTTTTGTGTCATTTTTTTGACTTTTTGAGCAAAAAATCAGATAATAGAGCTATGATATTGTCATAACAAATTGCTTAAGGAGAACTCCTATGCGGGACACTTCAACGAAACAATCACTCTATTATCAACTATTTGACAGCTTAGTGGAATATATTCAAAACGAACTTTCGCCGAATGACCAGCTCCCAACAGAAAAAGAAATTGGTGAAGAATACTCAGTCAGTAGAACGACTGTCCGCCTAGCCATGCAAGAACTCGAAAATCGGAGCTATATCTATAGAATCCAAGGCAAAGGCTCCTTTGTTTCTAGCTTAAAGCAAGAAAACCACAATTCTTTTTATTCTCTCGACTTCAAAAATCATTATGACGGGCTAGAATCTTCTGATTTTTCTACCAACATCATCTCTTTTTCAAAGATAGAAGCTCCACTAGCTTTAAAACAGCTCTTTGGCTTACACCATCCATCAACCTTGTTAAAGATTCAACTAGAACACCAATTAAACGCCGAGGTTATTGCAAAAGAAACGATTATTATAAAAGAACACTGCTTCCCATTTTTAACAGCAGATTATCTATCAGAATTTGGATTTGATCAAGCCATTCGCGACGGAGAAATTCTTATCAAAGCTATTGAAGAATCTTATGATATAACCTCCTTCTCCTCCACGTCACCCGTCAACGATGCCTTAAAGCTAAAAAAATCATTTTACAGTCATAACAATGAACTCATTTTAATTTCTACACGAACCATTCTCATCCATCAATTTGCCTATACGAATTTCCTTTGGTCAAACCAATAGGACATGACCTTCTATCTCGTCTGACGAAAAAACATAAACAAAAACGACTGCTCAAAATTGAGTAAGTCGTCTTTGTTTTTTTACGCTTGTTAACGATTGTACAATTCGATGATTTCCTTGGCTAAATCAAGAAACGTAATGGTATTCATTAAATGATCCTGACTGTGAATTGTTAATAATTGAATAGGGATTTCCTCGCCTGCCGCTTCTTGAGTAAGCATACTTGTCTGCGCTTGGTGCGCCTTCACTAAGGTCTGATGCCCTTGCTTCATCAATTCATCTGCTTTGCCTTTGTCTCCCCGCTTAGCTTCCTGAATTGCTTTCATAGCAAGCCCCTTGGCTTCACCACTGTACATGATTAACTGCATGATGATTTCTAAATCTTTTTGACTAATATTCATTTAGATACAATCCTTTTCTTCTATTCCAACAATGTTTTCGCCATTTCAATAACTTTGGCACCGTTCATCATGCCATAATCCATCATATTGATGACAGCAATCGGAATATGAGCTAGATGTGAATCATTTTTCAATTCTTCTTCCATATAGCTGACCTGTGGGCCCAATAAGATCAAATCCGCTGGATTCTTTTCGATTTCTAAAATTAACTCGCTGACCGAAACAGCATAAATAATTGCTTCAAACTGTTGAGCTTGAGCAGCCTCCTGCATTTTAGTCACTAATAAACTAGTGCTCATCCCAGCAGAGCATGCTAATACAATTCGCTTCATAAGTAAACTCCTTTATTGATTTTTTCGACAAGTTGTTATAACAAGTATAACGCTTTCATAAAAATAAAGCAAGTTTTTTACTAAAAAGATGGTCGTTTTCTTAGCGAACAAAGCGAGATAAACATCACACTAAGAAAAGACAAGTCATCCGTATGGAACAAAAAGTCAGGTACAGAGATTACAAGGTACTATCTCAATGATTCTCATCCCTTCTTATCGTTTTAGGGAGTACCTGGCCACTCCTTTGGTCACTAGTCTACCCAGACTACTTTCTACCACTAAAAATAGAGGCAGGGACAAAAGTCTCTTACCTCGTTACGTTACATAGTTTTAACAGTTTGACGCAGTAGTTGTCTGGTTTGTAGAATGTTGATTTATCAACGTTCTACAAACCTAGTCAACCTTGCGGGGGTGGGAGTAAAATAATCCAGTGGATTATTTTAGCCCGAACCTAGAAATAAAGGAGTGAGGATAATCGATTTCTTCGAAATCACGATTTTTGTCCCACTCCCTATCTATTTTATTGGGGAACGATCACGATTATTTGATGCGACCTGGGCGTTCTTTGTAGCCGTAGTAAGCATCCTCAATGATTTCTTGCATGTGATCTACCATTGGAAGGCGCGGATTCGCAGGCGTACATTGATCTTCGTAGGCAAGAAGAGCCAACTCGCGTGAGTATTTCTTCAATTCTTTTTCATCAACGCCTTGTTCTTTCAAGTTCATCTTGATGCCGACACGTTCACCAAGGTCGTAGACTGCTTTTGCGTATGATTCTACTGCTTCTTCTGGAGTTGAAGCTGGCAAGCCTAGCATACGAGCAATTTCTTGGTAGCGCTCATCTGCACGGTAGTAGTTGTATTTAGGCCATGTTGCAGCCTTAGCTGGACGTGTACCGTTGTAACGGATAACGTATGGAAGCAAGATGGCATTGGTACGACCGTGCACAGTGTGGAAACGTCCACCGAGCTTGTGGGCAATCGAGTGAGAAATTCCAAGGAAGGCATTGGCAAAGGCCATACCAGCCATTGTAGAAGCGTTATGCATTTTCTCACGAGAAGCAAAGTCTGCATTCTTCACAGAGTTTTCAAGGTTTTCAAAGACGAGTTTGATGGCTTGAAGCGCAATACCGTCTGTATAGTCATTGGCCATTTGTGATACGTAGGCTTCTGTCGCGTGGGTCAAGACGTCCATACCAGTATCTGCTGCTACAAATCCTGGAACAGTCAAGACAAGAGCTGGGTCTACAATCGCAATTGTTGGGGTCAATGAGTAGTCAGCAAGTGGGTATTTGCGGTTGTTCTTCTTATCAGAGATAACGGCAAACGGTGTCACTTCTGAACCTGTACCAGATGTTGTTGGGATACCAACGTATTTGGCTTTTTGACCTAATTCTGGGAAGCGGAAGGCACGTTTACGGATATCCATGAATTTTTGTACCAAGTCGCGGAAGTCCACTTCTGGTTGTTCATAGAAGAGCCACATAATCTTCGCAGCATCCATTACCGAACCACCACCGATGGCAATAATGGTATCTGGCGCGAATGATTTCATCGCCTCTGCACCGCGTTCAACAGTGGTAATATCTGGATCTGGCTCAATATCTGAGAACACTGTGTACATGACTTTATTGGTGCGCAATTGCAACTGTTCGATGACACGTTGAACAAAGCCGAGTTTGACAATCAATTCATCTGCCACAATCATGACACGTTCAACGCCCGCCATTTTTTGGAGGTATTGAATTGAATCACGTTCAAAGTAAATTTTTGATGGAACTTTAAACCATTGCATATTATTTCTCCGTCTTCCCACTTTTTTAATGTTCAATAAGTTCAAAGCACTTACGTTATCACTGATTGAGTTACGGCCATATGAACCACAACCGAGTGTCAATGATGGGAGGAAGGCATTGTAAACATCACCGATTCCACCGAAGGTAGATGGAGAGTTCCAGATGACACGGATAGCTTTGACGCGTGTTCCAAATTCTTTTGCCAAATCTTCATCTTCTGTATGGATAGCAGCAGAGTGTCCAAGACCATTAAATTCAACCATTTGGCTGGCTTTTTCCATACCATCTTCACGAGATTCTGATTTCAAAACAGCGATAACTGGTGAGAGTTTTTCACGAGTCAATGGCTCATTTGGTCCTACTTCTGCAACTTCAGCAGCAAGGATATTTGTTCCTTCTGGTACCTTAAATCCTGCTTGCTCTGCAATCCATGCCGCTGGTTTCCCAACGATGTCCGCATTCAATTTTGCTTCGCCACAGTTTTTGCTGTTGGCTTTGGCACCAAAGCAGAACTCTTCTAGGAGAGCTTTTTCTTTCTTATTGACAAAGTAAACATGGTAAGATTTGAATTCTTTTACAAAGTCATCGTAGATTTCTTTATCGATAATCACCGCTTGCTCAGAGGCACAGACCATCCCATTGTCAAATGATTTAGACATCACGATGTCATGGGCTGCTTGGCGGATATTGGCTGATTTTTCAACATAGGCTGGTACGTTCCCCGCACCTACCCCAAGAGCTGGTTTTCCACATGAGTAAGCCGCACGCACCATGGCATTACCACCTGTTGCAAGGATTGTTGCGATGCCGTCATGTTTCATCAACTCAGAAGTTGCTTCCATAGATGGTTTGGTAATCCATTGGATACAGTTTTCAGGTGCTCCTGCTGCCACCGCTGCTTCATAGACGATGCGCGCTGCATGCGCAGAAGATTCTTGAGCAGATGGGTGGAAGGCAAAGATAATTGGATTACGCGTTTTAAGGGCAATCAATGATTTAAAGATTGCTGTTGAAGTCGGGTTCGTAGTTGGCGTTACACCACAGATGACACCTACTGGCTCTGCAATCAAGGTCAAACCTGTCACTTCATCATCTTCAATGACCCCAACTGTTTTCACACCACGCATGTTGTTGACAACGTGCTCACAAGCAAACAAGTTTTTGGTAGCCTTATCTTCAAAGACCCCACGTCCTGTTTCTTCTTGAGCGTGTTGAGCCAAGACACCGTGTTGATCAAGAGCTGCTACGGATGCTTTTGCAACGATATAGTCTACCTGCTCTTGGTTCAATTGACGAAACTCTTCAAGGGCAACCAAGCCTTTTTGAACAAGCCCATCTACATGTGCACGAGCTTCTGCTAATTTTTCCTCTGGTGATACTTTTTTCTCAGCCATCTATGGTTCCTCCAAAATTGTTTTCTGTTAACTTTTTGTTTGTTAACTTTTTCACAAATATATTCTACACTTTTTCTTGCAGTTTGTAAAGACTTTGTTAAAGATTTCACAAATTTTTTATTGAAATTTTGTGATTGTTTTTTTAAATACCCCGCAACATAACGATTTTCACTTCGATATTGTGATTTTTTTCTCAAACTTTTTTTATTTCACAAATAAAAAAACAGGGAGTGGGACAAAAATCGTGATTTCGTAGAAATCGATTTTGTAGTCCTCGCTCTCTAGTTTCTAGGCTCGGGTATCAACAGTCACTCCCCTGACTGTCCTCGCTCTCTAGTTTCTAAGCTCGGGTATCAACAGTCACTCCCCTGACTGTCCTCGCTCTCTAGTTTCTAAGCTCGGGTATCAACAGTCACTCCCCTGACTGTTGATATCCGCAAGGTTGACTTGCTTCCACAATCGAGAATTGTGGAAGGTTGGAAATAAGGCTAGCGAAGAATCGTTCGCTAGCCTCTTCTAATAGAATATTGATTTATCAATGTTTTACAAGCCCGACAACTACTGCGTCAAGTTGCTCAAATTATAAAAATAAGGAGGTTGGGCACTTTTGTCCCCGCCCCTGTTTTGAATGTTTAGTGACTAATGTTTTCTTCATATCCAACTCCTTTTAAAATGATACCGGTTGTGATATCAATAATGAAAAGTTTTATAAAATATATAATTTTAAAATACTCTTAAAAATTTTTTATCAAGCCCATCTCGGCTCAACATGACTGATAATCGCTCCAAAAGAAAAAAGCTGAATGAACAGCTTTTCTTCATGTAAAAATAGAGAACGATGGTATCTCATTTCTCATATTCACTTCCTTTTTTTTTGGGGGGGGAAAACAAGAACCAAAACGATAGTAGAAAATAGAGGAGGAAGTACGTAACTAGTTTCACTCATAACGACAGTAAAGCCCATACTAGAAAGCAGTTTGAACACCAATAGATTGATGAAAAACAAAGCTATAAACAAGAGTGAAACTTGTAAAACCTTTTTCATTTTTCAGCCCCTTTCAATTAGTGAACAATCTTGTCAAATATTTCTTTAAAGTTGGTTTGCAGTTCGTCTAGACCTACCGTTATTTCTTCCCGCGTTTGGTTGTTTTTTACAGTTACTTGTCCCTGCTCTACTTCGCTTTCGCCAAGAGCAATGACCGCAGTCGCTTGCAGTTGATCAGCGGATTTGAACTGGGCTTTGAGCTTGCGGCCTAGGTAGTCACGCTCTGCCTTGAAACCTTGATTGCGCAGAGCTTGGGTCAATTCTAAAGCCTTGCCATTGACTTCTTGGCCTAAAACAGCGATATAAACATCCAACTCCTCTGCTACTGGAAGCTCTACTCCCTGCTTTTCAAGCACCAAGAGCAGACGCTCAAGTCCCATTCCAAAGCCAAACCCTGGCGTTGCTGGACCGCCAAAATACTCTACCAAACCATCATAGCGACCGCCTGCACAGATGGTCAATTCGCTACCAGCAATCTCGGTTACAAACTCAAAAATCGTGTGGTTGTAGTAATCGAGCCCACGAACCATATTGGTATTGATCACATAGTCAATGCCCACGGCCTCTAGCATCTCACGGACGCTGTCAAAATGCGCTTGGCTTTCCTCGTCCAAGTAGTCCAAGATAGACGGCGCATTCTCAACCGCCACCTTGTCCTCTTTTTCCTTGCTATCGAGGACACGCAGCGGATTTTCTTCCAAACGGCGCTGGCTGTCTTTTGATAAACTTTCCTTGAGCGGTGTCAAATAGTCAATCAAAGCTTGACGATAAGCTGCGCGGCTCGCGCTACTTCCCAAGGTGTTCAAGTGCAGGGTCATATTTTGAATGCCGATTTCCTTGAAGAACTGTGCCGCCATTGCAATGGTTTCCACATCTGTCGCAGGATTGCTAGAGCCAAAACACTCCACCCCGATCTGGTGAAACTCACGCAGACGCCCTGCCTGCGGGCGCTCATAACGGAACATGGAGCCCATATAATACAGCTTGACTGGCTTTTGCACCTCGGGAGCAAAGAGCTTATTTTCTACATAAGAACGCACCACAGGAGCTGTTCCTTCAGGACGAAGCGTGATGTGGCGGTCACCCTTGTCGTAGAAATCATACATTTCCTTGCTGACGATGTCTGTCGTATCTCCAACTGAGCGGCTAATTACCTCATAATGCTCAAAAATCGGCGTGCGAATTTCTTGGTAGTTGTACTTGCCAAAGGTTTTACGGGCAAAGTCTTCTACGTACTGCCACTTGGCGGATTCTTTTGGTAAAATATCTTGGGTTCCTTTAGGTTTTTGTAATTTCATGTGTTTCTATCCTTTTCAGAGTATCATTCCCCCTATTTTATCACATTTCAGGGGACAAGAAAAGACAGACTTCAGAGTTCCTAGACAAGATGTCCCAGACTTGCTATACTAAAAGATACTATTTGCCAGAAAGGGGATTAGCATGGAAACCTACTATCTCAACAAGCCTACTGAAAAAGACCTACCTTTCCTTGAGCAGTTTAAGCAGGAATTTGTAGAAAAGCACCAACATCTAAACGGTGGTTCACGTTTGATGGAAATGCCTATACTCAAAGAGTGGCTCGTCCACATCAAGCAACAAGAAGAACAACCACGTCCTGACCGCGCCCCCTCAACAACCCTTGTTTTCAAACGTCAAAATGAAGATAAAATCATTGGGATTGTCAATATCCGCCATCATATCAAGCAGGATTTCCTAGTGAATACAGCTGGTCATATCGGCTACTCTATTGCACCGAGCGAACAAGGAAAAGGCCTTGCAAAAGTTCAACTCGCACAAGCGCTAGATTTTTGTCGAAATTTAGGATTATCAGAGGTTTTAGTGACTTGCGCAACTTGGAACGTCGCTTCCAGAAAAACAATTCTAGCCCAGCCTCATTGTCGCTACGAAGACCAGAGGTTGTCGCCTGATGGTGATACCATGGAACGCTACTGGATTCAATCAGCACCTGATGGACACATGTAAACGATTTTTTTGAAAAAAATCTGTCAAGTAACTTTACTTTACAAAAGAAATATGATATTCTAGTACAGTTGGCAAAAGCCAAATGAATAGGATAGTCTTTCTATTTTCATTTAGCACTAGGCAATGTATCGCAGGCATAACTGGAGTTAGGCAAGGTGCATGAACGACGTAATAAGTGAAAATAGACGGACTATGAAACGAAACGAGCTATGCTCGTACCACTTATAACGGAGGATAGAAAGAAATGGCAGTACCTGCACGTCGCACATCAAAAGCGAAGAAAAACAAACGTCGCACACACTACAAATTGACAGCTCCAACTGTGAAATTTGACGAAACTACTGGAGATTACTCACGTTCTCACCGTGTATCTTTGAAAGGATACTACAAAGGACGTAAAATCGCTAAAGCTGCTGCAGCTGAATAATAGAAGGGAGATACCATGCGCGTAAACATTACACTTGAACACAAAGAATCTGGTGAACGCTTGTACCTTACTTCTAAAAACAAACGTAACACTCCAGACCGTCTTCAATTGAAAAAATACTCACCAAAATTGCGTAAACACGTGATTTTTACTGAAGTTAAATAATTGAGTAAACCAAAAGCCTATGAAATCAACGTTTCAAAGGCTTTTTGACTACTTTTTTGTGAAATAAAAAAACTATATTCAAAAGCAAAACTCTAGCTTTCACGGCTAGAGTTTTTTCTTATAATTAACTATAAAAAGATGTGTCAATTAACTATCCTTATTTTTAAGCGCCTCTATAATTTGTTGAGTAGATTGAACGTTTTGGTTATTAATCAGTTGAGCGCTTAATTGATTGTTAATAAAAACATTTCGATCATCATTATATTTGTTAATTTGTGCGATAACCTTATCAGCGAAATCTTGAGCATGATGTGCTTCAAAGAATGGTAGCGGAATTGTAACGGAACGCCCATTATTTTCATAACGAAAAACGGTAATAATACCTGAAGCAATAACCAAACCACCGATAGCCAAAATAATTAGACCACCTAAAAAACTTTCTCCAAACATACTAAAACCTAGCAAACAAAGAACTAAACCTCCTAACATACGCCCCAATTTGTAAGAACTACTTGTATAAACATTGGAAACATTCCCCAATGGTGTTGTGTGCTTACGACGACCAGCAGGTACAAGACCAAATAATACTGTATTTGGAATATCAATCATGACATTATGCGCATCAACATCCATTTTTCCTTTAATCCAAGGCGTTGCCACTGATACAGCGAATAACTTTTCAATTTCTTTAGTAACTTGCATTTTATATTTTCCTCTTCTATTTTATTTATTTTTATTTTAAATTGCTCCATCAAGAACAAATTTTCCATTTAATTCCTTACCGTAATAGATTGTTCCTTCATAATAGACATAAATTTCTGTTTCATCATACGCTGTAAGCGTATGCTTCTCATCCTTAAGTGTAACAGCATATTTAGCATTAATCCGTTGATTATCACTAGTGTAGACATCTGAAAAATCACTCAATGCTTTAATCGTGTAGGTGTCGATAGGTACTTTACTTCTTGCAAATTGCAAAACATCATTAGCACTCTCAATTTGTTTCAAGATTTTTTCTTTAGCAAAACTATTATTTAAGTTTGTTGTTAAGAAAGAATCTACATTTGATGATTTAGGTACTTCAACTTTGTCTATTGTCAACTTTCCAGAATCAATGACAAAATATGGAGAAGGATCAGGTAGTGTTTTAGAGTAATCAAATGTCTTTGTCAAAAATATTTCATAATCTGAAGTTGTATCTATAACGCGATCATAGGTCCCATAACTGAGAGTACTAACTAGAATCCCTTTGACAAAATCAAGGTTACCGTTTTGATCAAGATAAGGAAAAATATCTTGATCATTTAAGGGAGCGAAATACAATTGCCCATACTTCTCAACTAGCACACCACGAGTAAAGTGAAAATCACTAAATTCATACAACTTCCCATCAATTGTAGTTTCAAGTTGCTTTGACTGTTGTCTATTTGAACTATCTAGATACGGTCTAGGATCTGCCTTGGGAAGGATAGTCTCTTCATCTCGTGGAAAAAGTTCACGAGAAAGCATAAAATAAGTCCCATCTTCGTTGATTTTAACTTGATATTCTTTCGTTGACCAGCTATTAGCAACTACCCCCGAATACGTTCCAACTGCACTCTTAACCATTGGTGATAACTCAAAATCAGTAATTTTACTAGTATCAATCGTTAGGTAATCATCAGCATTGAAACTAGATTGCTCTGTATCTGAAGATGATTCGCTAGTTGAAATTGAGACTTCTGATGATGAATCCATAGATGGCTGTTCTGCCGACTCTTGTTTAGGTGAGCAAGCTATTAACAAAGTAGTTGCTAAAATTCCAGTAGTAAGTAGAGTAATCCACCGCCTTGTTTTCATATTAAACTCCTTTTTTTATTTGAGAGAATACCATCATACTCTCCCTTTTATAGACTATTTTACCACAAAATTTTGTTTATGGACTAATTTTTTGTATTTTTTTGCTTAAAACATGGTTATTTTATAGTTTAAATACCTGTATCATTGATTTATAGATGAGGTGTTACATGAAATCAATCCAATTACAAAATTATATAGGACGTAGAATTCGCCTAATTCGCAAAGAACAAGGTCTAAGTCAACAACAGTTAAGCGAAAGAGCCGGCGTTGGTATTGACTATATTTCAAACCTTGAAACCAAGGGATCAAATATCAAAATTGATACACTTGAGAAAATCTTAACAGCTTTAGATACTGCACCTTCAGTTCTATTTGAAAGCCGTGTTACCCCTCAAAATCCCCAATTAGAAACATTAGCTGACCAACTTGCTGAATTACCCAAAGCAAGTCAAGAACAACTTCTAGAAGCCTTTCAGCTCCTAATAAAAACTGTCAAAGATAAACCAAACCGCTAAGATATTATCCTAGCGGTCTTTTTTATCTAAAAACTCTCTTCACCTTCCGATGACTACATGAAAGAGCCATTTTTCTTCTCCTCACCGCCAGGTCTCTTCGTCTGGCAGCAAGCCTTTTTTCTTTATTTTCGAAACATGTCGATTACCTCGAACATAAAAGCAAAGCGGTGCTTCTCTCCACTTATCTGTGCATGTTACCCCGATTCGAGCGCGCTGCTCAATGTGCACGGGCGTTGCGCCCGCTTTGAGATACAAGTCACATTGATCGATGGGCTGACCATCAAAGACCTTGGTGATATTGGCGCGGCGAGTTAATTTTCCAGGGCCGTTGGCTTGGGGAATATCGCCGTCCACTTCTAAGGCACGAATCAATACTGCCTCTGGCACATCTCTTTCTTTTGTCACCAAATTTAGCATGTTATGCCCATGAACTTGATATACATACCAATGCCCGGCCTCCAGATACATGGATTCATTTTTCTTGGTCCGCCTACCTCCTGCGCTGTGCGAAGCACTGTCCTTTACTCCTACATAGGCCTCTGTCTCTACAATTCTACCAATGAAACACTCGCCTACATACAACTCCATCCCAAGTAATGCTTTTGCTGTAGCAATCGTATCATGCGCCATTAGATATTCAAACTGATTTTCCATATATCAACCACCTACATTATGAAACAAGCAATCTGCTTTCAACGGACACAAGGAACACCTAGGCTTTTTCCTACAAATCCTTCCGCCCAATTCATCAATCATCGCATGAAATTGCTGCAATTGACCGATGGATAGCCTTTTTATATAATACTCCCTAATCTGTGGCATGTCATTGTAATGCTTGAACTCCATGCCGAGACAACGCCCCAGTATTCTTCTAGCGTAGGCATCAGAAATAAACCGTTTATCCTGTGCTAGATATAACAAGATGACATCTGCGGTTTCATTGCCAATTCCTTTAATGGATACAAGCCTGTTTCGAAATGATGCTGGATGCACATTCTTTATCTCCTCAAAGCCACCATAGGAGTCTATCAAAGTCAAGACTTCCCGTATCGCAAGGCTCTTTTGGACATAAAAACCACTTGGATTGATTTTTTCCTGCAACTCTTCTAGTGGTAAATGAAGCATGGCCTCAATGGAAAGACAGTCTTTTAGATTGTCAATCGAGTAGCGGACGGTCGTAAAGCTAGTGTTTTGAACTAAAATCATGCCGATAACTTTTTCTATCGGACTATCACCAGGATACCATCCCAACGGATCAAAAAAACAATCTAATGCTTGGAAAATCTTCCATAAAATTTGCTCATTCTTGTTCATTTTTATTCCACTCAATCGCGCGACCCTGCTTGAGATATTCTTGGCCAGTATTATCCTAAGCTGGATCAGTCTCCAACCATAACTCTAAGAAAGGATAAATAGCTTCTTGACATCCTTTCTATTCGTATTTTACCATAGTTTTTTAGCTGTGTACATGAATAATCGGCTCCTAATGTTCGCGTTGCTGAATAGCCACCCCCTTACTCTTACTATCTGTTCATGGTATAATACTTAAGCAATGCTTAACCTTGAGCAGTCCTGTTGCTGGAAAGGAGGTGTTGCACATGGACGTAACCTCAGACGTCTTACTTGCTATCATAGCAGATATAATATCCGGTATATTGCTCTATTTCATCTGCAAATGGCTGGATAGCAAGGACAACTAGTGTTGTCAGCCTAAAAACGCCCGTTCATCTAAAAAGCCCGTAGGTAGTAACGATACCTATGGGCTTTGGCGTTGCTATGAACGTACCTCAGTAACCTTATTATGGCATTAATCCTGTAATTTGTCAACTATAGTCAAATGAATGAACTTTCAGACAAGGAACCGAAAGACGCAGGCAGTACTTGATACTCTTCGAAAATCCAAAGCAGACCTTGTTGACTTGGTTTGATGAACTTCAGTTCTATCTGCATCGGCATCGCCTAGTCTGCTCTTGATTTTCATTGACTAGGAGTACGGCAAGCCGAAAGTGACGATGTATCAAAGCTCATTCAAAAGACTATATTTCAAGGCCGGGGTCCTATAAAACACATAGATAACCATCTCTTCTCACTCGCTATTCTTATCCACTCGTGCTATAATACTAGCAACTATCGTTAGGAGGCAAAAATGGACATTCGGGAATATCAGGATTGGGTCAGCAAGTTTTACAAGGAGCGCAATTGGTACGCCTACAATCCCTTTATTCGGACTAATTTTCTCTGCGAGGAAGTGGGAGAGTTGGCGCAGGCTATTCGGAAAATGGAGATTGGGCGTGATCGGCCAGATGAACCCATCAGCAATCAGGAAGAAAATCTCGGCCACATTCGTGAGGAGTTAGGCGATGTTCTGGACAACCTCTTTATCATCGCGGATACCTACCAGATTTCGCTTGAAGACATCATGACCAGTCACAAGGAAAAATTAGAAGAAAGGTTTAAGGGACAATGAAAGTAACGGTTTATTGTGGAGCAAGTTTGGGGCAGGACCCTATCTACCAAGAGGGAACGATTGCCCTTGGGAAGTGGATTGGAGAACGGGGACATACTCTGGTCTATGGCGGTGGTAATACGGGTCTTATGGGTTTGGTTGCTGATACGGTTCTGGCACACGGTGGACGGGTGATTGGCATCATTCCAGAATTTCTCAAAGAACGTGAGCTCGCTCACCCCCGCCTATCAGAACTCCATACCGTTGAGACTATGTCTGAACGCAAGCTCGCTTTAATTCAGTATGCGGACGTCTTTATCGCACTGCCTGGAGGGCCTGGCACCTTGGAAGAAATCAGCGAGGTCATCTCCTGGGCAAGGATTGGAAAAAACGACAAGCCCTGCATTCTCTTTAACATCGCAGGCTACTATCAGGCCTTAGAACAATTCTTTGATACCATGGTAAGCGCAGGATTTTTGACTCAAGAAGATCGTGAAAAGACTCTTTTTTCGGATAATGTGGAGGAAATGGAACAATTTATCGCAACCTATCAACCGCCCGCAGCACGTGAATATCGATCAGAATCTTAAAAAGGGAGTGGGATTAAACTCCCTTATCTCGTTACGTTTCATAGGTGTAGCAGATTGACGCAGAACCTAGACCAACCCAAGATCTATTTAAACAAGTTATAGTCCAATGAATGAACTTTGATACATCGTCACTTTCGACTTGCCATTCGATTTTTCGATTTTGGCGAGCGGAGCGAGCCTCATCAGCTACTCTTCGCTTCGGAAATGTTGAGACTTAGCTCAACATTTATAGAGTGGATTGAGAAAGGATTAGGATAAGGCTAGGCTACTCCCTAGGCTTTTCTCACCACTGCGTATGTGCTTGGTGCTCCTCCATACTGCTGTCGCATTCAATGCTCATCTGATAAATTCCATACCTGTGTAAGATAGAGCGGGCCAATTTCTTGCTTTCTGGCATCTGCTCCTGCTCTTCCACCTGCAAATGTAGCATGGCACAATGTTCTCGTCCGTCCAAGGTCCAGATTTGCAATTGCAACACTGCCTCTACAGCTGCAATCTGACACAATTCTGTCACTATTTTTTCCCTATCCACCTCCTTGGGACTTGCTTCTAGGCAGATAGCCAAATTCTCCCAGAATTGGCCAAGAGCCTTATACAAGATAAAGCCAGCAATCAGAAGGGAGAAGAGAGGATCTAGGATATACCAGTCTGTAAAGCGGAACACAATAGCCAGCACAAGGACTAGGCACCATCCCAAAATGTCTTCTAGGAAATGCAGGCTGAGGATTTTTTCATGCTGGGTATGCCCTTTTTCTACAATCCCCTTGGCAACAAGATTCACAATAATCGCCGCAATCGCTAGGAAAAACATGCCTTGGTGGTCTACCTTTTCTGGTGCAAAGAGTTTGGGAATATTTTCAATGCTCACTAGGATAGAGCCTACAATGAGAATGCCAGAGACAAGGAGCGCTCCTAATAAACTGTAGCGTTTGTAGCCCAAGGTGTAGCGAGTATCGGCTTTCTTTCTTGCATGGGTCTCAACCACAGCTGAAAGACCGATAGCTAGGGCATCGCCAAGGTCATGGACAGCATCAGCCAGAATCAAACTTGAATGAAAGACGAGACCACAGACTGCTTCAAGAAGAGCAAAGGCCAGGTTCAGACAACAGGCAATCCAAATGTTCTTATGGGCGGGCATATCTTTTTCCTCCGAATTAAGGTATGATATAAGAGCGTTAAAAAATCGACAGAAAATTAGGGAGACGGATGAAGAAATCGTATTTCTAGGACGGCTCGTCTATTTTCCGAGATTTTAGCTCGCATTCAAATAACATGATATAAGAGCGTTAAAAAATCGACAGAAAATTAGGGAGACGGACGAAGAAATCGTATTTC
>NZ_MSJM01000007.1 GCF_001921845.1 Streptococcus cuniculi | reverse complement strand
ACAATTGGAAGCTATCCGCGATGACTTCTGTCACATAGACACGTTTCCCTTGCTGATTTTCATAATGTCGTGTCTGAATCCGACCGGTCACGCCAATCAAAGCACCTTTTTTAGCCCAGTTGGCCAAATTCTCGGCTTGCTGGCGCCAAATCACACAGTTAATAAAGTCAGCCTCACGCTCTCCATTTTCGTTTTTTCGGTTGCGATTGACGGCAAGAGTGAACGTTGCTACCGCTACATTAGATGGCGTGTATCTAAGTTCAGCGTCCTTGGTCATTCTTCCAACCAGTACTACATTGTTAATCATTTGACTTGTCCTTTCCTGCATTGCGTTCACCCAGTAGGAACCCTAGGCATAGCCATAAGAAAGTCCAACCCGCTAATAAAATAAATTCAAAAATTACCATTTTTAGTCCCTTTCAATCGTGACATTAAAATCTATGTCATTTAGTTTTATGGGTAGAATTATCCCACTTTTATTGCTGTCACTATGTAATTCAAGCAAAGCCATCATGACCTGTTTACCAATCTGTAATTGTGTTCCCATCAATGCCTGCTCATTACTGATCTCAATTTCATTAGTTGCCATCTTCCCCTCCTGGATTTTTCCACCAATCAAGCAAGTCAGCCTGATTGTCCTTGATGTAGTTCTCAAATATTTGGAATTGGAGGATAGCCCAGCGTAAGCTGTGCATACCCTCTCCACCCCTAGAGCAAAAACCGCTGACTTTGAAAACTGGCACAATCCTATCAACAATACCTGGACTAAGTTCGTCAATATTGACTACATTCTCTGTCCGATAGCCAAAATCAAGGACAAACTCATCTCCTAAGTCATGAATAACTTGCAGCCGCTTGCCGTCTGAGTATATGGCTACACTATCTGATACTGTTCTGATTTCCATAACTACCACCCACACAATTCATTGAGTTGTTCTTGAGTTACTGGCTCAATCCGTTGATAGCCGCTAACCTGATAATTTTGCTTATGTTCAAAACCAAGCTCTGACAGTCCTGCCTTGAATAAGTCTTTTTCTGCTGTGTTGGCAAAATAGACTTCCAAGGTCATTTTTTGTGTGTAGCGTTTTGGCTCATTTTCAGCCCCTCTGAGCGTGTCAGGCTCATTTTGGGATAATTGCCCACCATCCAAAATCTCGCCTGTTTCTGGGTCAACTTTTGGGGGCTCTGTTGATTTCTGAGCCTGTGCCTGTTGTTTCGCTTGCTGCTCTGCCAAAAGTTGTTCTCTTTCAGCCTCAGCCTGTCGCATTTTTTGCTTTTCTTGCTCAAAGAGATAGTCTGACATGATTTGTTGCATTACATCAGCCAAAGACATTGACTGCAACATACGGATATACGGCTGATCAGTCATACCGTACTCAGCACATTGTCCAGAGATGGCAGCTTTTTCTTTTTCATGCTCTTGTTGTTTTTGGTATTCAAAGGTGACCATATCCTCAAGAGATTTCATTGTGACTTTTTTCAAGGTCACGCCATCAGCCATAAAGTCTGAGGCCTTAATGTATTCCAAGGCTTTTTCATCAAAGAGTCTAGGGTCCAGCATATATTCAGCCGCTTTGTTGGCTAGATAGCTCTTAACAGTATCCAGACGGACAGCTTTTTGATGTTCTTCAAAAGCCTTGACATCAGTAGCAATCTTATCAATGACTTTGTCCATTGGTTCGCTGGTGTCCTTGATATACTTGTCAAACTCATCAGCGGACTGAGACAACTCACGCTTAATCTTGATACGCTCATCAGAGATTTGTTTTTTGAGTTTGCGTAGATCAGCTAGAACTTGCTTATCTTCTTTGATGGTTGCAGCTGTTACTGTATAATTTTTGTATTTTGCTACAACATCATTGATATTCTGCTCAAATTTTTCACGGTCAATGATTTCAACTTGTGCCTGTGTTACCTTTACTTGTAATTCTTGCATGTTGTCCTCCTAGTATTCCAAATCTTCCAATAGCTCACCCTGTACTGGCTCGTCATCAGGATCAATCACATCATCAGTTGGATAGCTTGTGTCAATCTGTCTCGTAGCTTGTTCCTGTTTCATCTGCTCAATTTGAGCCATTTTGCGTGCCATGACATCCTCGCGGCTTTCAACAGGTTCCGCCTGTTTGATACGGTCAAAAGTTTCACCACCATCATCTTCCGTGTACATATTTCCCAAATCCTCAGGGAATGCCTCACGTAGAGCATTAACTAGAGCTGTTTTCCTGATCATGGTTGCTGGCATAGCGTTCCAGGTACTCTGTTTCTTGTCATATTCTTCACGACTGACAAAGATTTCTACAGGTACTTTGAAATTTTTCCGATAGACTCTAGCCCAACCACCTACCAAAGTATCTCCAGGTAACATGAGAGCTCCTTTGCGTTCGTGCATAACTCCATCAGTATCCACGGTGACAACACCTGCCTCAAATCCCTCATAGTTTGGATTTTGGGCAGCACGCTTGAGAAATGCCTCTTTTGAGACAATCAAGCTGAACTCGGTGCCTCCAGTTTTTTTCTTATAGGCAACAATATAGACCTCATTGGCCAAAGGGTTCAAATTGCGTCCCTTGATGAGAGATAAGGCTTGCCCTACTTGTTTTTCAGTCAGCAAGTTTTGAGGGTCAAAATAGCGTTTGACATCTTGGAAAGTCCAAACACTGGTATCAATAGCAATGTCACGCTTAGCTTGTTGGGTTGATAATTGATTGTTAGTCATTTTCTTCTCCTTTTGGTCTGTTTCAAGTTCCAGTTTTCACGCTTTAGGCGTCTATTTTCGTTGGTAATTGAGATTATCTTGTCATGTTGCTCATTGATAATCTCTCCTAGCTCATAACAAAGCTCTAAGTAACGTTTCCGCCAGTAAGCATTGTCTTCATAGCGTTCTCTTTCCATAGGCTAGTTATCTCCTACATAAATCCATTGACCGCCTCTGAACACCCATTCATCAGGATCATGTACCTGGCGTGGTTCCTCAGGTTGTAGATAGTCACGGTCATAGTCAAACCATGGGTAAGTACCGTCCATGTTGCACCTCCTCAAGATGATAGAGTTGCATAAGCGTCAATCAGTCGCTGCTGTCTTGCAATGATGTCAGCCATTTGTTGACGGTCACGGCCAATAGCCATGTTTTCCTGAGACAGTTCTTGTAGTATGGCGTTTTTTTGGTCAATAAGTCCTTTAAGCCTACGGTTCTCAGCTTTGAGGGCTTTTAGCTCAATCAGAGTGCTATCGGTTTGAGTTGGCTCAGCCTTTGCCAGTTCATCTAGTCCAAAATATCGTTTCAATTTCTCTAGCATTAGTCTTCCTCCTCGTCGTCTTCCATCATCTTGTTAATAGCCTCTTGTGCTGACATGCCATTCAAGATGTCTTTGATAGCGTGTGAGATTTCATGTGTGAGTAAGGCTTTTTGTTTAGCCATATCATCCTTAGGCAAAATCCCAATATCCATCAGTGCTAAAGCTGCAACGCTTGACATGTGGATTTTTTCTTGAAATTTCTCAATTTCATCAATGATGGTGTTCTTTTTGTTAGTGTGCTGGTTCTCAAATTTTCTAAACATGATTTTTATACCTGTGGATAACTTTGGTTATCCCTTTCTTTATTTATTATTACTACTAGTTTTTTGTAAATTAGTATTTATTACTAAGTTAGTGCCGTAAGGCTTAGATTATTGTAAGTTAGTACTTGTTGTATAGTTAGTATTTATTAGTGCTCAGTTTTTCAGATTGCAGTTTTTCAGATTGCAGTTTTTCAGATTGCAGTTTTTCAGATTGCAGTTTTTGGGAACTGTAACACTCAATCTGTGTCACCTGTGGATAACTCTTTTTCAAGATTGCTTTTCAGGTAATCAAAATAGCTATCCGTTATTGGTACATCTGAAAAAAACCTGTGCACCTCACTACCTTTGCCTTTCCCAAGACTACGCTTAACAACTCTCATATAACCTGCTTTTTCTAAAATCTTGAAATGGCTGTCAACAGTATTCCTACTGATGTTCAACCTCCTAGCAATTTCATCAGGATATACTATCCAATCAGGTTTATTGCTTAAAATTACGACCAAAATTCCTATAGTTGCAGGTTTGAGATTGCTGTCTTGTAAAAAAGCATTATTGATAGCTGTGTAATTTTCGTGAGTGTTCCTGATAATATACTGCATACCTCATAAACTAAGCTCCTTTCCGTAGCTCATGCTTTTGCATTCCTACAATGTCATAATAAGGATGACCTGCTGGAATGACATAAGTTGCTGGATCAAACTCTACCCATTGCTCCACACCGTCAACAATTACCTTGCGTAGGCTAGTAACCTTGGGTGTCCATTGTCCTTTTTTTCTTGACATGATATAATTACCTCGTAAAGTATTTTGCTAGTCCCTCAATGGAATTGCCGTTCCAGAGGGGCTTTTTTGCGTTCCTAACCTGGTAAATACTCTTGGTTAAGAAACTTGTTGATGAAATATTGTTGACCTTTGCCAGTTACCAGTGGTGTCTTACTTACCGTGATATGACCGTCAGAGTGAGTAATGCTTGTTTCTTTGACCCTGATCAGCCCAAGCTCTACGCTTTTCTGTGTAGGCATGTTCCAATCACGCCCATTACGCTTGATAAGATAACCGTGGTTGCGTAGCCAAGTAAAGAGGCGTGTTGCTCCAATATCTACCCCATTCTGTTTAAGTAGCTTTGCGAGCTCTCCAACTAAGATAGATGTGTGGCTGGCACTAACAGCGTCTGCAAACAGCACCTTAGGACGGTCTGCCTCAATCTGTGCCTCTAGCTTATGGACTTTCTTATCTGCCATGAGTAAGGCTCTTGCCATGATTTTTTCAGGGCTGTTATAGTCCTTTTCAATTTGGATAAAGTAGGCTCTGACCTGTTTGCCCTTATCAGTACGCTGGATCATAGCAATTTCTTTGGCCATATCTAGCTTGATGATGTGGTCAACTTTATTATGTCCACCCCGTCCTGTTTGCTTCACAAAATTGTTAAGCAAAAAATCTTGATTTTCGGTAAAGCCGTACTCAATCATTCTGTCAAACCACATTGAGTACGGAGTCTTGACTCCTAAAGCCTCGTGTAATTGTCTGCCTGATACCACAGGCTCATGATTGTCATTCAGTGTTACGTTGATGAGTTCGTTCATACTAACTCCTCTCTATGCCAATGACTGTTCCATTTCGGGAACGTCGTTGTCAAAAAAAATAGTGATTTTTTCCATTGGTAGCCCAAAAATCAGAGTAATTTGAGCTAGCTCATCAGCACCAATAGAGACAATACCATTTTCACGTTTAGCGTATGGTGTCCGTGTTTTCCATCCCATGCGGTGAGCTACTTCATCCTGCGTCATCCCGCTTGCGATACGTTCAGCTTTCAATCGTTTTAAATTGATTGTCATACCGTGTTCTCCTTTTTGTTATTTTGGTTCCCGTTTTGGAACGATTTTATTATATACCTATGTGTTCCACTTTGTCAACCCATTTTTTGAAAAAAATAACAAAAAATGTTTTTTATCGTTCCTCTTGTATATTTTTGGGAACGGTGTTATAATAAAATCATCAAATCAAAGGAAAAAGAAACATGAGAACTAATGATGAAATCATTTCACTTATTCAAGAGAATATAGATGAAAAAGGGTTGTCAATGAGTGAATTAGCTAGGCGTGTTGGAATTGCAAAATCTACCATGTCTAGATATTTCAATAAAACAAGGGAATTTCCGTTAAACAGGGCTGATGATTTTGCTAAAGTTTTAGGCATTACTCCTGAATACTTACTAGGGATCCAAAAAGTAAACAACGAGGCTCAAGCTGAATTAGGTCCTATATACGAAAAACTAGAATTATCTAGAAAAGAAAAAGTCCTAGACTTTGCCAAAGCTCAATTAGAGGAGCAAGAAAAACCTAAAGTAACATCTATCTTTGACAAGTTCCAATCAGAAGACAATGAGGACTATGTCACTGATTATGTTGAGGGTCTGGTTGCTGCTGGCCGTGGTACATTCCAGGAGGACAATCTGCACATGGAGGTTAGACTGCGTGCCAATGACGTTCCTAAAAAGTATGACACCATTGCCAAAGTAGCAGGCGACTCCATGGAACCATTGATAGAGGATAATGATCTACTCTTTATCAAAGTTACAAGCCAGGTGGACATCAATGATATTGGCATCTTCCAGGTAAACGGCAAAAACTTTGTCAAAAAGTTAAAGCGTGACTATAGTGGAGCTTGGTACCTACAAAGTCTAAACAATAGCTATGAGGAAATCTATCTAACAGAAGATGATGACATCAGAACTATTGGAGAAGTCGTAGACATCTATAAACCATAATCAAAGGAGAATATCATGAAAAAATTGAAATTGTTTGGAGTGGGCTTTTTAGCCCTTGCTGCCCTTGGGTTTATTTTACAAGCTCTAGGTCTTGCACCTAAGACGGAAACACCTCAAGTGACTACTCAGACTACCACTACTGAGCAGAGTTCGACATCTGAAAGCTCATCTACTGAGACAACTGAACAAAGCTCTGAAAAGGTTGCCTATGATGTAGCTGAAATGAATGTCAAAATCTCAGATAGTTTCAATGAAAGCGTCCAGTTCAACCAAGAGGGAGCTGATGGCTATGAGTGGACAGCTCACATCTACGAACTCAAACTAAAAGATAATGGAGCTATCAATGCTACTGTCAATGACAGTTTTTCAACTCTGTCAGATACAGAAAAAACTGATGTCTTGAATAGCGTTAGCAGAGCTGTCAATATGGTTGTTTTCTTAGAAACAGAAGAAGACAAATCATATTTCATCACTGCATACGATCAGGCAGGAAATAAAGTGGCACAGTCACACATGACCAATGTGCTTGAATATGATTTTGAGTAAATAAAAAAAGCCCCACGCTCTCAAAGTTTGGCGACTCAGAGCGTGAGGCAGGTATTCAGGAAAACTTTCAAAAGAGGCTATCTTTTGAGGTGTTTTCTTGTACCCATTTTATCATTTTTTAGGAAATTTTGAAAGAGGTACTATTATGATGGACAGGAATAAAGTGGCTATCTATGTCCGTGTCAGCACACAAGGACAGGTAGATGATGGCTATTCACTTGATGAACAAGTTGACTTATTGACAAACTACTGCAAATTGAAAGAGTGGACTCTTTATGATGTGTATGTTGATCCAGGGATTTCTGGAAAAAATATGCACAGACCAGAGATAGAACGACTCACTAGAGACGCTAAACGAAAATTATTCGACATTGTACTCATATACGACTTGAAACGGCTTGGACGCTCTCAAAAAGAGAATATTGTGCTTGTAGAAGATGTTTTCAATCCAAACGGTATTAGATTAGTCAGCTTTACAGAGAACTTTGACGCCTCTACCCCAGTTGGAAAAATGGTTTTTGGTATGCTATCAGCATACGCTGAACTAGATAGGGCAAACATTGCAGAAAGAATGATGATGGGGAAAATCGGTAGGGCGAAAGCTGGGAAAGCTATGTCTTGGGGAATGCCTCCCTTTGCTTACAATTACAACAAAGAAACAGGCGACCTAGAGCTAGATGAGGTTAAAGCTCCGATAGTTGAAATGATATATAGTGAGTTCCTAAAAGGGGCCTCAGTTAATAAAATTGTTCAAAAATTGAACTCAATGAATTATCACGGTAAAAATCATGATTGGAAACACCACGCTGTCACAGTTATCATTGACAACCCTGTATATTGTGGAATGATGAAATACATGGGGCAAACTTACCAAGCTAAACACACTCCCATCATAGATAAAAAAACTTTTGAACTCGCTCAACTTGAACGAAAAAAGAGGCTGGCAAAATATCATAACGCTGAATGGGTTCCCCCATTTCAAAGAAAATATATCGGCTCTAAAATTTGTTACTGTGGTCTATGTGGAGCACACCTAAAGTCAGAAAAAGATAAGAAAAATAAACTTACTGGCATACGGTCTATCTCGTTCTTTTGCCCTAACACAAGATCTAGGGGTACAGGGGAGTGTACAAACCCACGTTTCAAACAATCTGTACTGGAGGGGTATATCCTGAATGAGGTGGCAAAGTTACAACAAAATCCTGAAAAGTTAAAAGACATCAAACCTGCTGAGGACAATGAGCTGCATAACAAAATAGCAACCTATGAAAAAAAGATAAAGCAAAATACATCAAAGCTATCAAAATTAAATGACCTATATTTGAATGACCTTATTTCTCTTGATGATCTGAAACAGCAATCAAAATCACTACTAAACGAAAATGAGTTCATGGAAGAACAAATAAAACTCTTGTCAGCTACAACAAGAGAAGATGAATTACGCAAAAAAATAGACACCTTTCTAGCATTCCCAGACGTACTGACCGCTGACTACGATACACAAAAACAGGCTGTAGAGCTTGTAATATCAAGGGTTGAGGCAACCAAAGAAGGTATAGATATTTTTTTCAACTTTTAACCCTGTTTTAAGACCCAGCATTAAAATGGAGGCCCTCCAAGACTATCAGACAGAAAGCTGGTTAACAGCCTTGAGCCAGACTTCATACGACCTCACCCCCAGCCAAGAATGGGGCAGTAACGCCTGGTATCTGCCTGATGCAGAGATGACCTTCCACCAGACCGAGTGGAAAGTGTATAACCACGGACAAGCACAAGCTACTGCTATCGGTGGTAATCTCTCGACCTTCTCGCTCCTTCGTGGCACGCCTTATGCACCGCAAGATACAGATTACATTCTCTTTTTAGAAGAAGCCGAAGAAGATGATTATTTCAACTTTGACCGAGCACTAGCAGCCCTGCTCCAAGCCTATTCAGAGCCAAAAGCCGTCCTTATCGGCCGTTTTCCAAAAGAATGTCAAATGACCGAAGAGCTTCTTCTCTACATTCTAGACAAATATCCTGTCTTAAGGACGATTCCAGTGATTTACGATATGGACTTTGCCCACACCCAGCCCCTCTTTACGGTGACCATTGGAGCGACCGTTAGCGTTGACACCAAGGCCATGACCGTTCATATAGAAGAAAACTAAAGGACTATAACAAAAGAGGCTGGGACATAATTACCCAACCTCCTTATTTTTATAATTTGAGCAGTTTGACGTATATCAATAGTCAGGGGAGTGACTATTGATACCTGAACCTAGAAACTAGAAAGCGAGGCTTGTCGCTGGGTTCAATGCTCCAGTGGAGCATTGAAGAGAACAGAAAGTTGTGAGCAACTTATCCATGACATTGATAAATCAATATTCTATTAAAGAGGCTAGCGAAGAATCGTTCGCTAGCCTTATTTCCAACCTTCCACAATTCTCGATTGTGGAAGCAAGTCAACCTTGCGGATATCAACAGTCAGGGGAGTGACTGTTGATACCCGAGCTTAGAAACTAGAGAGCGAGGACAGCCAGGGGAGTGACTGTTGATACCCGAGCCCAGAAACTCTAGAGAGCGAGGACAGTCAGGGGAGTGACTGTTGATACCCGAGCCTAGAAACTAGAGAGCGAGGACTACAAAATCGATTTCTACGAAATCACGATTGAGTCCCACTCCCTCTTATTGTTCAGCTTGAACTTGGTCGGGACGAAAGAGAAGAAGACCTGCCACCATAAAGCCGATAAGAAAGAAGCTCAAGATGGTCACTTGATGGCCAATGTGACTGCCCATGGAAATGGTCTGACGAAGACCTGATACCGTATAGGTCATCGGTAGATAAGGCTGCACTCTTTGGAAAAAGCTTGGACTTAACTCAATCGGATACGTTCCAGCGCTAGACCCCAATTGCAACAATAAGATGATGAGAGAAGCAAAGGAACCCAAGTGATTGTTCCAGCCAATCAAGGCTGTGACCAAGGCCATGAAGACCCATGCTGCAAGGAGAATCAGACCAAAAGTCGCAAGCGGATGACTCGGTTCCACCCCAATCAAATGCAACACTCCATACAAAATCGCACTGGCTAATGTCGTAATCGTACCATTGATGACCAGTTTATTCACGGCCCACTCTGAACGTGATGTGTATTCTTTTCCGTCAATGCGCTTTGCAAAGATGACATTGGTTGAAAGGGCTACGACCATTAAGGCAACAGACACCATATACGGCGCCATACCTACTCCATTAGTTGGGACCTCGTCTGTATCTTTGTGAGAAAGGGTAACTGGATTTGATAGGGCATCTGCATTGCCACGCTCAACAGAGACAAGAGAGAGCTGCTCATGCGCCTTGCTCAAGGAGCTTGCTAGGGTGTCGGTTCCTACTTGAAGTTTACCAACTCCAGCAACCAACTCTTGACTACCATTTTGCAGTTGGCTAGCGCCTGCCTGCAATTGACTAGAACCGTCTGCTAATCGTCCTGCACCGTTCACCAGAGTTGCAGAATTGCTGTTCAGGGTCGCAAGACCTGATGCCAATTGGTCTGCGCCTGCCATGACCTTGGCATTGTTTGCGGCTAATTGGGTAGCACCACTATTTAATTGACCAACTGCATCAGTATAGAGAGTCACGCCTTGGACTAAGCGCTCGCTACCGCTTGAAAGCCCAGACTGCAACTGACCGACTCCTCCTGCTAAGGCTTGACTACCTGATGCCAATTGGGAAAGAGCGCCATTTGCTTGACGAAGCCCGCTAGATAATTCTGTAATCGCCGTAGTAGCCCCTGGCAAGGCTTGATTGGCACCTGCCGCCAACTGTTCTACGCCTGCTTGCAAGGCCGCCACTTGACCTGTCAACTCACCTGCATTTCCCAAGGCCGCAAGGCTTTCTTGCATACGGGCAAGTTCCTGTAACATCATTTGCGCCTGCGACATGGTAGTGGATGGACTAGACTGAATCGCTGCCACTAATTCTGCCTGTTGGTTGCTATCCATAGCCTGATAAGCAGCCGTTGCTTGAAGGGCAGCAACATTAGCATCTTTATCTGCCTGACTAGAGGCAATAATCGCTTGAGCTTGAGCTCCAATCGTCTGTAAACTAGTGGTAATAGTCGCTGTATCTACACTTGGAAGGCTCAATCCTGATACGCGCGTGTTCAAGTCATTGATGCCTGCTTGCAAGCTGGAAAGTCCTTGAACCAAGCTGGCTAGCTGTGCCTCCCGCTCTTTTGAGGAAGCTGTTGCGGTAGCTAATTGTGACAAACTATCGCTGATGCGATTGGCTCCGTTCACCAACTCTTGAACCTGGTCTTGATTAGACTGTAATTGACGAACTCCTGCCAGCAAATCAGCTGATTTGTCATTGAGCTGGGTTGCTCCCCCTGCTAGACTTTCTACACCATTTGTATAAGGAAGTAAGCCGTTTACAAGGGTTGTCCCACCAGTTGCCGCTTGAGCCACACCGTCCGTATATTGAACAAGACCTGACTGAAGCTGATCCGCTCCGTCCGATAGGGTCTGCGTTGAAGTGGCTAGCCTATTTAAGCCTTTTTCCAAGGTTTCCCCACCTCTTGCCAGCGCTAGACTTCCTTGGCTAAGTTCTTGCGCTCCGCTTGCGGCTTGATGTAAGCCACCTTGCAACTGCGACATACTAGAAAAGACGGCACTGGTATAGGTGTTGGTTATCTTTTCAGACACCGTTTCTTCTAATTTGTTCATGGCTGATTCGCCCATTTTTGCAGCGACAAAGCTGTGACCTTTTGACGTCTGATAATGGATGGTGAGTGGTTCTGGCTTATCTGTCAAGAGGGTAGCTGCTTTTTGAGAAAGGTCAGCTGGCAGGGTGACGACCATGTAATAATCGCCGTCTGTCAAACCTTTTTCCGCATCTTCACTTGAGACAAAATGAAAATCAAGGCTCTCACCCTCTTTCATTGACTCTACCATATCCTGACCAATTGTGAGGTCTTTTCCTTGAAATGCAGACGGTTGATCCTCATTGACCACCGCAACAGGTAGGTGTTTGACATTGCCATAGGGATCCCACATGGAGGTTAAAAAGCTCAGATTATAGAGGGCAGGAATGCAGGCAACGCCAATCATCACAACCCATAAACTTGGTTTTTTTAAGGCATACTTGATTTGTTCTAACATGATATTCTCCTTTAGACACACTGTCCAAAATGTGATATAGTATATTATACAAAGCTAGAAAGCAAAATCAAGTTTGATAGACCGTTTTTAGACACATTGTCTAAAATTGTACAAAAGGAGAAGAGATGGGCACAGATACACGACGAGAAGAAACAAAAAAAGCCATCTTAGAGGCCATGGTAAGCTGCTTACAGCACCAGCGCTTTAACGAGATTACGACCACGCATCTCGCCCAAACAGCGGGCATCAGTCGCTCTAGTTTTTACACCCATTATCGGGACAAATACCAGCTAATCGAAGCCTATCAAGAAGCCCTGTTTGTGGAGCTAGAAGATATTGTCACCCAGTATGAACGCGATCGGCAAGAGGTCTTTCTTGAAATCTTTGTCCTCCTCTACCGGGAGCAACTCCTCTCTGCCCTTCTCACCCACAACGGCAGTCAGGAAATCCAAGCCTTTCTCATCAACAAGGTCCGCCTCTTCATCAGCAATGATGTGACAGACAGTAGTAGCCTTGACGCCTTATCAGAAGTGGAAAAAGACTACCGTAGCATCTACTTTGCCAATGCCTTCTTTGGGATTGTCCAGGCTTGGATTAACAAGGGAAAGACCGAATCACCAACTGAAATGACGGGCTTGGTCATGAAATTATTACCATAACAAGCTCGGGGTTGAGACAAATAGTCTCGCCTCTTTTTTAGTTGAAATAGACATGGGGCGAAAACTCTACTTTCTGCCATTGACAAACGGGTTTCTCTCCCTTTTCCTTTACAACCGATAATCTCTTGCATTTCCAATATAAAAGTGCTAACATAGTTAATGCAAACGTTTTCTCTGTTGAATACTTCTAGCCTGTAAGGAGGCGCTATGATTGAAGCACATCATGTATCAAAAACTTACGCAATTGTGGATAAAGAAGCTGGCTTAATAGGTTCGATTAAGTCTTTTTTCCATCCTAAAAAACGCTATATCCCAGCTGTTAAGGACATTTCCCTAACCGTCCAAAAAGGTGAAATCATTGGCTATATCGGCTCAAATGGGAGCGGGAAATCAACGACCATTAAGATGCTAACAGGGGTGCTCTATCCTGATGAGGGACAGGTCTTCATCAATGGTCTTGCGCCTGCCAAGAATCGGACAGCTGTCAATCGGCAAATCGGTGTCTTGTTTGGTCAGAAATCCCACCTTAGATGGGACATCCCTGTCATCGAATCCTTTTTTCTTCATGCCAAGATTTACGATGTTCCAGATTCGCTTTACCAAGAACGCCTCAAACGCCTGACGGAGCTCTTGGAATTAGGGACGATTCTCCACCAACCTGTCCGCAACCTTTCTCTCGGTCAGCGGGTTAAGTGTGAATTTGCGGCCATTTTCCTCCACCAGCCTGCCGTTGTCTTTCTGGATGAACCAACCATCGGACTTGACGCTGGTGTCAAGGAGCTGATTCGCGACTTCATCCGCACCATGAATGAGGAATACCAGACAACCTTCCTGATTACCTCCCATGACATGCAGGATATTGAAAGCCTCTGCGAGCGGATTGTCATCATTGATAAGGGGCAAAAGGTCTATGACGGAAGCCTAGAACATTTGAGAACCAACTTTTCCAAGGTCAAAACGATTGCCTTTACGACCCATGCTGCCATTGAAGCACCGCTACAAGCTCCCCATCTTGAATGGGAGCAAATCGATTCGCATCATTTTGAGATTCATTACCAGACCGAACACCATAGCAATGCCCACATCATCCAGCTGGCTTTTGCCCAATACCCGATTGAGGATGTGACCATGAAAGAGGTCACGATCGAGCAGATTGTCAAGCGCATTTACGAGGAGGGGCTTTATGACTAAGTACCTTCACGTCACCCGGCAGATGTTGTTGCTCCAACTGCAGTACAAGTCCTTTTTCGTGGCAACACTCGTCTCCATGTTGGTGAAAACACTAGTGTCTCTCTTTGTCTGGAAAACGATTTTTGCTAGCCAGTCGGAGGTTAACGGCTATAGCCTTGCGACCTTTACCACCTACATTATTTTTGCCAATCTCCTGAACAATCTCAATAGCTTTGGCATTGGACGCGACCTTGCTAGCTCCATCGTCAAGGGAAATATCACAGGCGAACTGCTGTTGCCCTACTCCCCGATAACTGCCCTTTTCTTTCAAGATTTTGGCATGAAAATCATCGAGGGAGCAAAATTTATCCTCGTTTTAGCTGTCCTTCCTCTCATCAATCCCAATCTTTACCTCCCCAATGCACAGACCTGGGCGCTGTTTCTCCTGACCAGTCTCCTTGGGATGTTCATGGTGCAGCTGATGGATTTGGGATTTGGACTCCTCTCCTTTTACACGGTTAATACTTGGGGGCTCTTTATCTTGCGAGAAGGCATTTTTAATCTGTCAGCAGGGGTGCTGTTGCCCTTAAGTTTTTATCCTGCACCGATTGCTAAAGTTCTCAGCTTTCTGCCTTATAGCTTTGCGGTTAATTTTCCCATCAATATCCTCTTGGGAAAAGAAGTGGACACCAGCCTCTTTTGGGTACAACTCGTCTGGGTACCTGTCCTAGCTGGGCTGATGTATCTCCTCTGGCAAGAAGCCAAAAAACGCTTGGTCATTTTTGGAGGTTAGGATGAAACGATACGCCACACTTTATTACTACAATATCAAGTCCTTTCTGATTGCTGCCATGTCTTATCGCATGGACTTCTTCATCGGACTGCTTTCTTCGCTCATAGAGCAAGTTGTCTATCTCATCTTCCTCAATGTCTTGTTTGGTAACATCAAGGAAATTGCAGGATTTTCTTACGGACAAATGCTCTTTATCTACGGCATTTCAACCATTGGACGGTCTGTACACCTGATTTTCTTTGACAATCTATGGATGTTTGGCAGCCGTTATATCCGCGAGGGAGATTTTGAACGGCTAATGCTGTTACCTGTCAATCCCCTTTTTCAACTTATTTCAGAACGCATCCAACTGCAAGGGATTGGAACGACTATTATCGGCATCATTGCAACCAGTAAGGCCTATCAGCTCTTACAACTCCAATGGAGTCTGGGAGAACTGGCCTTGTTTGCCCTGATTTGTATCTGTATCGGTCTGCTCTATGCCGCTATCCAGCTGGGTCCTACTGCACTTGCCTTTTGGATTGTCGAATCCTTTCCGATTACCATGGGCATTTTCTCGCTCAATCAGATGGCTCAATATCCGATGAAGATTTACCCAATCACCATTCAGATTCTGCTTATCTTTGTCTTCCCCTACGCCTTTACCTCCTACTTCCCAGCCCTTCACTTCCTAAACATCAGCTCCATCGGCCTCCTCCTCCCCCTCGTCGTCCTCATCATCTTCACCATCAACTACACCCTCTTCAAACACGGCATGAAAAAATTCAGCAGTGTAGGTAATTAAAACAATCCAGTGGATTGTTTTAACCCGAGCCCAGAAACTAGAGAGCGAGGTTAGTCTGGGAGACTTTTTCAACCCGAGCCTAGAAACTAGAGAGCGAGGAGAGTGGGCCAAAAGTATCCAGCCTCGCTTCTTTTATAGATTTAACAGTTTGGCGCAGTAGTTGTCTGGTTTGTAAAACGTTGATAAATCAACATTCTATTAGAAGAGGCTAGCGAACGATTTTTCGCTAGCCCTATTTCCAAGCTTGCACAATTCTCAATTGTGCAAGCTAGTCAACTTGTGGGGTATTAACAGTCAGGGGAGTGACTGTTGATACCCGAGCCTAGAAATTAGAAAGCGAGGACTACAAAATCGATTTCTTCGAAATCACGATTTTTGTCCCACTCCCAACCCGAGCCTAAAAACTAGAAAGCGAGTAACTTGTGTTTACTCGCTTTTCAACTATTTTCCCCATAAAAATTCAATCAACAGGGCATCGACTGCGGGATTCTCATGCAGTTGGCTATGCTGGGCTAGTTTGCCTGTCATTTTTTCTTCCCGATAGGATTTGGCGCGGTCTGCGACCAGATACCGCAAACTCTTTGAAGAACTATTTAGGACAGACCCGTCGGACTCATCTTTCACATCCCCATAGATATTTAAAACATCGATTTGCTGATTGGGATACTGCTCACGAAGAGCGAGCAGCTGCTGGTAACTGGCACTCATCTCCTCGGGCTGGCCTGTCACCTCATCAACACGGTGATGTTCGGGCAAATCCATCCCCTCCAAACCATTGACATGATTGGCAATATGGACCTGCTTCTGCAACAGAGGGAGATCTTTTTCGTGGGCATTGTCCAAAAGATAGAAAAGAATCGACATATTTCCCATGGAATGACCGACCATGTTCATTTTGGTGAATCCATACCTTGACTGGAGCTTGGTCACAACAGCCTTGGCATAGCGGGCATCTTGATGATAATCCGCATTGCGATTGTCTTGATAATTGACCTCCACAATCGGATTGATAGCTCCTTTAGGAATCTCGCCTGTCAAGGTGACTTCCCCTTTTTCGTCCACATCAGCGTGGATAATGGTATTCGTGACCCCGGCTTGTTTGGCTGCCTGTGTCATGTGTTTCTCCGCATTGGCACTACTGCCATAGCCGTGAAAAAAGAGGGTGGGCGTGGTTGATTGGATAAAGTGGTGGGTATCCAGCCTTGGACGCAAGACGACAGCTCCTATAAGTGCTCCAACTAGCACCACAATGGCAAGGACGATCGAATAAATTGGTTTCTTTCTGAACATAATAGACCAGTATAGCACACCTCCTTCATTCTGACAATGAAAGGAGATTGCAGAAGCCATTCTCAACGAGAACAGCCTCCATAAGATTACGTATCACTTAATACCATCTCCTCTATCACCTGCAAGACATCTGAAATATTGGACGGAGCCTGAAATTTCGCTACCTGACAAACGCTCTTAGGGCTACCTGCCATGGAGTTTAGCCACCGTGTAAAATAGACAAAACACACCGCATTCCTATTTAAATGCAGTGTGTTCATCGTGCTTTTTAGCCGTTAAGGTCGAACAAGCAATATTAACGTTTATCCGATTTCTTTCTTCGATAGATAAAGACAGCTACCACTAGAATGAGGAGACCTAGCGCCACTAACCATACAGAGACTTGCTCCCCTGTAGTCGGAAGAACCTTGTGCTGCTTCGCCTTAGTTCCTCCTACCTGTGAAGAATCTACACCAGTATCTGTGCCATCTGGCGAAGTGCTTGCTGGTGGTTCTGTTGTGCTAGATGGCTCTGTACTCTTATCCGTGCTACTGGACGGCGAGGTGCTTGTTGGCTCTGTACTGCTATCTGTGCTACTGGATGGTAGCGTACTTGTTGGTTCTGTACTGCTATCTGTGCTACTGGACGGTGAAGTGCTAGATGGCTCTGTACTACTATCTGTGCTGCTAGATGGTGGAGTGCTAGATGGCTCTGTGCTAGGCACATACTCCACTACTGCAACGTCCGCCAAGTCCTCATATTCAGGTGCAATGTACCTTACAGCAACGTTTCGATGCAACTGAAAGGTATCTACATAATTGAAGCCCGGTGAAACATCACGCCCGATGTGAGACCAGTCTCCTGTTGCTTTGGTAATCGCTACATCACCCGCCAAATGTAGGCCATCATTGTCAAAGGAACCAGGCTTAATCAGACTCGGATTGCCCACATAACGATAGGATGGAGAATACTCTCCAAGAGTTCTACGAAAATCCTCTATGGCTTGCGCCCCATCACTATAACCTGAATACCGATCACTCTCAGAAAAACTTCTCCAGACATTGCGAACATCAACTGCCAAACGAGGATTCTGCTTGGCAACTTCTTTGTCAACCACTAAGTCTACACGGACCGCAACGGGATAGCGAACCTTGGACACAAGACCGTATTGTTTGACATCATCCGACTCAACCATACCGGGTTCCACGCCGTTAAAATCTAAGACCTTATTCTCTGGGTTGGCATCACCAGCTGCAATCGCGTTATAGGTCGGAAGAGAATGATCCGAGTCATCATCATAATAGGTTTTAGCATCTTGCTTACCTAACGGAACCGAAACTTCTACAGGTTTATAGCTAGATGTATACTCTCCATTTTGGTCTAGCTCCACCTCATGAGTACCAATCAAGGTAAATTTTGTTTCTTTTACCAAGGCTGGGACAGTTACCGCAAAAGAGTTGGCTGTCTGAATGTGATCGCTGGAGAGTACAGGCAGAAGCGATACCTGATAAGAATAAACAACTGTTCCATCAGACGATTCTGTCGCACCAAGAGGAGTCACATCCACAGATCCTTGCGTGCTGTCAACATTTGCTGCCGTCACGGCACCTACACTAGAAGAACTACACAAAAGCAACAAGGCTGCTCCGAGTACAATAAGTTTTTTCATATTTTGCTCCATTCGTAAAACTATGATATAAGAGCGTTAAAAATCGACAGAAAATTAGGGAGACGGACGAAGAAATCGTATTTCTAGGACGGCTCGTCTATTTTCCGAGATTTTAGCTCGCATTCAAATAACATGATATAAGAGCGTTAAAAAATCGACAGAAAATTAGGGAGACGGACGAAGAAATCGTATTTCTAGGACGGCTCGTCTATTTTCCGAGATTTTAGCTCGCATTCAAATAACATGATATAAGAGCGTTAAAAATCGACAGAAAATTAGGGAGACGGACGAAGAAATTGTATTTCTAGGACGGCTCGTCTATTTTCCGAGATTTTAGCTCGCATTCAAATAACATGATATAAGAGCGTTAAAAATCGACAGAAAATTAGGGAGACGGACGAAGAAATTGTATTTCTAGGACGGCTCGTCTATTTTCCGAGATTTTAGCTCGCATTCAAATAACATGATATAAGAGCGTTAAAAATCGACAGAAAATTAGGGAGACGGACGAAGAAATTGTATTTCTAGGACGGCTCGTCTATTTTCCGAGATTTTAGCTCGCATTCAAATAACATGATATAAGAGCGTTAAAAATCGACAGAAAATTAGGGAGACGGACGAAGAAATTGTATTTCTAGGACGGCTCGTCTATTTTCCGAGATTTTAGCTCGCATTCAAATAACATGATATAAGAGCGTTAAAAATCGACAGAAAATTAGGGAGACGGACGAAGAAATTGTATTTCTAGGACGGCTCGTCTATTTTCCGAGATTTTAGCTCGCATTCAAATAACATGATATAAGAGCGTTAAAAATCGACAGAAAATTAGGGAGACGGACGAAGAAATTGTATTTCTAGGACGGCTCGTCTATTTTCCGAGATTTTAGCTCGCATTCAAATAACTATAAAATAAATACGCTTTATTATACCCCACCCCTGTTCGTTTTTCAATGCTTTACCCCAAAACATAGACAATCCATACATTGCCCCGATGGAAACACAGCAAAACTGACCGAGAAGGCTTATTAGGATAGCACCATCTCCTCTATCACCTGTAAGACACCTGAAACATCATTGGACGGAGCCTGAAATTTCGCTGCCTGACAAACACTCTCAGGGCTACCTGCCATGGCGTAGGAATAGCCTGCGTAAGCTAACATCTCTAAATCATTGTCACTATCGCCAAAGGCCATGATTTCAGATGGTTCTATCTGCCAGCGCTTGGCTAGAAAATCCATGGCAACGCCTTTATTGACCGATGGATGCACAATATCGATAAAGTTAAACCCGCTCGACACCGCACGCGCGCTTCCCTTTCCTGTCGCATTGAGTTCCGCCACCAAGGCCTGAATATCTATCTCTGGCACATCCAGCGTCAAAATGGTAAAGCGATCATCTGGTAATTGCGTCAAATCTTCAATTTCCTGCCATTCATAATTGTGCTTGGTGATCAATTGCTTGAAATCTTCTGGCGCATTTCGGGCAAAATACAGGGCTTTCAAACCGCTGATGGAACAACGATGCAAGAGATTTTTTTGCGCCAATAAGGCAATCAAATCCGCCACAACGTCTGGCTCAAAGTGATACTCCGCAATCCGCTCCCCATTTTCCACAATAACCGAGCCCACTTCGGACACAATGGTCATCTGTTCATGAATATCGGGAAAAAAGGATCTGATTTGCTGGTACTGATTGCCAGAAATAGCTGCCACCCGAATCCCGCGTTTTTGCAATTGCTCCCAAATATCCGCAAAACGCTTGCGATCATAGTCATTCTGTGAATTCAAAAAGGTTCCATCCATATCAAATGCAATGAATTTAATCCTCGGCTGCATCATCTTCTCCTTCTACATATTCTTCTATCACCGTAAGAACTCCCTGCTCAACATTCGACGGAGCAAGGTTTTTAGCCACTGCCTTGACACGCTCACCTGCATTGTCCATGGCATAGGAATAGCCTGCATAGGCTAATAATTCCACATCATTGTCACTATCACCAAAGGCAAGCACCCTACTCGCCTCAAGCCCTAGCTGCTTCAAGATTTGGTCCAAGCCCCACGCCTTGTGTACTCCTTTAGGTAAAATGCTCACCGATCCGTAACCACTTGTTACAGCCTGCAATTGCTCTCCAAAGACTTGGTTGCATTCTGCGACAAGTGTATCCACCAATTCCTCTTTGACCCAAAATCCTGCATGGGTAATGGCTACCTCATCAGGCACATGACGCAAGTCCGCAAGGCGGACAATCTTGTCCCAAAAGGCCTGCAACTGCGCTTTTGTAATGGCTAAATCTGTCTCTGCAAAGGGCTGGGGAGCACGCTCATCGATGTAAATGGTCGTATCACTTGATAGCATCAAGCAATAGTCTGCTGCCCTCGTTTGATAATAAGCAAGGAGTTCATCGACCACCTCCCGACCCAAGGTCTTGCGAAAGAGTATCTTTCCCTTATGATAAAACAGACCACCATTTTCCGCTAAGAATAAGACCCTGTCCTCAAAGCCTGCAAAGAGGTCCAACAAACGTTCCAGGCTGTTGCCACTTGCTACAATAAAAGGGATTCCCCTTGCTTCTAACTGCACTAAGACCCGTTCAAACCGCTCGCGATCAAACCCACCACGATTATCCAAAAAAGTCCCGTCCATATCCGTTACGACTGCTTCTATCTTCATCATTGTTTCCTTTGTTTCTAACTGATTCTTGAGAGAGGACGAATGTGCTTTCTTCCAGTCTTCAAGGAATTCCTCACCAATTATAGTCAAATGAATGAACTTTCAGACAAGGAACTGAGACGCGGACAGTACTTGAGTACGACAAGTCGAAAGTGACGATGTATCAAAGTTCATTCAAAAGACTATAAGCCCATAAAGTCCTTCATTTCCCGATAAGCAAGGTCAATCCGCGCCTTGGTCTCCTCATCTAGCTGATGGCGGTGCGGACCGCCCTCAATGAAGTCCTCGAGGACAAAGGTTTGATAGGTAAATAAGTCTGTTCCCTCTTTCGGAACACGACTGACCCAGGTCGGATGCGCGGTAGCCGTCTGAATCCGTGTCTTGCCCTCTTTCTTTTCAACCGTGACATCCATCAAGACCCCACGCTCTGTCCATTGGGAGTTAGGAACTCCCTCCATGGTTTCAATCCGTTGGTTGGACAAGAAATTCCCCATCGAGTAGACAATGAGCTTGCGTTCTCCGTCTTTTTCAATAATTTCTGTTGGCTCCGCCACATGAGGATGACCTCCAAAGATGATATCTGCTCCCCATTCCACCATCTGACGATACAAAGCGACCTGTTCTTCTGTCGGCTCCAGTTGGTATTCAATTCCCATTTGTGGCATGACAATCGTGATGTCGGCTTCTGCTTCCGCACGCTCAATCTCTGACTTCATCCGCTCCAGATTCAAATCAGACAGGTAGTTGTCATATTCTTCCTGAGAGAGAGTTTCTTCCATCCCGTTAAAGCCGTAAGCGTAAGCTAACACCGCTATTTTAATTCCATTGACTTCCTTCACATAAATAGGGGCCGTTGCGCGATTGCCATCGCGGTAAACACCGACCGTGTCCACCCCAACCTGTCGAAAGGCATCAACCGTTGACACCAAACCAGACAAGTGAGAATCCAAGATATGATTGTGGGCCAAATCCACCACATCATACCCGGTCTGCTGAATGGCATTTGCGACCGATGCTGGAGCATTAAACATGGGATAGCCACCCAAGGGATATTCCGCTGAAATAGTCCCTTCAAAATCTGCTATCGCAAGGTCCGCCTGCTCAATCCAAGGCTTGACATAGGTAAAATTCTCCGTAAAATCATACTGACCGTCTGGCTGCTGGGCACTCCAGTAAATAATATCGTGGTAAAGCAAGTCCCCATGCGCCATGATGCGGGCTGTCTGTACTGTTTCTTCCTGCAACACAGGCTCTTTTTCCCCTGCTATATCTGTACTAGATGACGGTCTGGTTGATAATGATACAGATGAAAAGCGAGACCAAAGAACCGTCCCACCATAGACAAGCCCTGCCAATCCAGCCACCACTAGCGGCAATAAAAAGACATAACCAAGCCATTTCTTCCGCTGCTTACGTCTACGTTTGCCAATCCGGTCTCGTCTTCTTCTCATCATACCGTCCTCCTTGCTTCCAGTATACGCTATTCTTGCTGAAAAAGCTAGGCAATGCCTATGAAAAAAAGGTGAACCCCCCTTGATTTCACCTGTTCATTCTATTCTATATAGCGCAATTTCCCACGGAAATCGTCTAAAGTTTCATAGCCTTTTTCTGCCATAATGCTTTGCAATTCTGCTGTGATGCGTTCAAAAGCGGCAACTCCTTCTTTGTGGAGGGTTGTGCCGACCTGCACCATGCTCGCCCCGCAGAGAATATGCTCAAAAGCATCGCGCCCCGTCAAGACGCCACCTGTTCCGATAATCTGAATCTCTGGTTTTAAGCGTTGGTAAAAGGCATGGACATTGGCAAGGGCTGTGGGCTTGATATATTCACCACCGATGCCCCCAAATCCATTTTTAGGACGAATGACCTCTGACTCATCCTCAATGTAAAGGCCATTTCCAATCGAGTTGACACAGTTAACAAAGGCTAGGGGAAACTGATTAAAAATCGCTGCTGCTTGGTCAAAATGCACCATATCAAAATAAGGCGGCAACTTGATTCCTAAAGGCTTAGTAAAATAGCGAAAGACCTCTGTTAAAATCGCTTCTGTCGTTTCAAAGTCATAGGCAATCTGAGGTTTTCCTGGAACATTTGGACAGGACAAGTTCAGCTCGGTCACGCCCTTAAAGCCACTTTCTTCCACCTTTTTCAACAGCCTATGCGTCTCTTCTTGAGACATACCTACGAGTGATAGAAAGAAGGTGCGCTCTGGCTCTTTTTCCTGCAAGTCTAGGAGATAGTCCAGATAGTAGTCCAGACCCTGATTGGGCAAGCCCATGGAGTTGATGGAGCCAAGTGGCACGTCCTGATAGCGTGGCTCTGGATTTCCTGCGCGGGCTTCTAAAGTCGCGGTCTTGGTGACAAAGGTCCCTGCTTGTGAGTTTTTCACTTCCTCTAACTCTGCAATGGTCATGCAGGCAACTCCCGCCGCATTCATCAAACAGTTTTCAAAAGCAAAACCTGCAATCTGTGTCTTGGTTGATGGCATACTGTCCTCCAAAATATGTATTTCGTTCATTTTATCATAAAAAGTTCGGAAACAGTAGCTGAAACTGACCTCTTTTCTGACAAAAATTGTCAGAATCGTTTATTTTCCACTTTACATTTGTATCACTTGGTGCTATAATAGCAAACGGAAATATTAAATTGTCTGAAAATTTAATTTTTAGACCTATTCTATTAGAAAAGGTGACATTATCTTATGACAACTGCAAAAGACTATATCCAGCAATCATTTGAAGCTGTAAAAGCGCGCAATCCGCATGAAACAGAATTTCTGCAAGCTGTTGAAGAATTGTTCAACACGCTCGAACCTGTTATCGAAGCACATCCAGAGTACATCACTGAAAACATCTTGGCCCGCATCGTTGAGCCTGAACGGATTATTAGCTTCCGTGTTCCATGGACAGATAAGGACGGAAAGGTTCAAGTCAACCGTGGCTACCGCGTTCAATTCAACTCAGCAGTCGGCCCTTACAAAGGTGGACTTCGCTTCCACCCAACCGTTAACCAGTCTATCTTGAAATTCCTTGGTTTTGAGCAAATCTTCAAAAATGTCTTAACTGGTCTGCCAATCGGTGGCGGTAAAGGTGGTTCTGACTTTGATCCAAAAGGCAAGACAGACGCTGAAATCATGCGTTTCTGCCAAAGTTTCATGACCGAACTGCAAAAACACATCGGTCCATCGCTTGACGTACCAGCGGGCGACATCGGGGTCGGCGGTCGCGAGATTGGCTACATGTACGGTCAGTACAAACGTCTCCGTCAGTTTGATGCTGGTGTCTTGACTGGGAAACCTCTTGGCTTTGGTGGGAGCTTGATTCGCCCAGAAGCGACTGGTTACGGACTTGTCTACTTCACAGACAACATGCTTCAAGCAAACGGTAAATCCTTTAAAGACCAAACGGTTCTCATTTCTGGTTCTGGAAATGTGGCGCAATTCGCCGTTCAAAAAGCAACTGAACTCGGCGCGAAGGTCATTTCTGTGTCTGATTCAAATGGGTATATCATCGATGAGACTGGAATCGACTTTGACCTTCTTTGCGACATCAAAAATAACCGCCGCGCTCGTTTGACTGAATATGCTGCTGAAAAAGCAACCGCAACCTACCACGAAGGATCTGTTTGGACCTACGAAGGAAAAGCAGATATCGCCCTTCCATGTGCCACTCAAAATGAGATTGATGGTGCCGCTGCTGCTCGCCTCGTGAAAAACGGTGTTTACTGTGTCGCTGAAGGAGCAAATATGCCATCTAACTTGGATGCTATCCATACTTACCAAGAAAATGGTGTCTTGTACGGACTTGCAAAAGCAGCCAATGCTGGAGGAGTTGCCGTATCTGCCCTTGAAATGAGCCAAAACAGCCTCCGCCTTTCATGGACTGCTGAAGAAGTGGACAACCGTCTGAAAGACATTATGGCCAACATCTTCAACACCGCAAAAGAAACAGCCGAGAAATACAACCTCGGCAAGGACTACCTGGCAGGTGCCAACATCGCTGCCTTTGAACAAATCGCAGATGCCATGATTGCACAAGGCTTGGTATAATCCCTTTTCAGATAAAAAACTCCTTGGGAGTGGAAAAAACTCAAATTGTTCAAAACGAGTGCATTTTCCTACTCCCTTTTCTGTTGCCTCCAAAAACGAATTTGTGAAAATTGCACAATTCCTGTATAATAGAAGTATAAAGTATCATAAAGGAGGAATATTTATTGCAAAAAACGATTGAACAACAGTCACTAACGGTTAATTTTATCATTACCTTTATCGTATCGGTCGCTGGAATTATCGTCTACTTCATCACGGACATACAAGCGCTTCTGTTAGACGGTTTTTTCTCATTAATCAGCTTTTTATCCGCCATTATCGGCATTTACATCTCCCGTATCAGCCACAAAAAGACCATACGCTACCCACATGGTCTTCATTTTTTAGAGCCCCTCTATGCTATTTTCAAATCTATTTTGATCATACTACTGCTGATTCTCGCTTTTATCAATGCTTCTGAAACAGCCTTGCATTACTTTATCGCAGGAGAGGGAGACCCCCTCATCATCGGGCCCATCTTGCCCTACACTCTTTTTGTAGTCCTGCTCTGCTTGGCTCTCAGCTTTTACAACCACTATCAGAATAAAAAGATCAACTTTCTCAGTACCATTTTAAAGGCCGAAACCAAGGGCAGTCTCATCGACGGTCTCCAGTCTCTCGGAGCAGGGCTTGCCTTTTGTCTCCTCTATATTGTTGACATCAATGGTCCGTTCGGTTTCTTGCACTATACAGCAGATTTCTTTATTACCAGTATTTCAGTCATCTGCCTCCTACCAGAGCCAGCTAAAATGCTCCATGGAGCCTTTATCGAACTGTCTCAAGGTTTGACAACAGATCAAGAGATTACAGACCCGATTGATGATTTGATTTTACAACATTTTCATGTCGTTCTGCCCTATATCAATTACCAAATTATCAAAATCGGTATGGCCTTGCGGGTCAAAATTTATGTAGAAGACCATGATAAACAACTGCTTTCAAGTGTCCTAGCGCTGCATCCTGATTTTCTCGAAGCACTGCAGCAGCTTTACCCTCATGCAAAAGCAGCGATTATCTACCTCTAAGTGAAAGAAACGAGGCTGGACATGCGCCAGCCTCGTTTTCCTACTTTCTGATAAGGGATTACAATTTCTCTGCCTGTTGAAAATTCCACATATTTTCTTCGTAAATCAGGCGATAGTTAGGGGAATCATCCACCCCATAGAATAGGGTGTAGGTGACGGCTTCTTCTGGAGCGACCTTCTTTTTCAAGTTCGCATCATAGGTCAGATCGTCAAGCGGGTAGACACTATCAATCTCCTCGCTGTCACTATCTTGTGTCCCCAACACAATGCTACTTCGTTCGTCAAAATACAGGACTCGCTTGGTCGGATTTTTCACCTGAATTTTTACAACCAAGGCTGTATCATAGTAAGAATTAACCAATTCAGCCTTCTCGTCCAAGTCTATTGATTGCACCGTTAACTTCAAGCCATTTTCCAAGCTCACCTCTTGATCGATTTCTTTTTCGCTAAAGACATCTGATGTCCTATTATCATAACTTTCATCTACATAGCTGGAAAAATCCGAGGAACTCGCTATCCCTAGAATCGTTAAAAACAGTAAGACCCCCAAGATAAGGGACACAACTCCTCCTGCAATCGTTGTCCAAAACAGGGGTTGTTTGTAGAGTGGTTTTTTCCGATAGTAGACGTGACCGTCTTCCACGATAAATTCTTTTGGAAACATGCTTTCTCCTTTTCTTTTTCCTTAGGTGAGGTCAATGCCCGCTTCAAGCAAAGCCTCTTGATAGAGGGTATAAAACTGCTGATAGATACTCCCTTGCTGACCGCTGGTCACAAAAAATTGAACCCGAAAGACAAACTGACCATTTTCAAGCGTCTGTGGCCCCACCACTTTTGCACCCTTAATAGCAGTTAATCGGCTGAGTTCTTTCTGATTGACTGCTTCAATGACTTGTGCGACCTTGGCCAAATCAGCTCTTAGGCTCAGCGGAAGATCCACCTGAACGCGGATATCACCCCGCGACTGATTGCTGACGACAAGGATATTCCGATTGGGAATAAAATGGAGCGTGCCATCCGCATCGCGAACTTGCGTCGTCCGAATGCCCACGCTGACAACTGTTCCTTTGATTTTAATCGATCCGTTGGTCAAGCCGACCACATCGCCGACATCAAACTGCCGTTCCAAGAGGATGAAAAAGCCATTGACCAAGTCAGACAAGAAGCCTTGCGCACCCATTCCGATTGCGACCCCCGCAATTCCTGCTCCAGCTAAGAGACTAGAGACTGGCAAGCCTAAAATCGTCAAGACCGAGTAGAGCAAAAGAAAGTACAAGACGTAATTCAAGCCACTTTCCAAGAGGCGGGCAATCGTCTTTTGCCGCCCAATGTCCTGCGTTGATACCCGAATAGAGGGCAAGAAAATCTTCCGAATCGAAACAGCAACAATCTTTTTAATCGCATAAAAAACAAGGAATAAGAGAATAAGCGATAGAACCTTGCTCAACAAGTCCATCCCAATCGCTTCTATATCAAATCGAGCCATAAATTTTTCTAAAAATCGCACTGTAGCCCTCCTTTCCTAGTAGCACTATTATACCATAAGCAGGCTGATTTCATAAAAAGCAAGAGCCAGTCAGAATGTAGCCAAATCCAAAATCTATTTAAACAAGTGAAAAGCTCTGCTAACTGAACATCAATTGTTCGATTTTCGCGAGCGGAGCGAGCCTCATCAGATACTTTTCGCTGTGGTAAAAGTAGGGAGTGGGGCAAAAGCCCCTTACCTCTACGTTTCATAGACTTAACAGATTGACGCAGTGGTTGATTGATATCTTTGTTCGCTTTCAAGCTCCAAAGATAATCTAATCAACTGTGCGGGGTATTGACAGTCAGAGGAGTGACTGTCAATACCCGAGCCTAGAAATTAGAAAGCGAGGACTACAAAATCGAACTCTTACGAGTTATCGATTTCTGTCCCACTCCCTATTTGTCCTTAAAGTAACGTCTTGTTTCACGAATAATGATTGGGGAGAGGGCGAGGAGGGCAATCAGATTCGGTAGCGCCATCAGCCCATTGACAATATCGGCAATGACCCAGATGACATCCAGGTGCAGAAAACCTCCCAGAGCTACCATGGCAATAAATACCAAGCGATAGAGAAGGATAAAGCGTGTCCCAAAGAGAAATTCAAAACACCGCTCTCCGTAGTAGCTCCACCCCAAAATAGTCGTAAAGGCAAAGAGAACGAGGCTGAAAGTCAAGGCGAGAGCGCCTGGAGTACCAAACAAGCTCGCAAAGGCTGCCTGAGTCAGAGGTGCACCTTGTAGCCCCTCAACCGTCCATTGACCAGTCACCAAGATAGACAGACCTGTCAGACTACAGATGATAATGGTGTCGATAAAAGTGCCAATCATGGAAATCAAGCCCTGCTCAACAGGCTGGTTTGACTTGGCTGCCGCTGCCGCAATCGGTGCAGAACCAAGCCCCGATTCATTGGAGAAAACTCCACGCGCAATCCCGTTTTGAATAGCCGCACGGACGCTCGCACCTGCAAATCCCCCAAGAGCCGCAGTCGGAGTAAAGGCACTTTTCACCACTAAAACAAGGGTGGGCACCAGTTGCTCCACGTTTACAGCTAGTAAAGCAAGCGTAGCTGCAATATAAAGGAGCGCCATAAAAGGCACCACCTTGGTTGATACCTTTGAAATGGACTCAATTCCTCCAAAGATAATCAGCGCGACAATCACCGCTAAAATCATACTCACTATCTGCGGTGAAAATGCAAAGCTATTTTCCAAAGACGAAGTAATCGAGTTGACCTGCGCAAAGGTTCCAATTCCTAGAAAGGCGACCAAGACCCCTGAAATGGCAAAGAAGACGGCTAAAGGTTTCCATTTTTCGCCCATCCCCAGCGTGATATAGTGCATAGGACCTCCTGCTACCTGACCATTTGCATCCTTGGTACGGTATTTAATGGCTAAAAAACCTTCGGCATACTTGGTTGCCATACCAAAAAAGGCTGCGACCCACATCCAAAAGAGGGCGCCTGGTCCACCAGTCTTAATCGCTGTCGCCACCCCGACAATATTTCCCGTACCGACCGTTGCCGCAAGGGCCGTACAAAGGGCTGCAAAACTAGATACATCACCCTGACCGCTCGCATCATCTGACAAGACTAAGCGAAAAGCCCGCGGCAATTTTCTGACTTGAAATAGTCCCATACGAAATGTGAAATACACCCCTGTTCCCACCAAGAGCATCAGCAAGGGCGGTCCCCAAACCAGACTATTCACACGCTGCAACAGTTCTAACATTCCATCTCCTCCACATTCTACTGTCTCATGAAAACGAAAGAGCTTGACTGCGACCGTCAAACTCTGCTTTTACGTATAACCATAATGAGATAGGAGGTGGATAGTCTTCCACTAGCCTAGGGGAAATTCATGTCCAAATTCCTATGCTCTGTCCTTTTGCCTGAGAGTTTGAGTGATAGCCTTGCCTCACCTTGCCCCTTCGGCGCCATTACGGTCTCTCCAGAGTTCCGTCTTTCCCACAGTTGGACCTAAGTCCTCCTATGAGACGTCAACCGGTATTTCGTTACTTACTAGTATAGCGAAAAAATGAAAAAAGGCAAGAACATTTTTTGAAAAGTTTCATGAACGAAGTAAGTGGATTTTTCCAAAAACAGTTGGCTTAGATTCCTTCGCAAATGCTAGACAGCTAGCATTACCACTAGGAATGAACATCGTACCTTATCAAATGGTGAACTGAAGCGCCTCGAAATCGCACGTGCTCTCCTCTACCAAAAAGAAATCCTCTTCATTGATGAAGTGTTGTCTGGTTTGGATCAGACGAATGCAAATCATATCCTCCACTTGATTGCCAACTATCCCGGTACCGTGATTGACATTGAACATCATTTGCCGAGCCATATGGACGCATTTTATCATCAAAAAATACAATTATAGTTTTTTGAATGAACGTTGATACATCGTCACTTTCGACTTGCCGTACTCATACTCAATAAAAATCAAAGTCGTCGAACTCTTCCGTTCAACGACTTCTTCTTTCTTAGGGGATCTGGATGATTGTCGAAAACAGGCTTGATTTTCACAAAAATTCTGATATAATTGAATTATCTGAAAATTTAGACAAGGAGATTGAAGGTATGACGAAACATATCCATTGGGATGGACAACTATCGCAAGAAGGACTTAACATCATCAAAGGAGAGGGGGGCGTAATTGTCTGCCCTACCAAGGTTGGCTATATTATCATGACCGCTGACAAGGCTGGTTTGGAGCGGAAATTTGATGCTAAAGAGCGCAAGCGCAACAAGCCTGGGGTCGTGCTATGCGGTAGCATGGAAGAACTTCGGGAATTGGCGCAAATGACCCCAGAGATTGACGCCTTCTACCAAAAACATTGGGACGAAGATATTTTGCTCGGCTGTATTCTTCCATGGCGTGAGGAAGCCTATGCCAAGCTCAAAGCCTATGGCGATGGTCGTGAAGAATTGATGACGGACGTCCGTGGGACTTCTTGCTTTGTCATCAAGTTTGGCGTTGCTGGGGAGCAAATTGCCAAGGAAATGTGGGAAAAAGAGGGCCGTATGGTCTATGCTTCTTCTGCCAATCCGTCTGGAAAAGGAAACCGTGGTAAGGTTGAAGGGATTGGAGAGCGTATCGAATCAAAAGTGGACCTCGTCATCGAGGCAGACGATTATGTGGCATCTATCCAGCCTGATAAGACGGCCGAAACTCGCTACGAGCAAGGGGTCATGGTCTCTATGGTGGACGCTGACGGCAAACTCATTCCAGAGCAAGGCAAGGACAGCCGCTCTATCTCCCCATGCCCTGTTGTAATTCGTAAAGGTCTTGACATTGATAAAATCATGATGCACCTGTCAGACCACTTCAACTCATGGGACTACCGCCAAGGGGAATATTACTAATCTTTTGGATGAAAACAAACCAACCCAGCTCTAGAAATGAGCTGGGTTTTATTCTCTTATGGCAAGGTGATACTCATTATTGACCTCAATCGCAAGGACCTCTTCAGCAGAACGCCCTTTTACTGTATAAATGGAGCCATAGGTCCACAAATCCCGCTTCTCCTTTGAGTCTTGCCCCGTCCAATCCATCGCTCCCCAACGGCTTGACGGAATTCTTTGACCTGTGTCAGAAATAAATAAAACCTCCTCTGCTAATACTGTCACAAATTCATCTAGCTCTTCCTCGGACACTAGCGTATTTGTCACACGATAATGATGTCCGCCTCCATCAATCATGCGGGCATCTCGATGATTGACACGAAATGTCTCTCCAATCATCATTCCATCTTCACCAGAAACAGCTGGCTTCCAGCGCTCATCGCTTGCGACCAGTTCATCACTAGGTTTGACACGATAATAGTTATCCTGTATACCAATACACAAACCACCGTCACGGATTCGATAGAGATTTTGAACACTCAGGCTCGTCCCTTTATGGTGATTGTCCCCACCAATCACTTCCAAGTGTAAAAAGCGTAGCTCAAGTCGACCCAATTCACTAGCATCAACCTTCTGATTCAAAATAGTATAGTTTCGTTGTTGATAAGAAAAGGTTGTGAAGTTTTCCCGATTAAATACAATAGCTCTCTGACCTTGTTGACAGGCAATCAAGCAGGTAACACCCAGCAAAACCATCAGAAACAGAAACTTTTTCCATTTCATGAGACACCTCCTAAACTCGGTAACGTTTTACATGCATCAAACAGAGTGCTACACAAGTCATCCCTACTATCCAGCACCATAAGGTTAGCAAATAAGAACGATCCAAGGTCATGATAAAATTAGCGGGCAGAACAATAGGACACCAATAATGACCCAGAAATGTCCGATTACTTGCAAAAAGCACCAACAAACATTCAACAAACGCAACCGCAAAATTGACACCCTTTGCTAGAAATAAACTGAGCAAAAGATGAACATGATACACAAAAATCGTAAAACCCCAACTAGCAAGACCAATGACCAGATAAGGTATATCCTTGTAGACAAAGGTCGCAATAAACCACCATAACATCACGGTTGGCAAAAGGGACAAACCATCTACCAATACGAACTTTGCCCCCCACAAGCACCAGCTATGTGCTTCACTCCGAATGTATTGAAAATGATTCGCTTGACTTTCCTGCTCAACCAATAAGATAGAGATAATGGTATATACTAGACAATTTGCCAACATGGGAAAATAGATAGCAACTTCTAGCGCATATGAACTAGGAACAAAGGCTAGGTAAGCGGGTATCGTGACATATTCTAGTAAACTAAAGCCGACTAAAAACAAAACTGCATACGAATGACGAATCTTGAGCCATTCACTGTGTAAGATGGCCATCAGTCTGCTCCTTTCTCATCCAGATAACCGCTCCTAAGCTAGCAAGAGCCAGAGATAAAAGAATGGCCATCAGCAAAGACAGTATATCTATTGATGCTGCTGGTGCCATGGTATCTCCCGACGGTTTTATATGTAGTAAAATTGCCATCACCTTATAATGATAGGTGTAGGGAAACAGGTACCACCAATTCGTTTGGGCGATGAAAGGCGCCACTAAAAAACAAAGAAAACTATTGACCACTAAAACAAGGTAGGCATTAAAGCGCTCAAAACAGCTATACAAAAAAGGAATATTCCACAAGACTGTCAGTAGTACAAGAAACAAGGTCATCACATTGGTAAGCCAATGGAGGAGCATGGTCGGAAACAACAGCGAGACAAGATAGAGAAACAACAGAACAAAACCGCTCGCAATGACTAGCTGGTAAACCACAAGTAGCCACTTCACGAAATAGATGTTTGCAGTCAAAGTCCCTACTAGCACATTCTGAAACCGACCAGCCTGCTTTTCCGCCTGATGATCGTACAGACAAAGCAAACCAATCAGCACAAAGAGAAACAAAGCCTCCCACCAGTACATCGTAAAACTTTCCAAAATATCGGGACTGCCAATCAGAAAGGCAATGGCTAACGTTAAAAAAGGCAGTAACAGAGCAAGTTTTTTCTGTCCCGCTCCTTTCAACTTTAGGTACTCTGATTGAAGGATTGCTTTCATCTCACACCTCCATGTACAATACTAAAAAAGAGTTGCTCCAAATCATCCTCATGGCAATTTTGCTCATTATAGCAAATCTGCCCCTGATGTAGAATTAAAATCTGATCCGCTATTTGACTGACCTCATGTAATTGGTGACTAGAAACAAGGATTGTCATCTGCTGTTCTTTTAAAGACCGAATCAACTGAAGTAAATCCTTGATACCATCCGGGTCTAAGCCATTGGTCGGCTCATCCAAAATCAGAAATCGGGGCTCTGTTAGCATCGCCATTCCAATTCCTAGACGTTGCTTCATCCCTAGTGAAAATGCCTTGACTCGCTTCTTGCCAGTATCTGATAAACCAACCAGCCTAAGCACTTCCCAAATCCGCTCGTCTGAAATACCATATAGCAAGGCCCTCGTCTTTAGATTGTCAAAGGCAGATAAATTCTGATAAATAGCAGGACTTTCAATGAGGGCTCCTAATGTTCGACTTCTATCTCTATCGTTCTGTGAGCGTCCATCCATCAAAATCTGCCCCTTATCTGCTTTCTCAAGTCCAAACAAGATTTTCATGAGAGTTGATTTCCCTGCACCATTCACTCCTAAAAGACCACAAACAGTACCTGACTCAATCTCAAAAGAAAGATCCTGCAGAACCACCTTATCCTTAAATTCTTTCTGAAGATGCTCCACTTGAAGATGCATATGATTGTCCTCCTCTTGCTTTTATTGACCATATAGTGCATTGAATAAAGGTTAGGACATCGTTCAGTTGCTTTGATGAGCCAGTTCTATCTGCAGCTCCTTGCCTTGTCCTACTCCTTTCTCAACCCACTATAAGTATACACTCACTTGTTCAGAATTTGTTCAGACTCTTCCAACAAGAAAAAACTAGGAGTATCATTCTCCTAGTTTACAATTTCTTTATCCTCAATAGCGAATAGGACTTCTGCACCACTAGTTGGCGGATTATGCAATTGCAAGTAACCCTGATGCAGCTTGGCAACTCCTTGTGCAAAGGTCAGTCCAATCCCATAATGTTCACCACTTCTTCCACCATCTTCGGTAAAAAACAAGCTGGTTCCCTGCAGGAGCGCATCTGCTGAAAAAGGCGCACCATCATTCCACGTTTTAAATAAGAGGTAGGAATCGTAACGGCAAATGGTCAAATCAATCCGACCGCCATCTCTCCCATACTGGATAGCATTGACCAAGATATTCATCAAAGCACGGTGTAACAAAAGGGCATTTCCCCAAAAGACGACCGACCCCGCTTCATTTATCAGATGAAAATCGATACTCTTTCGATCCAGCATATCCTTCGTCTCGCTCCATACATCGTCCAAAAGCTCCTCTAAGACAATGCGTTCTCGGTAACTGTTATCCTCATATAAGAGGCGCGCGTAAGATAGCATAGACTGAAAATACGTTTCAAAGGTCGCAATGCTACGCTCCATAGAGCCGACAAAACTAACCTGTTGATTCGTCAATGCAGTCATACCCAGTAGTTCTAAGTTCCCTTTCAAGACCGTTAAAGGAGTCTTGACATCATGAGACAAGGCCGCCACTTGAAAGGATAGGTCCTTCTTTTCCTTTCGTTCTGCCTCCAGCAACTGTGCTAATTCTTGACTTTTTTCCTCGAGCGTTCCTAAAATTTCTTCAAATTCTAGTAGCCTTGATGGAACCAATCGTTTCGGTACATGTGGCTTGCCCATGCTCAAAGAAATACTTCGTACTGCTTGAAAATTCTGGGCAAATTCCTTCACCAATCGCAGAATAGACCAAGTAATCACCAGACATGCTCCTACGAAAAAAAGGATATAACTAAACAAATTCCACGAAATGAAGCGCAGAGCAGGATTGGTAAATTCGGGTATCAGAGGTTGGCGTACCACAAGGGAGAACCGGTGATTGGAGTAGGGAACATAGGCTGTCGCTCCATGCACATTTTCCCTTTGCCTCTCAAAAGCAGCTTGATAGTGCTTCCGTTCCATCTCCTGATAACGTCCTACAAGAAGCTCTCCCTTTGATTGGTCAAACAAAGCATAGTCATAAGGCAAGAGGTTCATCTGGTCGGTAAAGTCCTCAACTGTAGCACTCTCATCAATCGAAACAGATAACTGACCATTCGTAACTGCTACCTGCTGCGTTGTAATGAGTAAGTAAGATAGGGCAAGTATTCCGAATAACAGAGCAATTGTTCCAAGTGCAATTTCTCCTACACTACGCAAAACTCGTTGTTTAATGGAGTATTGTGTCATCTGCATATTGATACCCTATCCCTCTGATGGTTTTAATTGGATTGACACCATGTGGCGCACATTTTGTCCGAATCTGATAGATATATTCTGAAATCGAATGAAAAAGGACATCTGCCTCCTCATCATAGACATGTTCATATATTTCTTCTCTCGTAAAGACTTTTTGTGGGTAGCGGGAAAGCAACTCTAAAATAGCATACTCTCGGTGTGTTAAAGGTAAGGTCTGACCTCGGATGCTGACTTTTTTCCCCTCCAAGAAAAAACTGACTGGACCTAGCTCACGAACAACCTGTTCATACCTCTCTTGAGCCTGACGAGTCCGCACCTCTCTCCTAAGATGGGCTTCCACCTTGGCGCTCAGTTGCTTGACCCCAAAAGGCTTTATGATATAATCGTCCCCACCCAATTGCAGGCCTTTTACAATGTCTTCCTCACTATCTCTAGCGCTGACAAAAACAATCGGTGTCTGTATCTCTTGCCGAATCGCTCTACAAATTGTAAGCCCGTCTGTATGTGGTAGCATAACATCCAACAGAATCAAGTCAAATCCCTTAAACTCTTGCGGATCAATAGGAAATGTCACCTCCTGACGAGTTGTGACAGAAATATTTTTCATTTCTAAAATCGTACGAATCAATTTCAAAATTTCCTCGTCATCATCTACTACAAGAACCTGATACATCTGTCTCCCTCCCTTTTCTCTATTTATAGTCTTTTGACTATAGTTTACTATAGCACACTTTTTTCAGAATTCCTTCATACTAACGCAAAACTTCCTCAAATATGCTACAATAGAGTCAAACAAACAAGGAGGTACACGATGTCTGACACACTCCACTTAAAAGCCTTTACAGAAGCTGATCTCCAGCAGATTTGGGAAATCGGCTATAGAGAAGAGTGGCCCGAATGGAAAAACTATTCTGCGCCTTATTTTGATGATTACCAAGCCTTCGATAGCTTTGAAGCCTTTAAAGAATGCGATGACTATCATTTTCTACGGTTACCGAGCGTACAGGGGATTTTTATCGGCGAAAAACCGATTGGCATGGTCTCCTACTATTGGGAAAATGAAAAAACTAGATGGCTGGAAATGGGCATTATCATCTATGATGCTGCTTACTGGGGTGGCGGCTACGGCACTCAAGCCCTCACTCTTTGGACAGAGCATATCTTTGCTACGATACCAGAACTGGAACATATCGGTCTCACCACTTGGAGTGGCAATCAGCGCATGATGAAAGCTGCTGAAAAACTCGGCATGACCAAAGAAGCCCAAATCCGCAAAGTCCGCTACTGGCAAGGCGTCTATTACGATTCCGTTAAGTACGGTATCCTCCGAGAGGAATGGAAAGAACGGTGATTGTAAAAGGCTCGAACATATTCTATGTGTTCAAGCCTTTCATAGTCTCCCAAGAGTCAACTTTTCCGATATTCTTGTTGCCCCCTAAAGAGGAAGAAAATCCCAACCAAAAGAAAGAGCGCAGCTATCGGTTGCGTCAGTACATAATATGTGATTACAGTACCAAAACGTTCTATACTTGCAACCATTGGATTAGGAACATCTGTACGAACAACTACTAGGGGAGTAACTCGTACAAATCAGCATAGTAGCACTAATGAAAAATGTTGAAAATTTAATCAAGGATTGATACATAACTTCCCCTCCTTATCTATGGTATGCTTTCAAAAATAGTATACAACACTTTTAAAGAAAGCGCTACCTTTTTGTGGATTGATATATCTGTAGAGCACAAAACCAACCCTCGAGATGGAGGGTTGGTTTCTTGATTTTTAAGCAAGTGCTGCTTGAACCTGCTCTACAATTTTTTCTGCGGTCAGACCGTAGACATCCATGAGGTAGGCTTGTTGGCCCACTTGACCAAAGGATTCGTCCACACCAACACGATAGACTGGTGTGTTGGAACTTGTGCTGACTAGTTCGCAAATAGCGCTGCCTAGACCACCCACACGATTGTGGTTTTCTGCGGTAATAACTGGCTTGCCTGCTAGTAAATCTAGCACATCTTCATGAATCGGCTTGATTCTAAAGAGGTCAATGACTTGCACCGCAATTCCTGCTTCAGCCAAGCTATCTGCTGCTTTTAAGGCTTGCTCTACCATGATGCCGCTTGCGACAATGGTGGCATCTTCTCCTTCACGCAAGACACAATAGCCCTTGCTAAAGTCTTCATCGCCTTGGTAAATAGCTGTCGGCGCTTTGCGAATGGTGCGAATGTATTTCAATCCATCTTCTGCCAGAGTTTCCTCCAAGACGGCTCTAAACTGCACATCATCGCTGACTTCATAGATACGCGCCTTTGGAATCAAGCGCATCAAGCCAAGGTCTTCAAACGGCATATGGGTTCCACCGTTCATTTCAGCAGACACTCCAGCATCTGAACCAATCACGGTCGCATTCAACTGGGCATAACCCAAGGAGAGAAAGACCTGGTCAAAGACACGGCGGCTGGCAAATGGTCCAAAGGTGTGAAGATAGGGTTTGTAGCCCAAGATGGACAAGCCTGCTGCCACCCCAACCATTTCCTGCTCCATAATTCCTACGTTCACATAGCGCCCGCCAAGGATACTTGGCAATTTGCTCGTTGACATGGAACTGGATAAATCAGCTTCCAAAGCGGCAATTTCTTGGTTGACCTTGCCCATTTCAGCGAGGAAGTCGCTGTATACCAAACGCATCTCTTTTGTTTGTCTCATTCTGTGACCTCCAATTCTCTTGCTAGTGCTTGAGCTGTCGCTTCCAAATCATCGACCAATTGACCTGACAAGCGCAAATGGTGATTGCTTTCCATGGTCTCAAGGAAATCTACTCCCTGACCTTTCACCGTATCAAGCACGATACATTTCGGACGGGAAGAATCGCTGTCTTTCATGGCTTGAATGGCTGCTAGAATAGCTTCAATGCTAGAGCCATCTACACGAACCGCTTCCCAGCCAAAGGAGGCGAATTTTTCCACAAAGTCAAAAGTTTGGCAAATATCTGCGGTCCGTCCGTCCAATTGTTTTTTGTTATCATCGACAAAAAGGATGAGGTGAGACAACTGCTGGTGAGCCGCAAATTGAGCCGCTTCCCAACATTGCCCTTCGTTTAACTCCCCATCCCCAACTAGAGTGTAGGTGTAGTAAGGAGAGTTCGTAATCTGCTTCCCGTAGGCAATCCCTGTTGCCACACTCATTCCTTGTCCGAGCGAGCCAGTCGTCATGTCCACGCCTGGTGTCAAATTCCGGTCGGGGTGAGATGGCAAGCGAGTGCCATTACGATTGAGGGACCAGAGAAACTCTTTATCAAAGAACCCTTTCAAGTGCAAGGTGCTATACAAGGCTGGCCCTGCATGCCCTTTTGAGAGTACAAAGTGATCGCGCTCCTTAGAAGCGAAATTCTGGACGTTGACATCCAGAACCTCACCATATAGAGCGGCTAATACTTCAACAATTGACAAACTTCCACCGTAGTGACCAAACCCGAGCTGATTCAACGTCGTCAGGGTATGATAGCGAATTTCTTTCGCAAAGTGTGTCAATTCTTCTAGCCGTTTTGTCATAGTTTATCCTTCTTTCTGATCTTTCTTGATCACTGATAGACCAATCATCAATGCCAAGATTGCAAAGATACCGATTGAAACTGTCGTCACTCCACCGTGATCTGCTAGGAGTCCAAGGAAAATTCCTGACAAGCCAAAGTCCGCATCAGAGAATGTTGACCCTGCAAATCCAAGATTTCCTAAAACTGGAAGCAAGAAGACTGGGAGGAAGCTGATTAAGATACCGTGTACGAATGAACCAATCACCGCACCGCGAACACCACCTGAGGCATTTCCCATTACCCCTGCAGTCGCACCACAGAAGAAATGAGGCACCACACCTGGCAAGATGACAACGCCACCTGTCGCAATCAAGATGAACATGCTCACGATACCACCGATAAAGCTAGAGATAAAACCAATCAAGACCGCATTTGGAGCGTATGGGTAGACAATCGGACAATCCAAGGCTGGTTTTGAATTTGGTACCAATTTTTCTGAAATTCCTTTGAAAGCTGGAACAATTTCCGCCAAGATGAGACGAACACCTGATAGGATGACAAATACACCTGCCGCAAAGGTTCCGCCAAGAGTGAGGGCATACACCATGCTGTTTGTACCGCCGCTCAGATTTTCCTTGATGTAGTCACCGCCTGCAAAGAAGGCAACAATCATGTAAATCACAGACATAGAGATGGCGATACTTACGGTACTATCACGCAAGAAAGCCAATCCTTTAGGGAATTTGATGTCTTCTGTTGAGGTAGATTTATCGCCAACAAGACCGCCGATGAAACCGCTGAGCCAGTAACCAAGTGAACCGAAGTGACCGAGTGCCACTTTATCATTTCCAGTCAACTGTACCATGTATTTTTGAACAAAGGCTGGTGACAGGGTCATAATCAAGGCAAGGGCCAATCCACCCATGACAATCAAGCCAGCAGAAGTAAATCCTGCCACAGATAGAATCACCGCAATCATACAAGCCATGTAAAGGGTATGGTGACCTGTCAAGAAGATGTATTTAAAGCGCGTGAAGCGTGCAATCGCGATGTTGAAGACCATACCGAGCAACATGATCAAAGACGTTGCCGTTCCGTATTCTGTCAGTGCAACCGCTACGACCGCTTCGTTATTTGGAACAACCCCAGTCAAATGAAAGGCTTGTTCAAACATTTTACTAAATGGCTCTAGCGAGCTAATGATAATGTTGGCACCACCACCAACGACAATAAAGCCAACAAAGGTTTTCAAACCACCTTTAATCAAGTCAGCTGCTGGCTTCTTTTGCAAAGCCAACCCTAAAATCGCAATCAGAGCCACCAAAATCGCAGGTGTCTTTGCGATATCAATTAAAAAATCCAAAAACATATAAATACTCCTTATTCAAGATACGAGAGCTTTTAGCTCAAGTTCAATTAGAAAGATACGAGAGCCATTAAATCAAGCCTTTTTCCTGACAGATGGCTGTGACGAGTTCTTTTAGTTCATCCATATCAATGATACTGTTCAAGACACGGACATCTCCCAAATGAGTAGCAGAATCTGCCAAGTCACGAGCGACAATCCACACATCTGCTTCGCTTGGATTTGCACCACCCAAGTCATAGTGCTCAACGTTTACATCTGAAACGCCTAAGTCTTTCAAGACGGACTCAATATTCATTTGTACCATGAAACTTGACCCCAATCCTGAACCACATGCAGTACCGATTCGTAACATATTAGTTAACCTCCTTTATTAAGTCTGCGATATCATCAAAACAGTTTGCCTTGATGAGTTGTTGAATATGTTCTTCCTTTCGTAAAATGGTTGTTAAACCTGAAAGTGCCTTTAAGTGAGTCTGGTTATCAATTGCAGCAATGCAGATAAACAGACGAATTTCATGCGCCGGATCATCCAAAAGATAGACTGGATGTTCCAAGGCGAGCATGGACATGCCGATATGATTGACCCCATCTTCTGGACGCGCGTGCGGAATGGCTACGCCTTTTCCCAAATCAATAAAGGGACCAAATTCTGTCACCTTGCCAATCATGGCATCAATATACCCTTCTTCCACCGAACCGTTTGCGACTAGCGGCTGGGCTGCTAGGGCAATCGCTTCTTTCCAATCCAAGCTCTCGTTCGAGCGCTGGAAGGTCTCTTTCGTAATAAGTTCGCCTAACATAGGACTTCGTCTCCTTCGTTCATAGGATTGCTGGTTCATAAATTGCACCAACTCATATTTCAAGGACTGTTCACGATGAATCGTTGCATACTTGCTAATCACCGACAGTAACTGTTCAATTTCAATCGGGAAATACCCTGCATTGGGAAATTGCGCACTGACCAGCTGGAACAAATCTTTCTTTTGACTACTCGTCATCAACTGAGGCACCAAGAAGAAAGGCAAGGCTGTGTCTAGTTTAATCGTCGCAAATACCATGTCATACTCTTCGCTCGGACTCTCTTCAAATTCTTTCAGCGAATGCGTATCCGCAAAGGAAATATTTGGAAACAGTTGGCGCAGATTTTCTTTGACAATCAAGGATGAGCTGACCCCGTTAGGACAGACCACCAAGGCACGGTAGCGAAAAGAATGCTCTTTTTTGGCCTCAATGTAGCCACCAAAATGAATCACAAAGTAGGATACTTCGCTATCTGGAATGGCAAATCCGAGATGGGCTTCTAAAGGCGCTAAAGCCTTTTGCACCAACTGGAACAAGTCCTTGTGTTCTTCTTTAATCACATCCGTGTACGAGTTGACATTGACCAATTGCGAGGTCAAGCGATAGTAAGCAGGAATCAAGTGGCGCTGCAAGCCCTCAATCATCTCCAAACGATTGTCAAATTCAATCAGCGACAAGCGCTCCATCTCCTCAACAATCTCGACCGTCAACCGATAAAAGAGGCTATCTTTCTGCTCAAGGTTGCCCTCTAAACACCCCTGTAACAGCTGCGCCAGGTAAGCCTTCCAAGCGTCTGACAAGGGGTAACTCAACCCTTTCTTGGTCTGTAGGACACCCCATAGCTGCCCGACAAATTCTTCAATAAAAGCAAAGGTTGTCTCCGTCTCCCAGTTCATCTCAATCTGAACCCGTTCTGTCCGAACCGCCAGAAATTGTAAAAAGTAGAGATACTCGTCCAAACGATCTTCCAAGGCTGAAACTTGGTAGAATTGGCAAGCCTGCTGACTGGTCTTTTTCAAAAGATCAATCGCATTGTCTTCCTGCCAAGACCGAAGAACATAATCCAAGGCCCAAAGCCCAATTGAGGTCTGCAAGCAATCACTAATGGCATATAGAGCCAGACGATGCTTGTCTTTTTCAGACCCATTTAAGTGATACCCACGCGCCCGCGTATAATCAAAGGATACCCCGAACTGCAAGCACATCTCTTTCACATTTTTTATATCCGAAAGCGTCGTATTTCGACTGACACTCAAGAGTTCTTGATAATGAACATTGGAAATAAAATCCTTCCGAATAAAGGTGTAGAGATAGATGAGGACAAGCCGCTCTTGTTGGGACAGGTAGATTTGCTTATTGCGAAACAATTCAAAAATCTGATAACTTTCCTCCAGCAGAGCTTCTGGTACTTGGTAGACACCATCTCGCTCTTCAATCATCGCAAAAGCGTGTGCTTCCAATACCAGATTGACTTGATGCAAACTCGCCAACAACTGTTCTTTTTCAATTCCTGTCTGAATACTTAATTCATACAGGCTCATCTGTTGATTGGCAAACAATTCCATCAAGATTGCAATGGTTCGGTTATCAATCATGTCGTCCTCCTTGGTTTTATTGTAACCCTTTTCATTTTAAAATTCTAGCTTCTTTGAGCCCAATTTCAACCACCTCCCAAGCACTTGCCATTGGGCTGTTCTATTCACAAAAGAAAAAAAGTCTGAGACTGTTTGCGTCCCAAACTCTTTATCGTCCAAATAATCGTGCGAAGAAGCCCTTGGTTTTTTCTTGTGCATGCGCCTTTGCTTCTTCCAATTCCAACTTCAACACATCCTTGTCTGCCATGGCTTTCAAGGTCAGTTGTTGCTGCTGATCCAATTGCTTGTCTTTTTCAGAAATCTGAATATCCTTGACCCGCAACTGCTCATCTTTTTCAGCGATTTGCTTGTCTTTGACCTCAAGCTGCTTATACAAACGGCTGATTTCATCGTTTTTTTCATCCACCAAGATTTCCATCAGCTCGCGTTGCTTGACTTCTTCACTAATCGGCTCATCTTCAAAAATAGTTGTCTTGTAAATCTCTTCTAGCTTGACCAAGCCAGCCCGATTGACAACCGTCACGCCCTTTTCATTTTTTTCAACGAACTCTTCTGGAAGAGACTTGACGCGGTTGTTCATCGCTTGGCGACTAACTCCTAAAATCTCCGCTAATTCGCTGACTGTTTTTTCAATTCCCATAATATCCTCAGTTGCTTGATGTTTTCTTGTTTGTATCATTAAAATATTACCACAACCACCTATTCCTGTCAAATTTTCCTACCATTTCAGACTGGCTTTGCCCCCTTTTATGATACAATAAAAATAAACACGAACAATCCAGCACGATTTGAAAAAGGATACCTTATGACACATTTTGATACCATTATTATTGGGGCAGGACCTGCCGGCATGATGGCTGCCATCGCAGCGAGTTTCTACGGTCAATCAACCCTCCTCCTTGAAAAAAACAGACGCCTCGGCAAAAAATTAGCCGGCACAGGCGGTGGGCGTTGCAACGTGACCAACAACGGCACGCTGGAAGATTTGCTGGCAGGCATTCCCGGCAACGGACGTTTCCTATACAGTGTCTTTTCCCAGTTTGACAACCACGACATCATTCATTTCTTTGAAGACAATGGGGTCAAGCTAAAAGTCGAAGACCACGGACGGGTCTTTCCAACGACCGACCGTTCCCAGACCATCATCAAGGCGCTGGAGATGAAGATGCTAGACTTGGGTGTAGACATTCGCACAGGTACAGAGGTCCTTTCTGTCAAAAAAATCGACCAGACCTTTCAGATTAAGACAGCAGAGCAGACCTTTACCAGCCACAAGGTCATTGTCACCACAGGTGGTAAGGCCTATCCCTCAACTGGTTCAACAGGATTTGGACACGATATTGCCCGCCATTTCAAGCTCGCCGTGACGGATATTGAAGCTGCTGAAAGTCCGCTTCTGACCGACTTTCCCCACAAGGCTCTTCAAGGAATTTCCCTCGATGATGTGACCCTACACTACGACAAACACGTCATCACCCACGACCTCTTGTTCACGCATTTTGGACTCTCTGGCCCTGCCGCCCTTCGCCTGTCTAGCTTTGTCAAGGGTGGAGAAACGGCCTATCTCGATGTTCTACCGCAAGTGAGCCAAGAAGACCTCGCCATGCTCCTTGAAAAAGAGCGGGAAAAATCCCTCAAAAATGTCTTGAAAACTCTCGTTCCCGAACGCCTAGCAGAGTTTTTCGCAGACGGTTATCCGCTCAAGGTCAAACAGCTATCACCAAAAGAAAGCAAGCAGTTAATCGCGACCATCAAAGGGCTACCAATCCCAATCACTGGAAAAATGTCACTTGCTAAATCCTTTGTCACCAAGGGCGGCGTCGACCTCAAGGAAATCAATCCCAAAACCCTAGAAAGCAAGAAAGTTTCAGGACTGCACTTTGCGGGTGAGGTGCTGGACATCAACGCCCACACAGGAGGTTTCAACATCACCTACTGCCTCTGCACAGGCTGGGTTGCAGGCATACAGCCGATACCACTTTCATAAAATTCAAGGCACCCCTTGAATTTTTTTGTATTTTATTGTATGATAGATATAGAACAAAGACACAGAGAGAGGAGAAAATGTATGCGCTACAATCATTTTGGACAAGCAATCGGAGATGCCTTAGAGGGCTTTTACGAGGGAGTGGGACAGAAATCGGTAACTCGCAAGAGTTCGATTTCGTTGTCGCACCCCCGCAAGGTTGACTAGGTTTGTAGAATGTTGATTTATCAACGTTTTACAAACCAGACAACTACTGCGTCAAACTGTTAAAACTATAAAATTTAAGGACGCATGAGACTTTTATCCCAGCTTCATGGCCCTGCAAGCTCTGCTCAACATTGGACCTATTTATCCATCACCCCTTTTACCGAGCGGAACGATTTTCACCAGTACCTGGCAGACATGATGGCCTCTACCGACCCCTACTACCTGACCATTATCGACAAAGCATCTAATCGAGCTGTTGGGACTTTCGCCCTCATGCGCATCGACACCAAAAACCGAGTGATAGAGATGGGCTGGGTCATTTACTCTGACGAGTTGCAACAAACACGCCAAGCAACCGAAGCCCAATATCTCGTGATGAAATATGTCTTTGAAACGCTGAAATATCGCCGTTACGAATGGAAATGCGACCATCTCAACCAGCCTAGCAGACAGGCAGCTAAACGCTTGGGATTTACCTACGAAGGAACCTTTCGTCAAGCTGTCGTCTACAAAGGAAGAAACAGAGATACGGACTGGTTCTCTCTTCTAGATAAAGAATGGCCAGACAAAAAGCAGGCTCTCGAACAATGGCTTGCAGATAGCAATTTCGACGCTGACGGGCAGCAATTGACCCGCTTATCTCAACTTCATACCAATGCCAACCCCCTCTAACACTCTATCCTAAAAGGAGATCTTTCATGATGAAACTAACTCTCAATTCCATTTCAAAACAATTTGACCAAAAGGTCATCCTACAAGATGCCTCTTTCACCTTTGAACAAGGAAAGATTTATGGACTTCTCGGCAGAAATGGGGCAGGAAAAACCACCCTCTTTAACTGCATCGCCCGCAACCTCGTCCTTGAACAAGGCAGCATTCAGTTTGAAGAAGAGGGTCAACGACACGATTATGACTCGACCGATATCGGCTTTACCCAGACCTATCCGCAGCTGCCTGCCTTTATGACAGCTTTTGAATTTGTCCGTTTTTACATGGACATCCACAAGGACAAGCTCCGTCACCATCGCAACCCCGCAGAATGGCTGACACTCGTTGGCATTGACGAAGAAGACCAACACCGCCTGCTCAAGGATTTCTCCCACGGTATGCAAAACAAGGTCCAGCTCCTCCTTTCGCTCATCGTACAGCCACCGGTTCTCTTGCTCGATGAACCGCTCACCTCTTTTGACCCTGTTGCGGCTCATGAGTTCAAGCAGCTTATTCGCGAGGCTAAGAAAGATTCCGTCATCATCTTTTCTACCCATATCCTCCAATTAGCTCAAGACCTCTGCGACGAGATTGTCCTCTTGCACCATCATACATTACAGGCTGTCCCAAGCGAGCGCCTGCACGATGCTGATTTTGAGCAAGAGGTGGTCAACTTACTGGCAGATAAATAGGAGGTGGAACATGAAAGACATTTTACGTTACACCTGGTATCAGGAAAACTTCAACCTCAGCAAGCAGGTCAATGGTTTGCTCTACTACCTTCGAAAAATCCCCTTGGTAGGCTCATCCATTCCAGAAACAGTCTATCGCTCCTACTCATTCAAAAAAATTCTCTTTTACATTCTCACTCTTCTAGACATCCCTTTGCGGTTTTTGGCTAAGTTTATCTGGCTGACAATCTATGTGATCATTGCTAATGGTGCTATCAATATAGCCATGGGCGCTGACCCCGTACCTTTTCCACTTCGCCCAGAAGGCTACTTGCTTGGATTTGCCATCTGGTTTGGCATAACAGGACTGATGTATCGCTTCTCGCAAGGTTTTGAACCATTCATTTCCAAGGAAAATCGAGCATTTATGGTGAATTTCAAACTCTCCCAAAGACTCTTTTTACAAAGTCAATTGTTGGTGGAGCCTATTCTTCATAGTCTGGCCTATATTCCTGCCTTGATAGTCTTGAGCGGTCTAGCACATCAGTGGCTGATTCTCCCAGTTGGTATCTTCACTCTTCCTACTGCCCAATTAGCCGGCTTTGCTTGTAATTTCTGGTTCTTTAAACGCCATAGCTTAGTGAAACGTTCGTCTTGGAAAAGTTGGGCGCTTGTCATCCCAGGCTTTGCCTTTGCACTTCTTGCCTTTTTCAAACGAGATGCACTCAATGCCTACTGGCTACTAGCTTTACTGCTTGTCCAAATTCCCCTGCTCATCATCAGCTTGCGCTCTATTCTCGCCTTTGACAAGATAGCTGAATTCCTCAACTTCCGCATGGAAGAATCCCTTGCGCTAGATAAGCAAATCTTCCAGATGACCCAAGGCAATGAGTATACCCGTCAGGGGCTCAAAATGCAGGAAAAATTGAGCTTGGACAAGCAAAAAGATCTGTCTCATCTGACAGGTATGACCTACCTCAATGCCCTTTTGTTCCAGCGCTATCATCGTATTCTTACAAAAGGATTGAAAAAACGGCTAGCTTTCTTACTCATCATTCCTACTCTATTTGCCACGATTACATTCTTTGCACACGAACCTATCCAACTACCGGAGGAGGGATTGATAGCACTCTTGCCATTTACGCTCATGATCATGTATGCAGGCTCTCTCGGTAAGACAATCACCCAAATGGTCTTTGTCAACTGCGACATCTCCATGCTCCATTATCCATTTTATCGGGAGACTAAAACGATTTTGGCTGGCTTTAACTATCGCTTTATCCAAACACTCAAATTCAATAGCATCTTTGCTGCAGCTCTCTTTCTCATCATCATGCTCATAGGGCATTTCCAGTATTCGTGGCAACTGACTCTTCTGACCGCCTACCTCATGCTCAGTATCACCTTCCTCTTTTCCTTCCACGACCTCTTTATCTACTACATTCTCCAGCCTTTCACCAAGGATATGGACATTGTCAACCCTCTCTATCGCATTCTCAGCGGAGCCTTATACTGGCTCGCCTATCTCAATACCCAACTAAAAATCGAAAGTCCACTCTATATTCTGGGCCTTTCCATCGGGATTAGCCTTTATGTCGGCATCGGCTATCTGATCCTCCTCAAAAAAGCACCCAAGACCTTCCGTTTGAAATAACATAAAAGTTCGAGATGTTTCCCTCGAACTTTTTCGTATGTTAGAACCCTGAAAGGAAGCGTAAACCCGCTGTAACTGCTACCCCAACTACCACAGCAAGCAAGATATTCTTTGTTTTTAAAACGACAAAGAAAGTAGGGAATAAGGCGAGGGTTTCAATCGGCAGAAACCTTGGAAAGTTCCCCACCCGCTCATCAACGACGCTGGATAAGGTCAGCGCAAAGATGATGGAAAGCGGCAGAAAACGTAAGAATTTAAGAGCAAGGGGTGGCAGGGATTTTCCTTTGGTCAAGACGAAGGGCAAGACCCTAGGCACCCAGGTTACGACTAGCGCAATGAGAATAGCCAAGAACACGTACCTATCAATCATCTACCATCACCCCCACAAAACAGCCGACCAAGGTTGCAATAAGAACCGCAATGTAGCTTGATACCACCATTCCTAGCCCCATATAGGCCACAAATACACTCAACAAAATCAAGCCAATCTTCTTCAAAGGCAGTTGCCTAGCCATGGCTTCCAGTTGTCCAGCAAAAATCCCTGCAAACATGGCAACCAAAGCAAAATCAAGCCCCAACTGTTCAGGATTCGGAATCAGACTGCCCACGAGATTTCCCAAAACGGTAAACATCACCCATGAAGCATAACTTGCCAGATTGTTGCCATACATCCAGTCGGGAGACACCTTCGGATGCTCCAAATGCTTGCGCAACAAGACGCCATAGGATTCATCTGTCAAAAAAGACCCGATAAAAAGGTTAGAACCCAAGGAATTCTCCTGAAACATGGTGGCTGTATGCAGGCTCAATAGAAAGTGACGCAGATTAACAAAAAAGATGGTCACCGCAATCGACATCAAAGGCGCACCCGCTAAAATCATGGCACACATGACAAATTGCGCACTTCCTGCATAGACCAACAGGCTCATCAAGCCCATTTCCAAGGGCGAAATGCCTGAATTGACCGAGACAATCCCACAAGCGAGCCCTATACTCGCATAGCCCAAAACCGTTGGAATCGCATCGATCGCTCCTTCTTTCACCAATGATGTTTGCATCGCTTTCTCCTTTCTCAACTCCTGTATCTATTTTTCTAGTATAAGCTAGAAAAGCCCTATCGTCAACCTTTTCAAGATAGTTTCAGAAAATCATGATTTCTATATATAGTCGAATGAACTTTGACCCTTCATTAAGCGATGAAGAAAAGAGCCTGTCGGCTCTCCGATTGAAAAAAAGTATCTGATGAGGCTCGCTCCGCTCGCGAAAATCGAAAAATCGAATGTTGAGTTAGCAGAGCTTTTTAACCTATTTGAATAGAAATTTGGGTTTGTCTACGTTCTGAGAGCCTGTCGGCTCTATAGTCTCTCCAATCAATCCTCCAGCATTTCAAATGCCAGACTCGGTTTGGCGTTTAAGTCTAGGGAGGCCAAATTCTCCTTGTTCCACTCACTCACAGCCGCTAGGGCAATCATGCCCGCATTATCGCCACAGAGGCGTAAAGGCGGAATCAGAACCTCCACATCACTGATTTCTTGCGCCAAGCGCTCACGCAAGCCTTGATTGGCAGCCACACCGCCTGCGACCACCAAGGTCTTAACAGGATATTTTTCAAGGGCCTTTTTGGTTTTGGCGAGTAAAATATCCAAGACACAGGCCTGAAAAGAAGCGGACAGATCCTCATTGGACAGATGTTCTCCTCGCTGCTCGGCATTGTGATAGAGATTGATAAAGGCTGATTTTAAACCTGAGAAAGAAAACTCCAGATTATCCTCTTTCATCATGGCACGCGGAAAATCATAGATATCTTCTCCCTTGTGCGCCAATTCATCAATGACACGACCAGCTGGATAAGGCAGCCCCATGACACGACCGACCTTATCATAGGCCTCTCCCACCGCATCATCTCGTGTTTCTCCGACAATTTTATACTCGCCAGGCGCTGGCACATAGACCAGCTCTGTGTGACCACCAGAGACTAGTAAGGCTAGCAAGGGGTATTCTAATTCCTTGATACTGCGCGCCGCCATCAAATGCCCTGCCATGTGGTTGACAGGAATCAACGGCAAATCATTTGCCCACGCAAAGGCTTTTGCCGCGGATAAGCCGACTAGAAGCGCTCCGACCAAGCCTGGTCCATAAGTCACCGCAACCGCCGTCAAATCCCTAGCCTTTATCCCAGCCTCCTGCAAGGCTTCTTCAATGCAGACCGTTATCACTTCGACATGGTGACGGCTGGCTACTTCAGGAACCACTCCGCCGAAACGCTTGTGGCTCTCTATTTGACTCGCAATCACATTGGACAACAAGTCCGCATCATTTTTTAATACCGCAACCGAGGTCTCATCACAAGAGGTCTCAATCGCAAGGATATATCTATCGTTCATCTTTCTCTCTTTTCATCACAATGGCATCTTCTACCGGACCATGGTAATAGCCCTTGCGTCTGCCAATTTCTTCAAATCCATAGCGCTCATATAAGCCTTTCGCACGCTGATTGGAAGCCCTGACCTCTAAAAATACCGCACCCGCAAAAGACTCAATACAACCTAGCAAGCGCCCCGCAATTCCCTGACCTTGAGCGTCTTTTTTCACGGCAATCTGCAAGATTTCCAACTCATCTGCCAACTGCTGGACAGCTAGAAAGCCAAGAATGTCACCGTCCTGTTTTGCCAAATAATAGACCGTCTCTGGCTGCACCAAGTCTCTTTCCATCTGCTCGACCGTCCAAGGAGAGGTGGTATAGACATCTGCCAAGATTTCATAGAGGGCTGGTGCTAGTTCTTCCTGACCCCGATATTCTTCAACTTCTATCATACGCGCTGGATATAGCTTTCTTTATTTTGTTCCTCGTGCTCTTTGAGCCAATTTTCCTCTGCTTCGACCCGCTTGAGATAGCGCGGTTCAAAAGACATGACCTCGCTTGTTGGAGCAGCTGCTCCGTCCAAGGCGAGTTGATAGGCAGACGGCAAGGTCGCTTGATAGTGAGCTTGCGGCAAGACTTCTTTTATCTGTTCAATAAAAGCCTCTACTTCGCCTACAAAAGTCACATGTTCATAGCCTTTGACCTCTTCTAGCAAGTCTTCAAAAGAAAGATAGGTATCGGTTTTGACCGACTGATCATCTTTATAAAAACCAGCGTAGACATGATTTCTGCGCGCATCAATGACTGGCACGACTAGACCACCCACACCTTTTGGCACCAAGGCCTGCAAGCTCGAAATCCCCACCAAGTCAATCCCCAAGGTATAGGCCAAGGTTTTAGCTGTCGCAACCCCAATCCGCAATCCCGTGTAAGACCCTGGTCCCTGCGCTACTACAATGCGCTCCACATCAGATGGCTGCCAACCTACGGACTGCATCAAAAAGTCGATTGTCGGCATCAAACTGATACTATGATTTTTCTTGACTGCAAGGGTCATTTCTGTCTGCAAACGTCCATCTTCCACCAAGGCCACCGCCAAGGCTTGATTGGACGTATCAAGCGCTAATACTTTCATTCTTTACTCTCTTTACATGATTTTCGTCCCTTCTATTGTAAGCTATCTTGCCCTTTTTTTCAATTCTGGACAATCTCTCTTCTTGAAAACGTTTTGAAAGACCCTTGATTTTTCATTTTCCTGCCAATTCCTTTTACCAAAAGCCTCTTTTATGATATAATAGTAGAAAAATCACAACTAAAAATGACAACTCTAGAAAATTACATACAAATTGACAAGACTATCTTCGTGGTAGCCTAGTCTGTTCGGACGGCATTAAAAACAGCCTACACCTTACAAAAAAACTCGGAGTTTGAGCAGTTCGCTTACACTCTTACTTTTTTATAGTCCGAACCATTTGCCATAGACTTGTCATCAATGAAAGGAACGATATGATTTATAAAGTATTTTACCAAGAAGCAAAAGATTCTACCCCACGCCGCGAGCAAACACGCGCCCTCTATCTTGATATCGACGCACAAACAGAATTAGAAGGCCGTATCATCGCCCGCCAATTGGTGGAAGAGCATACTGCTTACAACATCGAATTTATCGAATTATTGTCTGAAAACCACCTTGAGTATGAAAAAACTCACGCCGATTTTAGTATTACGGAGTTTTAATCCATGTCAGTTCATCTAAAATCTCAAGAAGTTGGCGTATTCGCCATTGGTGGTTTGGGAGAAATCGGTAAAAATACCTACGGAATCGAGTACCAAGACGAGATTATCATCGTTGATGCAGGGATTAAATTCCCAGAAGACGATTTGCTCGGTATCGATTACGTGATTCCCGACTACTCTTACATCGTCGATAACATTGACCGCGTCAAAGGTCTGGTCATCACCCACGGTCACGAAGACCACATCGGAGGTATTCCATTCCTCCTCAAGCAAGCCAATATCCCAATTTATGCTGGACCACTTGCCCTTGCCCTTATTCGTGGGAAACTGGAAGAACATGGCCTCTTGCGTGATGCCACCCTCCACGAAATCAACCACAACACCGAGTTGACCTTTAAACAGCTCAAAGTCAGCTTCTTCCGTACAACCCACTCGATTCCAGAACCGCTTGGCATCGTCATCGATACCCCTCAAGGGAAAATTGTCTGTACCGGAGACTTCAAGTTTGACTTTACACCTGTAGGGGAGCCTGCCGATTTGCACCGCATGGCTGCTCTTGGAGAAGAAGGAGTCCTCTGCTTACTGTCTGACTCGACCAATGCCGAAGTACCAACCTTTACCAATTCAGAAAAAGTGGTCGGCCAATCCATTATGAAATTGATTGAAGGCATTCATGGACGGATTATTTTCGCGTCTTTCGCCTCAAACATCTTCCGTCTGCAACAAGCTGCTGATGCTGCTGTCAAGACAGGTCGTAAGATTGCCGTATTCGGTCGTTCCATGGAAAAAGCCATCGCAAATGGGATTGAACTAGGCTATATCAAGGTTCCGAAAAATACCTTTATCGAGCCAAATGAAATTAAAGAATATCCTGCTAGCGAGATTATGATTCTCTGTACGGGAAGTCAAGGAGAGCCAATGGCGGCCCTTTCTCGCATCGCACACGGCACCCACCGCCAAGTTCAATTACAACCTGGCGACACGGTTATCTTCTCATCTAGCCCTATCCCAGGAAACACAACTGGCGTTAACAAGCTCATTAACATCTTAATCGAAGCTGGTGTAGAGGTTATCCACGGTAAGATTAACAATATCCATACTTCTGGACACGGTGGTCAACAGGAGCAAAAACTCATGCTCCGCCTGATTAAGCCAAAATTCTTCATGCCTGTCCACGGTGAATACCGCATGCAAAAAATCCACGCCCAACTCGCTATGGATACCGGTATTCCTAAAGATAACATTTTCATCATGGAAAATGGAGACGTCCTTGCCCTCACAAAAGATAGCGCCCGTCTGGCAGGTCATTTCAATGCTCAAGATATTTATGTTGACGGAAACCGTATCGGAGAAATTGGAGCTGCTGTCCTCAAAGACCGTAGAGACCTATCCGAAGACGGTGTCGTCCTTGCGGTTGCAACCGTTGATTTCCAATCACAGATGATCCTTGCAGGACCAGATATCCTCAGTCGAGGCTTCATCTATATGCGGGAATCAGGCGACCTCATTCGTGAAAGCCAACGTATCTTGTTCAACGCAATCCGCATTGCGCTCAAAAACAAAGATGCCAATATCCAGTCGGTCAACGGAGCCATCGTCAATGCGCTCCGACCATTCCTATATGAAAAGACAGAGCGTGAACCGATTATCATTCCGATGATTCTCACACCTGATAAATAAGATACGCAAACGTATGGAACAATCCATACGTTTTTAGTGTACTCAAAAAGGATACCTTTTGGCATCCTTCCCTTGATTGTATTTGTCAAAAATCAAACGCTAACCTTGTGAACTCACGGTGATGAACTCTAGTTCTATCTGCGATTTCGTTGCCTCGTTAAATCTTTATAGAGTATTAATACAAGTCTAGGTAGTGTTCAATCTCCCACTGCGAAACGTAAGTCGCATAGCTTGCCCACTCGATTTTCTTAGCCTCGACAAAGTTGGTAAAAATGTGGTCTCCCAAGGCAGCTTTCACAACATCATCTTTTTGCAAGGCCTTAATCGCATTGTGAAGCGTAGATGGTAAATCTACGATACCTGCCCGCTGGCGTTCTGACTCTGTCATAGCATAGATATTGGATTCTACTGGTGCTGGCGCTTCAATTTTATTTTCCACACCGTCAAGACCAGATTCTAATAGCACCGCCATCGCCAAATAAGGATTGGCAGTCGGATCCACCGAACGCAACTCCAAGCGAGTTCCCATGCCACGAGATGCAGGGACGCGAATCAATGGCGAACGATTTTGTCCAGCCCAGGCAATATACACAGGCGCTTCAAAGCCTGGTACCAAACGCTTGTATGAATTTACCGTTGGGTTCATAATCGCAGTATAGCTATAAGCATGCTTCATCAAACCACCCAAGAAGTGATAGGCAGTTTCTGACAGTTGCATACCACGAGGGTCTGCTGGATCATAAAAGGCATTGTTTCCTTGACCGTCAAAGAGCGACATATTGCAGTGCATCCCTGAACCCGCAATCCCAAATTTTGGTTTGGCCATAAAGGTCGCATATAAACCGTGCTTACGAGCAATGGTCTTGACCACTAGTTTAAAAATCTGAATATTGTCACAGGCCTTCAAGACATCAGCGTATTTGAAGTCGATTTCGTGCTGCCCTACCGCCACCTCATGGTGGCTAGCCTCCACTTCAAAGCCCATTTGCGTCAAGACATTGACAATCTCACGGCGGGTATTATCCGCCAAATCCGTTGGCGCAAGGTCAAAATAACCACCCTTGTCATTGACTTCAAGCGTTGGATTGCCATTTTCATCCATCTTAAAGAGGAAAAATTCTGGCTCTGGCCCCAAGTTAAAGGACGTGAATCCCATTCTTTCCATGTGGCGCAGTGCTTTTTTCAAGTTCCCACGAGGATCTCCTGAAAACGGCTCCCCTTCTGTCGTATAAATGTCGCAAATCAACCCTGCAACACGACCGTTTTCATCCCCCCAAGGGAAAATAGTCCAGGTGTTCAAATCTGGATACAGATACATATCCGATTCATTGATGCGGACAAATCCTTCAATCGAAGAACCATCAAACATGGCCTTATTCGATAGCACCTTATCTACTTGTTCATCAGTGGCTGGAATCTCAACATTTTTCATAATTCCTAAGATATCTGTAAACATCAAGCGAATGAAGGTCACGTTCTTCTCTTGAATATCCCGTTTGATATCCGCTACTGTAATTGACATAAATGGTCTCCTTTAATTCCTCAAATTAAGATTCCTATCCATACTGGACGGCTAACGAAAGATACTGGTAGGGTTAGAAAAGCGCCCTTGGTTGCGGAGTTCATCACGGAGAATACGACGTACATCTTCATCCGTCAAGGTTTCCGGCTCTTTCTGAGGCTTGGCCTGACGATTGGCATACTCTTTCTTAATCGCCGCGATATTGAGCCCCTCATTGAGAAAATCCTTGATTTCCAATAATTGGTCCATATCATTGAGCGAATAGAGTCTACGATTGCCTTCATTGCGGTATGGATGAAGCAAGCCCTGCTCTTCATAATAGCGAATCTGACGAGCGGTTAAATCGGTCAATTTCATCACACTACCAATCGGAAAAACCGCTAAGGATCTACGAAATTCTTTCTCTCTCATGATAAGCTCCTTTCTGCCTACCATTATAGGAGAAATTCGCCCATTCGTCAATATTTTATGTCACATTTTCTAACATCATTCGTTTTGTAATCGCTTTTTTATTTTATCAATATCGGAATTTACTAAAATCGCCACAAAGACACCTACAAATGTCTCAAAGACACGAACAAAGACATACTGAATGGCATTCCCAGATGGAATGGATAAGGTGATAATTAGCAGAGCTGCTACCCCTCCGATAATCCCTGGCTTATTATTCATGGCTACATTTGTCATAATCGTTAACATGACACAAATCGGAACGACAAGCAGCGTGACCAAAGGATGCTCATGGAAGAATTGGTCTAAGATGAAAAAGAGCAGGGCATAGAAGCCGCCGATTGAATTTCCAAGGATACGCGATGCTCCAAAATGAATACTCTTATCAAAATCCTCCCGCAGGCTAAACACAGCTGTCAAGGCCGCAATCTGAGCCCCCTGACGACTAAAAAAGCCAAAGAGCAAAATCACTAAAAAAACAGCCACTCCTGACTTCAAGGTCCGCATGCCTAACTTAAAATCCTTGAGATTAAACCGATATTTTTGAAACATATTTCAACTTCCTCTCCTCATCTAACATCCACTTACCTACTATTATACCACTAATCTTCCAGCCTGCCTCCCTCAAATCGATTTCGATAACACAACATTCTAATGCCCCACTAGGTTCCACTATCCTCATCATCAAAAAAGGGCGGACTAAGCCACCCTTTTGCTATTATTTCGATTTCATTCCTTTTTATGTTTAGCAGAAACGAACGGAGGAATCGATTATTTTTCAGTCAATGCTGCGAGCCCTGGCAATACTTTATACCTTACTAGATTTTCTAGTTCGCTAAGCCTCACAGAAACTCTACGCGATGCACAGAAAAGGTGCCTATCGACACCTTTTCTAGCCTTCAATCATGAGAAGATTATTTTTCAGTCAGAGCTGCGAGCCCTGGCAATACCTTACCTTCTAGGAGTTCCATTGATGCTCCACCACCTGTAGAGATCCATGAGAATTTATCTGCACGGCCAAGGTTGATGGCTGCTGCTGCTGAATCACCACCACCGATGATCGATTTCACTTCTGGTTGTTTCACAATCGCATCCATCACACCGATTGTACCTGCTTGGAAGTCAGGGTTTTCAAAGACACCCATAGGACCGTTCCAAACAACTGTTTTTGCTCCTGTAAGAGCTTCGTCAAATTTCGCAATTGATTTTGGACCGATATCAAGACCAAGGAATCCTGGGTCAACAGCTTCGCCTTCAGTATCTTTTACTTCTGTGTAGTCTGCAAAAGCATTCGCTTCTTTTGAGTCCACTGGCAAGATCAATTTACCATTTGCTTTTTCAAGAAGGGCTTTGGCTACATCGAGTTTGTCTTCTTCCACAAGTGAGTTTCCGATTTCGATGCCTTGTGCTTTGTAGAAAGTGTAAGTCATTCCACCACCGATAAGGACTTTATCCGCTTTTTCAAGAAGGTTTTCGATGACACCAATCTTATCAGAAACTTTTGAACCACCAAGGATTGCAACAAATGGACGAACTGGATTTTCAACTGCTTCTTGGATATAAGCAATCTCATTTTCAAGAAGGAAACCAGCAACAGCTTTTTCAACATTTGCTGAAATTCCTACGTTTGAAGCGTGCGCACGGTGAGCTGTACCAAAGGCATCATTGACAAAGATACCGTCTCCAAGAGATGCCCAGTATTGACCAAGCTCTGCATCGTTTTTAGATTCTTTCTTGCCGTCCACATCTTCAAAACGAGTGTTTTCAACCAAAAGAACTTGTCCGTCTTCAAGCGCATTGATTGCTGCTTCAAGTTCAGCTCCACGAGTTGCCCCTGGAATGAAGACAACATCTTGACCTAATTTTTCTGCCAAGTTAGCAGCAACTGGTGCAAGTGATTTTCCTTCTTTGTCAGCTTCTTCTTTGACACGACCAAGGTGAGAGAAGAGTACCGCACGTCCACCTTGCTCAAGGATGTACTTGATGGTAGGAAGGGCAGCTGAAATACGGTTATCATTGGTAATCACGCCATCTTTCAAAGGAACGTTAAAGTCAACACGAACAAGGACTTTCTTGCCTTTCAAGTCAACGTCTTTTACAGTAAGTTTTGCCATTTTACAAAAACTCCTATTCTTTATTTTATACTCCCTCATTATACCATATTTTGGAAATTATGGGAAAGATTTCACAAAAATTCTCAACAGAACACGAACGTTTCCACACCAAAAAAGAGAAGTCAAACGACCTCTCCTTTTAATGAATTATTTTGCGATTTTTGCAAAGTACTCAAGAGTACGAACAAGTTGTGAAGTGTAAGACATTTCGTTGTCATACCAAGAAACAACTTTCACCAATTGTTTGCCGTCAACGTCAAGAACTTTTGTTTGAGTTGCGTCGAACAATGAACCAAATGAGATACCTACGATGTCTGAAGAAACGATTGCATCTTCAGTGTAGCCGTAAGACTCGTTTGAAGCAGCTTTCATTGCAGCATTTACTTCATCAGCAGTAACGTTCTTATCAAGAACTGCTACCAATTCAGTAACTGATCCAGTTGGAACAGGAACACGTTGTGCAGCTCCGTCCAATTTACCGTTCAATTCTGGAATTACAAGACCGATTGCTTTAGCAGCACCAGTTGAGTTAGGAACGATGTTTGCTGCAGCAGCACGAGCACGACGAAGGTCACCACCACGGTGTGGTCCGTCAAGAACCATTTGGTCACCAGTGTAACCGTGGATAGTTGTCATCAAACCTTCAACGATACCGAAGTTGTCGTGAAGAGCTTTTGCCATTGGAGCCAAACAGTTTGTAGTACATGAAGCACCAGAGATAACTGTTTCAGTACCATCAAGAATATCGTGGTTTGTGTTGAACACGATTGTTTTCACATCGTTTCCACCAGGTGCAGTGATAACAACTTTCTTAGCACCGTTTGCGTGGATGTGTTGTTCAGCTTTTTCTTTAGAAGTGAAGAATCCTGTAGCTTCAAGAACGATTTCTACACCGTCAGCTGCCCAGTCAATGTTTCCTGGTTCGCGTTCTGCAGAAACTTTAACGAATTTACCGTTTACTTCGAATCCACCATCTTTTACTTCAACAGTACCGTCGAAACGACCTTGAGTTGTGTCATATTTCAACAAGTGTGCAAGCATTGCTGGATCTGTAAGGTCGTTGATACGAGTAACTTCAACACCTTCTACATTTTGGATACGACGGAATGCAAGACGTCCGATACGACCGAAACCGTTAATACCAACTTTAACTACCATGAATGATTTCCTCCTTATGAAAATCGAGTTCTTTTATTTTAAAAGGGTATCCTTTTAATCCTTTTGTGAAAATCTTAACTTGCAAATATACAAGTCATCTTTCAACATTTTCATTATATACCTATTTCGCGAAAAATGCAAGGATTTGCTTACCTAGAATCAGAAGAAAAATCCTGATGTCAACGTCTCGCTTGTTCTCGCTCTCCACTTGACAAGATACTCAACCGTCACTCCCTTGCCAGTTGATGAGGCTATCTTTGGCGTTTAGCATATCTTGTGATTAGCTCCTATCAATACCGATAATCTGGATCATAATGAATGAAGACATTCTGTTGACTGTCATGTTCAAACGATAAGCGCCACCTGTTTATCACCCGTAAGGTTTGGTGTTCTGGTATCCAACGTAATATTGCAACCACAGCATAATCTTCCTTATCATTATAAATGATGAACTCCGTTTCATTGTTACCGATAAAGACCGTCAGCGCTGGATGAACATGGATGATATAACCCCTAAAGTGATAGTGATTCACTACTCTACCTCCTCATCGTTATACCAGATATGGACTACTTTGCCACAAATGTCATACACAATGCCCCAGTAAGTGGCGAGTTGAAGATTGCCATCCTGCGACACTGTCACACTGCAACAAATAGACGTATGCTCAGGATAGATAATCAATAACTGATCCTGACCATCATAGACGGGGTGCAAGCGTTGGGAAACATAGATGTCATAGTCTCCTAATTGATACTGTTTCATTCTAACTCCTAATCTTATTGCTGAAAATGCGGTACAGCTTTATGGTCGCAGATAGTAACCATCTTTATTATAAGTCCCTATCCTCCCTCCACTTCTACTGTGTAATTTCCAGTAACTACCTCCGTGCGTCCCACTACCAGAATTGACTGCACGATCTCTGACAATATATGTACCTCCCGGTCCATAGTAGGTACCACTTTTTCCTGAAACTGCCGACCTACCATATTTTATTTGTGTAAGAGGCTAAATTTATATAGGATTGTGGTCCGCCACCGTCACGATTGATATCATGACGTCCTCTCGTTTCAATACGCTGTTCAGCTTGTACAACTGTTAATGCTGGACTTGCTATTGAGAATAGGGGCAGCACAACAACAAAGATACGCGATAATTTTTTCAACATATTCTTTTTCATAAGGAAATACCTCCTTATTTTGATACATTGTATTTTATCAAAATAAGTAAATACTGTCAACAGAATTTTCTGATTTTTCAGATATTTCGGCTATCAAGATTGCTTGAGAATGCATCTACTATTTTATGAATTACTATCCTTTTTAAAGAGAAAAAAGCACCCGAAGGTGCTTTAGCTATTAAGCGTTACCGCCGTTTTTCTTGATAATTTCGTCTTGTACTGACTTCGGTACATCTTCGTAGTGGTCAAATACCATCATGAAGGTACCGCGTCCTTGTGTTGCTGAACGAAGAACAGTTGCGTAACCGAACATTTCAGCAAGTGGTACATAAGCACGAACGATTTGTGTGTTACCACGAGCTTCCATACCGTCTACACGTCCACGACGAGCTGTTACGTGCCCCATAACGTCACCAAGGTTATCTTCTGGTGCAGTAATGGTTACAAGCATCATTGGCTCAAGAATCACTGGTTGTGCAGATTTTGCTGCTTCTTTAAGGGCAAGAGATGCCGCAACTTTAAAGGCAGTTTCAGATGAGTCGACATCGTGGTATGAACCATCATAAAGTTTTGCTTTGACGTCAACGATTGGGTATCCAGCAAGGACACCGTTTGCCATAGACTCAACCAATCCTTTTTCAACCGCTGGGATAAATTCACGTGGAACCACACCACCGACGATTGCATTTTCAAACTCGAATCCTTTTCCTTCTTCATTTGGAGTAAATTCAATCCATACATCACCGAACTGACCTTTACCACCTGATTGACGTTTGAAGAATCCACGAGCTTGAGTTGAAGCACGGAAGGTTTCACGGTAAGATACTTGAGGAGCACCTACGTTTGCTTCAACCTTGAATTCACGACGCATACGGTCAACAAGGACATCCAAGTGAAGCTCACCCATACCGGAGATAACTGTTTCACCAGTTTCAACGTTTGTTTCAACGCGGAATGTTGGATCTTCTTCAGCCAATTTAGAAAGGGCAACACCCATCTTGTCTTGGTCTGCTTTAGATTTTGGCTCAACCATCAATTGGATAACTGGTTCTGGAACATTGATAGACTCAAGGATAACTTTTGCTTTCTCATCCGTCAATGAGTCACCAGTTGTTGTATCTTTCAAACCAACGGCAGCAGCGATATCTCCAGAGTATACTGTTTCGATTTCTTGACGGCTGTTGGCGTGCATTTGAAGAATACGTCCGATACGCTCGCGTTTGCCTTTAGAAGTATTCATCACGTATGAACCTGAGTTAAGGACACCTGAGTACACACGGAAGAAGGTCAAACGACCTACGAATGGGTCTGTCATGATCTTGAAGGCAAGGGCTGCAAATGGCTCTTCATCTGAAGCTGGACGCTCTTCTTCAGCATCTGTATCTGGGTTAATCCCTTTGATTGCTGGAATATCAACTGGGCTTGGAAGGTAGTCGATAACCGCATCAAGCATCAATTGAACACCTTTGTTTTTGAAGGCAGAGCCACACAATACTGGGAAGAATTCAACGTTGATGGTTGCTTTACGGATTGCAGCTTTCAACTCTTCGTTTGTGATTTCTTCACCTTCAAGGTATTTCATCATCAAGTCTTCATCAGTTTCCGCAACTGCTTCTACCAATTTTTCACGGTATTCTTGTGCTTGGTCAAGGTATTCAGCTGGAATATCTTCTTCAAGAATATCTGTACCAAGGTCGTTTGTGTAGATTTCAGCTTTCATCTTGATCAAGTCAATGATTCCACGGAAATCATCTTCTGCACCGATTGGCAATTGGATTGGGTGAGCATTTGCTTGCAAGCGCTCATGAAGTGTGCTTACTGAGTAAAGGAAGTCTGCACCGATTTTGTCCATTTTGTTGGCAAATACGATACGAGGAACCCCGTACTCAGTTGCTTGACGCCAAACTGTTTCTGTCTGTGGCTCAACCCCTGATTGTGAGTCAAGAACAGTTACCGCACCGTCCAATACACGAAGAGAACGTTGTACTTCAATTGTGAAGTCCACGTGTCCTGGTGTGTCGATGATGTTTACGCGGTGGTTGTTCCATTGCGCAGTTGTCGCAGCAGATGTGATGGTGATACCACGTTCTTGCTCTTGCTCCATCCAGTCCATTTGTGAAGCACCTTCGTGTGTTTCACCGATTTTGTGGATTTTACCAGTGTAGTAAAGAATACGCTCAGTTGTTGTTGTTTTACCAGCATCGACGTGGGCCATGATACCGATATTACGAGTTTTTTCTAATGAAAATTCGCGTGCCATTATGTTCTCCTATATTTGTTAAATTTATTTACATCTCATTATAGCATATTTTAGAAAAAAACGGATAGGCAGGACCTACCCGTTATAAGATGTTTTTAGTTTGTAAGCTGGTTAAGAAAGATACTGTTCTCAATGAGATTGAGTGAGGTTAAAAGTTTGGGAAATAGATAATCTTTTTGAACATCTAAGCATTCTACAAAGATTTTCTATTTTGTCCTTGCTCTCTGCGTTTCCGTATCTTAATTGAACTCGGGCTAAACGCTGGGTGAAAAAGATGAAGTTCCTTATGTCCAACAGACATTTCGTCACTTCCCTATTTTCACTGTGCGTTTTTAACGCCCTTAGTATCTTATGTAATCGAGCACGGGTTGTGCACGACCAGTGAAAAAAGATAAATTTACTTATGCGCAAGCGCATATCATAAATTTCCTATTTTTCACTTGTGCCCAAACCCTCTGCATCTTAATTTTACCATCTGAAGTGTGCAAACGCGCGGTTCGCTTCTGCCATACGGTGAGTATCTTCACGTTTCTTAACAGCTGCACCTGTGTTGTTTGCTGCATCCATGATTTCTTTTGCAAGGCGGTCAACCATTGTGTGCTCACCACGGTTACGAGCGATTGTTACCAACCAACGAAGTCCAAGGGTTGTACGACGTTCTGGACGAACTTCAACTGGGACTTGGTAGTTAGAACCACCGACACGGCGTGCACGTACTTCAAGTACAGGCATGATGTTTTCCATTGCTGTTTCAAATACTTCAAGTGCATCGTTTCCAGTAGCTTCTTTGATTTGATCAAAGGCACCGTATACGATAGAAGCCGCTGTACCACGTTTCCCGTCAAGCATAACGCGGTTAATCAAACGTGTTACTAATTTTGAATTGTAAAGCGGATCTGGCAATACTTCGCGCTTAGGCGCTTGGTTTTTACGACTCATTTATCTTTATCCCCTTTCTTACCCTTTTGGACGTTTTGTACCGTATTTAGAACGGCCTTGTTTACGATCAGTTACACCTGCTGTATCAAGCGCACCACGAACGATATGGTAACGTACCCCTGGAAGGTCTTTTACACGTCCACCACGAAGAAGCACCACGCTGTGCTCTTGCAAGTTGTGTCCGATACCTGGGATATAAGCAGTTACTTCGATCAAGTTGCTCAAACGTACACGAGCGAATTTACGAAGGGCAGAGTTAGGTTTTTTAGGTGTCATTGTTCCGACACGAGTTGCAACACCACGTTTTTGTGGTGAAGAAACGTTTGTTTGAACTTTTTTACGGCTGTTGTAACCAACGTTCAAAGCTGGTGATTTAGATTTTTCTACTTTAGACTTACGTGGTTTACGTACCAACTGGTTAATTGTAGGCATCTACATACTCCTGTATCATTTTTTATTTTTGGTTGATAGAGCACTTGGTGACAGCCCCTATCTGTGTGTACTTTGCAACTATTTGTCAGCACGTCTCTGTACACTTTTGAGAGACCAAAAGTAAAAAGTACTGTCTATCATCATACCATAAACGGCACCTTGTGTCAACTATCTTTGCTGAAACTTTTCTTGTTTAACAGCTACTTTCCTTTAGCGGCAAAATAGGCCCGAACCCGTGGTGCAACTTTCTCTCCGTAGAGACGAATGGCTTTCAGCGTATCTTCATGTGGCATAGAGCCTACCGGAAGATGAAGCATGAAACTATCGAGACCTAACTCTTCAATCACCCGAATCATTTTATCCGCTACCGCATCAGGATCTCCGACAAACATTGCCCCGTCGTCACCGATATTTTTTAAGTAAGCATCATAGGTCAATTCTTTCCAGAACGGTCTGTCCTTACTAATCGCATCCACCAACTGCTTGGTCGGATAGAAATAGTCTTTCTCGGCCTGTTCCTTGTCCTCAGCAATCCAGCCCCAAGAATGCGCACCAACGGTCATCTTGGCTTCGTCATGCCCCTTCAAACGTCCTATTTTCCGATACATATCAACTAGACCCTTAAAATAACGAGGATTACCACCAATGATGGCGTAGACAATCGGCAAGCCTAAAGCTGCAATTTTCTGCGTAGATTCAGGACTGCCTCCTGTTGCAATTTTGATGGGAAAATCTTCTTGCACCGCTCTTGGATAAACAGGCCTATTCTCCACACTTTGGGTATGTTGTCCCTGCCAATTCAGATGAATGTTATTTTTGATGGCCAGAAGCATTTCTAACTTTTCATCAAACAAATCTTCGTAGTCCTTCAAATCATAGCCAAATAAAGGAAAGGATTCGATAAAAGAACCACGTCCTGCCATGATTTCTGCTCGGCCATTTGACAAGGCATCAATCGTCGCATATTGTTGATAGACCCGAACAGGGTCGATTGAGGACAAGACCGTCACAGCACTAGACAAACGAATATGCTTGGTGTTAACCGCACCCGCAGCCAGCACAATCTCCGGTGCCGAGACCGCAAAATCCTCCCTGTGGTGTTCACCAATGGCGTACACATCCAGTCCAACTTGATCTGCTAGCTCAATCTCCTCCACCAAGTTCCGAATCCGTTCGGCGTGACTGACTGCCTGTCCTGTCTTTTCAAGCGGAGTTGTCTCTCCAAATGTAGAAATACCTAATTCAACCATCTTGTGTCTCCTTTTCTGTTGTTAAGAAGATTTTATCGCTAATTAGTGAATATTAAAAATAATTTGTTTCTGGTCATCTTTTCGAAATATAGTGGATTGAGAAAGGAACAGGACAAGACAAGGGGCTACAGATAGAACTGACGTTCATCAAAGCGACTGAACGATGCCTAACCTTTATTCAGTTCACTATACCAAGAAGCACTTTAACATATGTAGTCCAATGAATGAACTTTCAGACAAGGAACCGAAAGACGCGGACAGTACTTGATACTCTTCGAAAATCAACAGCAGACCTTGTTGACTTGATTTAATGAACTTCAGTTTTATCTGCATCAGCGTCGCCTAGTCTGCTTTGGATTTTCATTGACTATGAGTACGGCAAGTCGAAAGCGACGATGTATCAAAGTTCATTCAAAAGACTATATAAAAAGAGCTAGGTAAAGTGCGCTTTTAGCAGGTCAAGCGTTGAACATGACATTCAAAAAGACTTAAAACCATTCTTTGTTAAGAGAATGATTTTAAGCCCTTTGCTCGTTCAGAGAATTTTTGCTCGGTCTCTTCTTTTAGCTTTATTACATCATGCCACCCATCATGCTTGGATCCATTGCTGGAGCTGGAGCAGCTGGTTCTGGTTTGTTTGCGACAATGGCTTCTGTTGTCAAGATGAGACTTGCAACGCTGGCTGCGTTTTGTAGGGCAGAGCGGGTGACTTTCACAGGATCAATAATTCCTGCTTCAATCATGTTGACCCACTCGCCTGTTGCAGCGTTAAAGCCTGTTCCAGCTTCTGAATTTTTCAAGCGGTCAATCACGATAGAGCCCTCAAAGCCTGCGTTAAGAGCGATTTGACGAACTGGCTCTTCCAAAGCACGAAGGACAATGTTGCGTCCTGTTGCTTCATCGCCTTCCGCCTCAATGCTTGCAACGGCGTCCATAACATTGACAAAGGCTGTTCCACCACCTGCGACAATACCTTCCTCAACAGCGGCACGAGTGGCATTGAGAGCATCTTCGATGCGGAGCTTCATTTCTTTCAACTCTGTTTCTGTCGCTGCTCCGACCTTAATCACTGCGACACCACCTGACAATTTCGCCAAGCGTTCTTGCAATTTCTCACGATCAAATTCTGATGTTGTTGTTTCAATTTGCGCTTTAATGACACCGATGCGATGAGCAATCGCTGCTACATCACCCGCACCTTCGACAATGACAGTTGTATCCTTATTAACACTAACTTTAGACGCTTGACCAAGTGCTTCAATCGTTGCATCTTTCAATTCAAGACCGAGATCGTCTGTAATCACCGTACCACCTGTCAAGATAGCGATGTCTTCCAGCATCGCTTTACGGCGATCCCCAAATCCTGGTGCTTTGACAGCTACAACGTTGAAAGTTCCACGAATCTTGTTCAAGACAAGGGTTGGAAGTGCTTCACCGTCTACATCATCAGCGATAATCAAGAGCGGACGGTTACTTTGGAGAATGCTTTCTAATAATGGCAAGATTTCTTGGATATTTGAAATCTTTTTATCCGTAATCAAGATGTATGGATTGTCAAGCTCTGCTACCATTTTCTCGTTGTCTGTTACCATGTATTGAGAAAGATAGCCACGGTCAAACTGCATCCCTTCTACGACATCTAACTCAGTCTCCATCCCTTTTGACTCTTCAATTGTAATCACACCATCTTTGCCGACTTTTTCCATGGCTTCACTGATGTATTCACCAACTTTTTCGCTGCGTGAAGATACAGCCGCTACTTGGGCAATAGCTTCTTTATTGGCAACAGGCACAGAATTTGCCTTAAGCGCCTCTACAGCAGCACGAACCGCCGCTTCAATTCCACGACGAATGCCGATTGGATTTGCTCCTGCTGTTACGTTTTTAATTCCTTCACGGACAATAGCTTGAGTCAAAACAGTTGCTGTTGTTGTTCCGTCACCTGCGATGTCATTGGTCTTAGAAGCAACTTCTGACACCAACTTGGCACCCATATTTTCAAAATGGTCTTCCAATTCAATTTCTTTAGCAATCGTCACACCATCATTGGTAATCAAAGGTGATCCAAAAGCTTTTTCAAGCACGACATTACGTCCTTTAGGTCCCAAGGTAACCTTTACTGTATCTGCTAAGATGTCAACTCCTCGCACCATGCTACTACGGGCATCTGATGAAAATTTAATCTCTTTTACCATTTTCTCACTTCCTTTACTCTACAATTGCTAAGATTTCTGATTCACGAACCAGTAATTGTTTTTCGTCACCATCTTTTACTTCAATACCTGCATGGTGTTCAAGTAGAACTTTATCACCAACTTTTACACTAGAAGGCACTAATTCGCCTGTCAATGTGCGGATTCCTTCACCAACAGCAAGCACTTGTGCTGTTTTAGTTGTTTCATGCGCATGTCCAGCAAGAACAAATCCGCCGACTGTCTGTTCTTCTTGTTCTTCTACTTTCACGACCACTCGGTCACTTAATGGCTTTAGCATATTATACCTCCAAAAATACATTCTGTTTTAGCACTCTACATATGCGAGTGCTAATCTCTGTTTTTATTATATCATTTGGTCAAAAATAGTCAAGGGGATTTCCTTACCTTTTCAGAAATCAGACCCGAGACCGATAGGTAAACAAGGAACGGGTATTTTAGCACAATACACCTCTCTAGAACGGTAGCTCTTCTTCATCTTCTAAGGCCAAATCTGCCAAGTTTTCTCCTATGTTATTCTCTCGCATGGCACGTTGGGCACGGCTTTCTAGCAATTGAAAAGACTGACCAAGAACTTCTATCACGTATTGATTTTGACCATTTTTTTCGTATTTCCGCGTACGCAACTCGCCGTCAATGGAAATCAAACTTCCTTTTCCACCATAGGATGCTAAGGTCTCCGCTAATTTTCCCCAAAAGACAGCTGTAATGAAATCAGCTTCACGGTCACCATTTTCAGTTTTAAATCGCCGATTGACGGCTACCGTGATGCGGGTGACATGTTTTCCACTTGTTGTCTGGTTGACTTCCGGTTTGGCCGTCAAACGACCAATTAGAATTATCTTTACTTAATACTGTAATTATCCCTTCTATTAAAAATCGGTTATTATTCTCTGATGTTGTTCGGCCAACACCTCTAAATGTAACATGGATAAACTCAATACATCCGCATACTGACTCTTAAACTCACTAAACTCATAGTAGCCCAATTTGTCGCATGGCAACTCATCTAACCAGCGATAAACAATCTCTAACGCCCCAATGCTAGTGAGCAGGTCAGATGTCAACATTTCATAACTATACAATATATCTTTTTTCATTTTATATCCTCCTACTTCTTTATTCGCAAAAATTTTGTCTATCCCCAATTTTCCCTATTTTTTTCTCGGAACACAAAAGTCCGTTATAACGGCAATTGTCGAAAATGGCTGTTATAACGGCAACAAAAAAAACACCAGTCTTTCGACTGGTGCAAATCAAAATGTATCAAAGTCGTCCGACATCGCAAGCATCACTAAGCGCTCTACCTCCTCGTCCATCGCCGCAGCTATTGCTGCGCGTTCTGCTTCGTCTGTCACTTTAAGTTCATCTGACAGCCCAAAATCAGACGCAAGTCTTTGAGCATCGAAGCGATCCACAAAAGCGCGTTTAAAATCTTCTTCGAAGACTAGGTCAGAGCGTTTTACAGGTTTTCCTAAAGAAAGCATTATTTCGATAGATTTTTCGATAGCCTTATCAGAAAGGTTTCGGCTATCGATTTGACCTCCTACGGCATCTCCATAAACTCCGTAAAAGTGCCCGTTATCATCATCAAGGCCGTAAATATCCATAATGTTGTGTGTCCCTAGATTGCAATACACCTCATTGTTTTCATTTACGATTGCATATCGAACATTGCTATTTTTAATTTCTTCTAATATTTTTTTTGCTTCCATTTTAAGACTTCTTTCGTTTTTCTAACTATGTTAAATCAAACTATTCACAACTTTTTCAAATTCAGGAACAAGGTCCGGCAAAATAGCTTCTTTTAATTTCGGATTGCTATACGCCCAATTCATGATGTTCATCGCAGCTTGTTCTTGCACTTCGTGAATACCCTCGCTATAACCTGCTTCGAGTTCTCGAGTGAATTTGCGGTATTTCATATACATGATAATTACATCCGCAGGAACCACAACCACTTCATCATTAAATTTAATTGTTTTCATTTTGATGTCTCCTTTTTTTGTTTTATTTATCTTACAAGACTATTATATGCCATTTGTCATACAATGTCAAGCGTTTTTACGAACTTTTTGCGATTTTTTCTAATTTCTCTGCATAAGCCGTCAACTTAGCCCCGACAGCTATTGTCAGATTTTCGATTTTCCTTTCTCCACTTTGAAGCCTTGAAATAGTTGATTGTGAAATTTCAGTCTCTTTAGAAATTCGATATTGAGTCTCACTCTCTAATAACTTTTCTATTTTCTCTGTGTCTACTTTCATTTTTGCCTTTCTTTTGATATACTATACATGTGCAGTTATCTTTTCTGCGCATTTATCTTACAATCGAGAGCTGGAATTTTTCTGGCTCTTTTTTATTGTATTATCCAATTTCCATGTGAAGTTTGACAGCTTTGATAGCAGTTGCCCAAACATTCGCGTTCCACATTTCTTTATACATATTTCGAACGTTACGTTCTTTTTCTGCATCAGTCAAGTTTAATGCAACGCCCAACTTTTTCTCGGCCCAGTTCCAAGCCTTCACTTCTTCGTTTTCAGTGTCTGCAATAAATTTAGCTAATTTGCGTTGTTGAGCAGCTTTGATAGCCTCGCGATTCAAGTAGCGTTTATATTGAAACCAAGCGTTTTGCAAACACTCTGAGAATGCAATGTCTTTATTTGCTTTAAAGATTTTCCAAGCGAATTTAAACAACTCTGATTTGTTAGTAACAACGAATTGCATTTTGATGTCTCCTTTTTTTGTTTTATTTATCTTACAAGACTATTATATGCCATTTGTCATACGATGTCAAGCGTTTTTGCAAATATTTTTTAAAATTTTTTAGACAACAAAAAAATCCCCGCTCGATTGAGCGGGGTTGCTTGCTTTATACCGGCTTTTTATTCAACGTATACTTTACACCATTTATAGACACTTCAACGCCATCAAGCGTGACATCTATTTTGTCAGGCTGTAAATTATTTGGGCTGTCAGGTATGAGGTCATACTTAGTCAAACTACCGTTTTCGGATTCGATGGCTTTCAGGCGACTAGAGGCACCTACAATATAATTATCGAATCCACTTGCTGCATAGTCATATTTTGCTCCACCGACTCTAAACATACCCTTGACTGCCTCGCTAAAGGTCTTAGCTCCTGATACCTTATAAGACCCTCCTGCTCGCAAGAGATAGAACCAATCCGTCAAAAAGTCGTCTACAGAGGCATAGTGCATATAGTAGCCACCCTCATTAGATGGACGAGCCAGACCTCGGATGACTGTTATTTCACTTGGTCGAATAATCCGTTCATCATTTGATGTCATAGTCATACCGCCCCAGTTGTTGTCTGTTCGACCAACTGCTGACGTACCCCAAAGGCCTTCAAAATGAAGGATAGTTAGAGCGTAGCTTGGTAAGATGTTGTGCTTTTTGCAGTTGTTTAAAATCTTATCCAGTACCGCTTTTTTTAAGATAGCTCCGTTAAAGGACAAGTCGCCAGCTTCCTTTGTCTGTTTCGGAGCGGGTGACGGTGTAGAACCTTGTAAAATTTCAGTTACACGCCTTTGCACTGCATCATAATCAGAACCGAGGGATTTTTTACGGTCTTCACCGTTGCCATGTTTCCCCTGGATCACTTCTTGAGCCAGTTGCTCAATCGTCTTTTTAGGTGTCGCAGTCTTGCCATTAATAATTGCCATGACAGCCTCATATTGATTGCCAAGAGCCGCTTTACGGACGTCTCCATTTCCGTACTTACCTGCAAGAGTTTCCTGCACAAGGGTATCGAGGCTTTTTCCGCTGGTTGAATTTGTACTGCTACCGCCTAGACGATATACATAACAATGCATCCAGCCGCTAGCTGCTGCTACTGTGTCATAATTATCAACGCTAATCCCTCTTTTGCCCCAATTACAATGGATAATGTTGTCTGCGTCTATAAAGATACCCGTATGGCCTCCAGCACCTGAACTCTGTCCACGTTTGCCCCAAATGAAAATATCACCACGTTGAGAGTTCCAGTCCTGATTTTCCGCAACGAGTTTATACCCATTCTTAATAAGCCAATCATGCTCATATTCAGTGTTAACTGCCCAACCAGCAGAAATAGCCCCTGCCGACATCAAAGCATAGTAGACAGAACTTGAGCAATCATAGCTATTCGGACCATCACGATAGTCCATGGAGTAACTTACTTTGCCCTTTCTAGCCTCAAACCAAGAAATAGCTGTATCAGTATTTATTGCCATCTGATTCCTCCTTATGAAATAATTCTAAAAACGGGCTAAGCAAAAAAGCGACATAGCCCGTTGGCAACAACATCATCATTAACAATAAGCGTTTTATCGCTCTCATGCTCTCTCCCCTACTCTTGATTTTCTTGCTGATAGTTCTTGCTAGAGATACCAAGAACCGTACCTGCGAATGTCGCAAAGAGAGCAATTGTTCCTGTAATAGCTGTTGTGTCAAATTTATACAGCGCACCAAGTCCAGTGATCAACGTGATTCCTGCTGGTACAACAACCGTAACTACTTTTTTCGCGATATCATACTGTTTATTTGTTAATTTCATGTTATTTCTCCTTTATTTCTAGTTCAATGTAACGACTATAGAGCTTGTCAATATAGCCGTTGCCACCGAGCGATTTGTAATTTTGGTACATCCGATTGATAAACTCGAAATCTTTTGGACATGTATAGCCCGCTTTCAGAGCTGTATTGATTTTCTCCTCCAAGCGTCCGTACATCGTGACAAGATGACTTTCGTTGTGATTTGCGATAGTTTGTTTAACATCTGCTAAACTTTGATTATTCGCATCAACACTTGACTTGATGTCTGATAGTTCCGTTTTGATTGTATTGACCTGTTCTTTATTGACGTGCTGGGCTTTTACGCCCAAGTAACCAAAAAACGCAGGCATTCCGTACATGATCAATGGAGGAAAGACTTTCTCAAAATACTCAATCATACGCCCTCCTAATTTTCGATTTCTGTATCATGTTCTTCGTCTTCAATAGTGACGACTGGGCGGTCGCTGAGATAATCTTTCTCCGGGAGCGAAATCTCCTTCTCGCTGACGGAACGTTCGAAAACGCGGTACTTAACATCCAGATTATTTAAAGCTGAATACCAGTTCTTGAATTCTGCGACCTTGACCGCATCTGCTTCCATCAGAAATTCATGCGGACCGCTTTTTGAATCCAAAAAAACCGCGTTTTCTGGATTCGAAAGGGCAACGCAACCAATCTCTGAATCACGTTTAAACTTTTTAATATAATACACACTTCCCATGCACATCTCTCCTCTCATTACATCATAATCAATATTTGACCTTTATAGACAGCCCCTTTGACACTATCCGCCACCCGTAAAGCACCATTTGCTTTGATGATTAAATGGGAATTAGCGCTCGCAGAGTTCGCATATTGCTGTACTAAAAATACATACTCTTGTGGCGGTCTCCACAAATTTGAAGGAATAGTCCCGATATCAATCGTTCCACCTGTCCCTGTGAACTCATAGCGAATGCCAATCAAATCCCCTGTACGCTTATACTGAACACCATTAAAGCCCGCTGACTTCCATCCAGTATTGATAAGATTGACATTACTTGGATCAATCGGCGTAATATCAGTCCATGGATCCCAAACTGTGTTCGCCGGAAAGCTGTTAGCTGCACGGCGAAAGACCTTCCAACCTCCCTGCCAGCTCGTCGCAATCTGTAACATTCCTGTCGCTACGCGAATTGTCTCGACAAAACCATAATTATTTGGGAAAGGTGAATTTCTACATCTTTGATTTATCCAGCGCACCCCTGTTGTGGTATGGTCATTAAGGTCGGTGTCATATCCATATAACACCACTCCGTCCTTTTGTGTAAGTTCATGTAGCTGCGCAGGTTTCTTCACGCTATTACTTGACACAAAACGCACGACTGAAGATGTGCTCGTCTCAATCGTTCCGAGGTTGAACGTATAAATCAGTCCGCCCTGGAATAGGTCCTGTTGTGTCAAGTTTGTCACAAAACGAACTGAAATCTGATTATTTTGAACCTCATAGTTAGATTCCCCAGGTACTCCCGTGGCGGTATTCTCTGCGGACAGGTCAATGTAGAGGACAAGGTAGCCCCGACTGTTCGCAGGGATTTCCACGGTTTCTTGTGATGTGACTTCAATCATGCGTCCGCACACAATCGCTGCGCCAGTATCAACCGTGGCAGACAAGCCGTCGATCGTTACGGACATTTCAGAGCCAATGCCGTCCAGAATAAAATTTTGCTTATTGGCCAGCCAATGGTACAAGATGGAATCATGTAGCGCAGTCACCTTTGCTTTATCAAACTGATAACCTGTAATTGTCATTTCTTCTTTCCTTTCACGATACTTTTTAAAGTTGAGCGGACATTTCCAAATTTCAATGAAATATAATCACTCTTTGACGATAACGAATACCCTGTTAAAATAGACGGATACTGTTGCTTGTCGTAGTAGATAGTACAGTCTATCCCTAAGCGTAAATCAGACAACTGACAGATGTCACTGTCGTAGGGAATATCAAAGCTGATTTCATGCGAATAGCTAGAGGCAGATAGCTCGCTTCTTGCCACATCGTCATACGATGGTTTGTCCTCTTGCTCTGTATCATAGACGTGGACCTTTGTCTGAAAGAGCTTGTGAGAACGCACCGCACTTCTATCTTGAGAGATTGTTCCGTCATCACCCAAAAAATATTGGGCGAGCATAATGGGCTGTTCGCTGTTTCTGGTCTTCTTATCCACAATCAAAAGGTGATTGCTTCCCTCTTCGTTTGCGGGGGTCACATAGACAGACCAGTTCATAAAGTGAGAAACGTTGTTCTTAAATCGCAAACGGCCTTTCGGCTTTTCAATGCGTGTCTCTAGCAACAATCGGCCATCTGAACGCCGTCTCAACTCCTTAACAGTCCATGAAACACCATACTTCTTAAAGATGTTAATAGCGTACTCCATTAGGTTTGTGGGGGTCGGTGGATCGCTAGGCTGGTAGAGATGTGGAATACCCGCACCACTGTCATCGATGGAGATAGGTGGTAGTTGAGAGTTTAAATACTGCATAAGATAGAGACGAATCAACGCATTCAAGTGTCTCTGTACATTGTTTCCGCTCTTGTAAGTAGCTGGAAATTCAACATCACCAAGTAGCTTCAAAATATCGTACGCATTGATTTTTGTTGTCCCTGTCCGCTCCTGTTTACCTTCGGACGAACCTATCACTCCTAAAAATAGCGGTATCATTCGCCCCTTATTATTCCAGCTCGAAAACTCCCCACTTTCAAATTTCGCGAGGATAAAGTCGCCTTCTTTGATGTCAAAATCACCGTTCAGCTCAAAATGTGTCTGACTATTATCGACATAGTCGTGTCGGATTTCCCAAATCACACACCGTTTCGAGAGCTTTGTCTCTAGTGTCAATCTGTCTAAAATCGTAACGTTTACTGTTCGCATTAAATGAGTACCCACTCCTTTCTAATTCGACAAGACACATCCGCACCCATCACATTGTTAAACAGCAGGATAGACTTGCCTATCGGCGCTTTGACAAAGTTTGAGGTTGTCACATCTTGACTTTGATAGACATTGATTTGCGTCCCGTCTGGTGCGTAAAGCACCGTTTTGGGCTTGTGCGGGTCACTAGAAACCACTAACTTACCACCTTGCGGAATCGTGATCAGGTACCTATCATTTTGTAAAATCTTATTCTCTCGCTGAATCTGCCACGACGGATTCTCAATAGCGCCTAGTGTCGCTTCAATGGTGATTTCAAGCGGTGAGTATTCCCCTTGCGACATATACAGCGAATCGTTTTCAATCACAAAGAACTGACTTTCCTTATCAACATCGTCCTGATAGATGAAATCATAGCTATGATGTCCCTCGTTGTTTGCGAGATTGGTATTTTGATAAATCTTCCCTGTGCCTGAAATCAGCTGATTCGGGACTTTACGCCCCTCCTCCCAACGATACCAAGGCGTTAGAAAGTCCAATGTAAAGCCCTCTGTCAGCGCATTAAAACTCCCGATTTCAGACTTGGTCAACTCTGCAACTTGACAATCGCGATAGTAAGTATCCAGCCCTTTGGCGGTGTAGGATAAGGTCAACGGTTGATCATTCAAAAAACGAGCAAACTCAAAGAATTGCTCGTAACTGTCACTCGTTTGGAGCCCAAACAACATCTGAAGTTTCAATTTTCCTTGATTGAGCTTGCGTTCAATAGGGATGTAGTTTGACTGGTTTTCTTCGTAGGTATTTGAAAAGGCAATCCCAAGCCCCTCTGGCCTGTAGCCAAAGTGGGCTTTATCCATCAGGTCCATTACCTGGCCCTTTGAATTGATGAGTTTTAACAATCGAATCATACCATTGCCTCCCGAACCATGAACTGCTCAATCTGACGAGCTAGCTTCTCAACCAGCTCGTCTGGATTATCCACATTGCCATTCACTGTAATGTTAAAGTTGAAGGTATTTCCTGCGTTACCTGCCGCTTCTGCCTGCGCTCGTCCAATAGCACCCAAGGTCTTCTCATTCAGAGGCAAGATTGCTTCTGCGCCAGCCTCGCCACCGACCATGGCGCGGTTCCCGTTGAACCCAAACAGCGTCGGCTTGGTCATGATACCGCCTTTTGCGAACCACGAAATATCAATCCTTGGCAACGAACCTTTACCCATGAATCCCCACGGCGCTTCACCCCCGCTTATGTTAAAGCGCGGTAGTTTAGGACGTGGAATACTCCAACTAAAGTTCATGAACCCCTTAATTGCTCCAATCGCACTTGAAACCGCATTTTTTGCGCTGTTAATGGCATTTGAGATAGTATTGTGGATTCCGTTCCAAACTCCTGAAACAGTTCCAGAAATACCACTCATCACACCACGAATCGTTCCTGCAATTCGATTCCAAACAGAAGATACAGCTCCACTAATTGAACTAAGCGCACCACTTATAATCCCTTTCACACCATTCCAAGTGTTTGAGATAATCCGTGAAATCGCCTGTAGAATAATCGAAAGAGTATTCTTCATCCCATTCCAAATCGCAGCAAAAGCATTCTTGATACTTTGCCAAGCGCCCGACCAGTCGCCTTTAATAATCTGCATTACCGCCTTGATAATATTCAAAACAACTGTCATTACAGTCTGCACATTGTTCTTGATTAAATCCCAAATCGTAGAGATGGCAACTTGGATATTCTGCCAAGCACCTTGCAAGAAGGGCCCCAGTACACTCATGACCGTTTGAACCACTGTCTGAATCGCACCCCAAACCTTCTCCGCAGAACTACGAATCAACTCCTGATTTTGAGTCCACCAGTTCGTCAACGCCCCCCAAAGACTCATCACAAAACTAGATACTTTCTGAACAACCGATACAATTATCGTCTGAACTGCATTCCAAACATTCAAGACACTTTCTCTAAATGCTGCGTTCTTTTCCCACAGTTTCTTGATACCTACGATAAACAAGACGATAGCTGCAATTACTCCAGCTATGATTCCTATCAAGGGCAGAAAAGAAACAGATAGTCCAGCGATTCCTGCCATAAAGAATTGAACCCCCGCAACTATCGATAGTATGATGGGCAGCAGCGTTCCTAGTACAACGACAAACATACCTACAATAGCTATGATTCGTTTTACGCTTGGCGATAAGTTTTTGAACCATTCTGTAACTTTTTTGACAACAGAAGCTAGCTCTTGAAAGACTGGAATTAACATCTCAAGAATCGGCTCACCGATAGCAGCTAAAGCATTCGTACCAGATTGTTTCAGGTTTCCCATGACATTTTCGAGCCCATCTGATTCTCTAGCTGCCTGACCTAATGCTCCCGAAAGTTTGTTACCATCTTCAACCATTTGAAGCAACGTCAACTGTTTCTGCGCCTCGCTCAACTCATTGAACGATTTCCCATACAATTTATTAGCAGCTGCATTTCTTGTGGTCTCAGTTGCAGAAATCCCCAAGGCCGCATCGTTTGCGTAGTTTCCTTTTAGGAATGATTGAAGATTTTCGGTTACGCTTTCAATCGACTTATCATAAAAGGCGGCGCTATCGGCAGCTGCCCTTGTTGCACGGCTAGTCAAATCTAAAGCGTCTGATGTGTCTAATCCAGAGGTTTTAGCGAAGGAAGCCATTTGAGTAAAGGAACCTTGCAAGCGCTCAGGGACTATGTCCATATCGTCACCGATTGCATTCAGAGCTTCTCTAGCTTGTGCCTCCATATCGCCAAATACCGTACTAAACTGTGCATTGCTTGCCTGAACTTGAGCGGCTGCCTCGAGGGAGTCGGTGCCGACATCAATCAACTTGTCCGAGATAGCACTCAGCTTCTCGCTTACTTGTTGTAGGGCTTCAGCTTTCGCAACTTTTGTTACTGTACCTAAACCATCTTGAGCGTTGTCGGCTGACGCCTTCGTCTCGTTCAGCTCATCGTTGAGATGATTCAATGTTATCTTTGCCTGGTTTAACTCAGCTTCCATTTTGTTAGCTTCTGTAGAGTTCTCCCCATACTCTTTTTTTGTCAACTCAAGCTGTTTTTCAAGATTAGAGATTTGTTTTCCTACAATCTCAGATTGAGCGCCTATTTTTTTCTGTGCAAGGGCATTCCGTTCAGCTTCGCTAGCATTTGAATCTAGTGCACTTTCTTGCAATTCAAAAGAGCTAGTGACTTTGCTCATTTCAGAAGCTAGTTGGCTTTGTTCATGCTGCAAGTCATTGATTTGACTAATGTTATTTTCGGTAGCTTGTCCGTTTGTAGCTAAAACCTGATTAACATTCTCAAGTTTCCTCTCGTAGCCTTTTAAGACATTTTCAGTCTGTACGACCTCACGTTGAAACGCTCGGTACTGTTCAGCGCCAATCTCACCACTTTTAAACTGCGCTTCAACTTGTGACTGCGCACCTTTTAAAATCTCGAGTTTTTCTTTGGTTGTCTGAACCTGTTTCCCGAGTAACTCTTGCTTTTGCGTTAACAGAGTGACATTTCCTGTATCAAATTTTAAAGATTTATCAATATCTTTAATCTCGCGACTAGCTTTTGAAGCGGAAGAATCAACAGCTTTTAGAGCCTTTTGAAGCGGCTGCGTATTCCCCTCGATTTCAATCGTAATCCCTTTAATATTCTTTCCTGCCATTTCTCCTCCGTTCATTTAGAATAGAAAAGACGCGTTATCAAAACGCGTCTATATCTGCTTGTGTAGCTCGTCTTGTACTTCCTTCTTCGTCATTCATACGAAGGTTGACATAGTCTGTTTGAAAGTCCAAGGCCATCCCAAGAGTGATATGTTTCAGATCATCAATTGACAAGCCTGTTTCTTTACAGCAGGAAAGATAACTCTCTACTGTAAAGACTTCATCGCTTGCATTTGAGCTGTCATCGACTTTTTTTTAGTCTGCATACCCTCTTTCAGCATATCCATCAAAGGTTTTGCGACAACATCAAGCGGAAATGTCTCCATTGATGAAAATACTTCCTCAAATGTTCCGATTCTTGGATCTGCGGATTTTGCGAAGATATAGAATAAACGGTGGAAGAATGTCATATCGAAATCAGCAATCATCTCGATACTGATATTGCTTTCTTCGAATGTCTCGTTTTCGGCCATCATCAAAATATCCTGCAACTGTCCATGGTTCTTGAACATGCCGATGATTTCTTGAAAGTAATCTTTTCCAAATTCGGCCTTATAGGCGATTGGAGTATAGGCATTATAGCCCAATCTCCAATCCTTCTCATCAATCGTTACTGTACGTTCCATATGTCCTCCTAGTCAGATACTACTTCTGGCTCGTATGGTTTTTCGAACCACTTATCGTACACATCTTTTGGTGTTTCTTCCGTTGTGCGTCGTTTGACGACTTTATCAACTGGCCGTGGTGAAGCGTCAAAACTCAATTCAGGAGTGTTGACATTCCCGCCATCTTTCGTGCCTGAACCAACAGGCGGACGTTGAATCGCAACATTGTACAATACATGGCGGATGGCTTTCACATCTCCTTCAATTTGGAACATCAACGCAATATTCTTCTTAATTGCATTTGATACCTCTGTCATGACTTTCGTAGTCGGGTCCAGTTTCTCACCCAAAACAATCTCACAAAATTCATTTTTCAAATTCGCAATCTTGAGCTTACCGCTGTAGCCGTCATTGCTTTCTGAGATATAGTAATTGATGTTGTCCGCTTTCAGAGGGTTTGAATCCCCTGACGGGTCAATCGTGAGTTCGATTGCTCCTGGAAGCCGTTTAACTTTTGTTGCATATTTCGGCAAGCCGTTCACATCTTCGCTTTCAATCTCTACCCAGTGGACATTTTCAAGTCCAAAAGTAACTTTATTTTCAACCATGGTTTTCTCCTTTTTAATATAAATAGACTAAGTAACTCTTCACGAAGAGCTCCTCTGTTTCAATGTGACTTTCGTCTTCGATTTCATAAAAGAGTTTGTTTTCATCGAACAAACTCTCTAAGATTCGTTCTAAATCTAAATCTTTCAAATCAGTCACTAATTCGACTAATACAGTATCGATTTGATAGTATCGTTCATTGTCACCTCTCACCGTTTCAGGCTTAATCGCCGTATAGACGATATATGGAGGATTGGGGGCATCGCCTTTTTTAAACGAATGATACTGTACCAGCAAATCAGTCTGCGTAAGCAAACTAGCAAACTCGTGAAGTTCCATCAACGAATCACCCTTTCTATGCCTTCTGTCATTGCCTTGATGACCATTTCTTCTACTGGTGCAATGTGAGGTTGCGCCCTGCTGCGCCCGCCATTTCGCAATAGATGACTATTCTCAAGCAAATGTGTAAGTCTATAAGTTTGTGGAGCATTATGGACAACATAATTTCCTTTCTTATTTTTGGTAACCTTCCAGTGCCTTGCGTACTTTGATGTTTTACGCGGACTTGTCGTCTTCAACGTGCTGACTGCTTTGTCTGCTGTCGCTTTCGCAAGCTCATCTGTCGCATTGTCAACCTCTTCTGAATATTCCGCAAGTGCTTTGGCCAGTTCACGAGATAGATCACTTGTACTTACCATCACAGCACCTCTTCAAGCGTCAACTCGATTGTCTCGAAGTCTATGCTATAAGTCTTCAATACTTTGTGTCGTTTGCCGTTGACAAGGGCGATTGGTTGATTGTCATACTCGTATTTGTGCATTTCAATCACAAGGCTCGGACGATTATCAGTCTTTGACGCTTGATAAAATTCCGAGCGGCTAACAGAACGGATATTACATAAAGCAAATGTTTCCCATTCGCTAAAAATAGGCTGTCTCAGCGAATCAAGTCCTGTCTCTATCCGCTCAATAAGAACAACTGCATCATTCCACATGTTCGTCCTCCTTTGCTTCAAGTGCTAGATTGTGCATTCTCCATTGCAAATGACGAGGAATCGACGCACTCTCTCGATTCGTGTAACGATGATACGCATAGTCAACGATGAAATGAGTGTGATCCGTTCTGTTGTTGTCAAGCGTTATTCCCAAAACGTTTTCGATTTCAGACTCAACCGCTGATAACAAACTTTTCAGAAATTTATCACGTAAATCCGTTGAGATTCCAAGTTTTAGTTTTAGAAGCTCTAGTAGCTTGTAATTGTCCATACTACTCACCTACTTCATCTTTTTTCTTGCGACTCCTTGTCTTTTTTTCAATTTTGGGCGTCTCTTGCGCCGCTTCTTGAACGTCGATTGGTGGTTCTTCATCATACGCAATAAAGATAGACCCTGTTGTATTCCTTCCGTTCAACAATGATTGTAAAAAATCTTCACTCGGCTCATAACCGCTACGGGGATATACGTCCCCGACAGAATAAAGAAAGCCGTTTGGATAGTCGGCTCCCTTGTCTGTTCCATCGGCGAATGAGCGAATAACTTTATAGCTCATATATCCACCTCCGATTATTCAGCAACATCAGTATATGTCACAAAGTAACCAGCTTTCTCATCGGTCTTCTGAGTATCGAAGCGAACATAGATTCCTATAAGTTGACCATAAATTTCACTATCAATCCATTTCAAAGTAAGCTGTAAGCGATCAAACAATGTCACAAACTCTTTGACATCGCCAACAAACGCCTTCATATCCCCTTCCTCTCCGAAAACTGTATCTTCTACAGTGTAGATATGACGACCGCCAAATGAATATCCTGTTGGCGAAGTAACATCTGGTTGCAAACTGTACTTGCCGATTTTGTCTTTGACTTTATCCATTGCTGCAAACATGCTATCGGTCACGACAAGACTGACATTGTAAACAGATTTGATGCTATTGATAACATCTTTCAATCCGTCAAATCCTGCGGCAGATTTCGCAGTTGCTGTCTTCAAGATTGTTGCAATCTCGTATTCTTTCGTGTTTTCCGCTTGATCCTGGGCATCTTCGAGGACAAGGTCCATGATGTCGTAGTCAGCATCATCTAGTAACTCTTGGGAAATCGGAATGCTTCCACGGTACGTCTCAATATCGTATGAAACGTTTTTGATTTTTGGTTTTGCAAGCTCGGGATTTTTCGCAAGTTCTGCAACGCTGTTCATCTTCTTGCCAGACTTACTAAGAACTGGATATTTACCTGAACCTGAAGTAACTTTTACAACATTAACTAGGGACAACAAGCTCTTTTCTTTTGCTGGTTCTTTCTGCGGGGCCAAAAGTTCATTGGGAATCAGCGCGCCTCCGTCAACCGTCTTCAAACCTTCTTTTTCGGTTCCTTCCGAACGGATAAATGCGTTCAGTTTGCTACGTACTTCGATGTTTTTGCCCATTTTTCTTTCTCCTTTTTCAGTTTGTTTTGGGGTCTTATCTTTCAACTCTTCAAGTTCCGCTTTAATGCTTGCGATTTCCTCTTCGAGTTTTGCTTTTTCGGATTGCTTTTCATCAAGTTCACTTTGAAGCTCTTCAAGCGTTTTATCCGCTTCATCAAGCTCAACTTCCGTTTGCGCTTCATCAACCGCACGAAGTGCCGCTGCTGTCCGCTCTTGAATATCATCAAGTGCGACTTGTATATCTGCAAGTGATTGCTCGCGTAAGTGAAGTTTAGCGCCTAAAATTACATTTTTATTCATCGTTGATATTTCTCCTTTAGTTCATTTTTCCTGCGATTCAGCAGTTCCATTTTCGAAGCCTCGTAATCTTTATTACGAGCTGCAATTTCCGTTTTAGGGTATGCTGGGAATGTGCATGGACTAACCTCAAGCAATTCCATTTTTAAAATGCGGTCAATCACAGACCCATCTTCTCGCTGTTGAGTATCAATTTTTGTTGGAATAAAGCCAAAACTGCACCCAACCACATCTCCCCGCTTAACGCGAGCGTATGCGCCAATTGCGTCAGGGTCATCTTGATTGATGACAATGTCGCCTCGTAAACCGATTTCATCAACTTCAGGAATAAATGTTCCGTTACCAGTTCGCCCAAGAACAAGTGATGTATCGTGATTGAATAAGGCTCGAATATCTGAATTTTCAAGCACACCATCAAGCGACTGCTTGTCAATCACTTCAAAATATCCCGGAAAAATCTCTGTCTCTTCCTCAAACTTGATAAAGTAGCCAGATAAAACCTTTTCAGCCGTCTCAGAATCTTCCCTTGTTTGAAAATCAGCGCTACGATAACATTCACGCTTCTGATGTTTCATCTATATCATCAACTCCTTTCAATTTCTTTTGATCACCTAATTTTTCAGCAGGCAGGTAGTTTTCAAGTACCAACAACTGCTCCATTTCATCGTCTGGCGGAAGGTCTATCCACCCACGAAGCTCGTTTCGTCTCATTGCATTTCTATCAATCATCTGTACCCCTACACTCACAATCTCCGATAAATTGTAGGCATATAGAGAGCGAGAATTGAACTTGAAATACAAATTTGGACTCACCAGCAAATCCCGCGTTAGTGTCTGTGCAATGTTTTGCGCAAGAGACATAATGCGATTTGTAATAAAGTTGTTGTATTCATCTTTGTCAAACGAACCAACTCCCAAAATAAAAGCAGGAACTCCAAAAATTCCCGCAACAGTCTTTTTATCAATCTCTACAGATTCGTTGATGGCGATGTCTTTTAGCGTGAGCGGTTTGACCTGCTCAATGTCGAACATTTCCTCGGAGACAAGCAGTGGCTCGCCTGCTTTACTCGCTTTAAAATAGCGGTCTAGTAGCTCTTCACGCCCTTCAGCGTTCTGTAGTTTTTCGCTAAAGGCATCTACTTTTATAATCAGATTTGGCAAACTTCTGCTGCGCATGAAGTCACTTTTAGTTTTTGTTGCCTGATTAAGATTGGCAACAATTTCCCTCAATTGTGGGCGATATCCACGCCCCAAGAAATAATTTTCTGGATCAGGATTGATAGCGAAATGTAACACCTCATCTGACTTGTACTCTTGATTATCGTAGAGAATCGTGTACGAATCATTGTTCGTATAACGATACGATACCTGGTTCATCGGAAATGGCGTTAAATTCTTGATATAGCCGTCGCTTGTCATACTCACATGAACAATAGAATTTCCGTCGCCATTCAACAAAAGGTCCTGAACGATTTTAAATATCCAGTTTTTCCGTGTCATATTTTGACATGGTTCAATATCAATCTTACGAGACAGCTCATTGACGACCCGTCTGTCCCCTTTTTCTGTGTTCTCCATCAGATATATTGTCATGTTTGACACTAAATCCGCAATGCGATTCACGCAGATTTGAACATCTGGATTGCGATCAAGAGGAATATACGTATCACTAACCAGCGCCGAAAAATCCCTGTTGTCCACCAGTTTTATCGTTGGCGTTTTATTTCGCCGAAAAATTTTGTCAATCAAATTCATTTTTTACCTCAACTCTTCCAAACATTGACACGCAGCAAATACCGCCGCGTCAAACAAATCAATACGCTGTTTTCCGCCGTCGCCGTCCAATTTTTCATATTGGATCATGTCGTCAGTCTTTTCAATGGCTCTAACATTTGCGACGCAATACTCAAAGGCTTCACTATGACAGTAGTAAAACTCCTTGTTCTTGACTTTCATCTCGATGCGACGAAAACCTTCTGACTTCCTCCAAAAGTATTGAGGCATGTCCACGACCTTGATACCTGCCTTTCGCATTTTCAGGTAAAACTCGCGACCAAATTTACGGTCAAAACCGATTTTAGGAATCGTAAAGCCCATTTTGCGCATCTTCAAAAACCAGTTGACAATGTCGTCATACAAAACCGTCGGCGTATTGCTCATAGTTAACCAGCCATCATCTTTCCAGCCGAACAACGGAATTCCATCATCGTTTGCCTTCTTGTGTGCATTCACGATTGGAAAGAAAGCATGCGTAATACAAATATCAATCTCTCGCCCATCTTTAACATAGCGACCATATAGAGCCGCAGCTGTCAAATCGTGTAACTTTGACAAGTCCGCCCCGCCATACCAACGGATTGGCAACTTGGCCAGTTCTTCAAGAGACCAATCATACTCATCATCGCTTGCGATAAACTCGTCAACGTTAAAGTATGCGTTCATGCTATTTGTGAACACATTCAACGTCTTGTTCAAGAACTCATTGCGTGTCTGAGGGTCGTTCATGGCCTGCATTGCTTCTTCTTTCAAATCCTGAAGCGATACTGTCACACCCCAGGAAGGATTTGCCATCTTTAATACATCTTCATTCGTATAGTCAACGACATCCCCCTCTTTATTTTGATCAGCTTTGCAGATGAACATAAAAAGGGATTCGTCTTCCACGATTCCCTCAAGTACCTTTTTACAATATTTCAGACGATTTGCCAGAAATCCTGTCGGAATATCTCCCGCAGTTGAAATCACGAATAGAATTTTATTCGTATACGCACTTTGCGTTTTTTTCATCAAGCCATATTTTTTCGAATTCTTCATCGTGTGCGCTTCATCAATGATAATCACATTACCATTCAATGAATCAAGGCGACTTTCATCATTCGCAAGAGCATTGATATAAAAAGAGCCCTCGACACCATAATCACCAGCAATCGAATGCTCTGCGTTATTATCCTTGATTTTGATATGGCTATCTTTCCAGCGTTTGACATTGTACTGAATAAAACTGAACGCCTCCATCGCCTGCTTGATACTATTTGCGACTACATAAGCCTTTGAACCACTTAAACGGTCCATCAGCGAGAAAGTTATCGTAAGCGCAGCAGTAAATGCCGTTTTCCCGTTCTTCCGCGCAAGCATAATCAGTGCTTCTTTGAAACGACGGATACCAGTCCCTGCATGATAAAAACCAAACAAATTCAAAACAACGAATTGCTGCCAATCCTGCAAGACTAACGGCTTATCACGAATAGAGATCCCGAACTTATCATCGCCTTGTTGATGAACAATCGCATTTTCGATAAAATCAACCGCAAAATCAACCATATCCAAATCTAATTCGTAAGCTGGATTTTTCAAGTCTTTAAAAAATCGCTTCGCAGCTAAGATAGTTTCCTTGCAGGCTACAATGTCACCGCTGATGACACGTTCAGCATATTTTTTCGCTCTTGTTAGATTATCCATGAGGACCACCTCGTTTTGGTTGTCGTGCAAAGACAGCCTTTAAAGGTGATTCCTTGTCGTCTTTTTCAAACGATTCACCAAGCGCTTTCGGGTTCAGCATTAGCTGATTTGAGTAAGACAAGATGTCTTTTCTTAATGTTTCCATTACTGAAATAATCGGAACTTTCCGCTCGTTCTCAGCTCCTGCGTTATTCACATAGATTTCTGTGACTGGGTAGCCAGCTTCGGCATGTTGCTTTTCGTATTCTTGATACTGAAACAACATACCTGAATAAACTTCGATGACCTGGTCAAATTCCTTGCGATAGGTCCCGAGTTCATTCATTGTTTTTTTGACCTTTGACACGATTGATTTCTTTGTGATAGGTCTAGCCAAAATCTCACCCCTTTCTAAAGAACATGCGAGTTTTTACCCCTTTTCATTTTAAAAAGCCCCCGATTTGGAAAAAGTCCCCTTCCTCGGTACCCCAAATCCATTTTGAAAAAATTTTTAAGTGGGGGGGATAAAATTTTTCTCTTGATAAAATTTCTGAAATTGTCGTTTAAATCGTTTTTGCCAAATTTTTCCGTTGCCGACAATAGAATCATTTTTTCTGTCATGGAACGTGTTGTGCTTCTGATTTGTCAATGAAATACAGTTCCATTTGACGAACTCTAGTTCAGGATACTCGCTAACGGGATAGATATGATGAACCATTTCAGCTTGAACTCTTTCTCCAAATCGCAAACTCTCCTGACAGAGATAGTTATCTCTTTTCAAAATCCTTTCGCGGAACTTACTCCACTTTTTCGATTTCAAAGTCTTTCTGACTTGTTTATATACCATGTTGCATATTTCCTATAAACTATATATACCAATTTTACTGTCGAACTTGTCATATCTTATATTCTGTATATTTCGCCACTTTATCAAACCTATTGATTTAATTGGTTTTTCAAGAGCTTATTTTTTTGAATTTACTCCAACCTCGTTATGTCAAATTGATATGTTGAAAATAAAAAAACTATAGCGAGAACTTCGCCATACTTAAGTCAAGTTGTTCTTGTCGCTTCCCGATATACCGCAATGTAATAGCAGGGCTTGCATGATTGAACATCTCCATCAGCGACGCAACATCTTTGTATTTCTCATAGTAGTGATAGCCAAATGTCTTGCGCATCGTATGTGTACCGACATTCTCTATTCCCAAATCTTCCGCAGCCGTTTTGATAATGAGATATGCAGCCTGTCTTGTGATTGGCTGATTCTTGCCTTTGCGACTTTGGAAGAGGTAGTGATGAAGTGGTTTGCCTTCTGTATATCTCGCCAACTCATTCTTTAAAGGTCTAGGCATTTTCCGTCTGATAATCTTGCCAGTTTTCTGCTCTTTGATTTTGAAGTGCCAGCCCTGAACGTCCTTAACCTTTAGTTTTACAATGTCGCTAATTCTAAATCCTGAATTGATTCCAACCATAAATAGCATATAGTTCCTATCGTTCCATTCTTTCAAATAATCCTTCATTGCCTGAATGTCATCTTTGTCTCGAATAGGTTCTACCAAATTCATCCACTCTACCTCCTTTCTTTTTTGGGAATGCAAAAAGCAGAACAATTCGTCCTGCTTTTTCTTTACTCGATTTTCATAATATCATAATAAATCATTTTTAGTGAGAATACAAGTACCCTAAATTCTCATTTTTTAATTTCCTTTTAGGTCATCATATTTCTCTAATATCCTATCTCGCTTTCTATAAATTGTTGGTATGCTAACATGGATCATTTGTGCAATGTCCTTCCAGCTGTAATCGGCCTTTATCCAGCGTAGTTCAAAAATTTCTCTTTGTTCTTCTGTCAAGTTTTCATACAACTTCTCAACTGTTTCTTTATACAGCTCAAGATTCTTCAGTCGAATATCAGAAGCGAAACGAACTGTTAGCGTTTCTGGAACTTTTGATATATGTCCCGATTTACTACCTCCGATATTCGTATCAGTAGAGTTATTGCTAGATAGCTCCTCGCGTCTGATTCTAATTGCTCTGTCAACATCCTTGTAACCAAAAAGCTCATCATCAAGTGCAGTTAACTGCTTTGAAGTAATAATCTTTCGTCTCAAGCAATCACCTCCTTTTCTTTTGATAACTATACCACGGAAAAATCAGTACAATCTTCCCGCGTTCAGACAACACTTCGCCTACCACCTTTTGCTTCGGTATTGGCTTCGGCTTCAGCTGCTCTCTATCCCACTGCAATCTGCGAGCTTGATTGTAGAGTTGTTCGATTTTGTCAATATACTTATCTCTGACAACTCGACCACGCTTCCACTTTGAAATTGTAGTCTGTTTTACACCGATTTTATCCGCTAGTTGCTGTTGTGTCCAATACGTGACTTGTAAAATATACTCGATTTTCTCAGCTATGGTCATCTTCACCCTCCTTAAATTGTCGCCTATTCATTCTAACCTCCTGCTTTATTAAGCAATTCAAGAATCAGATTCAAATTTGGATACAATAACGGTGATAGGCTGATAAACAAAAGTGATGCAAGATAAAGAGGTATAAATATTTTAGACACTCCAATAGCATGCTTTTTGTATCGCTGTAAGTTGTCTTTGTTAGGATAAACCTTGTCAGCTTCTATGTAGTAGTTTGCGCCTATCAGCAAATAATAGGCAATTCCTATGATTGATAACACAATTGTCACTATTCTAAAATTATCCGCAACTGACTTAATTGCCATTTCGTGAACAAGAGTTTGATACACTTCTTGATAATTTGAACCTACTGAATTGACAGCCTTTTCCAAAGCGTCCGTTCCAACACCCAATAATTTCGATAATTGTTCTAAAACTTTATCCATTTTTATTCTCCTATTCTTTCAATTCTCGTGCTAACCCCCACTCTTACCCTCCCGGATACCTTACATACTTATTCATCTCTTGCAATTGCTGCGTGATGATTTCGTTGCGCTGTCGTATGCCGTCAATCTGGTCTTGTAGCAGGTCGATACTGCGAGCGAGAAATAGCACACTTGCGACTAAAAATGCAATACAGACGATTAAAGACAGTTTGAATTTGTCAGTCATTTGATACCTCCTCATATAAGATATCAAATATGAACGGTTTACAAATTTCGATTCTATCATCTTCGAATACAATAAAATCTCCAAATTCCACATTTTGCTCTTCTTCAAACATATAGTCGTACACAACCAATTGACCATCTCGCATATATAGTTTGTCTTTACAATCAGAAGATAACTCTTTCATTTTTTTGTATGTCTCGGTCGAACCCGTCCACTCAAAAGCATCTAATTTTTCAGGCGTTCTTATTACTTTCATCATTCCACCTCTTCCCAAAACGGAAATAGTAGGTATATTGCCATTTCTTGGTGTGAGAATGTCATTTCTCTTCCGATTCCTTTCTCCCATTCTTCGAACGCCTTTGATTTTGGCAGCCAATCCTTAGTAGCTCCAAAATCATAATGTTCCGGCTTTTCATCGCTAAAGATAAAATCTAAACAACCTAGAAATGTTAGACCATCTTCCATCATTTCTGCGAAATAGTCAGCGCGTTCTTTTACTGCTTTTGGAAATGTATGTGTTGGAGGTACTACTCTGCCATCTTTGACAGACCATCCATATATGCCATTACATTTCTGTTTAAAATTATCAATCATCACTCAACCTCCTCTAACCTTTTATATTTTTTCAAACACTTTTTACAGAAATCCCTATCTTTTCCTGTGTATTTTATTTCTGATGCGTAGTAAGGCTTTTGCCAATATTTTTTGCAATATGACATACCTGTCTCTGAATTAAAAAGATGAGACTTTGCATTTCCGTGTATATATCCTGTGCTGTTTGCCTCTTCAGATGTTAAAGGTAACTCCCATCTATGAGCCATGGTCTACCTCCTCCACTTCAAACATATCATTATCAAACACACCGCCAAAGCCTGCTTGTTCGAGTTCATTTTTGGTGTGGTATCGTGAATCTCTTTGATGCCTCAAACCATCATTAAAATCAGATTTGAAATACCAAACATCTTCCTCAAATGAGTGATGTAAGACTTGTTCATCTTTGTACAAACCAACCATTTTAACTTTGTACAACTTCTCCTGCTCGACCTCATAGCCGTCAAGCCAAGCCCGAACAAGTATTTCCTCATTGTTGTTCATATTTAGCCAATCTATGATAGCCTCATTATTATCACCAAATAGAGCATCAAATAATTTTTTCCCACGCTGTTTTTGTTGTTCTAAATATTCCGCAACAAACTGCGGGATTTTGACTTTCGGGCGCTCGTCGAGTAGTTTCACCAACTCCACTACACTACTTTTATCAACTGCTACCCTATTGCCAATTAGATTTGACGGTAGCTCATCAATTCTATTTAATAGTTCCTGTTTATTCATCTGTTTTCTCCTCGTTTTTATATCGGCAATTCATCACGCTGATTGTAAACATCAATCACCATATTTAGCCATTCTGGATCAATAATTAAAAATTGATTCATGGTCAAATAATAGCGCTGCTGCTCAGACCAATATTTAAAATCATCAACATCATCAATCGATTTATTCGTTGTAACAATCCGCTCAATATAACCCGATTTCAATCTATAGCCGTTTGCGCACACCTTTTCAACTGTAATCTTCATCTTGCACGCCACTTCCTTCCCAGCTTCCGTCTATTCATACTGGACCGCTTAGACTCGCTATATGAATCAATGACAATCTGCGTCAGATAGAGATTGCTACGCTTCAAGCGCTCAATCGTTTCCTCGTCTTTCTTCATGTCAAGATAACAACGACGCTTCTCATCTTCAAGAAAATCATTTTGTTCACGTAATTCCTTGTTTTTATCTTCTAAAAAGCGAATGTAATTCAATGTACTTTCTAACGCTCGTACACCGCTCATATCAATCACCACATCAGCAGAATCTGCTGAACTTGTACGTTTCAATCCTGTAAAAATTCCTTCTGTCATATTTTCCTCCTAAAATGGCAAGTCATCATCTGAAACATCCATTGGCGTTGTCGGTCCAAAGTATGGCGCATGTTGTGCCATCGAAGCCTGATTTGCTGCCTGATTTTCTTTTGCTCTACTTTCTAACAATTGGAAGCTATCCGCGATGACTTCTGTCACATAGACACGTTTCCCTTGCTGATTTTCATAATGTCGTGTCTGAATCCGACCGGTCACGCCAATCAAAGCACCTTTTTTAGCCCAGTTGGCCAAGTTTTCAGCCTGCTGCCGCCAAATGACCACGTTAATAAAATCCGCTTCCCGCTCACCATTCTGATTTTTAAAATTACGGTTCACCGCAAGCGTAAACGTCGCAACTGCTTGATTAGACGGAGTGTATTTCAATTCCGCATCTCTCGTCATGCGACCAACTAATACTACATTGTTAATCATCAGTTTTATCCTTTCTTGCGCTACGCTCACCGACTAAATAACCGAGCATAATCCAAATCAAAGCCATTCCAACTTCTTTTGCAAATTCAATTAACGTGTCCATTTACATACCTACTTTCTTTTATTTCTTTAGTCATTCTATCCAACTCGTCTTTAAATTCTTGATCAGACAAAGACATCAGCCTGACTTTCTCCGACATTCTCAAATGGCAATCGTTGGCCCACGACCACGATTGCATCGCAAACAATCTATCAAGTCTGTTCAAGTTTTTCCTCCTCAATCTCCATATTGCCAATTTTGACAATCCACAACATGCGAGCCACTAGCAATGCTACCGCGTATGATACAAAATGAATTGCCACACGATCAACACCGTACGTTATATCAACACCAGTAGGACCAATCTGCACCGCCCGAATATAGTTCTTGTCAGCCTTATTTATATTTTTGATGAGGTACATATCAATCTTTATCCTTCCAATAATTCATCGCCTCTTTGAAATCCTCCGAAACCGGCACATTTTTTGGCAAATGAGTATTCTCTCGCTCTCTACGCTTAGCTTCAATCAGTTCAACGGTGTTCAGATTGTCATTCTTCCAGTTTCTCAATATCCCTTGAATGTATTTCAAGTTTGGTTTGCCTTTGAAAACAGCTTCTTTCACTGCTTCCATAATCACTTCTGGACTATGCGCATCATCTGACACCCATTTTTGAATTTCTTCGATTTCAAGAGGCGATAATAGCCGCCCAAACTCTTCTTCAAATTTTCGGATGAGTTCTTTATTATTTATACAACTACTACTAGATAATTCTTTCTCTTGCTCTATATCTTTATCTAGCTCTAACTCTATATCTATCTCTTTCTCTATCTCTATTGGACGAGTGTTGGACAACTTTTGGACATTGTCCAATAGAGCCTGTTTATCACGCTGATTTCTCTTATATCTTGCCCAATCAGTTTCTTGAGCAATGAGAGCAGGAACCTGCAACATAGAAATATCATTATCAACTTGAAGTAGACCTGCCTTCTCAAAATAGCTGACAGTCATCGCTACATTTTCCTCGGTCTCTTCTAGCTTTGTAGCTGTTTCTTCTATGATGTTGTTTAACGTTCCTTCGTAATACAAGATGCCATCTGTGCTCAATGAAGCTAACATCATTCTCTGATAGAGCAGAATCATATCTTTCCCGCCGGGGAGCTTCATGGCTTTTTTAATCGCTAGATTTTCAAAGAAATTATTATCGAGTTTGAGCCAAAAATAAACCTTTGTTTTAGCCATCAACTCCTCCTATCCAAAATCAATCTTCTGCAGTTATTGAGCGATTGACGCATTCTTTCTCGCTCATTTGATTGGTAAGCAGCAAGAACAGCTAACGCGTACTCCTCTTTCTCACGCTGCAACCGCAATTCTCGTTTATGCCTCTTTCGTGCTCTCTCCTCTCGTATCATATCTTTGAGAGCTTCTAGCATACAAAGCACCAGAATCAGCGATACAACACAAATTCCGCCTAACAACTCACTTAACATCCGCTCCCGCCTTTCTCATCTCTTCCATCGTTTGAATCATCTTACGCAAACGATGATTTTCACACATCGCTTCATTGTAAAGTTCCTGATACAAGATAGCTTCTTCATACTTCTCTTGCGCAATCCGCTTCCACTCCTTGACATCCGTCAAGACAATATCCGACTGCTCTTCTTCGAATGTATCCAGTTCGAAATACTTTTTTAGTTTCTCAATAAATTTCATGCTGTTTTCTCCGTTTTATTCTTACTTAGCATTATCAACGTTTGATAAACTGAATGTTCTTTAGGTATTACTATATCTGCTGGATTGACCTCGGTCCCGTCAGGTAGAAAGCACCGAACTGTAAGTACCTGTTGTGTTTTTTCTTTTTTCATGATAGAATAACCTCGTAAATATTTTTTATTGAGCCTGATTGCCGTCAGGCTTTTTCTATTTGTTTCCTTGCGTTTCCTAGTGCAAGTATCGTCTCCCACGCTGTCAAACCGACCAAGCTGTCGATAAAGACATTGCTGAGACGATGATATTTCTTTTGCCAGTTATTAACTAGCAAGCGCTGTTTGTGGTCTAGTTCAGCCATAATCACTCCTATTGTTTGTTGTTCTCCTGTGCTATAATGAAATTATCAAGACAGAAAGGAGGCGCCGTATGAAACAATTTATTATTGATTCATTAGATGACGAGACGTGTACAATCACTATTTCCTTTACAAATGGTGATAAAGTGACATTCTTTCAAATCTACGAAAAATATACTGAACACGACAATTTTATGGATTTGGTAGAAATGAACACCGATTATAGACATCTTGTCAATTTGGAACAAGTCGCACATATCCGATTAAATGTGTAGATGTTCTGAACCTAGTCTTTTAGGCTAGGTTTTATTGTTTGATTCAATGAGCGTTTCCGAATATTGTCTCGGATAATTCTTTCTAACGCCCCTATTTCTTTGATATTAGCATGTGTATCCCATACACTTGACAAGGCTTCTTGATAAGTTTTGGAATGAGCTAGAATATCTTCAATTAACTGTTCAAAATGTTTTTCGATAATCTCTGCTATCGCTTTTTGTTTATCTTTCATCTTTTTATCCCCTCCTACACCACTGCCACACCTTGGCTCAAGAACTTATCACTAAAATATATCTGACCCTTACCAGTCATTTTAGTTGTCTTACTGATACGAATGCTGCCGTTAGGCTCATGGTGAACACGTTCCTTGACCTCAAATAGTTTCATGTCCATGCTTCGTTTGGTGGGCATATTGTAGCTTTCGCCCCGCTTCCGAATAAGAAAGCCATTCTCACGCAACCAAGCAAATAGCCGATTTTGTCCAATGTCATATCCCTTTTGTCGTAAGATTTTTGCAAAATCTCCAATCAGAATAGAGGTTGAACTTGCTTCTACTGCTTCAGCAAACAGTACTTTTGGTCTATCTGCTTCAATCTGTGCCTCTAGCTGATGGACTTTTTTATCTGCCATAAGTAAGGCTCTTGCCATGATTTTCTCTGGACTATTGAAATCCTTTTCTACTTGAATGAAATACTGTCGAACCTGCTTACCTTTTTCGGTGCGTTGGATCATGGCGATTTCTTTAGCCATATCTAGTTTGATGATGTGGTCAACGGCTCGCCGACCGCCTGTACTTTCGCTCAAATTTGAGCAAAAGTCCTCAAACTCTGTAAAGCCGTATTCTACCATTCGAGGGAACCAGTCTTTATAGGCTGTTTTCACTCCTAACGCTTGATGCAACTGGCGACCAGATACAACTGGCTCTTGTCGCTCGTTTAAGTTAATGTTTATTAGTTCCTGCATATTGCTCCTTTCTACGACTGTCGCATTTTCGCGACTTTTTTGTTAAAAAAAATAGATAACGCTTCTTCGTCGGATAACCCTAAAGACAAAACAATATCATTAGCTTCTTTAACCGAGAAAGTCCCACCTTGCTTCATTTTACGATAAAATGTGCTCCTATTGATGCCGATTTCATCCGCTAAAACTTCTTGAGTTGTGTTTTTCTCAACAATCTTGCCTTTTAATTTTGAAATATCAACCATGTAGCTCTCCTTTCAAGTCGCATTGTTGCGACTTGTTGATTAAAGTATAAACCATAAAGAATGAAATGTCAACAACAAAATCTCTTTTTTGCGATTTTAATTGTTGCAAATTTGCGACATAGGGTGTATAATCTATTTATAAAACAATAAAGAGGTGTGAGATGAATGTAGGAAAAAGAATAAAAGCCCGTCGAACTGAACTAGGTTTTAACGCAGATTGGCTGGCTAAAAAAATAGGAGTATCTCGCTCTACCATATTTAGGTATGAAAAAGGGGATATTGAAAAAATGCCAACTGAGACTTTAGAAAGGATAGCCTCTGCTCTCAATACTAGTCCTGCTTATTTTATGGGTTGGAGCAAAACTGATACTGAATCCCATACCCCAATCATCTCAATCTACAATAGACTCGAAGAACCACGGCAAGAAAAAGTCCTTGACTTTGCCAAAGAACAATTAGAGGAACAATCTCAAAATAAAGTTGTTTCTATGTTCGATGGCGAAGATGACTTATACGAAGTTCAAGGTGTGACCTATGCAGCAGCCGCAAGTGGTTTTGGTCGTGGATATGAAGCAGATGACTACGATACATACACCGTCTATACTGACGAAGAACCGCCTCACTACGATTACGCAATCGGAGTTCGTGGAGATAGTATGTTGCCAAAGTATGAACCAGGTGACATGCTCTATATTGTAGATAGAGGTATGTCAACTTATAGCGGTCAACTCTGTATTGTGGTCCACAACGGACAGACCTACTTCAAGAAAGTATATACAGAAGACGATGGACTTCGTCTGGTATCACTCAATAAGAAATACAGCGATATTTTTATCGACTACCCGCCGGCAGAAGATACCTATATTAAAATTTATGATGTGATTGGTAGTTTTACGCCGATTGAAATTTAATAAGGAGGATAAATTTTATGTGCAATTACGAAATGGAAGTAATACACCATAATTTAGACTGCAAATGCCACCGCAGAAGAGAGTGGATTGAGGTGAACGGAGAAATGACCCCTATTGAATTTTCGGTTGATGATCCAAGTAAACTTCCGATGTCCGAAGAGGACAAGGCTAGAATAGCAATGGTTCTTGAGCAGCACCTCAAGAATAAAAAGAAATAAAAAAGCCCTACGCTCTCAAAGTTTGGCGACTCCGAGCGTAGAGCGATAATACAAGAAAGATTTTCAAAAGATACTATTTTTGAACTCTTTTCTTGTACCTATTTTATCATTTTTTTATAAATTTTGAAAGAGGTACTACTATGATTGCAACGAATAAAGTAGCTATTTACGTGCGGGTTTCAACCATTTCTCAGGCGGAAGAAGGCTACTCAATAGATGAACAAATCAATAAATTAAAAGCGTACTGCGATATAAAAGATTGGTCTATCTATGATGTTTATAGTGACGGTGGTTTTTCTGGTGCTAGCACGAATAGACCAGCGCTAGAAAGACTGATAAACGATGCAATGAAGAAAGAATTTGATACTGTCATAGTTTACAAGTTAGACCGACTAAGCCGTAGTCAAAAAGATACTCTTTACCTAATTGAGGAAATATTCAATAAGTATGATATAGCATTTTATAGCTTAGCTGAAAACTTCGATACTTCTACAGCTTTTGGAAAGGCAATGGTAGGTATTCTTAGCGTATTCGCTCAACTTGAAAGAGAGCAAATCAAGGAGCGCATGCTACTCGGCAAACTGGGACGAGCTAAGGCAGGTCATTCGATGATGTGGACAAACCCGCCATTCGGCTATCGGATATCAAAAGGAGATAAAGTTGTCAGCATCAACCCTGTACAATCTGTCATTGTAAAACGGATATTTTCTGAATATATAGCTGGAAAACCCATATCAAAAATCTTAACAGATTTGGATACAGAGGGGCATGTCGGACGCTCAAAGCCATGGAGCTTAACGACAATTAAGGATATATTGAAAAATCCTACTTACTGGGGTAAAATCCGCTATCAGGGAGAATTATATGACGGTTTACATGAACCGATTATATCCGAAGAGGAATTTAAACTTGCACAAGTAGAATTGAGGCGGAGACAAGATGAGACTTTCTCTCGAACGAATAATCCACGACCTTTTCAATCTAAATATATGCTATCGGGTTTATTAAAATGCGGATATTGCGGTTCTACTTTGAGAATATATGTTGCACATAAGCGAAAAGACGGAACATATCCTCCATTAAAATATCAATGCGCAAATAGATTTTCTAAAGACACTAAAAAACGCTGTAATTCAAGGCAGTATGATAAATCAGAATTGGAAGCTACAATCATTTCTAAATTGAATCAACTAAGACTTAATAACGATATAGAGGTTGTGACAAAGCCAAATATAAATAAAGATGAGTTAAAACAGGAAATTCAAGCTATAGCAACCAAATTAAATAGATTAACCGATTTATATGTTGACGGAATTATAAACAGAGATGACTTACAAAAAAGAAGGCTCGCATTAGAAAATCAAAAAAGCATACTTGAATCAGAATTAGCGATTGATCATGACGAACTTCTTACTAGAAGGAAACAAACGATATTAGAGGAGTTAGGCAGGCTCAACTTAATAGAGGGTAGCTATGTAGAGCAAACTACAATTGTCCGAAAGGTTGTCAAAGAGATTCTGGTAAAAACCGGCAGCATAGATTTAATGCTAGATATATAGCGGTATTGTATCAAGTTAATCAGAATGACTTTATTATACATTTTTTATCCTCCTACTTCTCTATTCGAAAAAAATATAAAAAAAGCTGGCCGAACCAACTTTTTTCATTTTTTATGATACTTGCCAATGTTTTGCAGGATCAAAAGGTGTTCCAGCCACCTCACTTGAATCCAACTCAATAATACCGCGTTTCTGTGGCGCATTTGGCAGCTGCAACTCACGAGGACTACACATCATACCAAAACTCTTTTCGCCACGTAACTCGCCTGGGAAAATCAAGCTACCGTTTGGCATCATGGCTTCTGGAAGTGCAACAATGGTCTTCAAACCCAAAGCCGCATTTGGCGCACCTGCAACGATTTGAACAATCTTGTCTTCTGCTACTTTAACCTGGCAGATATGCAAGTGGTCACTGTCTGGATGAGCAACTAGCTCGACAATTTCTCCAACGACAAATTTCGGCTCATAATCGTTAACCAAACTTTCTGCAAAGCCTTCTTTTTGCAATTCTTGATTAAGGACTGCCACTTCTTCGTCTCTTAAGAAGACCTGACCGCGTCCTGCAATATCAATCAGGCTAGACACTTGAAAAATATTCCATGCAACGGTTTCTTGATTGTCTAGCTGAAAGACACGGGCTACATTACCCTTGCGCTCAACATCTAGCTTTTTATCCTTGCTATCTGAAACAATCACCATGAGGACATCGCCAACATGTTCCTTATTATATGTAAAAATCATCCTTTATCCTCTCACACTTGCTAAAAAGTCATTGATTTCTTGCTTGGTCTTGCGATCACGATTGACAAAGCGACCGATTTCCTTGCCTTTTTCAAGCACGACTAGACTTGGAATTCCAAATACATTCCACTCCTGAGCCACTTCCAGATACTCATCACGATCTACCAAGACAAATTGAAAATCCTGATTATCCGCTTCAATTTCTGGCAAAAATGGCTTGATAAAACGGCAATCTCCGCACCATTCTGCTGAAAAGAAAAAGACTTGTTTTCCTTCTTGTTCTGCTAAATTGGCTAATTCTTCAAGATTCTTTGGAATAATCATGCTAACTCCTCCTCATACCAAATAACACCAGCTTCATTTTCAAACAAATAGACCCGCTCGTCCTCCATGACAACACCGCCAACGAGACGATCCTTGCTTGATTCCATTTCATTGATAAAGACTGTCGCAATCTCTCCGTATTCCGCAAAAAACGCCCGCACTTGCTGAAGGGCCTTGGCTTTTTTTCGCTCCTCATATACTGTCATCACAAATCGCGCACTAGCTGCGAGGACACCCGCTCCAACTACACCTGCTAGCAAGGCTGCTTTTTTCTTCTTCATAACCAACATTTTACCATAATTCATGTTAAAATAGTAGCTAGGAGGATCAATTATGTCACATTCGAATTTATTTAAAAAAATCAAAGAAGTTACCGAACTACAAGGTATTGCAGGCTTCGAACACGATGTCCGCGACCATATTCGCCGTAAAATCACTCCACATGTGGATCGGATTGAAACCGATGGCCTGGGAGGAATCTTCGGTATCAAGGATACTAGCCAAGAAAATGCACCTCGCATCATGGTTGCTTCCCACATGGATGAAGTCGGCTTTATGATTAGCCAAATTAAGGCAGATGGAACTTTCCGAGTGGTAGGAATCGGGGGCTGGAATCCCCTTGTCGTATCTAGTCAAGCCTTCACACTCCACTTGCAAGACGGTCGTCAAATCCCTGCCATTTCAGGATCTATGCCTCCTCACCTCTCTCGTGGTAGCAATGGAAACGCTGGACTTCCTGCTATCGGTGATGTGATTTTTGATGCTGGATTTGCTTCCAAAGAAGAAGCTGAAGCCTTCGGTGTTCGTCCCGGTGATATCCTCGTTCCGAAAAACGAAACCATCCTGACTGCAAACGGTCAAAATGTGATTTCAAAGGCTTGGGACAATCGCTTTGGAGTTCTCATGGTGACTGAATTACTTGAAAATCTATCAAGTACATCACTACCAAATCAACTGATTGCAGGAGCCAACGTCCAAGAAGAAGTCGGTTTGCGCGGTGCGCACGCTTCTACGACCAAGTTCAATCCAGATATTTTCCTTGCAGTGGATTGCTCACCAGCAGGTGATATCTTCGGAGAACAAGGCAATATCGGAGACGGTACGCTCTTACGCTTTTACGATCCAGGCCATATCATGTTGAAAAATATGAAAGATTTCTTGCTGACAACCGCAGAAGAAGCTGGCATCAAATTCCAATACTACTGCGCAAAAGGCGGAACCGATGCAGGGGCTGCGCACATGAAAAATCATGGTATCCCATCTACTACAATCGGAGTTTGTGCGCGTTACATCCATTCACACCAAACACTCTACAATATGGATGATTTCTTACAAGCACAAGCCTTCTTACAGGCTATTGTGAAAAAGCTGGACCGTTCGACTGTTGACTTGATCAAGCATTATTAGGTCCATATACCAACAAAAAAGCAACAATGGGATGAATTGTTGCTTTTTCTCATTTTTTAATCCCCATTAGCTTACGGATCTCTGGGATTCTATGAAGCTGTGGCAAGAAAATCATTGTCACAACTACTCTAAATGGAATTTCTAGAATTTTAAAAATACGCCCTTGAGCAAAGAATTGAACCGAAATAGGGACATGTTGGTAAATCTGGTTGAGAAGCGGGGTCAAAAAGAAGGTCCCTATTCCCATAATCACTGATGTAGCCGATAATACATACAGCCAGTCTTTTTTACTGTGGATATCTAATTTTTTCCCATAGTAAAAATAACCATATAAAAATCCTTGAACTGCCTCTAGCAGGGTAAACCAAATAATAAACGGATACCCGGAGTTTAAAGCCGTCAACACGTCATTCACCACGAACACAATCATCGCAAGCCATGGTCCTGCCAACATTCCGATAAGCGTATTGGCAATAAACGACAGGCTGACTTTTAGCATCTGAGGAATAATCCAAAATGAAAAGTAGTGCCCCAAGATATAACGAATAGCGATTAACATCGCTAAGACAACCAGTAACTGAACCCCAAGTTTAGGGGATTTCTTTGAAAACATACTATGCTCCTTTTATCAATTGGAGCTGTCGGTTCATCGACAGCGGATGCAATGGTTTACCGCGCTTTCGCTTCGTTGTATGGCAACATCCCATCCATACACACTTAACGCAAACCACCTACTCTGTGCAAATCAACTTTGCTTTTTTATTCTACCACATCTACATGAATTTGACTAGAGCATTTCCAAGCAAATAACCACTATAATTTAGTGGTACATCAGATGTGAGATTCGCGAATAATCTCATTGTTAGAAACTCCGGTCTACTATACTAGAAAAACACGATTTGTATGGAGATGGAGGCAGATTAACTTTTACCTCCATTTAGTTTGTTCGGTTATTAACTTATTACCTAGGATTAAATGGTTATTTAATTGGTAGAGATGATGAGACTTGAAAAAATGGATTCCCAACCAATAGGAACCCACTTTCTTATTTCTAATCTTATTTTTTCAAGCGTTCTACATCACGCGCAATCACAAGCTCTTCGTCAGTTGGAATAACCAGGACTTTGACCTTAGAGTCAGGTGTTGAAATGTCCCCCTCTGCTCCAAAGACATTCTTTTCAGGTTCTAATTCCATACCAAACCAAGACAAGCCTTTCACCACCGCTTCACGGACTGCTACAGAATTTTCACCGATACCAGCTGTAAAGACAAGGGCATCTGCACCATTCAATACCGCAAAGTATTGTCCGATGAATTTTTGAAGGCGATTGATTAACATATCAAAAGCAAGGGTACATTTGGCATCGCCAGCTTCACGACCAGCTTCTACCTCACGCATATCACTTGAGACTTCTGCAATTCCCAAGATACCAGACTGCTTGTTCAAAACATTCACAACATCCGCAGCGTCTTTCAAGTCTGCAACATTTTCGATAAGGTAAGGGATAATCGCAGGATCAATATCTCCAGAACGAGTTCCCATCATTGGACCAGCTAGCGGAGTGAAGCCCATTGAAGTATCAACTGATTTTCCACCATCAACAGCGGTGATAGAAATACCATTTCCGATATGAGCAGTGATTAATTTCAATTCTTCAACTGGTTTCCCTAGGGCTTTTGCTGCCTCACGGGACACATAATAATGAGAAGTACCATGTGCTCCATACTTGCGGACTTGATTTTCTTCGTAATACTTAGTTGCAATTGGATAACGGTACGCTACTTCTGGCATAGTGGTATGGAATGCTGTATCAAAAACCGCCACGCTGGTAATATCTGGCAAGATGTTTTTAAAAGCACGAATACCAGCCGCATTTGCTGGATTATGAAGAGGTGCTAATGCTGACAATTCCTCAATTTTAGCAAGTGCTTCATCGTCAATCAAGACTGAATCTTTGAAAAATTCACCACCAGCTACCACGCGGTGCCCAACACCTGTGATTTCTGAAAAGTCCTCGATAATGTGGTGTGCCAACAAATCATCTAATAAAATTTTTACAGCTTGCACATGATCAGCAATATCGAGTGTCTGGCTGGCAGCTTGACCATCAAATTTAACAGTTGAAATCGAATCTTTTAACCCAATTCGCTCAATCAACCCTTTCGCCAATACTTTTTCTTCTGGCATTTGATAGAGTTGCCATTTCAAACTAGAACTACCTGCGTTAATCGCAATTGTTTTTGACATAAGATTCCCCTTTTTAAGCGTTTTCCTAACTAGTATATCAAATTTTCACTTAAATTGCATTATCTTGTTTCCATTTTTTAAAATTCTCTGTAAAAGCCTGTAATTCCTCAGGACTTTGCAGATTAGTTAAGGGATAAACAAAAGTCTCTACTGGAACATCCGTTTGTTTCTGCAACACAAAAATCGTTTTCGCCATAGACTGGGCTCCAAATAAGGTTGCAGGTAGGGTCATCACCGCTACCACGCTTGCATGTTCTTTCAACCAGTTTTTTAGCAGAGGGCTTTGAGGACTGGTCAACAAATCATTTGGCGCAAGTAAGATAGCATAGCCATCCTGTTTCAAGTATTTCAGGGACTGCTCCATCAACAAATGGTGGGCATAGGTGTGTTCATTTGGACTAGCCACTTGATAGCGTTGAGCAATCCGGTCATCAGGATAATAACCAATTGGCAAATCACCAATAATGACTTGGCTCTCTTTTAAAATTTGCGGGCGAACAGCATCTCCTTGAGCAAAGTGAACGCTACTATCCATCACATCTGCAATGCTGGCCGATAAATCAATCAGCAAATCACCCACTTCAATTCCTAAATAGTCAATCTCTTTCTGACTGTGATTTAAAATCGTTTGTGCCAAATTACCTGTTCCCGAGCCAATCTCTAAGACCGTTACCTGTTCTTCAGTCACGAGTTGCTCCAGTAAAAATGTCAGGATAAATCCGATACTGTCTGGTGTAAATTGGTGATTGTACTGCATCGGTTCTGTCTGATTGGCCTTGATAAAAAGAAATTGGTAGGCACGGCGCCACTCCTCAGCTGTCAGCTGTAATTGCTTCAAGCTAGCAATGTTCGTAGCAACCACTTCATTCTCATGACTTCCCGCCAAATAATCAGCATTTTGCTCAATCAAGGCATCATAAAAGTTCGTTCCTAGAAGGTTCTGGATTGTTTGGACATTTTCTAATAGCAGGTCATAAGCCTGTTCAATCTTTTCAAAATTCATATTCCTATCATATCAAAAAAGACTATTTTTCGCTAGATAAAGGAAATGAATAAGAGAAATCATGGCCAGCTGTCGTCGTAACTGTCACAAGGAGCAGATTGTTCTCTGAGCGATAGCGCGATCGTCCTTTAGAAAAGCGGATATCGCCCTGCACACTCATACTCCTTTTACCTTCTTCATCTTTTACTTCCGTTGCTTTCAGCTCTGACTGCTGTTTGTCATCTCCCTCCACTCCTCTTGCCATCTTTGGAAATTCCTTGGAGTCCACTAAGTCATGCAGCTTTTCCTTTATTTCCTCCCGCGCAATATCAGCTGTCCATTCAGCCATCAAATAGGCCTCGGTACTTTCGTAATTAGCCGAAGTAACTCGTGCTTCTGACAATTGAGCATGTAAATAAAACTGCAGCAATAAACTGAAAATAGCGACCATAAGCAAGGCATATAACATCATTCCTCCCCTACACTTTTTCTTCAAAACGATATACAAAACTTCTCTCCCAACCATTTTCAAAGGTAATATCTATCTGAACCACTGTTTGCTCTTGGTGAATCTTGGCCGACGCAACCTGATATAGCATAGGCTGATAGCCTTGACCCTTGTCACTCGTCTTACGAAAATCATCCGCCTTTGATTTACCAAAAGACAGTTGTTGACCAGATTTGTCGACATACAGATGGTCATTTTCTACTTTAACTAGACGCACGTCGGCTAATTCATATCGCAATTGGTCCGCAAAGACCAGCCACTTCTTTTCCAAGCTGGTATCCTGATAAGTGATTTCATGATGAACGAGCTTGGCCAAGCCATCAAATACGAGTAGACCGCCTGAGATAACTAGCAAGGCTAAAAGGCACTCCAAGAGCGTAAAAGCCGCCACCTTACTCTTTTTCAATATTTAAAACCTCCTCACCTTGATAGTAGACACGAATATAACGACTATTTCGCTGAACTGTTATGATACTGCCATTCAGAGCAAGGCGTTCTTGTCTTGACTGGATAGCCATCTTGGCTAACAACAAGACCTCTTGTTTTTGCCACTGTTTTTCTTGCCACCTTCTGCTATGAAGCACTCCTGTCAGGAGCAGGCTTGTAATCATTGCAAAGACAGCTAATGCGACCAAACTTTCTAATAAAATATAGGCTTTATTTTTCTGTTTTTTTATAGCTCCCACTCCCTAAATATAATTGATAGCTGATTTTCTTCTCTTTTGTTAAAAATTCAATTTTTACTAAAGAGGAGTTTCCGCCATGATGGTCAAGCAGGATTTGTTGTTCCTGCTGAAGCTGCACGGTAGATGGTAATTTCAATCGATCATACTCATTTGAAATCGTAGATACTGTACAATCAAGAACCACTGGCCTATGAGAAAATATAGCTAGCTGTTGGCTCGTCTTATACATCCTTTCAAATTCAAGAAAAAATACTTGCTCTTCTACACCTGTAAATATCCTATGAACCGAGCTAGATAGTAGAATTGTCACAAAACTAATCATAAACAAGGTTAGCAAGCTTTCCAACAAGGTATAGGCTTTAAGGCTTGACTGTACGAGACTGGTTTGTATTTTTCGCATAATATTCATTATAGGCTTGCGCCTGCGCTTCCGTAATTGCTCCCGTCTCCACCAACCGAGACAGACTGGCTTCTCCTTCGTTTTGTAATTCATACAATTCAGCTTGTCCTTCAACAACCTTCACAACTACTGCATTTCCTGTCTGCTTAGCATTTTCTTTTTGCTTGCTTAAATTTGGGACAAACAAGAGCAAAAGAATACTGATGATGAGTAAGACAACGAGCATTTCTATTAATGTAAAACCTTTTACTTTTATCTTCTTCAATTTTTTCATTTTAAACCTCCAGATTTTGATAAATTGGCAATAGCATGGCTACATAAATTAAGACGACGATGACAGCTACAAACAGAAATACCATCGGTTGAATCAACTGCATGGCAGCATTTAGCTTGGCAAAAAACTCCTCCCAACACTCGTTCGCATACAACCGTAGTTCATGCCCCAGCTTGTCTTTTACTTGACCGTATTCAATCATGAGACTCAACTCCTTCTTGAAAAAAGGATAGTGTTTTATATGTTCTTCAAAGGCAACACCCCTTTCTAAAGCCAGACCCAACTCCCTTCCAATCCTGCGAAACAAATCTGACTGCTGATGTTGCATCAAGTCAACAATCTGAGTCATTTCAAGACCTTGACCGATGAGATTACCCCATTCACGCGCATAATAGGCAGTCAGATACAACTGAAGCAATCTCCCTAAGAAGGGCAAACGCACCAATAAACTGACCGTCTTTATCTTCTCAGACCTCCGATACCAATAGCTCAAAAAAACTGCTAAAGCAAGGCCAATAACAGCCGACACTAAAAAGACAAGCGGAAGAAAACCAATCATTGTTGTGGCTCCGTTTCCCTCTTCTAATTGGGGCAAGAGATAACCTTTTAGGCCTAGCATGATTACAAGCAAAAATAGCAGCAAGATAACCGGATAGGTCGCTACCTCCACCAGCTTCTTCCGCACTTTTACAAGATTTCCCAAATAATCTTGAATATGGGTCAAACTCAGCTCCAGATTACCATGCACTTCTGCCAAGGCTATCTGGGTTACGACTGCATCTGAAAATTGTAAGTCTGAAAGAAGAACTGCAAAAGACTTCCCTGCCAACAAGCCCTGATATAAAAGACTAGTATAACTATCTGCCAACAATTGGCTTCTTTTTAGAAAATCAACAATTTCTACTAGATGAAAGCCGCTTGTTAGCAGGTTGGTAAATAATTCAATCATTTTACGTTGACGAACCAAGGACAATTTTTTCGGCCTGCGCCTGACGAGCACTGATATGTCCTGTCGCAAAAAGTTGGTCAATCTGCTCATTCCACCGCGCTGGCGAATAGGTTTGGTATGCTTTCGTTGCCACATCTACAATTCCTCCTCCTCCGATTAAACGTTGATACATAATACCCTGCAAGGCATGATGCAGTTCATCAGGACTCACTCCCAGCTCCAACATGCGGGCATAGACACCTGAAATACTCTTGCCATGAACGGTTGAAAAAATCGTTACCCCTGTCAAGCTAGCGCGAATGACCGCCCGCGCTGTTTCTGTATCCCTGATTTCTCCAATAATCAGCAAGTCTGGCCGATGCCGTAAAGACAGCTTGATTAGATTGTCATAGGTCAAGCCAATGGCTTCATTGAGCTGTAATTGTAGCATTTCATCTCGCTTAATTTCTACTGGATCTTCAATGGTGACAATCTGCTGGTCGGCAAATTTTAGCCCTGCCAAATGATACATCAGAGTGGTCTTGCCAGAACCAACCGGACCCGAAAACAAATACAAACCTCGCCCTTTTATCGCTTCCTGCACATGCTCCAGAGCATCAAACCAGAAATGGAGTTTCTCTTCTTGACCATACAAAAGACGAATCACCAGACTTTCTTTCCCACGGTAATCCCCAACTGTCGACAACCTTAATGACACAGTTCCATCGCTATAGTCATAATCACAGGCTCCTTGCTGGCTACGCCGCTTTTCACCAACGTTCATGCCTGCCACAAATTTAAAATGACTAATCACTGCCGAATAGGTCGCCTCATCCAACTCGCTGACCAGCTTCCTAGCATCTAAGATGCGCTCATAGACTTGGCAAGTGACTTCTTTAGGCAGTAAATAAAGGTCGCTGACCCGCTTTTCTACCGCTTCTCGAATCATTTCTTGTGCTATTTTTTGAACCATATCTCCTCCTCACTTTCTTTATTCGTAAATGATGTTCTTTTTTTCATATTTCTAAAAAATTTTTTGAATAAAGAAAAAAGCTCGACGCACAAACATCGAACTTTCTCTTAAACTTTATTTTTCATTTTGCAAAAACGTGGTCTTTTCCCTGTATCTTTACGCTGTAAACCTGTTGGTAAATTTTCTTTGGCTTCGAACAAGATTAAGGAGTGGTAGTTCTGCAAATATTCATCGCATTCATCGCACCAATATTGATCTTCTGGATCCCAGAAGGCCGTCATCAATCCGTCCCGACTTTTCTTCATCGGAAATCGCTCGGACAAGCAGACCCATTGTCGTTGGTAGGATCGCAGAGCTTCTTCATAATTATCATAGGTTTCATTGCTAATAATATTTTCTTCCCAGCCGTCTAAGAACCACCAGGGTTCAAAATCCCCATACATTCGAATCACTTGATACATCTCTCATACTCCTCTATGTCCATATTATAGCGGATTTTCAAACAGGAGAAAAAGATTTAGCTTGTGAAATTTGTTCGTAAAAAAGCATACCTCTTTTGAGATATGCTTTCTGTTCTTATTCTGTTACCATTTCTTCTGCTAATTCTTCAGCAACGGTATCTTCAATGATTTCAACTTCATTAACAGCTTGTGGTTCAATATTACGGTAACGTGCCATACCAGTACCTGCTGGAATGATTTTACCGATGATAACATTTTCCTTCAAGCCGAGAAGGTTATCACGTTTACCACGAATGGCTGCATCTGTAAGGACACGAGTGGTTTCTTGGAAGGAAGCCGCAGACAAGAAACTGTTGGTTTCAAGAGAGGCTTTGGTAATTCCCATAAGGACTGGACGAGCTGTCGCTGGGATTCCACCTGCAATGACCACATCGGCATTGGCATCTGTAAAGTCTGTAATATCCATGAGGGTACCCATGAGCAAATCAGTATCTCCTGGATCCATGACACGGACTTTACGCAACATTTGACGAACCATTACCTCGATGTGTTTGTCTCCGATTTCTACCCCTTGGCTACGGTATACTTTTTGTACTTCAGAAAGGAGGTAGGTCTCAACAGACAAGACATCGCGGACTTCAAGCAAACGTTTTGGTTGGATTGAACCCTCTGTAAGGGCATCCCCACGCGCCACTTGAGAGCCGACTTCTACACGCATACGGGCAGTAAATGGTACCACGTACTCGCCTTCGCCAGTCTTACCTTTGACAAAGACTTTCTTAGTACGGGTAGCCGCATCTTCATCGATTGCTGTTACCTCACCCTTGATTTCTGTAATGACCGCTTCCCCTTTTGGATTGCGGGCTTCAAAGATTTCTTGGACACGAGGCAAACCTTGCGTGATATCTGAATTAGAGGCTACACCACCCGTGTGGAAGGTACGCATGGTCAACTGTGTACCAGGCTCACCGATAGATTGAGCGGCGATTGTACCAACTGCTTCACCCACTTCAACCGCATCACCTGTTGCCAAGTTGATACCGTAACAGTGACGGCAGACACCATGGCGAGTGTTACATGTAAAGACAGAACGGATAGTGACTTGTTCGACACCAGCATTGACAATTTCACGGGCAATATCTTCGGTAATCAATTCATTTGGACCGATGATTACCGCACCTGTCTCAGGGTGTTTAACCGTTTTCTTGGTGTAACGACCTTGCAAGCGTTCTTCAAGCGGCTCGATCATTTCCTTGCCGTCGGTGATGGAACGGATATCCAAACCACGGTCTGTTCCACAATCGTCCTCACGGATAATCACATCTTGGGCAACGTCAACGAGACGGCGAGTCAAGTAACCTGAATCGGCTGTCTTCAAGGCCGTATCCGTCATACCCTTACGGGCACCGTGAGTTGAGAAGAACATTTCAAGAACCGATAGTCCTTCACGGAAGTTGGACAAGATTGGCAATTCCATGATACGTCCATTCGGTGCTGACATCAATCCACGCATTCCGGCAAGCTGCGAGAAGTTTGAGATGTTACCACGGGCTCCAGAATCCATCATCATAACGATTGGGTTCTTCGGATCCTGTGATTCTGTCAAGCGTTTCTCTAGTTTTTCTTTGGCTGAACGCCATTCATCGGTAACCGCTGCGTAGCGCTCATCGTCGGTAATCATACCACGACGGAATTGTTTCTTGATTTGTTCCACACGTTCGTGCGATTCTTCAATGATTTCTGCCTTGTTGTCAATAACTGGGATATCTGCGATTCCCACTGTCAAACCTGCAAGGGTTGAATGGTAGTAACCGAGGTCTTTCAAGCGGTCAAGTAGGGCAGAAGTTTCCGTTGTGCGGAAGCGTTTAAAGATTTCAGCGATGATATTTCCAAGATTTTTCTTCTTGAATGGAGGATTGATTGGAAGCTCTGCAATCGCAGCTTTGATATCAGATCCTGGTTCCAAGAAATACTTGTCCGGTGTACCTTCTGTCAAGTTGGCATTGGTTGGTTCTTGGAGATACGGCAAGCCTGCTGGCATAATCGCGTTAAACAAAATCTTACCAACAGTCGTCATCATGATCTTGTGTTTTTGTGATTCTGCCCAAGGCTTATCAAGGCTGTCTGTCGCAATACCGACACGGGTATGCAAGTGAACATAGCCATTGCGGTAAGCCATCACCGCTTCATCCATATCTTTGAAGACCATACCTTCGCCTTCACGACCAGCATCTTCCATGGTCAAGTAGTAGTTCCCCAAGACCATATCCTGAGACGGTGTTACAACTGGTTTTCCGTCTTTCGGGTTCAAGATGTGTTCTGCCGCAAGCATAAGGATACGTGCTTCTGCTTGTGCTTCTTCTGACAATGGTACGTGAATCGCCATTTGGTCCCCGTCAAAGTCGGCATTGTAGGCCTCACACACGAGCGGGTGCAAGCGAAGGGCTTTTCCGTCAATCAAGACTGGCTCAAAGGCCTGGATACCAAGTCGGTGAAGGGTCGGTGCACGGTTCAAGAGCACTGGGTGTTCTTTAATAACTTCTTCAAGAATATCCCAAATGCGATCATCTCCGCGTTCAATCAAGCGTTTAGCTGCTTTTACGTTTCCTGCAATTTCACGGGCAACGATTTCGCGCATGACAAACGGCTTGAAGAGCTCAATCGCCATTTCGCGCGGCACACCACATTGGTACATTTTTAAAGTTGGACCAACGGCGATAACAGAACGCCCTGAGAAGTCAACCCGTTTTCCGAGCAAGTTTTGGCGGAAGCGCCCTTGTTTTCCTTTCAGCATGTGGCTGAGAGATTTGAGCGGACGGCTACCTGGTCCTGTAATCGGACGACCACGGCGACCATTGTCAATAAGAGCATCCACCGCTTCTTGGAGCATGCGTTTTTCATTTTGAACGATGATTCCTGGTGCGTTCAGCTCAAGCAGGCGAGCCAAACGATTGTTCCGGTTAATGACACGGCGGTACAATTCGTTCAAGTCAGAAGCCGCAAAGCGTCCACCGTCCAATTGAACCATTGGACGCAAATCTGGTGGAATAACAGGCAAGATGTTTAAAATCATCCATTCTGGCTTGTTTCCAGATTTGTAAAAGGCATCTAGCACATCCAAACGACGAACCGCCTTAATGCGTTTTTGACCAGAAGCGGTTTTTAATTCTTCTTTCAAGGCCGCAATTTCAGTTGGCAAGTCTACTTGTTTGAGCAGGTCTTGAATCGCCTCTGCACCCATTTTCGCTACGAATGAACCGTGTCCATACTCACGCAATTTTTCACGGTACTCGCGCTCTGTCATGATGGATTTATGCTCAAGTGGTGTATCTTTTGGATCAATCACCACATAGGCCGCAAAGTAGATGACTTCTTCAAGCGCACGCGGGCTCATATCAAGGGTCAAGCCCATACGGCTTGGAATGCCTTTAAAATACCAGATGTGAGAAATCGGTGCTTTCAACTCGATGTGTCCCATACGCTCACGGCGTACTTTGGCACGAGTAACCTCTACACCACAACGGTCACAAACGATTCCCTTGTAACGGATGCGCTTGTATTTTCCACAGGAACATTCCCAGTCTTTTGTCGGACCAAAGATGACTTCATCAAAGAGTCCGTCACGCTCTGGTTTGAGCGTACGATAGTTGATTGTTTCAGGTTTTTTAACTTCACCATAAGACCATGAACGGACCTTGTTGGGAGAAGCTAAAGTGATTTGCATACTTTTAAATCGATTTACGTCAACCACTAATAATCCCTTTCTTCATTTCTAACAAGAGGAGTCAGCAGAAACAGGCGCATGCTCTGCTTCTGCTCATCCTTATTCTTCTGATTCGGCTGCAAATGCGGCTGCGGCATCAGCTGCGGCCTTTGCACGTGCTTTTTCTAAATCATCTACGTGGATGATGTCATCATCTTCGCCTTCATCGAGGTCACGAAGTTCGACTTCTTGATCGTCTTCATCAAGGACACGCATGTCAAGACCAAGTGATTGCAATTCTTTGACCAATACGCGGAATGATTCTGGTACACCTGGTTTTGGAATTGGTTTTCCTTTAGTAATTGCTTCATAGGCTTTCAAACGACCATTGACATCATCTGACTTGTAGGTCAAGATTTCTTGAAGAACGTTTGATGCACCGTAGGCTTCCAGTGCCCAAACCTCCATCTCACCAAAACGTTGTCCACCAAACTGAGCCTTACCTCCAAGAGGTTGTTGGGTAACGAGTGAGTATGGTCCTACTGAACGTGCATGAAGTTTATCATCAACCATGTGGTGGAGTTTGATCATGTACATGACCCCAACAGACACACGGTTATCAAATGGCTCACCGGTACGGCCGTCATAAAGAATGGTTTTAGCATCGCTATCCATACCAGCTTCTTTAACCGTTGACCATAGGTCTTCTGAACTTGCCCCGTCAAATACTGGTGTTGCAATGTGAATGCCCAAATTGCGAGCAGCCATTCCAAGGTGAAGCTCCATAACCTGTCCAATATTCATACGAGAAGGTACCCCGAGCGGATTCAACATGATATCAACCGGTGTTCCGTCTGGAAGGTATGGCATATCTTCTACTGGTACGATACGAGAGACAACCCCTTTATTTCCGTGGCGTCCCGCCATCTTATCTCCGACCTTAATCTTCCGTTTTTGAGCGATGTAGACACGCACCAGCATGTTGACACCAGATTGCAATTCATCACCATTTGCACGGGTAAAAATTTTGACATCACGAACGACACCGTCAGCACCGTGAGGCACACGAAGAGAAGTATCACGGACTTCACGAGATTTATCACCAAAGATAGCGTGGAGGAGACGTTCTTCTGCTGACAAGTCTTTCTCACCTTTCGGAGTGACTTTACCAACCAGGATATCGCCTTCTTTTACTTCAGCACCAATGCGGATAATTCCCATTTCGTCCAAGTCTTTCAGCGCATCTTCACCCACGTTTGGAATTTCACGAGTAATTTCTTCAGGTCCTAACTTGGTATCACGGGTTTCTGATTCGTATTCTTCCAAGTGAACAGAGGTATAGACATCGTCTTTTACCAGGCGCTCACTCATGATAACCGCATCCTCGAAGTTGTAGCCTTCCCAGGTCATGTAGGCAACGATTGGGTTTTGTCCAAGCGCCATTTCCCCATTTTCCATAGAAGGTCCATCTGCGATAAAGTCGCCTTTTTCAACGATGTCCCCTACTTTAACGAGTGTCCGTTGGTTGTAGGCTGTACCTGAGTTGGAACGACGGAATTTTTGGATGTGGTAAATATCTAGCGAACCGTCTTCACGGCGTACTTCAACCTTGTCGGCATCTGCATAAGTAACTTTTCCGTCATGCTGGGCAATAACTGCTGCTCCTGAATCGTGGGCAGCTTGATATTCCATACCAGTTCCTACATAAGGAGCTTTTGGATCAATCAACGGAACAGCCTGACGCTGCATGTTGGCACCCATGAGGGCACGGTTGGAGTCGTCATTTTCAAGGAACGGAATACATGCTGTCGCAACGGCAACTACCTGCTTAGGAGACACATCCATGAAATCCGCAGAGTCCGCTGGGAACTCTTGGTTATTCCCTTGGTGACGTCCCATAACAATCTTGTCTACAAAACGGTTGTTTTCATCGAGTGGAGAAGTTGATTGTGCTACGATGTAGGCATCTTCTTCATCGGCCGTCAACCAGACGATTTCATTGGTAACTGTACCTGTTGTACGATCAATCTTGCGGTATGGTGTTTGGATGAAACCGTACTTGTTCAAGTGTCCATAAGAAGACAAGTTGTTGATCAAACCGATGTTTGGTCCCTCAGGCGTTTCAATCGGACACATGCGGCCGTAGTGAGTGTAATGCACGTCACGAACTTCGTAGCCGGCGCGGTCACGTGTCAAACCACCAGGTCCTAAGGCAGACAAACGGCGTTTGTGAGACAACTCTGACAATGGATTGTGTTGGTCCATGAACTGTGACAACTGTGATGAACCAAAGAATTCTTTAATCGCTGCCGTTACAGGACGAATATTGATGATTTGTTGCGGAGTCAAGACTTCATTGTCTTGTACACTCATGCGCTCACGGAGATTGCGTTCCATACGGGTCAATCCAATACGCACTTGGTTGGCAAGCAATTCACCCACGGCACGAATCCGACGATTTCCAAGGTGGTCAATATCATCAACGCGGCCAAGACCTTCTGCAAGGTTGAGGAAGTAGCTCATTTCAGCTAGGATATCCGCTGGAGTAATAGTACGTACATTTTCTGCTGGATTCGCATTTCCGATAACTGTCACGACACGGTCTGGGTCAGTCGGTGCGACAATCTTGAATTTTTGGAGCAAGACTGGATCTACCAAAACTGCTGCATCGTTTGGAATGTATTCCACCAAGTTCAATTCATCGAATTGATTTTCGATTGACTCAAGCACATCACGGTTTAAGACAGTTCCTGCTTCAAGGACGATTTCACCTGTTTCACCATTAATCACGTGTTCAGCCAAGGTTTGGTTGAGCAGGCGAGTACGGAGGCTCAATTTCTTGTTAATCTTGTAACGACCAACAGGCGCCAAGTCGTAACGACGTGGGTCAAAGAAACGTGCTGTCAATAAGCTACGTGAGCTTTCTGCTGTCTTAGGCTCACCTGGACGAAGGCGTTCATAGATTTCTTTGAGAGCTTCGTCGGTACGTGAATCAGCTGGATTTTTATGAATATCTTTTTCAATAGTATTGCGGACCAATTCACTATCACCAAAGATATCAAAGATTTCATCGTCACCAGAGAAACCTAGCGCACGTACAAGGGTTGTAAATGGAATTTTACGAGTACGGTCAATCCGTGTGTAGGCGATATCTTTTGAGTCTGTCTCAAGCTCTAACCAAGCACCACGGTTTGGGATAACGGTTGAACCATAACCAACCTTACCGTTCTTGTCAACCTTATCATTGAAATAAACACCTGGCGAACGCACGAGCTGACTAACGATAATCCGCTCACCACCATTGATGATAAAGGTTCCCATTTCAGTCATGATTGGAAACTCACCAAAGAAGACTTCTTGTGTCTTGATTTCGCCTGTTTCTTTGTTAATCAAGCGGAAGGTCACAAAGATTGGCGCTGAGTAACTCGCATCATGAATACGCGCTTCTTCTAGGGTATACTTTGGTTCTTTCAATTCATAACCAACGAATTCCAATTCCATTGTATCTGTAAAGTTGGATACTGGAAGTACATCTTCAAAAACTTCTTTGAGACCGTGATCCAAGAATTCTTTGAATGAGTCGGTTTGAATTTCAATCAAATTTGGTAAATCAAGAACTTCTTTGATTCTTGAAAAACTACGACGAGTACGGTGCTTGCCGTACTGAACTTCATGTCCTGCCAAGTTTTTAGCTCCTTCTTTTTTCTCTAGGTCTGATTCTCCAGACCACACACTGTCGCTTTGTCAGAATTTTTAGAATCTTTAAGAATTGGTAACAATTCCTAAAAAATACTAAAAATGAGCACAAAAAGAGCAGCTAAATCTTCCTTAACCAAGTGTGATTTAACTGCTGTAAGCCTTGTCTGGACAATATTTCAAACAAGACGCACGACAAATAATATAGAGTTATTATACACTATTTCCCTTGATTTTTCAAGCCTTTTCCCTTCTTTTTCAGTTAGGTCGTCGTTGGTTTTTGAGATAGCACTTGACAAGAAGTCACAGGCAGAATTTGGGTTGGACAACCAAACGACCATAGAAACAAAGAAGCTAGCGACTAGCTAACTCCTTTGTTTCTATTTTAATATTAGTGCTTGGATTCACTGCTTGAAGACGGCTTAGTGTCTGATGACGACGAAGTTTTGCTTGAGGATGATTTTGGTTTTGGTTTAGGTGGCGCAGGAGGAGCAAAGGTACTCCACGCTTTGGCATAGTCGCCATCTGTCCCACCAATCATAAACTTGTAGTCGGTAATTGGGGCACCATTCTTAGCCCAATAGCTGGTTGTCATCGCTCCGCCTGGCGTAATTGGCACACCGTTGACCTGAACGGTAGCTGGTCGCGTTCCAGTAGAAGCTAGGACACTTGATGCAATCACGCTGTCATCCAACTCGAATCGTCCCTCGAATAACTCTGGACTCGCCTCATAGATGGCACTCGTTAGATAAGCCACATAGGCAGAATTATTGTGATAGCCCGCCAAGAACTCCATACCTGTGTTGTCATCATGACCAGCCCATGTCCCCAAAGTAATCCGCGGTGTCGCTAACATGAGCCAGACATCTACTGTATCGTTACTAGTCCCCGTCTTCCCAACCAAATCACTGGCTGAAGCCTGTGGATTAATCCCAGCTAAGCGACTAGAAAATGTAGAGGTTTCTCCTGAGGCCAAGGCAGCTCTCAACAACATCATCATGATACTGGATGTCGCCTTGGAGTAAACTTGGACAGGTTTTGCCTCATGTTGATAGATTACCGTTCCATCATGAGCAGTAATTTTCTCGACAATATAATTCTCATTGTAGACACCACCATTTGCAAGAGCCTGATAGGCATTTGTGTTAGCGGCAACTGTTGTTTCAACTCCACCCCCTAATGGCAGACTTTCAATATCGTACAAATCAATATCATAGTTCATCTTATCCATGTAGGATTTGACATCAACGCCCGCATTTCGCAGCATTTTGTAAGTCCAAAAGGCTGGGATATTGGCTGACACATTCAAGGCATTTTGTAACGTCATCATCCCTGTCCCCCTACTATTTACGTGCATAATAGGCGTTCCATCAGAGAAGGTCGTTGGATAATTGGATAGGACACTAGCTGAACCCATTAGCCCTTGGTCAATCGCCACCCCATACGCTAGAAAAGGCTTAATGGTAGATCCTGGGGAACGCTTGGTATTCAGGGCATGGTTATTCTGGTTTGAGCTGTAATCTCGACCTCCTACAAATCCTAAAATAGCACCTGTTCGATTGTCTAGGAGGACACTTCCTGTCTCCACCAAGCCACCACCGCTATCGAGTACCCCGCCATAGTTAGCTACAACAGACTGCATAGCCCCGTAAATATTTTTATTAACCGTACTCGTCACCGTATAGCCACCTTGGCTCAAGGCTTGTTTTGCTAAATCTTTGTAAGCCTTCACCGTCTCGTCATTCTTCAAATCCTGACTAGATACCTGATCTCTCTTAATCAAGTAACGATACATGATGTCCTCCGCCTCTGACAAGACCGCATAATACAAGTAATCCTTTGTATCTTTTAAAATCGGCGCTGGCGCGATAAAATCCTTCTTAATGTCATAGGCAAGATAGGTCTCGTAATCTTCTTTATTGATATAGCCTGAGCGATACATATTAAACAAAACATCTTTTGAGCGCTCAATCCCATAGGCCATATCCTCTTCGGATTTAAAACCACCGCTAGCAGTATAAGGCGAATACACAATTGGACTCTGTGGTAATCCTGCAATAAAAGCTGCTTGCGGAATAGTTAAGTCTTTAGCAGACTTCCCAAAAATACCACGCGCCGCCTCCTCAATGCCTGCAATGTTGCGTCCTTGATTGTTGCGCCCAAACGGTGAAACATTGAGATAGGTTGTTAAAATTTCTTCCTTACTCATGACACGTTCAAGAGCAAGAGCCGAGATGATTTCATTTGCTTTCCGGCTAAATGTTGGCGCATCTCCCACAATTTGTTGCTTGATTAGCTGTTGGGTCAAGGTTGAACCACCACTTGATGAGCCGACGCCAGCTGATCCGAGCGCCGCGCGCAAAACCGCTTTCGGTACGACACCAGTATGACTTTCAAAAGTTGCATCTTCCGTTGCAATGACCGCGTGTTTGACATTATCAGAAATCGCATCACCATTTACTGGAGCCCGCAACAAATCGGAACTAATTTCTGAAACCAGACTACCATCTGAATAAACAACTTTCGAAATACGGCTGACTTCTGTCACTTGCTGCACTAATTTTGTAGAATCAGGCATCGTTACACTATCAAAAAGACTAGCAACATACCCCAATCCAAGGCCTGCTCCTAGCACTCCCAACAAGAACACTACTATAGCTCCAAAATCTACTAATAGTTTTAAGGTTCTTAAAGCAATACCGGCTATATCACTGATTGTCAAAGGAACGATCTCTTTCGTTTCTTTCTTTTCTTTGGGTAATTTAGTCGTCATACATAACTCCTTATCTTCCCTATTTTACCATATTTTTTATCTTTTGACGAAAATTTCCTACGCGATTTATCTTAAAATATGGTACAATGGAAGCTAATGAAAAAACTTAAAAAGGAGAAGAGACATGCACATTTTTGATGAGCTAAAAGAGCGTGGTTTGGTCTTTCAAACTACAGATGAAGATGCTTTGCGAAAAGCCTTAGAAGAAGGTCAAGTCTCTTATTATTCAGGCTACGATCCGACCGCTGATAGCCTGCACTTAGGACATTTGGTGCCAATCCTAGTCTGCCGTCACTTGCAACTAGCTGGACACAAGCCTTATCCACTCGTGGGAGGCGCAACTGGCTTGATTGGCGATCCGTCATTTAAAGACGCAGAACGTAGCCTACAAACCAAAGACACGGTTGATGGCTGGGTGAAAAGTATTCAGGCCCAATTGGAACGTTTCCTTGATTTTGAAACTGGCGATAACAAGGCCGTTATGACCAACAACTATGATTGGTTCGGCAGCATCAGCTTTATTGATTTCTTGCGCGATGTCGGAAAATACTTCACTGTCAACTACATGATGAGCAAGGAGTCTGTCAAAAAACGGATTGAAACAGGGATTTCCTACACGGAATTTGCCTACCAAATCATGCAAGGATTTGACTTCTACGAGCTCAATCGCTTGCACAACGTGACCCTTCAAATAGGAGGAAGTGACCAATGGGGCAATATGACTGCCGGAACAGAATTGCTCCGTCGCAAGGCAGATAAGACTGGACATGTCATCACCGTCCCTCTCATCACAGATGCAACTGGTAAAAAATTCGGAAAATCAGAAGGCAACGCTGTTTGGCTCAACGCTGACAAGACTTCTCCCTACGAAATGTACCAATTCTGGATGAATGTCATGGACGCAGATGCTGTTCGTTTCTTGAAGATTTTCACCTTCTTACCACTTGATGAAATCGACGAAATCCGCCAACAATTCGAGGCAGCACCACATGAGCGCCTAGCGCAGAAAATCCTTGCCCGTGAAGTCGTGACCTTGGTGCATGGTGAAGCAGCCTACAAAGAAGCGCTGAACATCACCGAGCAACTCTTTGCAGGCAATATCAAAAATCTTTCTGTCAAAGAACTCAAACAAGGACTTCGTGGCGTACCAAATTACACGGTGACAGCAGAAGATAACCTCAATATCGTGGAACTTCTTGTCACAGCAGGCGTGGTGAACTCAAAACGCCAAGCCCGCGAAGATGTCCAAAACGGCGCTATCTACATCAATGGTGACCGCGTACAAGACCTTGATTACATGCTAACAGACGCAGATAAACTGGAAAACGAATTGACCGTTATCCGCCGCGGGAAGAAAAAATACTTCGTCATGACATACTAAAAAGCTGGGACTTGCTCCCAGTTTTTCATATCTAAACATTCAGAAAGGATGATACGCTATGCACTGTATCTTTTGTCACGATATTTTAGAAGAACAGATTATCTATCAGACCGAGCATTTCAAGGTTGTTTGGGATATTGATCCGATTCAGACAGGACATCTACTAATCATCAGTAAGAGGCATTTTACTAGCCTTGCTGAATTACCGCTCCCTGACCTTCACGAACTAGCCGAGCTGGAGCAAAAAATCATACGAATGATGGAAGAAACTCTTCCGATTGACGGTGTGACCCTTGTTCGTAACGACAAGGACTTGATGGATACGGGCACGCATTTTCATTCACATCTCATTCCACGGACCAAAGACGATGGTTTTTGGTCTGGCATTGACCTCATCTCGCCTACTCTCTTCGCACTTTAGAACAATCCATGAGGTCTCTCTAATGTCTTCAAAGTTTTTACGTTTTGCACAAGCTACCAGCCATTTTATCTGCCCACTTTGTCAGGGGCAGTTGAATTTTAAGGAGCAGAGCTTGATGTGCCCCAAAGGGCACTGCTTTGACATCAGCAAATTTGGCTATGTCAATCTCGCTCCCCACATCAGGCAATCAAAAACCTACGATAAGGAAAATTTCCAGCAACGGCAACAGGTCCTAGAAGCAGGCTACTACCAGCATATTCTACAGACCTTGAGCGATTTACTAAAGGACTCACCAGAGCACAGTCACATTCTTGATGTCGGTTGTGGCGAGGGCTATTACACGCGACACCTAAAAGAAACATTTCCTGAAAAAGAGTTCTACGCCTTTGATTTGTCCAAACATTCGGTCCAACTCGCTGCTAAAAGCGAGCAAGGTCAAGCCATCAACTGGTTTGTCGCAGATTTAGCGCAACTGCCAATAAAGGATAGGAGCATGGACATTTTGCTCGATATTTTCTCGCCTGCCCACTATCAAGAGTTCAGACGCGTCCTCACTCCGAAAGGCAGGGTGTTTAAGGCCATTCCGACCTCACATCACCTCAAAGAAATCCGTGAGAAGGTGCAAAAAGCCGATTACAGCAATCACGATATTGTGGCTCATTTTAAGGAACAATTTGAGATAGAAGATTGTATCTCTGCAACGAAGACCTATCACTTGACCGAATCAAGCAAGGCTGCACTCCTTGCCATGACACCGCTCCTCTTTCATGTGGAGAAAGAATCCATCGACTGGTCAGACTTGACAGAGATTACCATATCAGCTGATATTTTAGTTGGAAAAGCAAAGACGAGAGGCTGGGACAAAAGTCCCTTACCTCGTTACGTTTCATAGTTTTAACAGTTTGGCGCAGTAGTTGTCTGGTTTGTAAAACGTTGATAAATCAACATTCTACAAACCTAGTCAACCTTGCGGGGGTGGGACTACAAAATCGATTTCTTCGAAATCACGATTTTTGTCCCACTCCCTCGTTCCATTTTATCGTTTGACAGCGCCTAACTGTTCTACCCAAGCCCTACGACTTCATACACCGTATCAGCCAGGCTGGCTTGGTAATCAGCCAAGGAATGATGAATACTTGTCTCAACGCTTGCTACTTGGTGCTCCAAATCAATCGTCACTTCCTCTACACCCGGCATAGCCTTGAAATGCTCCGTGACGTGTTTGACACAATGTTGACAGGATAGATTTTTTAGTTTAACTTCTTGCATGCTGTTTGCTCCCTTCATGATGGTGACAGGTACATTGACCTGCCAAGCAATGACATTCTAGACTTTCTGGTGCCGTCGGTAGCTGATGCTCTATTTGCTCGCGCAAGTCCTCTAAATCAGCACGCGAAAAACTGCCCATATCAAGCAACTGACCAACCAAGGCTCCATTCTTGGTCGAACACATGGCATCTAGCAAGATTTGCAGTTGTAGCTGCACGTGTTCCTTTTCCTCCACCAGAGGATAATAGTGATACTGACGACCTTCCTTTTTCATTTCCAGATAGGCTTTTTGGCGCAAGCGTCCCAAAAGTGTCTTAATCGTTGTGGCCTGCCAATCAAACCCTTCCTGTAAGGCCGCAATAATCTGGCTAGAGGTAGAAGCTGGATGCGCCCAAATCACCCGCATCACTTGCCACTCCGCAGCCGACATCATCTGTTCCATAGCGACACCTCCTTCATCTAAAGTTTACACTTGTAGTCAAATTTTGTCAACTATTCCTACTCAAAGAAGACTAGAAAAGACTGAACCTTATCGTCCAGTCTTTTTCTCTACTCTTTTAATGTGCCAACATTTCTTGACCAATTTCAAGCCCTGTCATTCCATCAGGATAATAGGTTGGCCAATTATCAAGCTCTTCGAGCAATTTCTCTTGGCTATCTCCACCAAAGAAGATATGGAAATGACCTGTTTTGGTTGGGGCAATGTTATGGTCACTAAATTGCACATACTTGAAACGTCCTGCATCGGCATCTGTTGCTTCAAACAAGAAGCGCACCCCACGATTGCCTTTCTTGTAGGTCAAAATTTGATAACCGACATACTTGTAACTATGCTTTTCAGCTTGTCCCTTGACCACAAATTCCATGGTATCATCGGTAATACGAATCTGCTCCACATCGGTCTTGTAGCCCTTATCATAGTATGTTTTGTATTCTTCTGCCGTCATTTGACCGCTCAACTTCGCCTTGTAATCAAAGACTTGATTTAAGGTGCCATCTAGCAAGTAGGGATAAACAGATTGCCATTCTCCCGCGTAATCAGACAAGGTACGGTCTTTGACAGCACTATCTTCAAAATAGCCAGCATAGATAGTCTTTTCTGTTTCTGCTCCCTCTTCTGGTAAAATCTCAGCTCCAGCCTGGTTCGTTGTCTTTTCCAAGGCTTTCAGATTTTCTTCCATAACAGAAATGTAATCCGCTCCATTTTCCACATCTTCATCTGTCAGACTTTCCAATGGATTTAAAACTGCCAATTCCACACCTGTTTCTTTTGACAGGGTTTCTGCTACTGCCTTTGAAGCATTTTCTTCAAAGTAAATATATTTGATTCCATATTGTTTGATATACTTGGTTAATTCAGCCAAGCGAGATGGGGTCGGCTCTTGATCAGCTGACACACCTGTAATCGATACCTGCTCCAAGCCATAGTCCAAGGCCAAATAAGCAAAGGCAGTATGCTGGGTCACAAAGTATTTCTGCTTAGCAGCCGATAAGCTCTCTTGGTAGCTTGCGTGTAGCGTTTCCAACTTTGCAATGTAGGCCGCCGCATTCTTTTCGAACACTTCTTTTTTCTCTGGATACTTGGCAACCAAGCTGTCTCGGATAGTTGTTACCAAGCGGATGGCCCGCTCTGGAGAGAGCCAGACATGAGGGTCATAATCGTGGTGATGGCCTTCTTCATCATGTTCATGCTCCTCTTCTTCCTCACCACCAGGCAAGAGAAGCATGCCTTCTGTCGCCTTAATGACCTTGACCTTCTGGTCGTCAATCGACTCCAAAACATCTGGCACCCAAGTTTCCATATTTTCATTTTCATAGACAAAGACATCAGCTTCTTGGATTTCTGCGATATTTTTCGCCGAAGGCTCAAAATCATGGGGCTCTGTCCCTGCTTTTACGAGAAGCGAGACATCAGCTTCTTCCCCTACCACTTGCTTGGTAAATTCATAGACTGGATAAAAGGTCGTTACCACCTGAATATCCTTATTTTTTGATGTGCTTTCTGAACCACAAGCCACCAAGAACAAGGCTAATAAGCCCGCAAGACATGCTAAAACTTTTTTCATTTTTTCTCCTATTTTTTAAATTTATTGACCACATTCACCAGCAAAAAGATACTGATAAAAATCAAGGTAATACTTGCACTAGCCGGTGTTTCCGCATAATACGACATGAATAGACCAGAAAGCATGCCGACAAATCCAATCACCATCCCAATAACAATCACCATTTTAAAGCTCTTCCCTAAGCGAAGTGCAATAGAGGCTGGCAAGACCATAATCGTAGACACCAGCAAGGCTCCTGCTGCCGGAATCATCAGCGCAATCGCTACCCCTGTCACCACATTAAAAGCAATGGACATGGCACGAACTGGCAGGCCGTCTACAAAAGCCGTATCCTCATCAAAGGTCAAAATATACATGGGACGTAAAAAGAGCAAGGTCAAAATCAGCACTACCGCTGCAATCGCAAACAGAGCAATCACCTGCTCCTGGCTAATCGTCACAATGGAGCCAAATAAATACTGCTCTAAACTCAGGCTACTCTTACCACCTGAACGGCTCATGACAATCAAGGACACCGCTAAACCCGTGGACATGAGAATCGCCGTCCCAATCTCCATAAAGCTCTTATATAAGGTCCGCAAGTATTCCAAAAAGATGGCCGCTACAATGACCACCAGCATGGTGGAAATCGTCGGTGAAATGCCTAAAACAATTCCAAAAGCCACCCCTGCTAGCGACACGTGACTGAGCGTATCGCTCATCAAACTCTGACGCCGTAAAATGAGAAAAATTCCCAAGATTGGAGAAAACAAACTCATGGCCATAATCGCCAAGAAGGCCCGCTGCATAAATTCATAATGGAAGATTGAAAAATCAAGCACACTAACCATGCGTCACCTCCTCATCCTTGTCATGAACATTGAAACAACGCCAAGGAGACGCTTGATCTCGAACCAGATAAATGTTTCGGTCTGCATAGTCACGCAATTCATCTGCATCATGCGTAATCATTAAAATGGACTTGCCATGCTTTTTCGCACTGTGGTGCATCAATTCATAAAAGGCTGCTTTAGTCCCACTATCCATTCCCGTTGTCGGCTCATCCAAGATAAAAATATCTGGATCTGAAGCAAACATCCGAGCAATCACCGCCCGTTGCTTCTGACCACCGCTCAAGGAACCAAGTCGCTTATCCTTATGCTCCCACATCCCAACAGATTCTAGGCTCGTCCGAATGTGTTCCTCATCATGACTGGTCAACCTGCGAAACCAACCCTGCCGCGGATAGCGCCCAGATTTTACAAATTCATAGACTGTACTTGGAAAACCAGCATTGAAACTCGCAATCTGTTGAGGTAGATAAGCCATTCTCAACTTTTTCCCACTGATACTCGTCTCTGCAATCGTCACCTTTCCCCGTTTGGGCTTTAAAATACCCAACGTCGCCTTAATCAAGGTCGTCTTTGCCGCTCCATTTTCACCTGTCAAGGTTACAAACTCTCCACTGTCCAGATAATAATGAATATGCTCCAAGACCGGTTCCTGATCATAGACAAATGATAAATCTTCTACTGTAATATATCTCATACTTCCTTCCGAATCTTCTTTACTAAATCTGTCAAAAAATGACTGATAATCGCCTGCTCCTCTTCTGAATACTGTCCCACCAAGTCCTCATAAGAAGCAAGCGTATGGGCATGGTGATGAGCATGCTCCTCAGCAATCGGTTTTGCTAATTCTGTCAAGCTATACCGAACAATCCGCGCATCACGACTATCACGAACCGCCACCAGTAAATCCTGCGCTATCAAGGCCTTAATCGCTTTTGTAATCGCCGCCTGACTCACATTTAGCTGCCTTGCAATCTCCTTATTCGTAAAAGCATTGTTTTCAATCAACATCAAAATATGTTCTTGAGTGTTGGTCAAGCGCATCTCACTCTGACAGTTCCCCACCAAAATCTCTAACTGATTCTCTGAACTCAGTATAATCTCATGTAAACTCCGATCAATCTGATGAGCTAATTGTTCCATCACCTATACCAATCCTTAATCATTTAATTAACTAGTTAATTTTATCATAAAAATAAAAAAAATCAAGTATTTTTCACTTTATTTTCCTTAAATTTGCATTCGGACCGTTTGGACTAAAAAAGGAGACAAGGCTTAGAAACCTTGTCTATTTTATTATTAATCTATATTAAAAATCTGGACTTTACTTACCATTTTTTCTACGTCTAGTCCCTAATAGAAGGAGTAAACTTACTGACCCTAGTAACAAGCCTACATATACTAAGAGATTTGCTCTATCTCCCGTTTTGGGAAGATTGTTTTTGGGAGCTGGTGGTGTGTCCTTCGTATTTGTGATGACAAATCCTCTCTTCGCATCCCCTGTTATTACACTAGAGTAACCGGATAGTTTTTCCTCTTCAATTGTATAGGAAATTTCTTTACCATTATGATATTGCTCAAGGTTTGTGAAGGTATACTGCCAGTTATTCCGTTTCGATAATGTTTGACTAGCCACCTTTTTTCCATCTGCATATAGGTTCACAATAATGCCATCTGTTGGATCACCAACCCATTTCTTAGTTACTGGTATCGACACCTTTCCTGCAATCGTATTGGTAATCGTAAAGCCGTCTTTTGCGGTCCCTGAGATTCCTGTTGTATAGCCGTCTACCTTCACTTCTTCTATGGTGTAGACAATCTCATGACCATCTTGTTCATCGTATTTTGGTAAGTCATTGAAGGTATGCTTCCAGTCTGTTGCGGCAGTTAAGGTTGCACTTGCTTTTTCAACTCCATCTGCCAGAAGTTTAACTTCTACTTGGTCAGTTGGTGTTCCAACCCACTGTTTCACGACTGGGACAGAAACCTTTTCGATATTGGTATTCTTCACTCTAAATCCGGAAGCCATATCGCCAGTGACTTCAGACTTGTAATTTTCAATAGGCTCTTCCTTGATGGTGTATTGAATCTCTTTTCCATCTTGTTCATCATATTTTGGTAAGTCATTGAAGGTATGCTTCCAGTCTGTTGCGGCAGTTAAGGTTGCGCTTGCTTTTTCAACTCCATCTGCCAGAAGTTTAACTTCTACTTGGTCAGTTGGTGTTCCAACCCACTGTTTCACGACTGGGACAGAGACCTTTTCGATATTGATATTCTTCACTCTAAATCCGGAAGTCATATCGCCAGTGACTTCAGACTTGTAATTTTCAATAGGCTCTTCCTTGATGGTGTATTGAATCTCCTTTCCATCTTTATACTTCTCAAAATCTGTAAAGGTGTGTTGCCAATGATTGTCTTGGTTGAGAACAACAGAACTGACCTCCTCGCCATCTGCATAAAGATGAATCTTAGCAGAAGCTCCCTCTTTTCCTACCCATGTTTTTGTGACAGGAATAGACACCTTTCCTGTAATCGTATTGGTAATCGTAAAGCCGTCTTTTGCGGTCCCTGAGATTCCTGTTGTATAGCCGTCTACCTTCACTTCTTCTATGGTGTAGACAATCTCATGACCATCTTGTTCATCGTATTTTGGTAAGTCATTGAAGGTATGCTTCCAGTCTGTTGCGGCAGTTAAGGTTGCACTTGCTTTTTCAACTCCATCTGCCAGAAGTTTAACTTCTACTTGGTCAGTTGGTGTTCCAACCCACTGTTTCACGACTGGGACAGAGACCTTTTCGATATTGGTATTCTTCACTCTAAATCCGGAAGCCATATCGCCAGTGACTTCCGACTTGTAATTCTCAATAGGCTCTTCCTTGATGGTGTATTGAATCTCTTTTCCATCTTTATACTTCTCAAAATCTGTAAAGGTGTGTTGCCAATGATTGTTTTGGTTGAGAACAACAGAACTGACCTCCTCGCCATCTGCATAAAGATGAAGCTTAGCAGAAGCTCCCTCTTTTCCTACCCATGTTTTTGTGACAGGAATAGAGACCTTTCCTGTAATCGTATTGGTAATCGTAAAGCCGTTTTCAACATTTCCACTAATCACACTAGTATAGCCATCAATCTTGACTTCTTCGATAGTATAGTCTATTTCATGACCATCCGTTGCATCATACTTCAGAAGTTCAGTAAAGTTCCCTTGCCACCGATTTTCCTCAGTTAAGGTCAGCGTTTGTCCAGTATCTTTCTTGTCAGCGAGAAGTTTGACTGTAACAGAACCTGCTTTCTCTCCAACCCATGCCTTAGTCACAGGAATCGAAATCTTCTCTACATTGGTATTGGTAATGATATACCCGCCCGCTTGTGATCCGGTCACTTTGTCTTCATAGCCTGCAGGAACATCTTCTTTCACAGTATATTTGATTTCTGTACCATCTGCTTTAAATTTACGCAAATGATCAAAGGTAGCTTTCCAGCCATTCGCGGCATTCAGAGAAGTTGTTTTCCCTGTATCCTCATCATCTGCATAAAGACGTACCGTAACCGAATCCTGTAGCGGTCCAATCCATTTCTTTTCTACAGATACAGAAGTTCGAATTGGCTCATTTTTAATGGTTTGAATAACTGCCACCCCATCAGAAACCGTTACGGTTGTCTCTTCAGAGTTTAACTCAAAGCCGTTTGGAGCTGACAATTCTTTGATCTTATAATCACCCGCAATCAGTTTTTCTGTAACAGCTTCTCCTTCAGCATTGGTCGTGATTTCATACTCTTGTCCATCAGACACTCTAGTAATTTTAAACTTAGCATTCGCAAGTTTTGTTTCTGCGTTGTCTGCATCCACCTTAATAATCTTAATCTTATTGGCTAAATCCCCTGCGCCATTTCCACCGGACTCCGCAGACTGATAAGATGCAACAAAACTCGCTTCTCTTTCAGTGGATATTAAACTTATTTTATTGTTTAGTTTTGTACCCGGAGTATACGTAGAAGTATAACCAATAATGTATTGTTCTCCATTTATATTACCGAGCTGAATAGTAAAGGTTTGATTATCATCAGACATCTTCAATTTACCAGATAAATCTACCGTCTCCAGTTCCCTTTGGACTTTCCCCTTCGAATCCATAACCACTTTTTTAAGTACAATGGATTCAGGAATAAATTTTTCTTTCGTACCTACAAGAGTATCTGAGATAATAGCATTAGAAACCGTCGCTTTCATATGGTTAATGCGACCTTCCCAATTAGCCTGATAATGATTACTAGTATTTTTCCAGCCCCACTTTGTCACGAATTCATCCTGCAAATCTGTGGTTCCTGTAACCTCAACACCTACCGTTTGGCTTGTAACACCTCCATTTACGGCTACTGTAAATATATTTCTTTTTCCTTGTGTGATTTTGTCTTCATTAAAGGAGGCTGCAAGCATCATGCTTCCTTTGACATTGTATTTATTTTCGACCCAGTTTGTAAACGTAACTTTTACCGTTCCACCACCATTTGCATGAGGGGTCACATGTGCAGTAGCCATTATACTTGTTCCATCGGGAGCATAAAGGTTAAAATCTACCGCGGAAGAATCAGATGGAAACTTCATCTGATCTGGTAATGTAGCCGTGAAGTAGTCTCCTTGTTTCAAATCCGCTCCATTTCCACTGGCGTCCCAATCCATGCTTAAGTAGAAATTATCCGAATGGAATATACTGTCGGTTTCCTCTTTATTTAAATTTAATATTTTTAGATTGGTTATGGTGGTGGTTACTTGTTTTTCTGTTCCCTCTGCAAAAACAGTATTACTTAGTCCTTGAAACAGGGTACTAAGCACCATTAGTAATGATAGCAATAGCCCCGCCCATCTTTTTTTCATGATTGTTATTTCCTTTCAAAGTGTGTTTAGTAAAGATAGGAGTGTCACAAACATTCAACCGTATTCACCCCTATACTGGTACAATCGACTTTCACTATTTCTAATATCTTTTATTTTCAAAATCAAACATCATTTTGGTTATTTTCATCTCCGTAGCCTATATCTTTCATTATTTTCTCTACTGATTTTTTATCCAAAGTAGGATCATCGTACATTTTCATTCTTTCAAAAGCATCCCACATTTTTTCAACAGCAGAAGAGGCTTCCTTTTCTATCTTTTCTTATTCATTTCATGTTTCATCACATGGCTTCTTTTTTCGTAGGTAGGAATGTCTCCAGTACCGTCGACTACAAATGCGACTACAAAATACTGTTCGTTTATCGAGAACACCTGCTGTCGTCACCACACGGCACCCACATTTTTTGCAGGTAAAGGTACGACTTTCATAAAAATCAATTCGTTTTTCCACGACTACCTTCCCTCTCTTTCACGGATATTTCCTTTTTGAAAAATCTAGATTTGAATTCCTCCTTTCACCTACTGCTATCTTTCTTGAGTCCTCATGCTTATCATGACACCATCTCAAAATCTACGCATTTTGAGACCTTTTTTGTTCTACTTTTTTTGTAATGTAAGAACTAGTAAACGATTTTCAAAATCAGAAATAATTGACTAAATTAAGGAATTTACACTGTATACTACCACATAAAATCCTTCCTCAAATTATACCATATGAGTTTCAAAAATCGTAGCTTTTGAGACCTTTTTAATTGTAAATTTTTTGTATGTTTTTCACTATGTTACCTATTTTCCTTTATTTTTTAACCAGCGATAGAGCGTTGCCCTTGAGATATGGAGTTGATGAGCCACTTCTTGGGCTGTCATCTCTCGACGTCTCCAGCGTTCTATGATTTCAGGAAACTCTTTCGGACAGGTCTTATTAGGTCTACCAAACTTCACCCCTTTCTTTTTTGCCTCCACAATCCCTTCCAGCTGTCTTTGCTTAATATTTTCCCTTTCCACTTGAGCCACATAGGATAGAACCTGTAAACAGATATCCGAAATAAACTTTCCTGTAATTGTATCAATCTTCAGATTAGTATTGAGTAAGGGAAAGTCTAGAACCGCAATATCAACTCCTTTCTCCTTGACGAGATAATTCCATTGCTTGATGATTTCATCGTAATTGCGCCCTAGGCGGTCAATCGATTTAATGACCAACTCATCTCCTGGCATGAGCAGCTCCACCAGCCTCCTATAGGCTACACGATTGAAATTCTTCCCCGAAGACCTATCAATGTATAAGTACCTCTCCTCTATTCCTTCTGACAGCATGGCAGACAATTGCCGTTCAATGTTTTGTTCCCGAGTAGAAACTCGGATATAGCCGTATTTCATCATAATTCCTCCTATTTTTCTAATACTATCTTAAAATAAAAACAGGATAACTAGAACAAAATATTCTCGTTTTGTTAATATTGTTCCCTCTATTTATAAACATACTGTTACGGAAGAAAAACAAATGACTACAACTGTTTATTGAAGTCTACGGACACACACTATATAATTTGGGAGAAATTTTGGGAGAGAAAATGAAAAGAACAGCGAAAAAGCCCTATACAATAGGACTTTCTACTATATTATGCTATACCGGCGGCCGGGGTCGAACCGGCACGTCCTTGCGGACACTGGATTTTGAGTCCAGCGCGTCTGCCAATTCCGCCACGCCGGCTAATATAGAGTAACTGGGGTAGCTGGATTCGAACCAACGCATGAGGGAGTCAAAGTCCCTTGCCTTACCGCTTGGCTATACCCCAATAATAAAATAGGCGAGTGATGGGAATCGAACCCACGAATGTCAGAGCCACAATCTGATGTGTTAACCACTTCACCACACCCGCCATCATATAAACACGGGCAGTAGGAATTGAACCCACACTGAAGGTTTTGGAGACCTTAGTTCTACCTTTAAACTATGCCCGTAAAGGTATGGAAGGGGAGGGATTCGAACCCCCGAACCCGAAGGAGCGGATTTACAGTCCGCCGCGTTTAGCCTCTTCGCTACCCTTCCAAGTTATTAAAATAATGGCGCGAGACGGAATCGAACCGCCGACACATGGAGCTTCAATCCATTGCTCTACCAACTGAGCTACCGAGCCATATCCACAATCAAATTGCGGGAGCAGGATTTGAACCTACGACCTTCGGGTTATGAGCCCGACGAGCTACCTAGCTGCTCCATCCCGCGTTATTATTAGTAAAGGAGGATGTGGGATTCGAACCCACGCACGCTTTTACACGCCTGACGGTTTTCAAGACCGTTCCCTTCAGCCGGACTTGGGTAATCCTCCAACTTATAGTCCGTACGGGATTCGAACCCGTGTTACCGCCGTGAAAAGGCGGTGTCTTAACCCCTTGACCAACGGACCATAATAAATTAAAGATTTCTCTTTACTCCGCCAGTAGGACTCGAACCTACGACATCATGATTAACAGTCATGCGCTACTACCAACTGAGCTATGGCGGATTCTAGCTAAGCGACTACCATATCTCACAGGGGGCAACCCCCAACTACTTCCGGCGTTCTAGGGCTTAACTGCTGTGTTCGGCATGGGTACAGGTGTATCTCCTAGGCTATCGTCACTTAACTATGTTGAGT
>NZ_MSJM01000006.1 GCF_001921845.1 Streptococcus cuniculi | reverse complement strand
TAGGCTTGAACACCTTTATTGTATCGCGTTTGGAGATTTTTTGTATAACAGTCGATGCGCACCCGCATAGCGGGTGGTTGATTTGTCTCGCACCTATCGGAGCGAGACTGGGCTTAAAGCCACATAACCAAAACAGCACCACTTGAGGTGCTGTTTTCATTTATTCAAATACAAACTGATTATGGTACAATTCTGCGTAGAATCCACCGAGTTTGAGCAGTTCGTGGTGACTGCCTTGCTCGATGACTTCTCCGTCTTTTAAGACGATAATCTGGTCGGCATTGAGAATGGTTTTCAAGCGATGGGCAATGACAAAGCTGGTGCGGCCTGCTGCAATGGCTTCCATGGCAGACTGAATCTTGGCTTCTGTCACGGTATCCACATTGGATGTCGCTTCGTCTAGGATTAAAATCTGCGGGTCCGTCAACAGGGTACGCGCAATTGAAATCAGCTGTTTCTGCCCTGTTGAAAAGACATTGTTTTCATCATCGACATAGGTGTCATAAGCATCTGGCAGACTCATGATAAAGTCATGGATATGGGTCGCCCGTGCAGCGGTTTCCACCATTTCCTGCGAAACATCGCCTGCTCCAAAGGCGATATTATCCCGAATCGTTCCTGAAAAGAGGACAGATTCCTGCAAGACAATCCCGACATTTTGCCGAAGGCTATCGAGGTCAAATTCCCGAATATCGGTCCCGTCAAAACGGATGCTTCCTCCGTCCACATCGTAAAAACGATTGAGCAAGTTCATAATCGTTGTTTTTCCAGAACCGGTCGGTCCGACAACGGCTGTCATCTGCCCCTTAGGTGCAGTAATGCTGACCTGTTTCAAGATTGGTTTTCCAGGCACATAGCTGAAATCAACCTGATCAATCTCAACCTTGTCTGTCAATTGTGTAAAGGCGGGCGCGTGTTGCGGACGGATTTCCTCTGGTTCATCGAACATCTCCTGAATCCTGTGCGCACCCGTAAAGGCTAACTGCATCTCCGCCCAGCTTGATGCGACCTGCATCAGAGGCTGGTAGTATTGTTGCGAATATTGGACGAAGGTGACCACCAAGCCCAAGGCTTCTGCTGTTGACAAGTGACTATCAGACAAGGCAATGGTAGAGCCTACAAAAATCACGATAGCTGTATTGACCAAGCTCAAACCATTCATCACCGGAAAGAGCAGCCCTGAGAAAATACGCCCCTTAAAAGTAGCTTTTCGCACCTTGGCATTACGCTCCATAAAGCCTTCGATGACCTGCTCCTGCAAGCCCTGAACGATAATGGCTTTCTGGCCCGAGATATGCTCATCCATATAAGCATTCAACTGCCCAACTTCTTTTTGCTGCAAATCCGTGTATTTCCGTGACATGCGGATAATAAAGAATAAAAAGACAAAGGCAAGGGGACTAGTCGCTACCACGACAAGGGCCATCTTGCTATTTTGGGCAAACATCATGATGACAATCCCAATATACAATACGGTCTGCGTCACCACCGTCGTCAAGGACATGTTAAAGGCATTTTGGATATTATCCAAATCCGAAGTAAAGCGAGACAGAATTTCCCCATCCTGATGCTGGTCAAAGAAGCGGACGGTCAAACGTTCCAACTTGCCAAACAAGCCCTTGCGCATCTGGTTGGTCGAGCGGGAAATGATTCTGGTAAACAAGAGAGCGTAGGTCACTGCACTCGCTGCCATCAGAACTACCGCCACCAGTAAACTCCGCAAGGTGGCAAAAAAGAGTCCCGCATCAATCCTATCGCCTGCTGCCATTTTCTGCGCCAACTCGGTCAACTCTGTCACCGCTTTTCCCATATAGACAGGAGCGATGACCTGCATGCTGGTCGAAAGGAGAATCGCTAGAAAGATAATGGCAAAGGATACTTTGAATTGTTTAAAATAGGTCCAAAAAAACCGTGCTGTTTTCATCTATTCGGCCTCCTTTCCTTTCTGGGTTTCAAAAATCTCCCGATAGACGCTGTTGGTTGCTACCAATTCTTTATGAGTTCCTTGTCCAATCAAGCGCCCCTCATCCAAGACCAAAATCGTATCGGCCTTGACCACTGAAGAAATCTTCTGGGCAATGATAATGGTTGTTGTCCCCTTCAAGTCCTTATTCAAGGCTTCTTGAACCAGTTTTTCCGACTTGGCATCAAGGGCTGATGTAGAATCGTCTAAAATCAAAATTTTAGGATTGGCTACGAGACCGCGAGCAATCGACATCCGCTGTTTCTGACCACCTGAGAAATTATTTCCCCGTTCTTCGACATCACTTTGGTAGCGGTCTGGCATGCGGTGGATAAATTCCATGGCCTGCGCAATCCGTGCAGCGCGTTCTAGTTCAGCATCATCTGCATTCTGCTTACCCTGACGAATATTGGAGGCAATGGTTCCTGAAAAGAGAATAGCCTTTTGCAAAATAATCGACACGGTCTGACGTAGAGTGGACTGACTGACCGTCTTAATGTCCACACCGCCAATTTCAATCCGCCCTTCTTGAGGATCAAACAGCCGTGGAATCAACTGTGCAAGAGTGGATTTTCCAGCACCTGTTGCCCCAACCACACCAACCATTTGACCTGCAGCAATCTCAAAACTAATGTCTTTCAAGGTCGGTTGCTCATCTTTTGGATAGGTGAAGGTCACATGGTCAAATCGAATCGTTCCTGTCAATTCTTGGTCTGGCACATCTTGATAAGCCAAGGCTGGCTCTGTTGTGAGGACTTCATTGATCCGGCGGATAGAAATCATAGCACGGCTGGCATTGCTTCCCATAAAGCCAACCATGATAATCGCAAACATAATCTGGATTAGATAGGTATTAAAAGAAGCTAGTTTATTAATTGCTTCTGGATTGTGACCCAACATGCCATATACCGAGTAAATAGCCGCATAGATGGCAAGGTAGGAAATCAGGATAAACACGGGTTCTAAAAAGGAAAAACCACGCCCAATAAAGAGGTTCAAATCCAGCAAGTCATCCGAGACTTTTTCAAATTTTTCCGCCTGATTTTTCTCCTGCACAAAGGATTTGACCACCCGTACACCGCGGAGATTTTCCTTGGCAATGGCATTAATCTTGTCGACCAGTTGCTGGAAGCGCCCGAAACGAGGCCCCATAATCCCCATGATGACCGCCATGGTAGCACCAATCAAGACAATCATCAACAGCACAATCCACCACAAGGAAGGCATGGTCATGATGGCAAAGACAACGCCCCCTGTAAACATCAAGGGCAAACGAAGCAAGACCTGAAAGGACATCATGAGCAAATTTTGCACCTGAGAAATGTCATTAGTCATGCGCACAACCAGATTTCCTGCATTAAATTCCTCGATATTGGCATAGGAAAAGGTCTGGATTTTTTTGAACATATTCTCTCGCAAATCCGCTGACACAGACTGGGCAATGTAGGCTGCAAGAACCGTATTGATGGCTCCTGCAAGCAGACCCACGCCCGCAATCCCTAGCAACCAGCCGCCAAGCTGATAGATGCCTGCTTGATTGTTTTCTGCTACAGCCGCTAAGACACTTTGTAAAAAACGAGGCTGCAACAAGCTACTACTAACATATAAAATGACCATACACATGGAGCCTAAAGCATACCATTTGTATTTCATAATCGCTTTGATTAACATATCGTCTCCTTTTATAGGGGATTGAACAAGGAATAGGACAAGGCAAGGAGCCGCTGATAGAACCGACGTTCATCAAAGCAACTGAACGATGTCCTAATCTTTATTCAATTCACTATACAATGAATAATACCCCTCATGGTATCATATTTGAGGCGAGTTTTCAATCCTTTTTGCTCACTAGAAACCGAATGCCTCATGCAAATTTTTCATAAATATGATAAAATGGAGATACTGATTAGTCCCAAAGAGAGGAAGTAATATGAACAAACAAAAAATCGCCGTTCTCGGCCCAGGATCATGGGGAACAGCCCTGTCACAGGTCCTCAATGACAATGGTCACGAAGTGCGAATCTGGGGAAATGTCCCGGAGCAAATCGATGAAATCAACCAATTCCACACCAACAAACGCTATTTCAAAGACATCGTCCTAGACCCTGCCATCAAGGCTTACAAGGAATTAAGCGAAGCCCTCGACGGGGTAGATGCTGTCCTCTTGGTCGTACCGACCAAGGTCATGCGTTTGGTGGCCAAGCAAGTCGCTGAAACGCTGGATCACAAGGTGGTGGTCATGCACGCTTCCAAGGGGCTAGAACCTGAAAGCCACAAGCGTCTATCCACCGTCTTAGAAGAAGAAATCCCTGCTGCACTTCGTAGCGAGGTGGTCGTCGTATCAGGACCAAGTCATGCGGAGGAAACCATTATCCGAGACTTGACCCTCATTTCAGCGGCATCCAAGGACATGGAAACAGCCCAGTATGTCCAAACCCTCTTTAGCAACCACTACTTCCGCCTCTATACCAATAACGATGTCATCGGGGTTGAAACAGCTGGGGCGCTTAAAAATATCATCGCAGTGGGAGCAGGTGCCCTGCACGGTCTTGGATATGGTGACAATGCCAAGGCAGCCATTATCGCTCGTGGATTGACCGAAATCACCCGCCTAGGCGTTGAAATGGGGGCTAATCCTCTTACCTATAGCGGTCTGTCTGGGGTCGGTGATCTCATCGTGACGGGAACCTCTGTCCATTCACGGAACTGGCGGGCAGGCGATCAGCTCGGACGCGGTGAAAAGTTAGAAGACATCGAACGAAACATGGGTATGGTCATCGAAGGGATTTCTACGACAAAGGTTGCATACGAGCTCGCCCAAGAACTCGGTGTCTACATGCCGATTACCCAAGCCATTTACAGCGTCATCTACCAAGGGGCTAGTATCGAAGAAGCCATCAAACATATCATGTCTAGCGAATTCCGTCAGGAAAATGAATGGTCATAAAGGAGAAGAACATGATTAAAAAAGTTAGAAAAGCCGTGATTCCAGCAGCGGGTCTGGGAACGCGTTTCCTTCCTGCTACCAAAGCCTTGGCAAAAGAAATGTTGCCGATTGTAGACAAACCAACCATTCAGTTCATTGTAGAAGAAGCGCTCGCTTCAGGAATTGAAGACATCCTAGTGGTCACCGGAAAATCAAAACGCTCCATTGAAGACCACTTTGATTCCAACTTTGAATTAGAATACAATCTGAAAGAAAAAGGAAAAAATGACCTTCTTAAATTGGTTGATGAAACAACAGGCATTCGCTTGCATTTCATCCGCCAAAGTCATCCACGTGGTTTGGGAGATGCCGTTTTACAGGCCAAGGCCTTTGTCGGAAATGAGCCCTTCGTTGTCATGTTAGGGGATGACTTGATGGACATTACCAATAAAACAGCGACCCCGCTCACCAAGCAATTGATGAACGACTATGAAAAGACCCATGCTTCTACGATTGCGGTCATGCCTGTCCCTCATGAGGAAGTCTCTTCTTACGGTGTTATTGCGCCGCAGGGCGAGGGTATCAACGGCCTTTATAGTGTCAATACTTTTGTAGAAAAACCTGCGCCTGAAGACGCACCATCTGACCTCGCCATCATCGGCCGCTACCTCCTTACTCCAGAAATCTTTGATATTTTGGAAAATCAAGCACCAGGAGCAGGAAATGAAATTCAGTTGACAGATGCCATTGACACGCTCAACAAAACCCAACGCGTATTTGCCCGCGAATTTAAGGGCAACCGTTACGACGTTGGAGATAAATTTGGTTTCATGAAAACCTCGATTGACTACGCATTGCAACATCCACAAGTCAAAGACGACCTCAAGCAATACCTCATCGAACTTGGCAAAAAATTAGAAGATAAAAAATAATAAAGAATAAAGAAAACACGAATTCTCTCTAGCAGTAATTGCGGAAACGATTCGTGTTTTTTTATGGATTAAAGACTGAAACTCATCAAGACCAAGCCAAATGCCAACACTAGATAGAGGAGAAGTGCAAGACGCTTTTGCTTAATCGTAAAGAGATATTTTTCTTGCAGGGTTGGTAAAAAGATTCCTGCCAAGGCACCACCAACAACACCGCCAATATGGCCTGCTAGGCTGATTTCAGGATTAAACAAACCCAAGACCAGATTGATGAGAAGAAGGGCAATATAGCGCTGTCCCAAGAGTTGTAGATAGGGATTGCGACTGTAATAGCGCAGAACAACCATGGCTCCAAAAAGACCGAACAAGGAGGTCGATGCCCCTGCTGCCACCGCAGTTGGTGTGAGCCATAAGATAAAGATATTTCCCATGATACCTGCAAGGAAATAGAGGAGGAAAAAGCGCTTTGAGCCAAAGATGGCTTCCAATTGATAGCCGAAAACATAGAGTGTCATGCTGTTAAAGAGAAAATGTTCCCAGCCAATATGCACAAAGATGGGCGAAATCAATCGCCACAACTGGGTCGGATCAATCTTCACGACCAATCCATACATTCCTCCAAATTCATAGATGGTCTGTGCGGTCGTTGCCTGTCCAAAGCGCAACACTTGCATGGCTAAAAAGACCAGCGTCGTCACCAGCAACAGGGCATTGGTTACGGGATAACGTTTATCAATCAGTTGTTTCATAGCATACTACCTCTCTCACTGCTTGGTCGAACTCTTCCTCGCTAAACTCATAGCGCTGAAAATCACAGATGGTGCTGACTGTCATTCCTTGATAGTCTAGCAGATAGCGATCATAAAAGCCACCGCCGTAGCCAATCCGATAGCCCGCCTCATTCCAGGCAAGCCCTGGTACATGGATGATATCAATCTCTGACGGATCAATAACCTCATCAGACCGCGGTTCCCAGACACCAAACGTGCTTAACGCCAAGTCGTTCGCATCATAAGGCACAAAGACCATACGTCCCTTCCCGTAGACTTTAGGGACTACTACCTGCTTCCCGTCCTGCTTGGCCTGCGCAATCAAATAAGACGTATCCACTTCATGGGGCATGGACAAAAAGGTCGCAATTGTGCTGGCTCTCTGATAAGCCTCCTGCTGACAAATGACTTGACAGGCCCATACACTCCAAACTTCTCGCTCCTCTACCGACAAGCCTTTTAATCGAGCTAACATGCTTTTTCGAATGCGTGATTTTTCCATCTGCACTTCCCTTTCCTAACGATAAAAACCAATCCCAGAGACGAATGGTCACGGATTGGTTCAACTGCTTCATCACTCTGCTGCTTTGTGGCGCAAAAATTCTGCCAAGTGCTCCACCGCAAATGGGATAGCCTCCTCTTTGGGATTTAGACGGGGATTGTGTAGGGGATAAGGCGTATCCACACCGAGCCAGAACATGACACCGGGCACCTTGCTAAGCAGATAGCCAAAATCCTCTCCAGTCATGGCAGGGGGACAGTCCATCACCTCTACATCAGGCAGCGCCTCAAAATAAGTCATCAGCTCATCTGCTAATTGGGGATTGTTTTCCACAGGCAGATACCCACCTTGGTTCAGTTCAATCTCCACCTCAAGGCCAAAAGAGGCAGCAATACCTTGTGCCACTTCGCGGACCCGTTTTTGAACCAAGAGGCTCATGTCTTGGGTCAAGGAACGAATCGTCCCATGCAAGAAGGCTGTTTCGGCGATGACATTATTGGTCGTACCCGCATGCATAGAACCAAAGGTCACGACCGCCCCCTCAATCGGATCGACATTGCGGCTGACAACGGATTGCACTTGGGTAATAAAATAGCTCGCAGCCACCAAGGCATCATTTGCCGTATGCGGAAAGGCTGCATGACCACCGCGCCCGATAAACCGAATCTTGACTTCACAGGTTCCTGCAAATAGAGTCCCACGGTTGGTCGCAATCTGTCCCACTTTCAAATCAGGGCGCACATGTAAGCCATAAAATTCATCTGGCAACCAGTCTCCAAAGGCTCCTGCCTCATACATGAGCATCCCACCTGCCAGATTTTCCTCGGCTGGCTGGAACAAAAAGAGTAGGTTATGGCGCGGTTGTTTGGCAATCATCTGCTCCAAAAGACCGAGGGCAATGGTCATATGAAAGTCATGACCACAGGCATGCATACGATCTGCATGGGTAGAGGCAAAATCAAGTCCTGTCTCTTCGACAATAGGCAGCCCATCAATATCTGTCCGCCAGCCAATCGTTTTTTCCCCTTCCGTTCCCGTCAGATAGACCAGAATCCCTGTCTCCCAAGTCCGAACCTGGGCAAAGGAGCAATCTGTTAACAGAGCATCAAGCGTCTCCATTAGAAAGGCATGGGTCTTGAACTCTTCCATTCCGAGTTCGGGAATTTGGTGCAAGGCGCGCCGTGTCGCAATTAAATCAAGCATCGCTATCTCCTAGAGTGTTCGAAGTGCATCTTCTAAGGCTGTTTTTTGTTGGGTTTGGGCATCGATTTCCTTTATCACACGAGCAGGAACTCCTGCAACGACGACATTTTCAGGAACATCTTGGGTCACGATGGCACCTGCAGCGACAACTGAACCACTACCAATCTGCACCCCTTCGATAACAACAGCATTGGCACCGACTAGGACATTATCTCCTACACGAACAGGCTCTGCGCTCGCAGGCTCAATCACACCAGCCAAGACAGCACCCGCACCGATGTGGCTATTTTTCCCAACAGTTGCACGGCCTCCGAGAATAGCACCCATGTCAATCATGGTTCCCTCGCCGATTTCCGCACCGATATTGATGACCGCTCCCATCATGATCACAGCATTGTCTCCAATGGTTACTTGGTCACGGATAATGGCACCCGGCTCAATGCGGGCATTTATCGAGCGTTTATCGAGCAATGGCACCGCCGAATTCCGCGCATCTTGCTCTACTACATAATCTTTGTTTTCTGTCAAGTTAGCAAGAAGCGGCGCAATATCTTTCCAATCACCGAAAAGGACATTGCCGAGTTTGACTACCGTTTCAGGAACAGCAGCTGCTAATTCCCCCTCAAAGGTCACCTTGACGGTGGTCTTTTTCTCTGCTTGGGCAATAAATTGAATAATCTCTTGGGCGTTCATTTTTGTCGCTGTCATAACATCTCCATTTCTCAAATAAATAATCCGCTTCCTATTATAGCAAATTTTCAGAATATTTGGAAATAATCTTTGCTTTCAAACTGCCTTTTCTTCAAAAAAAGAAGACCGAGAAAGGGATTTCTCAACCTACTTCTTCAGTCTGTCTATAATAGTTAACGCTTATTTTAGCATAGGCTGAACCTGTTCTCTAGCTGTTGCCATTGCTTGTTTTAATTGGTCGCGAGCTACTTTTAAACCAGAAATAATATTTTCACGGTCTGCTTCTGAAATTACAGCACTGTCGTCACCATGGCTCGCAAATTGAGTCGCAATAGTTTCTTGCTGTTTGTCCAAGATTTGTGTCAATTGCTCACGAAACGGCGCAAGTGTCTTCTTGCCTGCTTCTGGTAATTGAGCAATCAATTCATCAAAGTCAGCCACATAGGCGTCTGTTAAGGATTTAAAGGCTGTCTTCACATCGCCCAAGGTTTGAACGGCCTCGATTTCTTGATCTGAAAGATAAACGATGGTGGATTCTTTCAAGGTTTTCGTTTCAGATGAAGAACTGGTTGATGTTGATTCTTCTACCTTAGACGATTCTGCTGTCATAGAAGATGACGAGCTATCGCTTTCTGTAGCCTTATTCGTTGAACAAGCTGTTAAAGCTGTTACTGTCAACAGACCAACTAAAATAGGGAACAATTTCTTTTTCATGATAGCCTCCTTTGGCTTTTCTACTTCTATCCTGCCCTAATCTCACCAAATTGTCAAGAGTTACCCTTATTTTCTCTTCTTGAACGGAAAGAGTTTCGGAACTTGTTGGACAAAGGCGGGTACTTCAAGTTTTTTAGCCCGTGCTTGTTGAGCCTTGATGCGACTGTCTGCCAATCCTGACCCTGTCAGATAGTGCAATTTGACAAAACTGCCCTTGGGGACAGCTGATAGCAGGACATTCGGTTTAGGATACATGTCAAGGACAGTATTGACCTGCTGATGCGCATACCTAGCTTTTCCCTGTACGGCAAGCGCAACCGGCTTTAACCCTAGCGCTTTTAAATGTTCTTGCGCTTCTTCCAAGGGAAGCCCGACTAGATTTGGCAGGGAAATGGTGACATCACTCGCCACAATCACCTCTGGGGTCACATAGTAGAGTTTGACCAGAGTTCCTGGCTCCAGATTGCCTGATTTAGGAACCATTGCCACCACTTCGCCCGCCTGCTTGTTGGCATAGCGCTGATGGGGCTTGGCAAGAATCCGTGTGACCACAAAGCCTAGCTCCTCCAGATGGTTCTGGGCTTCTGCGATGTCCATGTCCACCATATTGGGCAGGCGCACGAGACGATTTTTCTTCTGGTAATTCTGCTCCAAGACCTTATCCACCAGCGGAACAACCGCATGAACTGCCTCACCAATCACCCGTGTTGTATCTGGAATCACATCAAAAATCTTTGCGACTTCCCCAATCATTTTTCCCTTGACTGGTAATTTCTTTTTCGCCATTTACTACCTCTTTTTCCTAGTCTATCTCGTCAGTATCAACGGTGGAAAAAGCCGATTTTCTTACTTTCTTCCACTACTTCCTTATCTACATAATAGAGCTTGACCAAACCTTTTTTCTCTACCCAGTAAGGAGCGTAATCGACCACTTCGCCATTGCGTTTCTTGGCGTATTTGCGCTCGGGCTTGACCAAGACCGCACTCACACGAAAGCCCATGTCCGTCAAGTGTTTCTTGGCTTCCGCCACATCCAACTCAAGGACATTTGGGACTTCTTTTTTACCGATATGGTCAATCCCATTTAAGATGGCACTTCCTGCCAGCCACAACCATGATTCCAGCATCGCTTTTCTCCTCATTCTTTCTCTATTATCATTATAAGGTTTTCAGACTAAACTTTCAAGAAAGAGCAAGTGGGATAGAACGTGCGTTTTCTTCGCCTAGTTCTACGTTCAAAAAAATGTGAAACAAAAAAGGTCGTGGCAACACTAGCCCGACCTATGGATTCATCAAACCTGTTTCCGCCCAAACGCTTCGTCCCAATCTCTTTCAAAATCCGCCACTGCCTTGTCAATGGAAGGGTGGGCGAGCAATTGATCCAAGACATCGGTGCCTAGAGTGACAAAGCCTGCTCCTGCATGGACAGCATCCAACACCTGTCCGACCTGCTTGAAGCTCGCAGCTAGAATTTGAGTGGAAGATTGAGTGCGCTCAATTTCCTGTTGAACATGGGCAATGAGTGAGGTGGCATCCCCATTTAAGACCGAAATACGATTGACATAGGGAGCTAGGAAATCTGCGCCGCTTTCAAGGGCTAAAAGAGCCTGCATTTCGGTGTAAATCGCCGTCGCAGTCACCCCTAACTTGGCTTTTTTAAGAGTTTGTATCACCTGTAGTCCAGCCTTCGTGACAGGCACCTTGATAAAGATTTGGTCATCAATGCCTTCAATAAGACGGTGGGCATCGGCCAACATTCCCTCATAATCTTGAGCAACGACTTGGACATGGAGGCTCCGCTCAAAACCAATCAACCGGCGGATACCTTTCATGTGTTCAAAAAAGTCCAGTTGCCCCTCTTTCTTGAGGATACTGGGATTGGTCGTCACACCTGACACAGGCAGATAGGTCAAATACTCTTTGATTTTTTCCTGATTAGCAGTATCTAATAGTAGTTTCATCGTTTTTTCCTTTCAAAATAACATAAAAAACAAGATAGAGGCTGGTACAATGTCCAGCCTTGTTATCTTTTGTGGTAGTGTTTGTGAGACATGCAGTAGGTGACGTTTGATGGCTAGGCCACCAATTCAATCACGCTGCCTTCTTTGAGCGCAGGGATTTCTCCAGCTTCCACATGGAGGGTACCTGGAAGAGAGCCTTCGCAAGAACCATCAAAGGCAATGGTAATGTGTCCTAGGGCTGACAAATTTTGCTCCACGACATTCCCCACTGCTGTGACGGGATAGACTGCGCCGTCAATGACCAAGCGCACACCTGGGACGATAGACCCTGACAAATCCTTGTTACTAATCTTGTAGCAGTAATCAGCCAAATCAGCTGGCGCTTCCATCCCGAATAAAATGAGCATATTTGCTTCTTCAATCATGTTTGGAGCCTGTTCTCCGATACTTACAATCTTTGTTTCAAAAATTTTTGTCATTCGTCTATCTTCCTATTCTAATTCTATTATTTGTCGTTCACTGTAAAGTCTATCTTCTATAAAGTCAAGTGCTGACGCGTATTAGCTATACAAACCAAAACTTGCCAACCAAGCTACAATCACACGTGGCACACCGTTCAAGAAACGAGAGTAGAGAACAGATGGTACCCCTACCTCAACGGTTTCTGCTTCTGCCTCTGATAAGCCAAGGGCAACCGGGATAAAGTCACAACCATTTTGCGTATTGATGGCAAAGAGCGCTGGAAGAGCCATTTGTGGAGGGATATTTCCTTTTCCAATTTCCACACCGATCAAGGTACCGATGATTTGGCTGATAACCGCACCAGGGCCTAAGAGTGGAGAGAGGAATGGAAGTGAGCAGATAAATCCGATAATCACCAAGCCCCAAACATTTCCTGCGAGTGGTACCATGAGTTTTGCAAGCCAATTTCCGACACCTGATCCTTGAATAATCCCGATTAAGAGAGATACAAAGGCCATGAATGGCAAGATGGTGTTGAGCATGGCTTGAATCGCTTCACGGGCTGCTTGGTTAAAGGTTGCAACGACCTTACCAGCTCCCATACCGATACGGGCGATAAAGCTCGATTCAGCACGTTGCTCGGTAATCTTTTTAGAGGTATCATAGCTAGGCTTTTTGACCTCAATTGCTTGAGGAGCTACTGCAACAGCTTCTGAACCGTCTGCCAAGCTAATCTGATCCACACCGACATTTGATACGTAGATGTCTTCGGTGATGTATTGGGCCAAAGGACCACTTTTTCCTGTTGGCACCACGTTGATGGTTGGAATACCTTTCTTTGGATAAATACCACAGCGAAGCGTTCCACCACAGTCAACAATCGCAAGGGCAATTTCTTCATCTGGAATCGATGTTTTAAAACCATTGACTGGCTCCATACCTGTCAATTCTGCAATCTTGTCCACAATGGCTGGCTTTTCACCGCCACCTGTAATGTAGATAAATTTGTGCTTTTCTTCTGTCGGGGTAATCACCAAGGGACCACCATAACCGCCACTACCTTTTACAACTTTAATGCTCTTGTATGTCATTGTCTCATCCTCTTTTCTTAGTCAAATGTCTTTTTAAGGGTAATTCCTTGTTGTTTTGCAACATAGGCAGTTGTAAAGTCTGTCACCCAACCACCGATAAAGTTCATCACCAAACCAACCAATAGATAGCGGATGGCTAATTCTGTCTGGTTGAGACCGAGCGTTTGGATACCTGTTGCAATGCCGAGATAGACAAACAATTCACCCGGATTGATATGAGGGAAGACCCCATTTGAGGTATGGCAGAATTGCATTTGCGCTGCGACAAAACCTGGTTTGTAGTATTCAGGCAAGAAGCGTCCCATGCTGATGGCCATTGGATTTCCAAGCATAAAAGCGGAAATAAATGGCAAAATCATGTAGCGAGTGACTGGATTTTTCGCAGAAACCTGTGCTAAGCGATGGACTTTTTCTTCCCCAAGAAGCGCAATCACCGTATTCATGGCTACCAAGAGCATGAGCACCACAGGAACAATTCCTGTCATCCAGCTAATGAAGGTCTCGCCACCCAATTGGAAGAGTTTGATAAACCCTTCAGCAAATTTTACAACATATTCCATAATAAACTCCTTTGTTTATTGATTATTATTTTTTTAATTGAAATTTGATTCGTGCCGAAAGCATTTTTAAGCGAGTGCCGAGGTCCATGACAGGGGCGAATTTTGGGACATCTCGATACTCACCCGCTTCAGACCGGACAAATACTTCCCGCGCATCTTCAATCGCGATTTGTAATAGTTTATTTTCTTTTCGCACAAGAGGGTTGTAGCTATCCAGATAATGAATGTCTTGCCCCACATAGTCTGGCATCTCCTTAAAACGAGCTGCAACCGTTACGCCCTGCATTCTACGAGCGTCAAGGACCTGCCCTTTTTGATCCACCGCCATCATGACAATGGTGCCTGCCTTGATACGACCGCTCCTACGACCGATGGCCACCCGTCCTTTTTTTCTCAGTTCTGAATAGGTCTGATTGAAGTGCTTGATTTGGCGCAAGCCAAAGATGATTTGGAAGATGTAAGCCGCAATCACAACTGCCCCTAAGATATACACACTATCCATTGTTATTCCTTTCTTACTTGCTCAAACGAATGGTGTCAGACGAATGAGACAATCCTAGCCGTTCCTTGATATGGGTTTCGCTACTCATGCGGAAGGTATTGTCAAAGATTTTAAAGAGTAAATCCTGATTAAAATCATCCAACTCCATCGGCACAAATAGAAGAATGAAATCCCGAATGCTCTGCCCGGCTCTGGTTTTCACTGAAAATGGAAAATCCGCTGCTACGACCACAATCAATTGATTCAGACTGGCGTCTGTCAGATGCGGAAAGGCATAGCCGTCTTCTGAAATGGCTGGATTTTTGGCTTCCTTGGCCTTCAATTTCTCAACTGCTTCGCTTGAGATAAGGCCTTGACTTTCCATCACTTTCAGTAAGTTCTCAATATTTTCCTCGTAGGTCACTTGCTCATCAAAGACAAGATTGATGACACGACTATACATCTCAATCTTCCGTCCCAAAACCGTCCGCTCCAAGGCCTCCCGCTCGGCTTGATTCTCCTTAGTCACAAGCGAAAGAGACAGGAAAGGCTGAAAGAGCGTTTGGCTGTACATCAGATTATCCGTGAAAATCAGGTCGTAGTGCTTGTTTAATTCTTCGTAGGGAAGATGGTTGACAAAGTCGAGAAAATCAAGTTGCACCGCCTCCCCAAAAATCTGACGAATCTGCGTTTCAACCAGATAATTGAAAGATTGTCCCGACTGCGTAATGACCGCAACCCGACCGATTAAGGGCTTGCTTTTGCGTGCCATGAGCAATTCCATCCAGGCTGCTAAGAGGACCACCTCTTTTTCGGAAACAGCCACTCCTGTTATCTCCACCACACGGTCGACAAAGAATTGAGACACGATTTTTGAAAATGAGCTTTGAATCAACTGTTCCCGCAAACTGACTTCTTCAAATCGCCATTTCATGACACTACGATTGAGCATGTAGACCAAATGCCGCTGCAAGACCTGACCGCTTTCACGAATATCCAGAGTGATGCCAAATTCCTGAACCGTCTGACGCAGGATGGTTTCTGCCATTTCAAGAATTTCAATTCGCGCAATTTCTGCTGGAAGCAGCCCCAACTGCATGGGAAAGGTCAAAAATATCTGCTCTGCCTTGGTCAATGGCCGCTCCATAAAGTACGATAAAATGTCGTAGAAAATAGCTGGCAAATCAAGGGATTGCTGGCTGGTAAACCAAGTAAAGTCCGCCTCGTCCAAGGGATGATGACGGCGTAACACCGTTAAAAGCAAGGTCGAATGAAAGGTTCGCTCGACATCAATGGGAAAACGATGATGCTGCACAAAGTCTGTATAGGTTTCCATGAGATCTTTGGGAAGCTCTAGCTTGGTTTCCAAATAATCCATGACCTCGTAGAGATAGAGCAAGCGCTTCGCCAGCTCCGACCCCACCAGCTGGATACCAACACCCGTCTTAGACACCAATTTCAACTGATAGGTTTCCAAGACCATTTTCATCCGGTTGATGTCGCGGCTTAGGCTGCGCCGACTGATACCGACTTCGTCTGCTATCGTATCTGCTGACACATAGCCATCTGCCTCTAAGAGAATCCGAAAGAAGATTGCCTGGCGTTTATGGAAAGAATTCAAATCTGTAGAAAGGAGCAAGTCCTCTGTGACCAAGACCTTAAAGGCCTCTTCATCATGAATCCTAAGCGATAGCTTACCCCCTACTTCTTGTATCGAAAAGATATGATCGTAGCTATATAATAGTGATTCAATCAGTAGTTTAAGGGTACGTCTAGAACATTGAAGACGGTCACTTAGCACCTCATAGCTAACACTTGCATGAGATGATAATTGATATAATAATGCCTTTTTATTTAATTCTAGACTCATAATCCCTCTTTTATCCTCTTGTTTTTCCGCCTGCTACGTTTGTGGTGACACCCGTGATATAGCTTGCACGATCAGATAAGTAATAGCATACCAAGTCTGCCACTTCGCTCAAGCGACCGCTGCGTCCCAATGGAATGGTACTGGTGTTGCTGTAACCTGCGCGTAATTCCTCAACCGTTTTTCCACGTGTATAGGCAAGAGCTTCTTCATAAGAAAGAGTACGCAGTCCAGTTGCTTCCATGATTCCTGGGGCAATACCCACCACACGAATACCGTGTTTGGCCAGTTCTTTTGCCCATGAACGAGTGAGAGAATAAACCGCACCCTTTGTCGCAGCATAGATACTCTGTCCTTCGCTACCTTCTAAACCTGCTTCTGAAGCCATGTTGATGATGACACCTGATTTTTTCGCTGCAAGGATACGGGCAACTTCTTGCGATACAAAGAACAAGCCCTTGAAGTTGATATTGACCATCTTGTCAAATTTTTCTTCATTTAGCTCATATTGTCCAGCTTCTTCAGCCACATCGACCAGGAGGCTTGGAATATTGATTCCTGCATTATTGACCAAACCATCTACGGTACCAAAATGTGCGACTACCTTAGCAACCGCTTCTTTGACCGCTTGATGACTGGTCACGTTAGTTTCCACAAACAACAAATTCTCATGGCTCACATCTGAGTCACGAATATCGAAGTTTGCGACCTTTGCCCCTTGTTCCAACAAGCCTTTGACAATCGCAAGCCCAATCCCTGAGCTTCCGCCTGTCACTATGTACACCTTGTCACGAATCGTTAACCAATCCGACATTTTTTCAACCTCCGTTATCTTTTATTCCCTTTGAAAATCCCGATCAGTCTTCGTTTACCTGTCTGATATTGATTTTCTTTGAGTATTGACTACACACTCATTATAAAACGGAAGCGCTTTAAACTTAAGGACACGATTTTTTGAACCGCTTGCAAGATATGTCCATAAGTTCAACCTGTCGGTCTGTTTTGAAATTATTTTCTTTTATTTTATCATGTCATGAAAGTTTTTTGATTCTTTGTGGTTAAAAAAAGACAGCCATTCGACTGTCTTTCATCTTATTTTGAATCGTATATCTTACAATCCTTTGACTGTTTTCACGACATTTTCAACGGTAAAGCCATATTCTTCAATGACTTTAGCTGCTGGTGCTGACGCTCCAAAGGTATCAATACCAAGCACCGCACCGTCTAGGCCGACATATTTGTACCAGCTTTGAGTGGCACCCATTTCAATGGCTACACGACGGCGAATAGCATTTGGTAAGATTTCTTCCTTGTAGGCTGCGTCTTGCGCATCAAAGAGTTCTGTTGACGGTACGCTGACCACACGAACCTTGATGCCTTCTGCTGCAAGCTGTTTAGCAGCTGTAACTGCCAAGTTGACTTCTGAACCTGATGCAAGAAGAATAGTGTCAAATCCTGCTTCTTCATAGACCACATACGCACCTTTTGCTACCTTATCAAAGTCTGTTCCTTCTTCCACAGTCAAGTTTTGACGGGTCAAGGCCAAGACAGATGGTGTAGATGGGCTTGTTAAAGCTAAATACCAAGCAGCTTGTGTCTCACGCGCATCTGCTGGGCGGAAGACATTCACGTTTGGCATCGCACGAAGTCCTGCCAAGTGCTCGATTGGTTCATGAGTTGGACCGTCTTCTCCAACTGCAATGGAGTCATGAGTAAAGACATAGGTCACTGGAAGTCCTTGAAGGGCTGACAAGCGAATCGCTGCCTTCACGTAATCAGAGAAGACCATGAAGGTACCACCATAGACACGAAGATTGCTGTGGAGCGCCATACCATTTAAGATAGCTCCCATCGCAAATTCACGCACACCAAATTGGATATTTCGATTCAATGGATGCGCCGCATCTTGCAAGCCTTCACCCTTGATGAAGGTCATATTTGAATGAGACAAGTCTGCAGAACCACCAAAGAAATGTGGGAGAACTGCCGCTGCTGCATTAATTGCATCTTGACTTGAATTACGGGTTGCTTGTGAGAAGCCTGTCTCTGGTGTCGGGAAATCACTTGGTTTCAATTCTACCGCATCACGACCTTCTAAGACAGCACTCACTTCTTCTGCTAACTCTGGATAAGCTGCTTTGTAGTCTGCGACCAATTTTTCCCATGCTGCATAAGACGCTTGACCACGATCCGTAACTTTTTCTTTGAAATCTGCATAAACTTCTGCTGGGACTTCAAATGGGGCATAGTTCCAGTCCAAGGCCTTGCGTGTTGCTTCTGCTTCTTCTGCTCCAAGTGGGGCACCGTGCACAGCATTTGTTCCTTGTTTATTTGGAGAACCATGTCCGATGACAGTTTTCACTTCGATAAGAGAAGGTTTACCAGCAGCTTTTGCAGACTGAATCGCTTGATCAATAGCAGCCACATCTGTTCCGTCAGCGACAAACTCTGTATGCCAACCATAGGCTTCGTAACGAGCACGAACGTCCTCTGTTAAGGCATCATCTGTCCCACCATCCAAACAGATATCATTTGAATCATACAAGACAATCAATTTATCCAACTGTTGCAGACCAGCATAGGAAGCTGCTTCAGCAGACACACCCTCCATCAAGTCTCCGTCTCCACAGATAACATAGGTATAGTGGTCAAAAATTGGATAGCCATCTTTGTTGTATTTTGCGGCCATGAAGCGTTCTGCTTGAGCCAAACCGACTGCGGTTGAAATCCCTTGACCAAGAGGACCGGTGGTAACATCTACACCAGCAGTATGGCCAAACTCAGGGTGACCTGGTGTTTTAGAACCCCATTGGCGGAAATTCTTGATTTCGTCCATGCTGACTTCTTCAAAACCTGATAGATGTAGAAGAGCATAAATCAACATAGAGCCATGACCAGTTGACAAGACAAAACGGTCACGGTTAACCCAGCGTGGATGGGCTGGATTGATGCGCATATGCTTGGTAAATAGGCTGTAGGCCATTGGAGCTTGTCCCATCACCGCTCCTGGGTGACCTGATTTCGATTTTTCAATGGCGTCAATACCAAGGAAACGAATCGCGTTGACTGATAAGTGTGACATATCTTCCTCCTCTTAAAAAAGTTATTCTAGTTCTATTATAGCATAAAGCGTTTTCTTTGTTACATATAAGTTCAATATTTGGACCAATTTTCAAATAAGAAGGGCGGAGAGCACACTTTGTCCCCCGCCTTAACACTTCTTTTTAAAACTCCCCAGGGTTTGATTCAATCATGACTTTGAATTCTTTTCCACCCATAACTGCTTCAAATGCTTGTCTCCATTCCTCTAATGGGAACTTTTGAGTAATCATTTTGTCAATATTGATGGCACCTTTGTTTAAGAGGTGGATCGCAATTGGCCAGTCAAATGGATTTTGTGAACGGCACCCTACGTATTCAATCTCACGTTGAATAATAGATTCTGTATCTAATTCAATGTACTTCTTCGCAAAAAGTCCTACTTGAACAAAACGACCACGTTTTTTGATGAGCGGCAATACCTGATTGACTGCTGGAGCAGCCCCTGAAGCATCGTAAGCCTTATCAACGCCATAACCGTCTGTATAGTGATGCACAATAGCCGCTAGATCTTCTTTTTGTGTATCTACGACTACGTCTGCTCCCAATTCTTTTGCAAAGGCTAGGCGTTCTGCATCTTGGGTAATACCAGTCATGATGACAAAGGCACCAATGTCTTTTGCAATTTGTAACAAGAACAAGCCGATTGGACCAGGTCCCATAATAATGATTTTATCATGCAAGCTGAGTTGGCTCTTTTGATACATGGCATGCACACAGCAAGCAAGAGGTTCGGTCATTGCCGCTCCCTCATAACTGAGCGAATCCGGTAAAATGTGAACGCTTTCTTCGCGGGTCAAAACATACTTGGCCATGGAACCATTCTGTTGAGTTCCAATCCCCTTACGCTTCATCGCCAAATTATACAGCTTATCATGTGTATAAATATCTGTACTTGTTTCAAAGGTTGTCTCACTAGTGACACGATCGCCTACCTTAACCTTGGTTACTTGATCGCCAACCGCTACAACCTGACCGGAAAATTCATGTCCAAGAACGACAGGCGTTGCAGGATTATTGTACTCTCCTTTAAATGTATGGATATCTGAACCACAGATTCCTGTAAAGGCTACTTTGATGAGAACCTTATCTCCTTCAGCCTTTGGAACATCTAATTCTAAGAAATCCATCTTATCATAGCCGGGTTCTGTTTTAAAGACCCCTTTCATTTTATCTGGAATGGTCATGTTCGCCTCCTTATTGATCCTCTTCAGGGAAAATCATTACTTTATTATAGGATTCTTCCCGATTCACTGTTAGGTTAAATGCTTTCTGAATCTCATCAAGTTTAAATCGGTGGGAAATCATCTCTTTCAGATTAATTTTACCTGCTTCAATAAACTCAACTGAGTGTGTCCACTCTTTACCAGGGAATGGCGCAGAGTAAGAATTCCAGAAGCCTTTTACTGTGTATTCTCTTCTAAAAATATTTTCAAAGGCACGCTGGCGCAATAAGACATCTGTATAAGCGATACCTTGGTAGCCAATCTGTCCACCTTTTCTGGTAATTAAGAGACACTGCTCTTCGGTTATCTTCGAGCCGGCACATTCTAAGGCAATGTCAACACCTAAGCCATTGGTCAATGTGGCAACTGCTTCCTCTAAGGATTCTTCTAAAGGATTAATCGTATCCGTGACACCATATTTTTTAGCTTCTTCTAATTTGTTCGGGTCAATATCGATACCAATAATCCGTTTAACCCCTGCTAGGCGAAGCCATTGAACACTCAAAATACCAATCGTACCTAATCCAAATACTGCTACTTGATCACCGACCTGTGGATCCAATCCCATGACCCCATGGGCTGCTACCGCAAGTGGTTCAATCATAGCAGCTTCTTCGTAAGAGATTTTTTCTCCAATATTCAAGACATTGGTCTCTGGTACTACCACGTATTCCTCAAAACCACCATAGTAGTGAGAACCAATCATTCGATAATCTTCACACAGTTGATATTTGCCCTCACGGCAATAGATACATTTATTGCAAGGTAAAAAAGGTACAATCGCTACACGATCTCCAACAGATACCTGCTCTACTTCGTCACCTACTGCTTCTACTTGGCCTGAGAATTCATGTCCCATGACCATGGGTAAGTCATATTTCCACTCGCTTTGCATTTTATGAATATCAGAGCCGCAGATTCCTGCGGCTTTGACTTTTACTAAAACTTCATGTGAATGTGGAGTCGGCTTATCCATTTCATGGATTTCAAAATGGTTTAATTCTGTCAGCAATGCTGCTTTCATCGTTTTCCGCCTTTCCCTTTTATCACAATACTCACAGTCGCATCATCGTCCTATTGACTAGATTACAAAGCTCCTGAGAATAATTGTGCCAATTTCAAGATGAGCCAGTTAAGGACGTTACCACCCATATCAAGACTTGATACAAGAGTCGCTCCTGCTGGGAATTCATACACACCACGCATCATTTCTGTATGTTCTGGCGCAAAGTTTGTTGCCATATAAAGTGCAAATGTAATAACGATAGCACCTGTAATCACAGATTGAATGATGTTACCTTTACGGCTAGCTACGATAAGTGATACGTAGAATGGGATTGTTGCCAAGTCACCAAATGGAAGAACCTTGTTTCCTGGCAAGATAATCGCAATCAACAAAGTGATTGGTACAAGCAACAAACCTGTTGCAAGGTTAGCAGGGTGACCAGTTGTAAGGGCAGCATCCATACCAAGGTAGATTGTGCGGTCGCTGTTACCGTTACGTTTTTGCAAGAAGTCACGAGCTGCTTCTGAAATTGGAATCAATCCTTCCATCAAGATTTTAACCATACGAGGCATCAAGAACATAACTGCTCCCATGTTGATCCCCATTGTGATGATACCGCCGACATCATATCCACCAAGAGCTGCAATAGCTGCACCGATAATGATACCCATCATCATTGGCTCACCAAAGATACCGAATTTTTCTTGGATAGTATCTGCACTAACATCCAGTTTATTTAGACCTGGGATTTTACCAACAAGGATTCCTACAGGAATACCAATCAAACCAAAGGCATCAGTAGAACCAGTTGGAAGGCTGACACCTTCTAATCCATAGAATTTTTCAACCATTGGAGCTGTCCAGTCTGCAATAAGCAAGCAGGCAATTTCATAAAGGACACCACACAAGATTGAGAACCACCAGTTACCACCTGTTACGATGTAACCGGTTGCAGCAGCGGCGATAAAATGCCAGTAGTTCCACAAGTCAATATCGAGCGTCTTAGTGGTCTTCGTGAACAACATAATCAAGTTCACAACCACACAGATAGGAATCATGATGGCAGAAACTGGAGCTGCCCATGCTGCTGCCGCCGCTGAAGGCCAACCAGTATCGATAATATTCAATGATACCCCAAAGTTTTCAACCATTGCTTGTGCCGCAGGGCCCAAGTTGCTAGACAGAACACCGATAACAAGGTTAATCCCAATGAAACCAATCCCTACTGTCAAACCTGACTTCAATGATTTTCCAAACGGTAGTCTGAAAATCAACCCTACAATCGTCAACATGATTGGAAGCATAACAGATGCTCCTAATCCAAGAATATACTGAACAACGTCGTTAATAGCACTCATTGTTTCATCTCCTTTTATTTTGTTATTTTTATCCTAAAATTGAACGTGCAGCTTCTAAGACTTGTTCGTCTACTTTATCTGCATTGATACCTGTTAAGTATCCCATCGCTTTGATGGCTGGAATACTAAATTCACCTGGTAGAAGAGTTGTTGTGATCAACATGTCTGCATCTGCTTCTCTTGCTTTTGCTTCTGCAATCTTGATTTGAATAATATCGACATCAATGTTGTTCGATTTAAACAAATCTTCTACACGTTTCATTACCACTGTTGATGTAGCGATTCCTGCACCACATGCAACCAATACTTTAAGTTTAGCCATAAGCTGTTCTCCTTTATATGTTATAAATTATTATTTTTTACGATAGTCAGTAGCTGCTCTGTTGTTTCAGCAGCTAAGAGTTGGGCTAATAAATCTGGATTTTGTAATAAGCCCATCAACGATTGAAGCATCTCTAACTGAGCATGAGGCTGGTTCAGGCCAAGCACAAATACGATATTGGCTGCAACTGTTTGACTCAAGTCCTCCATACTCTTGAACTCAACTGGCTCTGTGTTGGTGATGACTGCCACAAATTCCTTATGGACACATTCAGCATCCGTATGGGGAATCGCCACTCCAAAATTCTCCAATTGAATCCCCGTTGGAAACGTCTCTTCTCGCCGTTGTACACGCTCTAAGAAATCTTCTCGTACATACCCTTTTTCAAAAGCAACCGTTGAGACTTCTGTGAACAATTCCTTGTTAGAAGAATAGTGTTTCTGTGTAAAAACCAACGACTCATTCAGATAATCAGATAACTTAATAGCTTCCGTCATTGTTTCAATCTCCTTTGTTATATTTCCTACAGACAATCGATGAAATCAGCTTGATTTTCGATGGCATGCAAGGTATCAATGTAGTCTGTACTATCAATTTTTGAGTATAAACTAATCAATGCTTTCTTATATAATTCCTCATCTTTTTCTGCAATCGCTATCAGCACCACAACCTTAATCATATTTTGCCCCCATAAGATGGGTTTATCGAGGGTCATGATGACCAGTTGGGACTCTGCTACAAAAGCAGGATCAGCATGAGGTAAGGCAATTCCCGTATACACGCTGGTACTTCCCAGCTTTTCTCTCGCTAGGACTGATTCTAGGAAACGCTTGTTACGCTGATTTCGTAGCGATGTTTTTCCAACCATTTTCCGAATGCAGTCTTCCACAGATTGACAGGACTGATGAAGTAAAATATTGGTCTGTAACAAATCTCGAATCACTGATTTTGAGAAACTCGTGTTGTCGTGAATGGCAGACAACATGTTGCGGTTTCCCTTAGTCAAACTCGAGTAGGCGTGTTGGATAATCTCTAATTCCTCATCTGTCACAATTGGACTCACCTGGATATAGTCAATCGAAAATTGCTCTAAGTGGATGGAACTAATAATCAAATCCGCTTGCTGGAGCTTTTCTTCGGTCAATTCCCTCATATCCATGTTGACCAAATGATCAAAGTTGGAGATGGTACGACGCAAGGAACTCATAATCAATTCAGAAGTCGCTAGACCATGCGGACAAATCACATAGATGGTCAACGGTGTCGTCATCTTCTCCACTGAAATCTCAAAATAGATGGTGAGAAAGGCAATTTCTGCATCGAAGAACTCAACAGCATACTTTTCTGATAGAGATTTCGATGCGAGCCAGACAATATAATAGAGAGCACTGTATCTCGTCTTTATATTTTCTGTAATCTGATTTTTGATGTTGATGCCACTCTTCAGACGATAAATCATCGGCTGCGTATGATTGACCAACATTTGAAACAGGTGTTCATCCGATCGAAAATCAACACCGGATAGTTCAGATACTCTGGCAATAAACTGCTCAACCGTCTTTTTAAGATCCGATTGCTGAACCATTTCCGTTTCATACCCCACGGATAAAAGCGTGTAGCAAATGTTTCGAATCTCTGCATCTGTAATCAGATTCATGGCAATGCCCGTTGACTGACTAAGTAATTCTCCTGCGATGATGTAGACTTCGTATTGTTGAAGGTTTTCAACACCGACGCTCACATTCGACTCTACAATCGAATTTCCTTGAAGATAGCGCCTAGAACTGATGAGCAAATCCAAGACCAGATAGACTCGGTATTGTTCAGATGTTCTAAAATGATAGAAATTAGAAGATTTTTTGACACTTTCTACCACATTCCTAATCAGCTTAGCGGGGAAAAAGTGCGCTAGGCCTTCTTCATACTGCAAGCTACTCAAATCAAAATGTTGAATAATAAAATCTCGGAAAAATTTTCTAATATCCTCTTCTTGTCCAACCAGGGACACTCGACCACTCTTCTTCATAAGGGAGACGTGGTAAGTCTTTAAATACTGTTCCAGCCGTTCTAAGTCTCGGCGAATAGAGGCTTCGCTGATGAAATGACCGACAGACCAGTCCAGCACATCAATCGTGCCACTGCCCAGAATGAGTTCTTTTAATAAGTCGCATTCTCTATGAAATTGAGAATCTTCATCCATGCCATCGTGATTACTTTGTTCAACAAACTCCAAGATTTTTCTCTTATCATTTTGTCCAACCTGTAATCGAATGCCACGGCGTGGTGTTTTTTCTATCGTAACACCAAAAGATGACAGTTCCTCGTTAATAATCTGTAAGTCTGCATAAGCTGTTTTGGTTGAAACGGCATATTTAGATGATAAGTCCTGCGCTGTTACATAATCGTTCGCAGCCATGAGATCTCTCAGAATATTAATTTGTCTAGGATTCAAGTCAAACCTCCCCCTGTTACATGTATCATTATAATGTAAGCGTTTTTAGTATCAAAGTCAACTTACTTCCACATTAATCTGGAAGTAATGATATTATATCGGTTATTTTCAAAAACACAAATCTCAGGCCTTGATATTTCAACTTTTTCCTTTATTTTCTTTTTGTTTTCAAAAATATTTTCAGACTTTGACAGGGCTTACATAAGATGATATAGTTATCATGTGAAATAAAATACAATAATAGATAAAGGAGACTGAATCATGACACATTTATTTGATTCACCAGAATATCTTGCTAAAGTTGACGCTTGGTGGCGCGCTGCTAACTATATTTCAGCCGCTCAAATGTACTTAAAAGACAATCCTTTGCTCAAACGCGAAGTAGTCGAAAACGATTTGAAAGCTCACCCAATCGGACACTGGGGAACTGTTCCAGGTCAAAACTTCATTTATGCCCACCTCAATCGTGCAATCAATAAGTACGATTTAGATATGTTCTACATTGAAGGTCCTGGTCATGGTGGACAAGTCATGGTTGCAAATTCTTACCTTGATGGAAGTTATACAGAACTCAACCCTGATATTCCACAGACTGAAGAAGGCTTCCAAAAACTATGTAAGATTTTCTCATTCCCTGGAGGAATTGCCTCTCATGCGGCTCCTGAAACACCAGGTTCTATTCATGAGGGTGGAGAACTCGGCTATGCTCTCTCCCACGCTGCAGGAGCTGTTTTAGACAATCCAAACATTATCGCAGCAACTGTCATCGGAGATGGGGAAGCAGAAACAGGGCCATTGATGGCTGGATGGTTTGCAAATACCTTTATTAACCCAGTCAACGATGGTGCCGTTTTACCAATCCTTTATCTCAACGGTGGAAAAATCCACAATCCTACCATTTTAGAACGGAAAACAGATGAAGAATTGGCTCACTTCTTCAAAGGATTGGGTTGGAGTCCCATCTTTGTCGATGTGACAAGTTCAAACTTTGAAGCAGCCCATCAAGCGATGGCCAACACCATTGATAGCGCCGTTGAAATGATTCAAGCTCTGCAAGCAGAAGCACGCAAAGGAACTGCTGAAGAAGCAACGATGCCTGCTTGGCCAGTGATTGTTGCCCGTATTCCAAAAGGATGGACTGGTCCGAAAGCCTGGGAAGGTACTCCAATTGAGGGTGGATTCCGAGCTCACCAAGTACCAATTCCTGTAGATGCACACCATATGGAACATCTCGATGCCCTCCTTGACTGGTTGCATAGCTATCGACCTGAAGAATTGTTCGACGAAAACGGAAAATTACTCCCAGAAATTGCTGAAATCTCACCTAAAGGTGAGCGCCGCATGTCAATGAATCCAATCACCAACGCTGGTGTTATCAAACCGATGGATACTGCTGACTGGAAAAAACATGCCTTTGATATTGAAACACCAGGTGCAATCCTTGCGCAAGACATGATTGAATTTGGGAAATATGCTGCTGATTTAGTGGAAGCAAACCCTGATAATTTCCGCGTTTTCGGACCAGACGAAACAAAATCAAACCGTCTCAACGCTGTCTTTACTAAAACTAATCGTCAATGGCTTGGTCGTCGCAAAGAAAGCTATGATGAGTGGCTCAGCCCAGTTGGCCGTGTCATCGACTCTCAATTATCAGAGCACCAAGCTGAAGGACTTTTGGAAGGATATGTATTGACAGGTCGCCATGGATTCTTTGCTTCTTATGAATCATTCCTCCGTGTCGTCGATACCATGATTACGCAACATTTCAAATGGTTACGGAAATCCAAGACACACACAACCTGGCGTAAAAATTACCCTGCACTCAACTTGATTGCGACATCAACTGTATTCCAACAAGACCACAATGGCTACACCCACCAAGATCCAGGGATTCTCACTCACCTATCTGAAAAAACACCAGAATATATCCGTGAATATCTCCCTGCTGATACCAACAGCCTCTTGGCTGTCATGGACAAGGCCTTCAAAGATGAAGATGTCATCAACTTAGTCGTTACCTCAAAACATCCTCGCCCTCAATTCTACTCCGTAACAGAGGCAGAAGAATTGATTGAAAAAGGATATAAGGTCATCGACTGGGCATCAACAGTATCGGCAGATGAAGAGCCTGATGTGGTATTTGCTGCCGCAGGAACAGAACCAAACTTAGAAGCTCTCGCTGCTATTTCCATTCTCCACAAAGCCTTCCCTGACTTGAAGATTCGCTTCGTCAACGTTGTGGACATCTTGAAACTTCGCCATCCAGATCTCGATCCACGTGGCCTTTCAGATGAAGAATTCGATGCAGTCTTTACGACAGACAAGCCTGTCATCTTCGCCTTCCATGCTTACGAAGGAATGATCCGTGACATCTTCTTCAGACGTCACAACCACAATCTTCATGTTCATGGCTACCGCGAAAATGGTGACATCACAACTCCATTTGATATGCGTGTCATGTCTGAACTAGACCGCTTCCACTTGGCACAAGATGCTGCTCTTGCGACACTTGGCCAAGAAGCTCATGATTTTGCTGAAAAAATGGATCAAACCGTTGCCTACCACAAAGAATACATCCGTGAACACGGCGATGATATTCCTGAAGTACAAAACTGGAAATGGGAAAACATCAATCAATAGGATTCCCCAAAAACTCACTATGAATTAGTTTCTTCCTTATAAACAATCACCCCCCCTAGAAGGTGTTCTTCTAGGGGGGTGATTTGGTTACAAAACAGACAGCATTCAATGCCGCTCCATAGGCCGAGAATGCGTGGCCGTAGCTTAATCGTCTAAAAAACGAGTGAGGACAAGATTTTCCTCACTCGTTTCGTTCATAATGGAATTTACTCTTTATAGCAATGCCTTAAATTGGATATTAGAATCTTCTAAGAAGCAATCGTCAAATCCACGTGGGTGGTGGTATTCGATACGGTCTTGATCCATTGGATAGGTATATTTACCGCCCACTTCCCAGATAAATGGATGGAATTGGTATTGCAAGCGTTCTTTTCTCATCTTCCACAATTCTAAGATTTCATCTGTTGAAGCCATAAAGTTTGACCAGATGTCATAGTGGACAGGGATGATGACCTTGGCACGAAGATTTTCCGCCATCCGAAGCAGGTCAATGGATGTCATCTTATCTTGGATACCCAGTGGGTTTTCACCATAGTTATTCAAAGCAACATCAATCTTGAAGTCACGACCATGTTTGGCAAAGTAGTTTGAGAAATGAGAATCCGCACCGTGATAAACAGTTCCGCCCGGTGTTTCAAAGACATAGTTCACAGCCTTACGCGCCATTTCTTCGTCTGTTACCGCAAGTCCTGCCAATTCACCGTCTTGAGCGTCCGCCCCTTCTACTGGAAGGGTCACCAAGCAGGTACGGTCAAAGGATTCGACCGCATGAACTTTCATGTCCTTGATGTCAAAGCTATCGCCTGGTTTTACAATGATAATGCGCTCTTCTGGCACGCCCCATTTCTTCCAGATTTCCCCACATTCGTAAGGTCCGACAAATTTCACATGGTCCAATTTAGGATTGTTGACAATCGCTGCTGCTGTGTTGATGTCGATGTGGTCACTATGGAAGTGAGACACAAGGTAGTAGTCCAATTCATTGATGGCAAATGGGTCGATTACCATCGGTTGTACACGCAAGTTTGGTTGGAGTTTGCGAACCCCTGCCATATTGGCCATCTGGTGACCACGCACCATGTCTTTTACTTTTTTCGTTGACTTTCCACGCGCTGACCACAGGTCCATGACAATGTTTGCACCACCGGGTGTCTTGAGCCAGATACCGCAGTTTCCTAACCACCACATGGAGAAGTTGCCTTCTGGAACAACCTCTTCTTCAATTTCTTCATTGAGCCAAGTTCCCCACTCTGGGAAAGTGCTTAAAATCCATGATTCTCTTGTAATTTCATTGACTTTTGCCATGATATTTCCTCCTGATAGGCTTGTTTATAGCTTTAGTATAACGCTTTCATGTGTTCAAAAAAAGACCAAATAAAACACAGGCATGTGTTCAGTTTTGGACTGTCCATCATCGTTCTAATCTAAAAAAGCTGGGGCATTCCCCAGTTCTCTGTCAATATAAATCTTTTAAATGACTATCTTCAATCTTGGCGAGCAAAAGGTCATCCTGAATCAATTCTTGGATTTTTCCCGCGACTTCTTGAACATCTCGTTTCTTGGTCAGATAACGTGATAAGAGTTGTTCCAAATGCGGCCGAAACTGCTTGCTGCTTTCTTTCATGGTATGGTAGGTCAGAAAATGATTGATTTTCATCACATCCTCATAGGTCAAAATGGGCTGTACCTGTAAAACCGGAAAAGAAGCCCGCAGACTATCGCTGGTCGAAATCAATAAATCCATATCCAAAATATCTTCCACACTATGAAATTGTTCCGTGGTAAAGACTGCTTTGATACTATCTGGCGGCAGATAGGACTGGCATTGCTTATACAGCAACTTTTGAACCCCTACCCCTTCATCACAGACCAGATAAATTTCCTGAACCGTTGTCCCCTGTGTATGTTTATTTTTTAAGGCTCCGCCGATATGAATTGTAAAATAGGCAATATCGTCATCATTCATTCGGACTAACCATTCTTCTTCTAACGTATAGGAAGCCACCACCTTCACCGTCACAAACAAATCATTATATTTCTGTTTGATTTGCCTCGTCAATGGGTTGCGGGACAATATGCCATAGGTCTTCCGAAAGAGGAAGGCCTTGGCATGCATGACAAGATTGCGCATCAGGGTTTCCCGATGATCAATTTCAAAAGCTGAACAACGTAAAAATTCATCTACAAAACATTCTAAAGTTGCCTTAATTTCTGCAAAATCCTGACTATTGGTATGCAGATCCTTGTCCTTACGATACGACAAGAGGAGCATGGCAATTAGGGAAATCTCAATCTCATCGAGAACTACCTTAAAACGTTCCGCTAGTGATGCAGCGAGGTTTTGAGCAGCCTTATACTCAATCCGCTTACGAATCAAGCCAAATTCCCGCTTGATTTCTGCTTGTTCAGCCGGCTTCAAGGTCATGTTGCGATAGGCAAGGAGCAAGTAGGGCAAGACCTTTAACATAAACTCGATTTCATAATGATTGATTTTCTTCCCTAAATCCACCTCCAGTTGATTAACCTGCTCTGCCAGAAAAGCGACAATCTCTGGGCTAAACAACAACTCACAACCTTCAAAATACGGCACTTTTTCATTGAGAATGGTCAAAAATCCCTCATTAGGATTAGAAAAGACCTCGTAGAGCAGGGAGTGGATGTACTGAATTTTATTGAGCGGATGGCATTTGAAAAAATAACCCTCCGACTTGGTCGCATACAGATACACCTTGAATTGCTCCGTCTTCAACTGTGCCCGAATTTCGCTCAAATCATTCAAAACCGTGTTGCGTGAGACATCGGTCAGGGCCATCAGCTTTTCAATGGTCACGCGCTCGGAGGTAATAGCAATGTAAATGGTCATGAGCTGGATGCGCTCTTCCATGCTCATCGCATAACTATAAGAATCTACACTGTCTAGCAAATCTTGACAGGCCACCTTTTGCTCCTTGGTCAGTAAAATCCCCACCCTTGGAAAATTCACAATCGGCTCTATGGTAGCAGGAAGAGAGGTATTGATTTTTTCTAAATGATAATAGATTTTTCGTCTCGACTGCCCCATGGTGCGTGAAATCGCCATGACCGTCTCAGGATTTGTTAAATCCATTAAATAAGTCAGTAGTGCCACACTACTTTTATCAAGTAACATCTGCTCTCCTCTCCTTTATTTTATATGAATAGTGTACCATTTTTGTACTGCAAAATCCATCTGCTCTACATACTCTTTCTTAAAACCTACAAACAAAGAGAGGCAACCGATGACAATGATGATAGGTGACAAATTCTTAGTGTGCGTCGCCCTTTTGACCGTAGTAGGCATTTGGACCGTGCTTACGAAGGTAGTGCTTGTCCATGATGTACTTAGGAGCTGGCTCCACACGCGGGTTGATTTGCTCGGTAAAGCGATTCATTTTCGCCACTTCTTCTAGCACGACAGAATGGTAAACCGCCTGCGCTGGATCTTTGCCCCAAGTGAATGGACCGTGGTTGCGCACCACAATTCCTGGAACAGCGACTGGGTCAAGACCGCGCTTTTCAAAGGTTTCGATGATGACACTGCCTGTTTCTTTCTCATAGGCTGTATTGACCTCGTCAGCTGTGAGCGAGCGAGCACATGGGATTGGACCGTAGAAATAGTCCGCATGGGTCGTTCCGTAAAAAGGAATGTCACGACCAGCCTGCGCCCAGCCGACTGCTTCTGTCGAATGGGTATGAACCACCGCGCCGATTTCTGGCCAAGCCTTGTAAAGCGCCACATGGGTCGCAAGGTCTGAAGATGGATTGAGGGTCCCTTCTACGACATTGCCATCCAAGTCTGTCACGACCATATTTTCTGGACTGAGTTTATCATAGTCCACGCCAGACGGCTTGATGACAATCCGACCTAGCTCACGACAGACCTCTGACACATTGCCCCAGGTAAACTTGACCAAGCCGTGCTCTGGAAGAGCTACATTGGCCTCATAGACCCGCTGACGCATTTCTTCTAGTGATTTTGGCATTTACTTCAACCCCGCTTTCTCAATCAATGGGTAAAGGAAATCTTGAGCTTCTTTAATCGCAGCCCGTGTTTCTTCTACAGTTTCACAATTTTCAGACCACATTTCAATCAAGAATGGTCCTTGATAGTTGGTTTTCTTTAAAATAGCAAAGGTATTTTCCCAATCGACACAGCCCTGCCCAAAGGGCACATCACGAAATTGTCCCTTGGACGTCTCTGTCACAGCATAGGTATCCTTTAGATGAAGCGCTGCAATGGCTTGATGTCCGATGACAAATTCGCTATATAAATCATTGTGCCAAGCAGAAAGATTACCTGTATCTGGATAGACAAAGAGGTACGGCGAGTTGATTTCGTGCGCCACGGCCAAGTATTTTTCAATGCTGTTGATAAAGGGATCGTCCATGATTTCAATGGCCAGCATAACTTGAGCCTGCTCCGCCCAATCACAGGCCTTGCGCAGATTTCTCAAGAAACGCTCACGCGTCTCTGGTGATTTTTCCTCGTAGTAGACATCATAACCTGCCAGCTGAATGACCCGCACACCCAAGTCCTGCGCCAATTCAATACACTTTTGCATGGTTTCAAGGGATTTGGCTTCAAGGGCAGGGTCATTTGAGCCAAGCGGATAGCGACGATGGCCTGAGAAGCAGATTGTTGGAATGCGGATGCCTGTTTGGTACATCGCCTTGACAATCTCCAAGCGTTCTTCCTTGGTCCAGTCCAGACGAGCCAGACGGTCATCACTTTCATCTACCGACATTTCCACAAAGTCAAAACCTAGGTCTTTGGCAAACTCCAAACGCTCTAGCCACGTAAAGTGCTTGGGCGTCGCCTTTTCATAAATTCCAATCGGTCTAGCCATAGCCTACCCCCAAATGCGGCGGATTTCATCCTTGAAGGCACGCGCTGCCGCTGCTGGTTCTGCCGCTTCTGTAATTCCACGACCAGCGATAAAGGTGAAGACATCCACTCCTTCAAAGAGTTTCAAGGTATCCACATCAAGCCCACCTGTGACAGACACACGGAAGCCCATATCAATCAATTTTTTCACCTTGTTCAAGTCTTTTTCCCCCCACGTTTCACCTGCAAGCAGGGCGTCACGAGATTGGTGGTAAATCGCTTGAGAAATGCCTGCATCGAGCCACATTTGGGCATGTTCATAGGTCCAATCACCGTAGAGTTCCACTTGGATTTCTCCCTTGTCACCACGGACTTCTTGGATAGCTTTAAGAGCTGCTTTCATGGTTGGAATGGTCGCTGAACAGATACAGGTCATCCAGTCTGCACCACGCACGGCATTGTTTTTAGCAACCGTACCACCTGCATCTGCACACTTGGTATCTGCGACAATGATTTTATCTGGGAAGAGGCTCCGAAGCACTTCCACCAACTCGCTTCCCACTTGTAGCAAGCAGACGGTTCCTGCTTCAATCACATCCACCTCATGGCCAACAGATACCGCAGCCTTAATGGCACCTTGCAAATCGGAATGGTCAAGCGCAACCTGTAAATTTGGAATATGTTTTATCATACGAATCTCTTTTCTATATTTTTATTTTTTGATGGTTATAAACCGCAAACGACGTGAGCGATGTCTGATTTTTGACGCTCTTATATCATGTTATTTGAATGCGAGCTAAAATCTCGGAAAATAGACGAGCCTCCCTAGAAATACGATTTCTTCGGCCGTCTCCCTAATTTTCTATCGATTTTTTAACGCTCTTATATCATGCTATTTGAATGCGAGCTAAAATCTCGGAAAATAGACGAGCCCACCTAGAAATACGATTTCTTCGGCTGTCTCCCTAATTTTCTGTCGATTTTTTAACGCTCTTATATCATGTTATTTGAATGCGAGCTCAATCTCGGAAAATAGACGAGCCTCCCTAGAAATACGGTTTCTTCGGCCGTCTCCCTAATTTTCTGTCGATTTTTGACGCTCTTATATCATGATTCCAAATCAAGACCTTCTAGGTAGGGGCTATTCTTAGACTCTTCTACCATCGCAAGCACTTCTTCTTCTGACTGGCAATTGACCAAGCGCTCAATGGAATTTTCCAATTCAAAGAGGGCAATGATTTGCGGAATGGCAACAGAGGTATGAATATCGGAGCTTGTTGCAGCAAGGGTCAAAAGAACGCTGACTTCCTTACCATCTGGAAAGACAACAGGCTTGGTCAAGGTAATGAGAGAAAAAGCGTCTCGCATAACACCTGCTTCTGGACGTGCATGCGGCATCGCCATTCCCGGCATCAAGATATAGTAGGGACCGTATTCATTGGTGGATTCGATGATGGCGTGATAGTATTCTTCTTTCACCGCCCCGCTTTCAATCAAGGGATTTACGGCCAAGCGTACTGCTTCTTCCCATGTTTCTGCTGTCAAGCCAAGACGAATCGACTTATTTTCTGTAAAGGCTTTTTTCAAATTCATGTGTGTTCTCCTTCTCTTTTTCTATCAAAGAGGCTGGAAACCTACAGCCCCAGCCTCCAAGAATGGCTCATTTATAGAACTTCTTGCAATTTTGTCTTGATTTCGTTGTCGTCCATGAGGTTATCAAGACCAACTAATTTTCCATTGGTACGACCTTGCAATTCATCAATCAAGTGAACTGAAGCAATCACAATGTCATACCCTGCTGCAAGACCTTTTGCCTCACCGACACTACAAGAATTGACTGTGAAATCACTTTGTCCCAGATTACGAAGGGCATTTTCCACCTTCATTTTGATGACCATGGATGAACCCATGCCATTTCCACACGCTGTCAATACTTTTACCATTTTCTTTTCCTCCTGATGTTAGGGTTAATTTCTGAAAAATACAACTTATACTCTATACAATCATCGTCTGACCAAGCAAGGTGAGTTCACAAGGCCAGACGTGGATGTTTGACGAGTATCCTTATTCTTGAGCTTCCCCACGATAGTAGGCTTCCTTATCTTTTGCCTTAGCAAATTGAATCTGTGGAATAGCAAGGAAGAACAAGCAAACCAAGACATAGCCAATGATGCCAAGAGATTTGAAGAGATAGCCAAAGCCTAACCATGGGAATTCAAAGTCGATGTTTCCATGGTAACCGCCGTAGGCTGCCAAATCAAGCAGGGCAACGCAGGCAGCACCGAGCGCAACTTGAAGCACCCCTGAAATAAAGGATAGGATAACCGCTGCTTTCCAACCACCACGTTTATCCGCATAAACTGCAATCGCTGCATTATCAAAGAATACTGGAACGAAACCTGTGATAATCAAGACTGGATTTTTAAAGACAACCAAGAGAACAATTGTAATCAGCTGACCAATCAAACCACAAGCAAAACCTGAAAGCACCGCATTTGGAGAACCAAATCCGTAAGAAGCTGCCACGTCCACCGCTGGGAATGACCCTGGAAGGAGCTTGCTTGAAATCCCTTGGAAAGCGTTTGTCAATTCCGTTACGAACATCCGCACCCCTTGCATCAAGACAAAGAGGTAAACAGAGAAAGTAAAGGCTGTTTGAATGATATACATATAGAAGTCTTGTTTTGCTGGATTAAAAGGTGCACCTGAAGTAATGACTTCTTTATTTGCCATCACATCTGGACCCAAGACTAACAGAATCGCACCAAAGAACACCAACATCAAGGTTGCAGAAGCAACTACTGTATCATGGAAGATAGACAAGAATTTTGGTAATTTCAAATTGTCCAAATTTTCTTCTTTCTTACCAAGTTTTCCAGCAACTTTATCTACAAACCAAATAGCAAATTGCTGTTGGTGACCGATGGCAAATCCTCCACCACCTGTCAAACGTTGAGTGGCTTCAACGGTCATATTGGAGCTAACTGCCCAGTAAAGACCACAAATTACACCAATGGCCGTGATACCATAGCCATTTCTCAATTGAGGAATAAGGAAAAGTACCATGAGCGAGATTGTCGCTGCTTGTTGCACCATGATATGGCCTGTGATAAACAAGGTCCGGACTTTGGTGATTTTACGGAAAGCAACCAGCAAGATATTAACACCAAAACCAATCAAAAGCGCTGTTGTTGCTGCCTTGACAAAGTCTGGGAACATTTCCTGAATCTTGGTATTAGCTGCTGCCAATCCAAAGTAGGGGTCAATCACTGCCGCACCGATATTGAATTTGAAGTTGAGCGCTGCAAGGATCGGACGGAAGGTGGTAACCAAGCCCCCTGCTCCTACGTTCAAAATCATGTACCCGACAGTTGCTTTGACAAAGCCTGCAAAGATATCATGCCCTGGCTTTTTCAAGAGAGCATAACCGATAAGGACCAATAGTCCGACGAAGAAGGCTGGATTCTGCAAGATATTTTGCGAGAACCAATTGAGAATAGTATTCAAAATCTCCATTCTGAACTCCTCTTTTCTTTATTTTTTGTTTTTTCTACTTTCATTATAGCTTTTGTAAACGCATACAAAAAGACCAAATAAAACACAGGCTTGTGTTCACGTTTGGACTGTATCGGCTTATCTTTTTCTGGACACAAAAAAGAGGCTGGGACATAAGTACCCAACCTCCTTATTTTTATAATTTGAGCAGCTTGACGTATATATTAACAGTCCAGTGGACTGTTGATACCCGAGCCTAGAAACTAGAGAGCGAGGACTGCACAATCGATTTCTACAAAATCACGATTTCTGTCCCACTCCCCAACATACGATACCTTATTCCCCAAACACCGTGACCTGGCATTTACGCACACGTTCCCGCGTTTTATCGTAGTCGACAAAATAGAAATAACCTGTGCTACCGACCCCCAAATCACCTGCGGTTACATCGACCAATTGGCTAGAGCCAATCAAGGTTGCCTTGAGATGACTATCACCATTCCACAAGGCGCGACGGTCACCATCTGGTAAATATTCCGCCGCATTCGGCCAAGCCTCTACGCATTTATAATGCTCTTCCCCAGGATAGATATACGTGTCTGCACTCGTATGATCTGGAATAATTTTTTCCAATACATGATTCAAATCGACTTGCAAAAATTCATCACCCTCATCGGTATAATCATGGACAAATTCTTCAAAAAATATAGCGCAGGTCGTATGGGGCGAAATCATGGCTAGTAGCCCATTTTCAATCCCGCTTTTTTTGACAATATCTCTCAATTGTGGCGTAATATCGACATAAGTCGCTTTTCCCGCCTCTGTTTCTACTGTAAAGGTTTCTTTGTAAATCTTCATGCTTTTTCTCTCCATGCCTTGTCTGCAGCTTTCACCATATCTCGTAACATTTGATGGGGATTTTCTGCCTCTGTAATCCCACTCGTACAACCAGAACCATCTGCTCCTAATTCAATCACACGATAGATGTCCTCTGGTTTGCTGATTCCCGCTGCTTGCATGACGAGGGTCGTTGGCGAAATCGCCTTAATGGCTTCATTTGTTGCAGTAACGTAGGAAGCATCACTGGTATTGCCTGTCCCAATCAATTCTGTTGGTTCACAAAGGATAATGTCTGGCTCTAGGGTTGCAATGGCCTTTGCTTCCTGAAGCGAGTTGGCACAGACAATCGTCACCATGCCCAACTCATCTGCCCTCTCAACTGATTTAACCAATTCATCAAAACTCAAAGGGCGTTCTGCATGATTCAAAAAGGTGGCTCTTGCTCCTGCTGCATAGACCGAATCCGCTAACACATGCCCCATTCCACGACCTGGTTTGATTCCATCGATATGTTGAGCCGAGACAATCGCCTGATCTGTATGCGCTGCAACGCCACGAATATCTGCAAACGGACTCGTCATAAAGACCGAAACATCTGGGTATTCAAGGGCCAATTCTTCTGCAACCTTTGCAAAACCTTCCAACTCTTCCCCATAAAGGTAGGATTTGGGATTAAACATGAAAAATGGTGCTTTTACTGCTACTTTACTCATCTAGCTACTCCTTTACTGCTTTCGTACCAAATACATCATAATAGTGATCCAACATCGCTCCCATCGCCTGATCCGCAACCTGTTTTAGACCAATGTAATCCTGCGGTGCTTTATCTTGAATGGCTTCAAAGGCCGACACGATAAAGTCAGTATAGATGTTAATCTTCGTAATGCCCTCATGCGCACAGCGGCCAAGATTGTCATCACCTGATGAAGACCCCCCGTGCAGAACCAGCGGAACAGAGGTCAACTCCGCAATTTCATGCAAGCGCTCAAAATTGATCTTCGGTACCCCTTTATAAATACCATGAGCTGTCCCAATGGAAATGGCTAAGGAGTCCACATGTGTCTGATCCACAAAGTCTTGCACGTCTTTGACTTCTGTATAGACAGAGTCCGTTACCTGAGCGGCTTCTGACGTATCATTTGCCCCCACATGCCCCAATTCTGCTTCCACCACCACGCCCCGTGCATGGGCGTATTCGACCACTTCCTTGGTCAAGCGCACGTTTTCCTCAAATGACTGCTGCGACGCATCAATCATAACAGAAGTAAAGCCAAGCTCAATCGCGCGTTTGATAAAATCAATGTCTTCTCCGTGGTCCAAATGAAGGACAATCGGAACGCTGACCGATTCTGCCATACAATTTCCAATCGCTGCCGCCTCTTCTAAGGACAAGATAGACTGGTGAGACTGGGCATAGGCAAGCAGCAACGGCAGCCCCCTCTTTTCAGCCGTTTGAACAAAGGCTCTCGCCGAATTTAAGTCAATAAAATTGGCATGAGGAATAGCAAATCCCTGCTGCTTTGCCACTTGATACATCTGTTTCGAATTTGTTTTCATCTTACTCCTCCTCTATGACTAGAAGTTTTGCTTTCTTTTAGTATAGTCCCTATCTTTTCATTTGTAAAATTATATTTCGGAAAAACTTTACAATTGTAAAATCATGAGGTAAAATAAAAAGAGAAATCCTGGAGTAGTTTACATATGAAGAATCGTCACCAACTCATCTATCAAACAGCTTTATTGTATTATAAAGAACAAAAAAATCAGTCAGAGATTGCGAAACAATTGCAGCTGAGTCGCCCCACGGTTGCCCAACTGTTAAAAGAGGCCCTGCAACAGGGCATTGTGCAAATTACAATCTCTCCCAAAGCCAATCCTAATATCGAACTGAGCCAGCGACTCACCGAAAAATACAATCTTCAAACCGTGATTATCACCCCTACTAAAAGCTCTGAACACCATACCAAAGTCGCCTTAGGGGCTGCGGTCGCTGAATTTGTAGAGCAGTATGCCCACTCGCTATCGTCCATTGGTATCGGTTGGGGCTCTACCTTATATGAATTTGTACAGGCTGCTAAAAACATGCCCTATCCCCACCTCAATATTGTCCCTTTAATGGGCGGTGCCAATGTTGAATTACTCCACCTCCATTCCAATCACCTTTGTTTTCGACTAGCCGAAAAATATAGCGCTACCGCTAGCTATTACTATGCCCCTGCCATCGCAGACCACCCCCTCCTCAAAAAGGAACTCATGCGTTCTTCTCTCATCAAAGACGCACATAAAAAAGCGCTCGCAGTAGACCTTGCCATCGTCAGCATCGGCAATCCTCGCGAGTCCTCTACCTACCAACAACTCGGGGTGGTCACCCCAGAAGATGAGGCCGACATTATTGAAAAACAAGTGGTCGGTGATGCACTAGCGAGCTTCTATGACAAGGAAGGAACTATTTTAGAAACTAGCCTGACAAAACGAATGGTCGGCATCACGCTGGACGAGTTGGAAATGATGAACGAAGTTGCCATCATCGCATCTGACCTCATCAAAGCTCCCAGCTTATTCGCTCTCTTACGCAAGGGCTGTGTTGACCACCTGATTATTGACGAAAGTATTGCACACTATCTCGCAGAGCAAGACTATTAATGCCATTTATACAAGAAAAAACCAGCCGATTGGCTGGTTTTCATGTTACGATTTATTGATTACAAACGTGCGTTTAATGCGGCACCGAGTTCTTCAAAACCTGGTTTTCCAAGAAGGGCAAACATGTTCTTCTTGTAGGCTTCTACACCTGGTTGGTCAAATGGGTTCACCCCATTGAGGTAGCCTGAAAGGGCAATGGCCAATTCAAAGAAGTAGATGGTATAGCCTAGTGTAAACTCATCTTGTTGTGGAAGAGTAACAAACATATTTGGTACGCCACCATCGGTGTGGGCAAGAAGGACACCGTCAGTTGCTTTTTTGTTGACGAAATCTACATCTTTTCCTTGAAGGTAGCCAAGACCATCCAAGTCTTCTGCCATTTCTGGAATCAAGATATTTTTTCTTGGTTTGTCTACACGGATTACTGTTTCAAAGAGGTTACGGTAACCTTCTTGGATAAATTGACCAAGTGAGTGCAAGTCAGTTGAGAAATTCGCTGAAGTTGGGTAAATACCTTTTTGGTCTTTTCCTTCTGACTCACCAGCCAATTGTTTCCACCATTCGCTAAAGTATTGCAAAGATGGCTCATAGTTAGCCAAGATTTCTGTTACGTATCCTTTTCTGTAAAGGATATTGCGCACAACCGCATATTGGTAAGCCTCGTTTTCAGCAATCTTATCAGACGCATAGTCCTTACGAGCTGCATTTGCACCTTCCATAAGGGCTGTGATGTCTGCACCTGATGCTGCAATCGGCAACAAGCCTACAGCAGTCAAGACAGAGAAACGTCCTCCAACATTGTCTGGCACAACAAAGGTTTCCCAACCATTTGCATCTGCTTCCACTTTTACAGCTCCGCGCTCACGGTCAGTCGTTGCATAGATTCGTTTGTTTGCTTCTTCTTGACCGTATTTTTTCACGAGCAATTCTTTGAAGACGCGGAAGGCAATCGCTGGTTCAGTCGTTGTACCTGATTTTGAAATCACGTTGACAGAGAAATCCTTGTCTGCTACATAATCAACCAAATCAGCCAAGTAGCTAGATGAAATAGAATTTCCTGCGTATAGAATTTGTGGCGCTTTGCGCTCTTCCTTGCTTTGCAAGTTTACAAAAGAAGTATTCAAGAAATCAATGGCTGCTTTTGCACCGAGGTAAGAACCACCGATTCCGATCACAACGAGTACATCGCTATCTGATTGGATTTTGGCTGCCGCTTCTTTAATACGAGCAAACTCTTCTTTGTCATAGTTTTCTGGTAAATCAAGCCAGCCAAGCATTTCAGCTCCTGCTCCAGTCCCCTTACGCAAGTCTGCATCAAGCGCTGTGACTTGGCTTTGTAAAAAGTCCAATTCTGTTGGAGCAACGAATTGTCCCAAGACTTTTGAATAATCAAATTGGATATGTGCCATTATAAATCCTCCATTTTTTCTACATACTTAATGATAACGCTTTATTGGATTTTTTTCAAGGAAATTCTATATTTTCATCCATTTTCATAAAACGAAGCGAAGATTTTTCAAAAAAATGCGAAAAAATCACATATTGCCATTTCCTCCAACTCCCTCTTATTTTCCTAGGAACAGTCCAACTGTAAGCAAAAATATTTTCAAAGCATAAAAACATTGCCTATCTTAGAAATTGCTATTTTATTTTTCGACTGACATGTTAGAATAGAGATGTTGAAAGGGGTTACAAAAAGATGAAAAGTAGAATCATACTGGCTGCAACAGCCATTATCTGTAGTGCTTTAGGTAGAGAAGTCGTGTTGGCTGACGAGACGATTCCAGAAAAAGAAGGCTATGTGCTGGATTTCCACGATGAGTTTAACGGCGATTCACTGGATACCTCCAAATGGACCGACTATTACTTGCCACATTGGACTGCCAATCCTGAAAATGCCAAAGCCAACTATCGTTTTGAAGATGGAAAGCTCGTTCAGTTTATCGCAAAAGACCAGAAACCCTGGTCACCAGAGTTAGACGGAACCGTCAAATCAAGCGCCATCATGAGCTTTAATAAAAACTGGATTCACAACTTCAGCAATAGCCAGCAGATTTTAAGCGACCAGAAAGAATGGGTCGGCTATGCAACGACCTACGGTTATTTTGAACTACGGGCGAAATTTTCAAACGTGGGTGGCGGTGGCCACCAAGCCTGGTGGATGGTCGGCCTCCAAGATGATACAAACGATTGGTTCCAGTCCAAGCGGACAGGGGAAATCGATGTTATTGAGACCTTTTTCAGTCGATCAGATACCTGGCGAATTGCTTCCTTTGGTTGGAATGATCCTTTCTTTTCACCGCAATGGTATCTAGCAGAAGATCCTATCCCTCACGGTGATCAGACTGCTGAATACCACACCTATGGCTTGGATTGGTCACCTGATTCCTTGAAGTTTTACTATGACGGAACTCTCTATAAGGAAATCAAGCAGGCACCTGACTATCCAATGGGAACCATTTTAAACATCTATACCGATGCGGGATCTGGTAAGGGAAATGATGTCTATCCTAAAGAATGGGCCATCGATTATTTCAGGGTCTATAAAAAGAAAGAAGGCTATGAACTGCCAAAGAAAGCGATTATCAACCGAGATAGTCAAGCCTACTTTGCCATCGACAGTAAGGATGACAAGGTCTATGTCACGACAGATAGCAGCCAACAGACTGCATGGAAATTGATTCCCAAAGGGCCTTACTACCTCATCCAAAATACCAAAACAGGGGAATATCTCAATATCGAATCTGAAAAGCCCTATGTCGAACACTCTATCCTCCCAGAAACAGCCTATAGCGCGCAATGGTCATTGGAAGAAATAGATGGACATATCCGCTTTGTCAATCGTTGGAAACCGACCGTTGTGATTCATACTGAAAACCAACTGGGCTATTTAGAGGCTAGCGAAATGCAGCCAAATGCTTGGAGAAGCCAGTGGAAAATGGAAGACGAGGTGGCAGATGCACCGCTTCCGACACCTGTTATCACGACAAATGAAGAAGTGACCACAAGTCCGATTCCTTTCAAGGTCGTCCGGACTGCCAATCCTCACTTACCAGAAGGAGAAGAAAAGGTTCTTCGTCCAGGCAAGGAAGGACTACGCACGCTTGTTGAGCTGGTCACGTTGACAGATGGGGTAGAAACCAAGAGGGAAATCATGTCCGATACCGTCACAGCAGAGCCAATTGACCAACTAGTTGAATACGGTCCAAAGGCAGCTACTATCAGCACAGACAAAAACAAGCAGGAAACACCTGTCAATCCCCTCGCAAGCAGTGAAGACCCGACTCCCCCTGCACAACCGTCAACGCAAAGCCAAAAACGCATTCTCCCTCGTACAGGCGATACCCACCATTGGTTCCTTCCTGTCAGTTCTGCGATTTTCCTACTGGGTCTAATCCTAGCCAACTACAAACAGCAAAAATAGGGCAGCACTTCTACACCACTTGCCAGTCTCCTTGTGGACAATCTACTCCATTTTGTATCTTCCTCCAAACATCATGGCGAGCAAGGAGATTGACAAGAAGAGGTTGGGACAAAAGTCTCCCACACCCTTAAATTTTATAGCTTTAACAGTTTGACGTATATATTAACAGTCCAGTGGACTGTTGATACCTGAGCCTAAAAACTAGAGAGCGAGGCTTGTCTCTGGGTTTAATGCTCCAGTGGAGCATTGAAGAGAACAGAAAGTTGTGAGCAACTTATCCATGACGTTGATAAATCAACATTCTATTAGAAGAGGCTAGCGAATAATTCTTCGCTAGCCTTATTTCCAACCTTCCACAATTCTCAATTGTGGAAGCTAGTCAACTTGGGGATATCAACAGTCAGGGGAGTGACTGTTGATACCCGAGCCCAGAAACTAGAGAGCGAGGACTACAAAATCGATTTCTGTCCCACTCCCTCTTTTAAACTAGTGTCACATGATGGGTGTCACGACCTTACAGCAATAGAAACAAGGATGGCCGAGTTTCACTCCAGCCCAATGAATATCTTATATATGACAAAAGAAAAGCCATGAACATCATTGATTTCATAGGCTTTTTTATTGACTAACAAAAAGAGCACACACCCGACATCGCTTAGGGCTGCTGGATTCCTCCCCTGACCCGCTTCACGCACAGATGTTGCTCCATCTAGTATTCTATCATAAATCGAAACTTGGTGCAAGTATTCTCAGTCCCTCACAGTGGTCTGCGCCTGTTGAGCCTGCTTGAGTGCCTTCTTTTTCTCGCGTCCTTGACGAAAAAAGGTCTGCATGATACGGGCGCATTCCTCTTCTAAAATCCCTGTCTCAACCGCAACACGATGGTTGAGCCGCTCGTCCTGTAAGATATTATAAAGACTGCCTGCGGCTCCAAATTTCTGATTGGGCGCGCCGTAGATGACCTGCGGAATCCGTGCGAGACCGATTGCGCCACTACACATAACACAGGGCTCGATGGTCACAAACAGGGTCGTATCCAGCAGTCGCCAGTTTTCTTCCTGCTGATTGGCTTCTTGAATGGCCATGATTTCCGCATGTAGAATCGCCTGATTACGCTCCTCACGCGCATTGTGCCCCCGTCCGATAATGACGCCGTCTTTGACAATGACACATCCAATGGGAATCTCATCTTTTGCTAAGGAACGCTCTGCTTCTTTTAAGGCCTCCCGCATGAACTGCTCTTTTTCTTCCTGACTGTAGCTACATTTTGTTTCCATGTCAGTATTATAGCAAAAAAAGGCTCAAGCTCCAACTAGGGATAGGCTAGTGGTGAATCCGAGACAAAAATTGCCTGGTTCGTTCTTCTCTGGGAGAATCAAATATTTCTTCAGGACTTCCTTGCTCGACGATCTGACCGTTTTCCATAAAGACCACTCTATCTGCAACTTCACGGGCAAAACTCATCTCATGGGTCACCACAACCATGGTCATCCCCTCCTTAGCTAACTCGACCATGACCTGCAAGACTCCACCGATAAGTTCTGGATCAAGGGCCGAGGTCGGCTCATCAAAGTAGATAACCGCTGGGTTGCTGGCAACCGCCCGCGCAATTCCCACCCGTTGCTGTTGACCGCCTGACAGTTCACTCGGGTAGGCGTGATACTTGGCAGCAAGCCCTACCTTGTCAAGAGCTTTTCTACCGATTTGCTCTGCTTCCTCCTTGCCATAGCCATGGGCCATGATGAGGCCTTCGGTCACATTTTCCAAGGCTGTTTTATTGGCAAAGAGGTTATAATTTTGAAAGACAAAGCCCGTATGCTTGCGAATCTCGGCAATCTCTTTTTGACGAATATGAGCTAGGTCATAGGTCTCTTCGCCAAAGATCAACCGACCACTATCTGCCCGCTCTAAAAAATTCATACAGCGGAGCAAGGTCGTCTTTCCTGACCCTGACGGACCTAAAATGACCGTCACCGTGCCTTGTTCCACCTGTAAATCCACCTCCTGCAAGACCTTGGTGTCCCCAAAGGACATGCTTATCTTCTGTGCTTCTATCATCTTGCCCCCTTAATAAACTTTCAGTTTCTTTTCACCATAGGTTTGCAACTTGGTTAATACCGTTGAAAACAGCAAATAGATTAGCCCCACCTCGCAATACAAGGCAAAGGGTTCGTAGGTCCTTGCCGCAATTTGCTGGGTCGCCATAAACATCTCTAACACTGTGATGTTCGCAGCTAAGGATGTATCTTTGACCAAGCTGATTAAAGAATTGGACAGGGGAGGAAAGGCCACTCGAAAGGCCTGAGGCAAGACAATGCGCCGCATGGTTTGGGAGAAAGTCATCCCCACACAATATCCCGCTTCCAGTTGCCCTTTCGGAACCGACTCAATCGATGCCCGAATCGTTTCTGCCGCATAGGCTCCTGTGTTGACTGAAAAGACGAAAACAGCTGATGGAAAGGCATCTAATACCAGCCCCAAATTTGGCAAACCGTAGAAAATGACATAGAGTTGCACCAAAAGGGGTGTGCCGCGAATCAACCAAATATAAAACCGAGCGAGCTGTTTCAGCACCGGAATCTGGGCAATTTGCACCAGGGCTGTCAACACTGCAATCAGTAAGCCAAACACGAAAGAGAGGATTGTTAGTGGAATCGTCACTAACAACCCTGGTATCAGTATCTGGCTAAAAGAATCAAGAATAATTTGCCATAGTCTATCTGTCATAATGACCTCTATTTTTTCACTTGTGATACATCGTCACCGAAATATTTCTTGGATAATTCTGTCAGTACACCTTCATCTGCCAATTCTTTCAAGGCCTGATTGATTGCCGCAACCAAATCATCATTACCTTTAACAACTGGTAGAGCTGTCTCCTGCGCATCTTCTGATAGGGCCGCAACTTTGACAGGAGCATCTGGATGTTGCTTGATATAGTCCAGATAGGCGACATTATCATTGATGGTCACATCCACGCGTTTTGAAGCCAGCAATTCAATCGCTTGTTGGAAACCGTCGACACCGACAATTTCTGCACCGTTACTTTTGGCAACTTCCGCCCAGTTACTGGTCAAGCTGTTGGCTGATTTTTTCCCCTTGATATCACTAAAGGCTTTCGTTGTCGTATCGTCCTTGGACGTAATCAAGGCTCCGTAGATGTAGGTATAGGGCGTTGAAAAATCGTATTTTTCCTTGCGTTCATCGGTCACCCCAACCTGGTTGGCAATGATGTCAAAACGACCCGCATCAAGACCCGCAATAATTGAGTCCCACTCTGTTTCGACAAATTCTGCCTTGACACCGAGCTTTTCAGCCACTTTTTCAGCGACTTCGACATCGTAGCCGACTAACTTTCCGCTCTCATCATGGTAAGTATAAGGGGCATAGGTTCCTTCGGTTCCCACTTTCAACACCCCTTTTTCCTTGATTTGCTCAAGCAAGGAGCCTGCTGGAGCAGACTGTTTTTGTGAAGTTGAGCCACATGCGACAAGTGAGACCGTCGCTACAATCCCTGCAATCCATACTACTAGTCTTTTCATACCTGTTTCTCCTTTATTTTCTAGCCTTGTCAAAGGCGTGTGCTAAATCCTCTATCAAATCTTGACCTGCTTCAATTCCGACTGCCAAGCGTAGCAAATTTTGACGAATGCCGATGCGCTCTTGCAAGTCTGTACTGTAAGATTCATGCGTCATGGTTGCGGGGCGACAGATGAGAGATTCGACACCGCCCAAACTGACCGCAAACCCAAAGAGTGTCAAGGATTGGACAAATACTTCCAAATCATAAGTTTCCTCATCCAGTACAAACGACACAACCCCACCATGTCCACTTGCTTGTTGCTCTTGAATGGCATGCCCGGGATGGTGTGAAAGACCTGTGTAAAAGACTTCTACCCCCTCTTGTTGATCCAGATATTCTGCTACCAACTGGGCATTTTCTTGGTGCTTTTCTAACCGCAAAGGCAACGTCTTAATCCCTCTTGATAAGAGAAAGGCATCAAAGGGACTGAGAATGGCTCCTAATAATTTATGCGCTAGCTTGAGCTGGGGATAGAGATCCTCTCGATTGGTGACGACTAACCCTGCTAGAATATCCGAATGGCCTGCATAATACTTGGTCGCTGAATAGACGACAATATCTGCCCCAAAATCCAGCGGGCGTTGTAAATAAGAGGTCATAAAGGTATTGTCTACAATCACCAGCAAACCTTGTGCTTTGGCACGACCAATCACCTTTTCTAAGTCTGTCACCTGAAGAAGTGGATTGGTCGGCGTTTCTAGAAAGACCGCTTTTATATGGCTTGCCACCTGTGAAAAGTCATACTGGTTGAAATCCGCGACCAGTTCATAAGACAGATTGCGGCTTTCAAATAATTCATTGACAAACTGCCATGTCCCTCCATAGACCGTGTCTGAAATGAGAATGCCATCCCCACTCTGTAACAACTCAAAGGCAATGGCTGTTGCTGCCATCCCCGTTGCGGTTGCTAAGGCATAACGAGCACCTTCCAAATCAGCCACTTGTTGTTCCAAAGCAGTCCGTGTGGGATTGGCGCTCCTGCTGTAGACAAAATCTCCAAATTGCTGGACGCCTTCCTGTAAAAAGGTGGATGAAAGATAGACTGGATAGGTGACAGCACCTTTTCCTGTATCATCGACTTGACCGTGAATCGCCTTTGTACTGTATTCCATAACACCCTCCCTGTTGTTGATGGTTTTTATGATACCATGCTCCCTGCTTCTTGACCAATACATTTTTTCTATCACCGTGATTAGGGAATTTTATGATATAGTCAAATGAATGAACTTTCAGACAAGGAACGAAAGACGCAGACAGTACTGGAGTACGGCAAGTCGAAAGTGACGATGTATCAAAGTTCATTCAAAAGACTATAGCACCTAAAAATGCCGTCCTTACATCCTTTTTTCAAGACAGAAAAAAACTAGCCTCGCCATCAGACGAAAGACTAGTTTAATGCTTATTTTATCGTGGATTGAGAAAGGAATCGGACCAGACAAGGAGCCGCAGATAGAACTGCCCTTCATCAAAACGACTGAACGATGTCTTAACCTTTATTCAATTCACTTTATTTCACAACGATATTGACCAGTTTGTTTGGTACAGCAATGACTTTGACGATGTCTTTTCCAGCGATTTCTGCTTGGACTTTTTCATCAGCAAGCGCTGCTCTTTCCAAGTCCTCACGAGAAAGGTCCTTGGCAACGACCAGCTTGGCGCGAACCTTGCCCTTGATTTGGACAACGATTTCAATCTCGTCTTCAACCAAGAAGGACTCATCATAACTTGGCCATGACACGTAAGAAATGCCGTCTGTTGAGCCCGTCACGATTTGCCAGAGTTCTTCTGCCAAGTGTGGTGCAAATGGAGCCATCAGCTGGATAAAGCCTTTGGCATACTCGACATAGAGCACCTCTTCTTTATTGGCACTATTGACAAAAATCATGAGTTGGGCAATGGCCGTGTTGAACTTGAGCGTCTCAATCTGCTCGGTCACCGCCTTCACCGTTTCATGGTAGACCTTGTCCAAGTTGCCATTGTTTTCTGTGACGATTTCTTTTGAGGTAATCAAGCGATAAACACGGTCGAGGAATTTGCGGCTACCTTCTAGCCCTTCTTCGCTCCAAGCGATGGACGCATCAAGCGGCCCCATGAACATCTCATACACACGAAGGGTATCTGCACCGTACTGTTCAACGACATCATCTGGATTAACCACATTTTTCAGGGATTTAGACATCTTGGCGGGAGCTTGCTCCAGTTCTTCTCCTGTTTCAATGTTAAAGAAGGAACCGTCCCGTTTTTCCACCTTGTCTGTGGCCACGAGAGCGCCGCGACTATCCCGGTAACTTGTCCCCAAAATCATTCCTTGGTTAAAGAGCTTTTGGAAAGGCTCTTTGGTTGGCACCACGCCGATGTCATAGAGGAATTTATGCCAGAAACGTGCGTAGAGCAGGTGAAGTACCGCATGCTCCGCCCCACCGATATAAATATCCACAGGCAACCAAGCCTTGAGCAAGTCTTCGTCTGCCAGTTTTTCTGCATTGTGTGGGTCAATGTAGCGGAGGTAATACCAGCTTGACCCCGCCCATTGTGGCATGGTATTGGTCTCACGGCGACCCTTGACACCATCTTCACGAGTGACTTCTAGCCAGTCCGTCAAGTTAGCAAGCGGGCTTTCTCCTGTGCCAGACGGCTTGATGTCGCTTGTTTTTGGTAAGACCAGTGGCAAGTCACTTTCTGGAACAGCTGTTGAGGTCCCGTCTTCCCAATGGATAATCGGAATTGGCTCCCCCCAGTAACGTTGACGGCTGAACAGCCAGTCGCGTAAGCGATAGGTCACTTTCTCCTCGCCGACACCGTGCTCTGTAAGCCAAGCAATCATCTTTTCAATCGCATCTGCCTTGTTCAAGCCATCGAGGAAGTCAGAGTTGATGTGTAGACCGTCCTCTGTATAGGCTTCCTTGTCCACATCGCCCCCTTCGATGACGGCCACAATCGGCAAGTCAAAGGTTTTGGCAAATTCCCAGTCGCGGCCATCATGGGCAGGAACCGCCATAACCGCACCAGTTCCGTAGCTGGCTAGCACATAATCCGCAATCCAAATCGGAATTTCCTGACCATTGACAGGATTGATGGCATAAGCACCTGTCCAGACCCCTGTTTTTTCCTTGGCAAGGTCAGTCCGTGCCAGGTCTGATTTGAGGCTGGCTTGGTGCTTGTAGTCTGCTACCGCTTCAGCCTGTTCAGCCGTTGTAATCGCATCGACCAACTCATGCTCAGGCGCAAGCACCGCAAAACTTGCTCCAAAAAGAGTATCTGGACGCGTTGTAAAGACGGTGAACGTTTTATCGCTTCCCTTGATGGCAAAGGTGACATTAGCGCCACGTGATTTACCAATCCAGTTGCGCTGCATGTCCTTGATAGACTCTGGCCAGTCTAAGTCTTCCAAGTCATTGAGCAGACGCTCCGCATAAGCCGTGATTTTCAGCATCCATTGGCGCATCGGTTTTCTGACAACAGGATAGCCCCCACGTTCAGAAGTGCCGTCAGGCAAGACTTCTTCATTGGCAATGGCTGTTCCCAGCTCTTCGACCCAGTTCACTGGAACTTCCGCTTCATAAGCCAAGCCTTTTTCATATAATTTCGTGAAAATCCACTGGGTCCACTTGTAGTAATTCGGATCGGTCGTGTTGACCTCACGGTCCCAATCATAAGAAAATCCAAGCGCATTGATTTGGCGTTTGAAATTGGCAATGTTTTGCGCCGTAAACTCCGCTGGATCATTTCCCGTATCCATTGCATACTGCTCCGCAGGCAGACCAAAAGCGTCCCAGCCCATTGGATGAAGGACATTGTAGCCCTGCGCACGCTTGTACCGGCTCAAAATATCTGTCGCTGTATAGCCTTCAGGGTGGCCAACGTGAAGCCCTGCCCCACTTGGATAAGGGAACATATCAAGGGCATAGAAGTTTGGTTTTTCTTTATCCGTACCTGTTTTGAAGGTGTGATGTTCTGCCCAGTATTTTTGCCACTTAGGCTCAATCACTCCATGGTTATAAAAGGTCATAGCTATTTCTCTCCCATTTTGTATGATAGGTCTATTATATCATGTTATCAAGCATTTGCGGCAGGAGATGGGATAGAAAATACAGGAATTTCTTGATTTCTCTTTTTGAAAGCGTTATACTAAAATAAAAAGGAGACAGCGGATGAAAAAAGAATTGTTTTACTATTGGGAAAATTTTTGCCGGCTTAATGCTCTCCTCTTCGCACTAACCGCTCTCACCCTGCTCTTGTTTCCACCACTAAATCCACCCCTACACTTCTCTAACTTCGCCAATCTTTTTACCTTTCCTCTTGTCGTCAATAGAAAAATGAAAACCAAACTCCGCTATCGATTTTTAATAGCTATTGGTCTAGTTTTCATTCTTGGTTTCATTCTTGAACCGATTTGGGAAAAGATTCCAGCAAAATCGCTTCATCCAACCCCACTCTTCTACTTCCTAGCCAGTCTCGTACTAGGCGCATTGGCGCTGGGGAATTATGTCTATCAAAAACGCAAAAAGGGCTAATGCCCTTTTTTGTATATCCTAACGATTACTTGTCCAAGTTTTTCACATATTGGTCCACCGCAAGGATTGCCTGAGCGATATCCTCTGCTGAAATAGCAAATGGCATTTGATGAATGGTCTCTCCTTCAATTGTCGCCTGTTGCCCAACCCGAAGTAAATCATCATAACTCGCATTTTCTAAATGCAATTCTGCCAAGGTAGTCGGCATTTCAATGGCTTGATAGAAACGAATATAGCGATTTAATTCCTCAACGGGCCGCTGTTCAAGAAAGAGTTGTACCAAGGTTCCGTAGGCCACTTTTTCCCCATGTGTCAAATGGTGGATGTCGCCTGTCAGCGCCGTAAAACCATTATGAATGGCATGGGCTGCTGCTAGGCCAGCGCTCTCAAAGCCAAGCCCGCTAAGTAGCGTATTGGCCTCAATGACACTTTCTAAAGCAGGGGTAACTACCTGTTGTTCACAGGATTTCATGGCTTCTAGTCCGCAGGCAAACAAGGTCTGCTCACATTGTCTAGCAATCGCAAGTCCTGCTAAACTCTGGCCTTCCCCCAACATCGTTTTTCCACCTGCTTGCTGAACCGCACGCGCCTCAACCCAAGTCGCTAGACCATCTGCAATACCTGAAGCGAGCAAGCGTTTAGGAGCGCCTGCAATCACTGTTGAATCAACCAAAACAAGGTCGGGATTCTTCGCATAGAACATGTATTTCTCAAAGGCTCCCTCATCTGTATAAATGACAGATAAGGCAGACGTTGGCGCATCTGTGGAAGCAATGGTTGGGGCAATCACAACAGGCAACTCTAGGATATCCGCAATCGCCTTAGCACTATCGATGGTCTTGCCACCCCCTAGACCGATAATCATGTCTGCTTGATGTTCCTCTGCAAGCGTCACAACGCGCTTGATTTCATTTTCAGAAGCCTCTCCGTTGAATGCTGTATGAAAGACACGCATGCCATAACAAGCTAGATACGAAATAAATCTCTTTCCTACTAACTCTAAGACAAGAGTGTCACACAACAACAACGGTCTACTCCCTAATTCGAGTATATGTTTCGCATTTTCAAAGAGAGCATTTTCTCCTTGAATATACCGCGATGGGCTTGCAAATAGTTTCATACAACATCACCTCTTTCATCTCAAATGTGATTCCGTCCCTGTGCAACCTGCCAATCGTTCGCAAAATCATCTACCGCCTTAGCAATGGAAGGCATTGCAAAAGCAGCCTCAAATACATCACAACCTGCCGTAATCGCTTGTACCCCACAAGCAAAGGCGCGGTTTACCTGCGCAACATTTTTAAAAGATGCTGCTAAAATCTTACTAGAAGATCCTGACTGATCAATGGCTTGTGCCAATTGACATAAGACTTCTTCCGGATCAATATTTAGATTTTCCATTCGGTTATAGTAAGGCGCAAGATAATCTGCTCCAGCCTCTATGGCTAGCAATCCTTGAAACGTGGTGTAGATAGCCGTGGCAGTAATCCGCACCCCCTCTTCTTTCAAGACCTTCATCGCCGCAAGTCCGTCTGTCGTGACAGGGATTTTGACATAGATGTCATCGCCAGCCTCCTGCCGAATCTTGCGTGCGTCACAAAGAATTCCCTCATAATCTTTTGCTACGACTTGAACATGAATAGAAGCTGAGGGACCAATCACTTCTCGTATCTCTTGAATGCGTTTAAAAAAGTTGAGCTGCCCTTCTTTTTTTACAATGGTGGGATTCGAAGTCACCCCCGCAAGCGGGAGGACCTTCGCCCATTTTTTGATGTCATCAAGATTTACTGTGTCCAGCATAAATTCCATATAAAACCTCTTTTACAATGTATGTTCCGTCCGTCCAATAATATCATCTTGTGTCGCTTTGGAAAGCACATTGAAGAAGGCTGAATATCCTGCTACACGTACAATCAAATCCCGATGTTTTTCTGGATGTTTTTGCGCATCTATCAACGTTTCACGCGATACAACATTATATTGAATATGATAGCCATGAAGACGATTAAAGAATGTACGAAGAAGGGCAATCAATTTTTGCTTATCTTCTTCTTTCGCTAATGTCTGTGGGTTTACCTTTTGATTGAGGAGAACCCCACCTACAATTTCATCAGTTGGTAATTTTGAAACAGATTTCAAGACAGAAGTCGGACCTTTTTTGTCCATATTATGAGACGGCGAGCAACCTTCAGCTAATGGTGTTCCTGCATTTCGACCATCTGGAGTAGCCAGCGTTCCACGACCTTGGCCGACATTTGCTGAAATGGACGATGTTCCAGAATAGCGGATGCCTCCGATGGGACCACGACCATAACGGGTATTTGGATATTTCGCAATCTCATCTACATAGATGTCATAAGCATCACAGATTAACTGATCCGCGTAATCATCGTCATTTCCGTATTTAGGAGCTTCATAAATCAGCATGTCTTGGATTTCTTTACCGCGTTCACCTGCATAATCTGTCTCTAAAGCATGCCAAAGTTCTGCTGGTGTTAAGCGTTGTTCTTCAAAGACAAGTTTCTTAATGGCAGCCAATGAATCTGATAGATTCGCAATCCCAACTTGCAATCCTGAAATGTAATCATAGATAGCGCCACCTTCTTTTAGATGCTTGCCTCGTCCGATACAATCGTCTGTCAAAGCAGAGCAAAGAATATCTGGCACTTCTCGCTCTAGTGAAAGATCAATAGCATTTTCCACCACCACACTCATCCGAGTCAAATGGCGAAGTGTTTGATCCCAAGCTGCTTGCAATTCATCAAAACTCTTCATGTCTTGGAAATGTCCAAAGCCTGGTGCAAAACGTTTCCCCGAAGCTGGATCGATTCCATCATTCATCGTGATGAGGAGCACCTTCGGAAAGTTCATATAGCTCATACCTGTACAGCGATAGCCCCATTTCCCAGGAACAGCTGTCTCAACACAGCCAATCGCACTATAATCGTAAGCATCTTCTTCTAATACTCCCTTTTCAATAAAGGAAGGAATGATAATCTCATCATTATTAAAAGCTGGCATCCCAAAACCAAGTTTCATCACTTCGATACACTCATTCATAAAACGGGCATCGAGACCAGCATGATAGCGAACGGTTAAATTTGGTTGTGGCAAGTGCGTTTGAGCTACTGATTTTAACACCAAATAAGATAAGGGATTCACAGCATCTTTCTTATCCCGTGTCTGACCACCAATGGTCACATTTTGATACAAGGGACTACCTGCTGATGAGAATGTGTGGGCTTGGCTACGTACTTTATTAATCGTAATCGTTTTGATCCAGAGATTTGTCAGACGCTCCACGATACTATCTTGCGTTTCACGACCAGATTCCAAGTCAGCTTTTACATACGGGTACATATATTGATCAAAACGACCATAGGATAGCGAGTGCCCATTTGATTCGATTTGGAGAATACATTGGATAAACCAAACCGACTGGACTGCTTCTGCAAATGTAGTCGCTGGCTCATACGGTACTTTTGAACAAATAGCAGCAATTTCAAGCAACTCTTTTTTCCGTTTCGGACTTGCTGTTTCAGCTAATTGCTGAGCCAGTTTGACAAAGCGTTCTGCGTATGTTTTAACCGCGTCAACGACAATAAAAATCGAGTCATAAAAATGATATTTGTCAATACTTGCTGGATCGGTCAAATCCAAGGCTGCTTTTGCTGCCTTTGCCTTTTCTTCAAAGCCCTTCAAACCATACTCCAGCAATTTTTGGTAATTGACCGCTAAGTGGGCATCTCCAGAGTTCATCTTGCCTTCCATGCCAAAGAAGCCTGTTTCCATATAAACCTGCGTCTCCTCAGGAAGCAATACTCCAGCTCTCGAACGCAAATTATTCTTTTCCCAGAAAGGAGCAATACTGCGTAGCTGTTCTTTTGTTTCTTCTGTGATGTAAAACACATCGCCATCCCGCTTTTCAAATAAGTCTAGCTCATTTAAAACGAATTCTAAGGTATACTCAGGGAAAATAGGAGCATCTTTGTTGGAAGAGGCCTGATTCCCAACAATCATCGTTTCATCTTCGATATAAAGCGTCATATTTTCCAAAATTTCCTTTAGCATATAGGCACGCTTTAAGACATTTGGTTTCTCTTTATGCTCCTGATAGGCTTTTGTGGCTAAAACAGCCCGTTCTGCATCAATATAAGGATTTTTATTGAGAACATCCTCCCGATACTTGTTCATTCGTTCTGTTAGGCTGCCAAAATACTCCGTTTTGATGCTAGTGCTAGCAACTTCTACCCTTGTTTTCATGATACTTTCCTTTCTTTCGAAAATATTTTTATTTCGTTTGTAAGTAAATTGTACTTTGTTAGCCTCTTTTTTGTCAATAAAGAAGAGGTAAGTCAGAAAAACACACTCAAATCTGCACATCTGTGCAGTAGTTTTTAGGCAGAAATCCCCTGTTCATTCTTATAAGCAATCGTATCTTGTACTTTAAAGAATGGAAAATAAACAATGGTAGACACCAACAGAATCAGCAACTGAACGACTGCTCCCTGCCAGCCAGCAACCATGAAACCAGAAATAATGGCCGGAGTGCTCCAAGGTAAGGTTACTCCAGAAAATGGAGCCATAAATCCAATGGCAATCGCACTATAGACAATTACTGCTGCTAAAATAGGAACCGCTAAAAACGGAACAAACATGACAGGATTCATCACGATTGGAAAACCAAAAACAACTGGTTCATTCACGTTGAATAAGGCTGGAAATACTGCAACCTTACCCAAGGCCTTGTACTGTTTTGACTTTGCAGCAAACAACATGGCTACTACAATACCAAATGTAATCCCAGAACCCGACATGATTAAAAAACTATCTAAAAATTGTTGAGTGACAATATGGGCTCCATCTTTTACGGATAAAGTACCCGCAGCGAGCATGGCTTTGTTGGCATCTAAATTAGATAGCAATAGGGCTGTGACAACACCATTGACAACCGATTGTCCATGGACACCGAACCACCATAAGAAGGAGATGAAAAAGGCGATTCCAATCGCTCCATAAAGAGAGCCTGTCAAGCCTTGAAGCGGCACTTGTAGCACATCATAAATCATCTCAATAAAGGTTCCGCCACCGGTCACTAACTTCGAGATGATATATACAATCATTGAAAGCAAGAAAATCACAAATGCAGGAATCATAGCTTCAAATTGCTTGGAAATAGCCTGGGGTACTTGTTCAGGCATCTTGATGACAATATGACGTTGAATAAACATCGTATAAATCGCGCCTACCACTAAGCCAATGATAATGGCACCGATAATCCCCTGACCTCCAAACCACACTTTTGTAATCGCATCTCCAATTGCCTCTCCTTGTTCAGGAACATAAGAGGATCTCAACAAAATGAAAAATGCAGACAAGGACAACACCCCAGCTGGCAATGGTTCTACACCACTGTTTTTTGCATAGGAATAACCGATGGAAAAACAAGAAATCAAGCCCATAATAGCAAACGTTCCGCTATAAACCTGCATAAAAGGCTCCGTCCATTCTGGACCGAATACGCCTGCGATAGCTTGGTTTAAACCTTCAAAGGGAAGCTGCCCCATAATCAGAAAGATACTCCCAACTACCGTCAGCGGCAATATCGCTAGCATCCCATCTTTCAGAGCAATAATCCCTCGCATATTGACAAACTTCATAATCGGACCAATGATTTTTGTCGTATCAAATTTAGCCATGACACACCTCTTTTCTTTATTTCATCAGATCTAGTGCTAATTGCAGCACCTTTTTCCCATCAAACATTCCATAGTCCGCCATTGGAATCACAGCGATTGGAACGTGATGAAGATCACAAATTGCTTTGGATTTCTCTAGCGTATAAGCAACCTGAGGTCCAAGCAAGGCAACATCTAATTGAGGAACATGGTCTGCCATCTTCGCTTGTGAAAATGCTTCTATTTCTGCATCAACACCAGCCTCTTTTGCTGCTATTTTCATATTATTGACAAGCATCCCTGTTGAAAATCCTGCTGCACAAAACAATCCAATTTTTACCATTTTCTATTTCTCCTAACGCTTAACTTGCTAATTCTTTTCTCAATTCAATAATTTCCTTAATCAGATTAATCTCTGTAATACTGGTCATGAGATGATCCTGAGAGTGCACAAACAAAGCTGTAATTTCTGTTTTTGTTCCACCCGCTTCCTGAGCCAAAAACTGGGTCTGCATATTATGGGCTTCTAGCAGAGCTGTATCAGCTAGCGCCATCTCATTTTCACTTTCTGCAAATCTCCCGTGTTTTGCATGGTTCAAGGCCTGATAAATGTGCTGTTTGGCATCTCCTGCATTGAGAATCAAGCCCATAATAATGTGATCAGGTACAATAACTTCCATTTCCTTACCTCTTCTTGTTTTTTCTTTTAAAACGCTTTCATTTATACTATATCACCAAGACAAAACCTCGTCAATACATTTGTGCTTATTTATATTTATTGCGACTTTTGTGCAAAATAAACCAAATAAAAACTGCATCTAAAGAACCAGACAGCAAATGCCTACTGCTTCAGATACAGTCTTTTTATTATTCTATTTCATTGGAGAACGTAAAATCTCCATCCAATTCTAAAATCTGTAAAATCGTACGATAATCGGTCACGAGATGGTTGATATATCCCTGGCGCAGTACGGCAAGAATCCCACCTGCCTTATGATCTCCATACGCAATCGCGACAGAATTGGGCACTTTACAAAGCTCCTTGAGGGAAATGGCTATGGTGCGATCAGCCATTTCATCCGCAATTTCTCTTCCTTGCTCATCTAAAAATCGACAACACGTTTCCCCGACTGCTCCACTTTGATCAATCCGTTTAAAATCTTCATCTGTAAGCATATCTAACCATTGCCTGTTGTCTTTATCTGCTCGACCTCCTATGCCTACAATTGCAATATCTAAAGTTTTCCAGTTGTCAATAATCTCTTCGAAATACTTAGAAGTTCGAATCCCTGCTGCTAACTCCTTACTTTCTTGCACAATTGTCGCATTGACAAATGAGCAATCCCCATGAAATTTATGAGTCAACTCATACATCAATGTATTGACATGGTAGCGAGCATTGATATGACTAGGTCCACCAGCTAAAGGATAGAAGTGCACCCCTTTCATCTGGCGCGGCACCATTTTAGCCACAACATTACTGAGCGTTTTCCCCCAGGAGATTCCCACTTTACTGTGGTTTTTGAGAAGACTCCGTATCATAGAGGCCCCCGCTATAGCAATCATATCCTCTAACGATTTTTCAGAAGAAGCAACGCTGGATACAATCTCAACATTTTTAAGGTGGTATTTTTCTTTTACATAATGTTCTAAGTGAAAGAGGTCCGTGTCAAATTCGCGAATTTCAATCGTGACAACCGCCTCTTCTCGAGCTTTCGTTAACATGCGGCTAATCGTTGTTCGATAAATGCCTAATTCTTTTGCGATTTCCGCTTGATTTTTTCCTTCAATATAGTATAGATATGCTACTTTCGCTAACTGTTTTCTGCTGTTTTCTGCTATCCCTCTTCTACCCATCTGTCTTCCTCCAGCTACCTTACTTTTTCAACTCGAACTCCTTGTTGTTGTAGTAGTTCCTCTTTCTCAATCGGTATCTGATCGTCTGTAATGACAAGGCCCACTTCTGCCGTACTAAACTGACTCACCGTCCCTCGTTTACTAAATTTGGTTGAATCGGTCAAAATAACCACTTCCTCAGCTACACGAGCCATCTCTTTGACCACCTCAGTTCGCATCAAATCTTTTCCAGTAAAGCCTTCTTCATCTGCAAACCCATCTGTCCCAATAAAGGCCTTTTTGACATGAAAAAAAGAAATCATTTCTTTTAAAAGAGGACCAACTGTCACCTGAGAATTCTTTTGATATTCGCCTCCCAGTAGCATGACATTACAGGAATCATAGGAACGAATATAGTCCGCAATGAAATACGAATTCGTAATAATCGTGACGTTTCGTTTTTGTTGGCAAATTTGTTCCGCTAACAGAGCACAGGTAGAGCCTGATTCAATCATAATGGTCTCGTTATCCTGTATTAACTCCACTGCTTTTTGGGCAATTTTTCGTTTCTTGTCATGGTGAAACGATAAGCGGACATTCAAATCATCTCCACTGTTTAAAACCGCATAGCCATGCTCACGATGCAGCAAGCCTTTGCTTTCTAATTTATCTAAATCTTTGCGAATCGTCACTTTTGAAACCTTCAACAGTTCCGATAAGGTATTGACATCTATTTTCTCATGTGTTGATACAAGTTTTATAATGTGGTCTAATCGTTCCATAGCTTCACCCCCGTTCTATTTTAACAAATTTTATCCAATAAACAAAATAAAATAAACTTACGTTCGTAATTGATTTAATTTCGTTTTGTTGTTATAATGAAAAAGAAAAGAGGAATTGCGATGAATACGACTAAAGGCATTATTTTTAATATTCAACATTTTTCTATCCATGATGGTCCTGGGATTCGAACAACTGTGTTTCTAAAAGGTTGCCCCCTACGCTGCCCATGGTGCTCAAATCCTGAATCGCAACGGCGGCGACCAGAACCAATGCTTGATGCAACCACCAAACTTCCGATGACAATGGGGGAGGAAAAAACGGTTGATGAAATCATTCAAGAAGTCTTAAAAGACCGAGAATTCTATGAAGAATCAGGAGGTGGCATGACCTTATCTGGAGGAGAAATATTTGCTCAATTTCACTTTGCAAAAGCAATTTTACAGGCTGCAAAAGCAAAAGGGATTCATACGGCTATTGAAACAACTGCCTTTGTTGATCACAAAAAATTCGTGGATCTTATCCAATATGTTGATTTTATCTATACCGACCTCAAACACTATCACACCATCAAACATCGAACTGTTACAGGTGTTGAAAACCAGCTTATCATCAAAAACATTCATTATGCCTTCTCAATAGGAAAAGAAATTGTCTTACGAATCCCAGTCATTCCTAATTTTAATGACTCCTTAGAAGATGCAGAGCAGTTTGCCAGTCTATTCAATGAACTCCACATTGATCAAGTCCAGTTACTGCCCTTTCATCAGTTTGGCGAAAACAAATATCAGCTACTCAATAGAACCTACGAGATGAGCCATGTAAAAGCCCTCCACCCAGAAGACCTCTATGACTACCAACAGGTCTTTCTCAATCATCATATCCATTGTTATTTCTAAACAGCACATTAAAAAAGGGGGCTATCCCCCCTTTTTTATAGTCTTTTAAATGAACTTTAATACATCATCACTTTCAACTTGCCGTACTCATACTCAATGAAAATCAACAGCAGACTAGGCGACGCCGATGCAGATAGAGCCGAAGCTCATCAAATCAAGTCAACAAGGTCTGCTTTTTGATTTTTGAAGAGTATCAAGTACGTCCGCGTCCCAGTTCCTTTTCTGAAAGTTCATTCATTTGACTATAGTTTACTTACCAAATCACCACGCGGTCTTCGGGCTTGCGCCACATGCCGTCTTCTTCTGTGACCTCAAAGGTTTCAAAGAATTCTGCAAAGTTTGGCACTTGGAGGTTGACACGGAGTTTGGCTGGTCCGTGGACATCTACACTTGCCAAGAGCTGCATGTACTCTGTCCGTGCTTTCATGCGCCAGATACGACCCCAGTTGGTGAAGAATTGTTCTGCTGAGAAATCTTCATCTCGTTTTGCCGCCTCAAGCGCTGCTGCAAGACCGCCTAGGTCAGCGACGTTTTCAGAGACAGTCAACTTGCCGTTGACCTTGGCACCATAAGAATCTTGCCCCTCGAAAAGATCCACCACTTTTTGCGTTTTTTCCTGAAAGGCAGCGTAATCTTCTTCTGTCCACCAGTTTTTGAGGCTACCATTTTCATCAAAGGAAGCTCCGTTGGTGTCAAAGGCATGGGAGATTTCATGGGCAATCACAGCTCCAATACCCCCATAGTTTTCAGACGATGTCTGCTCAAGTGAGTAAAATGGTGCTTGCAAAATCGCCGCTGGGAATACGATTTTGTTCTGTTGTGGGTTGTAGTAGGCATTGACCATGTGCGCTGGCATGCCCCACTCGCTATCATCCACCGGTTGATTCCACTGGCTCCACGAATGCTTGATAGAGAGTTCTTTCAAGAACTGAGCATTTTCAAGCAGAGACTTACTCTCATCAATGACCTTGTCATAGTAGCGCTCTGGCAATTTTTCAGGGTAGCCAATATAAGGCTTGATAACACCCAATTTAACAATAGCCTGCTTCTTGGTTTCTTCTGTCAACCAATCATTCGCTGCTAGACGCTCTTTATACACCTCAATCATGGTCGCAATTTTTTGCTCGACATCTGCTTTTGCTTCAGGCGAGAATTTCTCCCCTGCATACCACAAGCCCAAGGCTTGGTTAAATGGTCCTTCAGCCAGATAAAAGGCTGCTTTTTCCTTGCTTTGTGCTTCTGGAGTGCCTGACAAAGCGCGACCATAGGCTCCTGACAAGACACGAATCTCATCGGTCAAGTAAGAAGCGACAGAAGCAACTGCACTCACAATCAAGTTAGCCTTCAAATACTCCCAATTTTCTTCGCAGTAAAATTCTTTTGCTGCCTCCCAGAAACGAGGATTTTCAACGATAATCTTGTCTGGGACTTGTCCGATGACTTGTGTAAAGAAATGTTCCAGAGGAAGGGTCGGAACGAGGGCTGCAAACTCCTTGAAATCATAAGGATGATAGAGTTTGAAATACTCTGACTTGTCTTCGTTAGAAAGAACAATTTTTGCCTCACGCGCATCCTGGTCTTCTATTTTATCCAACAAATCAGTGATTTCCTCGTCTGAAAAGTCAAACTTGCGGAGCAAATCGGTCTTAGATTTCCGCCAAAGGGCTAAGAGCTCTGCTTTTTGCGGATGGTCTTCGGCATAATAGGTCGTATCTGGCAAGATAGTGCTTGGCTCTCCTGCCCAGAGGACATTGGTTTTAGCATCCATGAAGTCTGGGGCAATGCCAAACGGCATGCTATTTGGTTTTCCTGCCAATTCAAAGGCTGCCATTTTTTCAGTAAAATCTGCAAAAGACTGGAGATTCTTGTATTCTTCAATCAAAGGAAGGGCTGGTGCGATACCCGCTGCTTCTCTTTTTTCATGGTTAGCTGCGAGACGGTGGTATTTGACAAAGTTTTGAAGTACACTCTCTTCAGGCATTTCTTCTCCTTTCAACCACTTGTCTGTCGTTGAAAGCATCAAGTCTTCAATCTCATCACGCAAATCAATAAAACCACCTGTCACCGGTTTATCGCTTGGAATGACAGCCGTTTCTGCCCATTTTCCATTGATTGCTTCATAAAAATCATCTTGTAAACGTACCATAAGGGACCTCTTTTCTAAATTTCTATCTACATGATAGCAAAAAGAATCAGAATTTGCAGACATTTAAATAGCTTTTCCTTGATTTTTAAGAAAAAGAGCGTAACAGCTTACATGTCTACCCTCTTTGCAATTTCAAAGCGAGAAATTTTTATTTTTTACAAAATTAACTTGACTTAATTTTTAAATTAAGGTATATTAAAAATCGAGGAGTGTAAAGATGATTGAAATAAAAAATCTAAGCGTCAGCTATCACAACGTGCTAGCCTTAGACGCAGTTCAGTTAACCATTCAAGGTCCTACTATTACAGGTATTCTGGGACCAAACGGAGCAGGTAAATCTACTCTGTTAAAAGCGATGCTTCATATTATTGACCATGAGGGTCAAACGATTCTTGACGGCAAGGACATCCGCAAACAGCGGGGCAAGATTGCCTACGTCGAGCAGAAAGCCGCGATTGACTTTAACTTCCCGATTAAGGTGAAAGAATGTGTCTCCTTAGGACTTTATCCTAAAATCAGCCTATTTCAACGTTTCAAAGAACAGGACTGGTCCAAGGTCGCACGGGCCCTTGAAATTGTCGGAATGTTAGAGTACGCTGACAAGCAAATCAGCGAACTCTCAGGTGGTCAATTCCAGCGAGTGCTAATTGCCCGTTGCTTGGTTCAAGAAGCCGACTACATCTTTTTAGATGAACCGTTTGTGGGCATTGACTCGGTCAGCGAAACGATTATCATGACCACGCTGCGCAATCTCAAAAAATTAGGAAAAACGATTCTAATCGTCCATCATGATTTGAGCAAGGTCACTACCTATTTTGACCAAGTGCTCTTACTCAATCGTCAGGTCGTAGCCTTTGGAGAAACGGACCAAACCTTTACCAAAGACCATCTCAAAGCGACCTACGGCGACCATTTGATACTCATGGAGGATAAGAAGAAATGATTCAAGAATTTATCGAGGGATTGCAAAGTTTTCACTTTCTGCAAAATGCGGTGGTAACCGCCATTGTCATCGGTATTGTCGCTGGCGCAGTTGGCTGTTTTATTATCTTGCGGGGCTTGTCCCTCATGGGAGATGCGATTTCCCATGCGGTATTACCAGGCGTTGCCCTCTCTTATATTTTAGGCATTAACTTTTTTATCGGTGCGATTGCCTTTGGCTTACTCGCATCGGTCATGATTACCTACATCAAAGGAAACAGTATCATCAAGAGCGATACTGCGATTGGTATTACCTTTTCTGCCTTTTTGGCCTTAGGGGTCATTCTCATCGGTGTCGCAAATAGCTCGACCGATTTGTTCCACATTTTGTTCGGAAATATCCTTGCGGTACAAGATATGGATAAGTGGATTACGATTGGCGTTGCTGTCGTCGTACTCTTCTTGATTTTCCTCTTCTTCAAACCGCTCTTGATTACCTCCTTTGATCCCTTACTTGCAAAATCTATGGGCATGCCTGTTAATGCATACCACTACCTACTCATGATTTTGCTGACCTTGGTTTCGGTCACAGCTATGCAAAGTGTCGGAACCATTCTCATTGTTGCCATGCTGATTACCCCAGCCGCTACTGCCTATCTCTATGCTAGCAGTCTGAAAACCATGATTTTCCTATCGTCCACTTTGGGAGCTCTTGCTTCTATCGTAGGACTTTTCCTAGGATATAGTTTTAACATTGCTGCAGGATCTAGTATCGTGCTGACATCAGCCACCTTCTTTTTGATTAGCTTCCTCTTTGCCCCCAAACAAGGCATCTTGATGCGCTATTTCAAAAAGCCGTCTCATACATAAGGAGAAATTGATGAAGAAACTTTCTACCCTAGCGGTTGCTTTGCTTGCAATCGTAGGCCTTGCAGCCTGCTCGAGTCCTTCAAAGGACACTAAATCAGACACTTCCAAATTATCCGTTGTCACCACTAACTCCATTATTGCCGATATGACCAAAAATATCGCAGGGGACAAGATTGATTTGCACAGTATCGTTCCCGTTGGGCAAGACCCGCACGAATACGAGCCCCTACCTGAAGATGTGAAAAAGACATCAAATGCAGACCTCATTTTCTACAATGGGATTAACCTTGAAACTGGCGGAAATGCTTGGTTTACAAAATTGGTCAAAAATGCCAATAAAGTAGCCGACAAGGATTACTTCGCTGTCAGCGACGGTGTTGAAATCATCTATCTGGAAGGAGAAGATGAAAAAGGCAAGGAAGACCCACATGCCTGGCTCAACCTCGAAAACGGGATGATTTATGCCCAAAACATCGCCAAACAATTGATTGCAAAAGATCCTAAGAACAAAGAAACCTACGAGAAAAACTTGGCTATCTACCTTGAAAAACTCGCAACTCTGGACAAGGAAGCCAAAGAAAAATTCAACAATATCCCTGCTGAGAAAAAAATGATTGTCACCAGCGAAGGCTGTTTCAAATACTTTTCAAAAGCCTATCAGGTTCCATCTGCCTATATCTGGGAAATTAACACCGAAGAAGAAGGAACACCTGACCAAATCAAACACTTGGTTGAAAAATTACGCGAGACCAAGGTGTCAGCCCTCTTTGTCGAAAGTAGTGTCGATGATCGTCCGATGAAAACTGTCTCAAAAGACACCAATATCCCAATCTATGCTAAAATCTTCACCGATTCTGTCGCTGAAGAAGGCGAAGAAGGAGACAGCTACTACGCTATGATGAAATGGAATTTGGATAAAATCGCTGAAGGCTTAGCTAAATAGTTTATGGGATGAATTCGACGGAGGGAACATCATCAAAGACCCTACCTATTGATACGATTCTACTTGCTAGAACATCAGCCTATAGACACCTTTATATCTTCTCTCTTTGGTGAATGATTCGTGTCCGTTGGAACCATCCATATATTTTTATCAAACTCCTAGTGCTATAGCTACCGATTAGCCAACTAGGGGTTTGATTTTTTTATGAGCTTACAGAAAAATTCATAACGTTTACTTTTCTTTCAGATTTTTGTTATACTAGATGAAGAAAAAGAGAGGACACCCCGATGACACCTAATAAAGAAGATTATTTAAAATGTATCTATGAAATTAGCACGCGCACGGAGAAAATCACCAACAAGGAAATTGCCGAGCGGATGCAAGTGTCCCCACCTGCTGTCACCGAAATGGCCAAGCGCATGATTGAAGAAGAATTGATTCAAAAAGATAAGAAAGCAGGCTACCTCCTCACTCCTCTCGGTCAAAAAATGGTCGCACGGCTTTATCGCAAACACCGCTTGATTGAGGTCTTCCTTCTTGAACACCTCGGCTATACCAGCAACCAATTGCACGAAGAAGCCGAAGTCCTAGAGCATACCGTATCAGACTATTTCATCGACCAGCTCGATCATTTTCTCGGCTCTCCCAAGACCTGTCCGCACGGGGGTACCATTCCTCCCAAGGACCAACTCTTAGAAGAGCAATACCAAGACACCCTAGAAAAAGTCACAAGTCCCGGAAATTACCGATTGGTGCGTATCAACGACTCCTTTCCCCTACTCCAGTTTCTGGAGCACATCAACCTCACGCTAAATGACAGCTTTGCCGTAAAGCAAATCGATACCTTTACCCAGAGTATCCTCATTCAATGCAAAGAAAAAACGATTACGATTCCGTTTGCCATTGCAAATGAGCTGTATGTCGTCGCAATAAAAGACCTGTAACCTCTTGTTCAGAAAGAGGCTTCAGGTCTTTTTCTTATGTTTTATTTATTCTTTGTATCTAACACAATGGTCACTGGCCCGTCATTGGTAAGGGAAACCTGCATGTCTGCGCCAAAGATACCTGTCTCAACAGGAACAAAGGCACGCAGGGCTTGGTTCAGCTCCTCATAGAGGGCCTTAGCAAGGTCTGGCGCAGCGGCTCCTGTAAAGGCTGGACGGTTGCCCTTTTTCGTATCCGCAAACAAGGTAAACTGCGAAATCGAGAGAATCTGCCCTGAAACATCTTGAACAGAGCGATTCATCTTCCCCTCTTCATCTGAAAAAATCCGCATATTGGCTATTTTCCTTACGGCATAGTCCACATCTTCCTTACCATCATCAGGTCCGACACCGACCAAGAGGAGCAAACCTTGTTGAATTTGACCGTAAAGCTCTTGCTCAATTATGACAGACGCTTCTCTTACCCGTTGAATGACTATTTTCATCTACACACCTACCCATTTGTTCGTTTGACCGAGTATACTTCTGGTACAGACTTGATTTTATCGACCACGCTGGTCAAGGTTGCCAGATTGGGAATCCCAAAAGAGACGTGAATAGTCGCAAATTTCATGTCCTTGGTCGGCTGGGCATTGACAGAGGAGATATTCTTACTGGAGTTGGTCAAGACCTTCAAGACATCGTTGAGAAGACCTGAGCGGTTGAGACCATAAATATCGATATTGGCCATGTATTCCTTGCTGGACGGCTCATCTTCCCAAGACACATCAATCAAGCGCACTTCGTAATTTTCCTGACTTTTCAGGTTCATACAATCTGCGCGGTGAACCGCTACACCACGTCCCTTGGTAATGTAGCCTGTAATCGCATCTCCAGGGACTGGATTACAACATTTGGCCAGGCGAATCAAGAGACCAGATGCTCCTTCGATGACAACACCGCCCTCGTGGCGAATTTTTAAGCTGTCCTTATTGTCCTGCTTGACCTCACCACCGTTGACCAATTCGTCCGCAACAGCTTTTGCCTTGGCCCGCTCTGCCTCCCGCCGCTCTTTTTCTGTCAGGCGATTGAAGATAGACATGGCTGAAATTTCTCCAAAACCAACAGCCGCAAAAAGCGCCTCATCGGTCTTGTAGCTCGTTTTTTGTAATACATCGTCTAAGTGCTTGCGGTCCAGATATTGGTTGGCCACATAGCCATTTTCCTGTAGGAGGTTCTGAATTAGCTCACGCCCCTTGGTAATCGACAATTCCTTGTCTTGATTTTTGAAAAACTGACGAATCTTATTGCGGGCTTTGTGGGTTTTCACCAGATTGATCCAGTCACGGCTCGGACCAAAGGAATTGGCGCTCGTGATAATTTCAACTTGGTCGCCTGTTTTCAACTTGGTCGTCAAGGGTACCATCCGACCGTTGACCTTGGCACCTGTCGCTTTTTCTCCGACCTTGGTGTGGATTTCATAGGCGAAGTCAATCGGCACCGAATCCTTAGGCAATTCTCTGACCGAACCGTCGGGTGTGAACACGTAAATCCGCTCGGTGAAAATATCATCCTTGACAGAGTCCACAAAGGTCTGCGCATCACCAGCATCCGCCTGCAACTCAATCAAGTTATTGATCCATTTGAGCTCTTGCTGACTAGCTGTCGCCTTGCCACCACGCTTGTAGGCCCAGTGCGCTGCCACCCCGTATTCTGCCACTTGGTGCATTTCTGCGGTCCGAATCTGAAATTCAATCGGTCCTTTTGGACCATATACCGTCGTGTGAATCGACTGATAGCCATTGGCCTTGGGATTGGCAATATAATCCTTAAATCGACCGGGCATGGGACGCCACAGCTCATGGATATAGCCCAACATAGCGTAGACATCGCTCGGAGTTTCCATGATGCAGCGAATGGCAATCAAGTCATAGAGCTGGTCAAAACGCTTCTTCTTGTCGTGCATTTTCCGATAAATCGAATAAATATGCTTGGGACGACCATAGATATGCCCGTGGAGATGGTGTTCGCTCGCAAATTCACGAATCTTATCGACCACCTCATTGACTAGGGCTTCCCGTTCCCTGCGCTTTTCGGTCATGAGGTGCGTAATCTTGTAGAACTCCGTCTCGTTCAAATAGCGAAAGGCCATGTCTTCCAATTCCCACTTGATAGAAGAAATCCCCAAACGGTGGGCTAGCGGCGCATAGATTTCCATGGTTTCACGTGAAATCCGCTCCTGCTTGTCCTTACGCAAATGCTTCAAGGTCCGCATATTGTGCAGGCGGTCCGCCAATTTGACCAAGATTACCCGCATATCCTTGGACATGGCAATCAACATCTTACGATGATTTTCTGCCAACTGCTCTTCGTGGGATTTGTATTCGACCTTCCCCAGTTTGGTCACTCCATCCACAATCATCCGCACGTCAGAGCCAAACTCTGCTTCCATCTCATCGAGCGTCACATCGGTATCTTCTACCACATCATGAAGAAAGCCACAGGCAACCGTTACCGCATCCAGCTGCAATCCTGCCAAAATCCCAGCCACCTGAATGGGGTGGATAATGTAAGGCTCGCCTGATTTGCGGAACTGCTGACTATGCGCTTCTACAGCATACTCCAACGCCTTGCGTACAAAGGCCACATCTTCTTCTGGCATATACTGGGCCGTCAGAGCAATGACATCTTCTCCTGTTAGATTGATTTCTTTCATATTCTCTTCCTTTTCCTGCCGTCTATTGTTCCTATTTTACCATTTTAGCTAAAAAAGAAAAAGGCTCAAACCCTATCTTTATGCTATAATAAATAAAAATACTCTAAGGGAGAAAGTCATGAACCAACCAATCATTGTGACAAGTAAGAAAAGCCGCTATGGCGTATTGAGTATCCTTTCCTTATTTATGACCTTGATATCAGGCCTCTGTATCTTTGCCTATTCTAGTGAGCTACACATTCCCATTCTGTCCTTGATGTTCATTTTGGTCGGTGTGATGGGAGTTGCTTTTTTCGGCTGGTCCTTTGTATTTTATACAAAATGTATCTTTGCTAAACAGCTCCCTCCCATTCTCACCGTTGATGATAAGGGCATAACAGACAAGTCTTCTGCCATTTCAATCGGCTTTATTCCGTGGGAGGATATCTCCTATATCCACCTCCAACCCCACCTCAATCAGACCTACATCTCTGTTACCCTAACAGACAACGATAAGTATTTGGCTAAGATGAATGCTTTTCAAAAATATAGTTCTAAGGCAAACCTCAAAATGGGTTTTCCCTTGGTCAACATCGTTTTGACAACTAGCAGCCAAACTCCTCAACAGGTTTACTATGCGATTCTTCATCAATATGGGGATAAGTTTATACAATAAAAACTTGCATATGCAAGTTTTTTTATTGTTGCATTTCTAAAGCAAAGCTCACCACTGATAGAGCATAGAGAGGAGCGGTCTCTGCCCGCATAATCCGTGGACCAAGCCCGACCTTGTGGGCACCCTTTGTTTCAAATTGTGCGACTTCATCAGGCGACAATCCACCTTCAGGACCAAAGATAAAGAGTATCTGATCACCATTTGAACTCTTTGAAAGAGCCTCGACCAAAGTAGCCCGCTCTCCTGCCTTGGCAGATTCCTCATAGGCGATGAGAATCGTATCAAACTGATTAAGCATCGCTAGAAATTCCGCCTTACTTGCAAACAAGTTCACCTCAGGTACTCGATTGCGCTTGCTCTGCTCTGCTGCTCCCAAGGCGATTTTCTGCAATTTTTCAACTTTCTTTGCAATCTTCTTGCTGTCCCATTTGACCACCGACCAGTCTGCTGGAAAGGCCCAAAGTTGACTAGCCCCTAGCTCTGTTGTCTTTTGAGCGAGAAATTCTAATTTATCTCCCTTGGGAAATCCGCAAGCAATGGTCACATTTACTGGCAATTCAACCTGATCTGGCAATTCCTCGATTAGTTCAAAGCGATGGTCATTTTCATCAGCCACACGCGCCAAGCGCTTGATGCCGTCATCAAAGACAAGTACCACTTGGTCATCTTTTGCCAGCCGCATGACCTGAAACATGTGTTTGACGGTATCCTTATCCTCGATGACGACACTTGATTTGGCCTCACCTTTTACAAAATACTGTTGCATCTAGCCTCCTATGACACCTGAAATATCATGCGTTTTTTTCAATACAAGGGCATTCCATTCTCCTTGAATCATCTGAGTTTCAAGGAAGAATCCTGCACGATAAGCTGCTTCTAAGACCATATCCAACTTGTCCGCAATAATCCCGCTCATGATGAGATACCCCTCGTCTTTGAGTAAGCGATAAGCATCCTCTGTCAAATGCACCAGGATATCAGCCAAGATATTGGCCACAATGACATCTACCTCCAGCTCTACACCACGAAGCAAATCCCCTGTCTGCACCGTGATATTGTCCGTATGCGCATTGAGATCAATGTTTTCCTGCGCGACGCGCACCGCCACTTCATCAAGGTCATAGGCATAGATTTCACCTGCACCTAAAAGAGAACTCGCAATCGAAAGCACACCGCTTCCTGTTCCCACATCAAGCACTCGCTCGCCTCCCCGCAAGACCTGCTCAAGGGCAAACAAGCTCATCTTGGTGGTCGGATGCGTACCTGTCCCAAAGGCCATACCAGGATCTAAGCGAATAACCTTCTCACCCGCTGTTGCCTCATAATCGGTCCAAGACGGCACAATGGTCAAATCGTGGGTAATCCGTGCTGGTTCGTAATATTTCTTCCAATTGTCCGCCCAATCTTCTTCGGCCAATTCTTTTGAATCAAGAACATAATCGCCCAATGTCACTCCAGATTTAGCCAGTCTTTCAAGACCAGCTTGAAGGTTCTCCGTAACTTCAGATAAGTCTATAGTATCAGGGTAATAGGCCGTGATTGCAATCATATCGGACTGCTCCACTTCGGGATAAAGTTCACCAAAGCGATCCTCCTGACCAATATAATCAGCAGAGTCCGCAATCGCAACCCCCTGACTGCCAGTTTCAATAAGGAGGTTAGAAACCGCCTCCTCAGCCTCACGCAAAATGTGAATGGTAAGTTCGTTCCACATATAAGATACAAAGGGACGCTCGCGTCTAGGCAGTTTTATCTTTTTTCCTAGAAAATTAGTCCCGTGTTCAGTTTAACCCTTTATATTAAACTGAACTCTCCTTTCTATTTCATTTTTGCCTTATAAAAATCTTGTCCTTAGATCTCGTCTATCATTTTGTCTCGTTTAGATTCTTGACTCATCCAATCCCTCAATCGTCCTTTCAAACTCTCGTAGACTTGATCATCTGACAGGAAATATTCAATCGGCATCATCTTCCATCCCTGTCCTTCATCCCCAAAAACAATCTTGTCGATTTGGTCTTGAGAAATCTCTCCCACCATAAAAACGGAGTCTTTGGTCAAATCAATCAGACCTGGATAGGCCTTTACCCAGCCGATACTTTCTTTAGAAATCGTGATACCCAATTCTTCAAAAACTTCACGTTGAACACATTCAAAAGGAGTTTCATTGCCTTCTCGTCCACCACCAGGTAAATCCCATGTATTTGGATAAGGAATCGTAGGAATATCATCACGTAAGACAGTCAAAATCTGGTCATCTTTCAGCAAAGCAATCTTTGAACCCGAAAAATTAAAACGCTTATCAAGTAAATTCATCCATAACCTTCAATTCTATGCCAATGGCACCGTATTTTTTAATTTGCTCAGGAGAGTAATCGCTAATGAAGCATACACTTTCCCTTGTTCTTTTGGGTAAATAGCTACACTTGCTAACCAGCCTTCTTTTTGAATTAGTCGGCAATCGCAACGCCCTGCGCGCCCAGCTCAATCAAGAGATTCGACACCATCTCCTCGCCTTCTCGCTCAAGCTCTACCCGTAATTCCTGCCACATAGTTTCTCCTTTACTCGTTTATTTCTTGCTCTTCTAGTTCTTTTAAAGTTACACCCACCTGATTTTTCCACTCTGTCCGCCCGTTTGCGCTCATTCCCAAAACAAACATAGCTGCTGTTGAAGCACTATTAAACAGCTGATTTTGCTGCAATATACCTTCTTGAATGACACCTTTCTTTGCCAGCTCTTCTCTTAGCTCTTGCACGGATTGAGAAAGATGCGGGGCAGCAATCAGATCCACCATACTCCCTTTTAAAACCACAAAGCCTTCTGCAGTTCGTTTGCAAGTTGCTCTCATTTCCTGCTTAGATTTCTTTGTCTTTCGTCTGAGATAGAGTAGCTGGGCATCATCTTGAATGTTCTCAGAATGAACAATCTCTGGCTGGATAATGGGCACAAATAGTTTGTAGCCTAACGTACCGATAATCATGAGTGCATATTCAATGATTTCATCTAATTCTGCCTGCTTTTCCTCGGTTACATGACCTGGATTGGGTTCGTTGCCATTTTTGACCACAAAACGTCACGCTTCCTTTGCAAGATTGGTGAATGAATTTTCCAAATAGCTAATCTCTGTCGGCCCAAAAGAGTTATTTTGTGTCGTCAAAATAATCACATCGTTGAAATAATCTGCATGGGAATCTCTGGTATGCTCCTGCACACGCAACAGAACACCCTCTCCATTTTTTCGAGTGGTTGCTTGGCCAATATAGGTAATGTCCTTCTGGGTCTCATCATCCTTACCAAACAGAAAATAAATCCCACTCTGCTTGAGTTCGTCACGCTCCTTTAGACTAGCAAGTTGAATGCGAGGAATTTTATACAAGACTCCTGTCCAGTTGGACAAGGTGCACTTCATGCGTCCTGTGACATCTCCATCCATCAGAAAAATATTGATATTTTTACTCCGATGAGCCATGGCTAATACCTCGGATACGGGTGAAAATCGCTTTCCTCAAGAGCTGCTCTGCCATTTTCAAAGGCTTCCTGATCCCAAGAAATCGCAAATTCTTCTGTCTCATCATCTCCTAAAAAGTCCATGAGGTCATCCAATCCTTTTTCTGCTGTCTCTGCTAAAAACTGGACAAAATAGGCGATAAACTCGCTGGACAAGCCTTTTTTCTGCTCATAGGGAATACTCACCAAGTAGTCCTCCTCCTTGACCCTTGACTTCAAGGGATTGTAAAACAAGACCGCTTCTTCAAAGAAAATGTCGTCTGTCGTCGCATTTCCCTCATCATCGACCGTTTCAATGCCAGCGCTGTTTTCTACTTCCAGCAAAAAAGCGACCTCGACCGCATGGTTTTTCTTGTCCCAATTGATTTCAAAATCATAGGGAAACTGTTGCTCCATAGTCTTATCCAATACATCTAAAAATCCGTACTTGCTCATCTTGCCTCACTTTGCGTTATTTATGATAGAATATATAGATAAGTGTACCATAAAACCAGCTAAAAAGATAGAAAGGATGAAGCCACATGATCGATAACCTCGCTCTTAACATGCGCCCCAAAACGATTGATCAAATCATCGGACAGCGCCACTTGGTCGGAGAAGGAAAAATCATCCGCCGCATGGTGGAAGCTAAACGCCTGTCTTCCATGATTTTGTACGGCCCACCAGGGATTGGAAAGACCAGTATCGCAAGCGCCATTGCAGGAACCTCCAAGTATGCCTTTCGCACCTTCAATGCCACTGTTGACACCAAAAAACGCCTCCAAGAAATCGCTGAAGAAGCCAAATTTTCAGGAGGATTGATTCTACTTCTGGACGAGATTCATCGCCTAGACAAGACCAAACAAGATTTTTTACTGCCTTTGTTGGAAAATGGCAATCTCATCATGATTGGAGCCACCACAGAAAATCCTTTCTTTTCCGTGACACCTGCTATCCGCAGTCGCGTTCAGATTTTTGAGCTGGAACCTCTCTCCAATGAGGACATCAAGACAGCCGTTCAGACTGCCCTGTCAGATTCCGAGCGTGGATTTGACTTTCCGGTTAGCCTAGACGGTGATGCGCTGGATTTCATCGCCACCAGCACCAACGGAGACCTGCGTTCAGCCTTTAATTCCCTCGAATTAGCCGTTCTTTCAACACCCGAAAACAAGGATGGCATTCGCCATATCACCCTTGACACGATGGAAAATAGCCTGCAAAAAAGCTATATCACCATGGATCGAAACGGAGATGGACATTACGATGTCCTCTCTGCCCTGCAAAAATCCATTCGCGGAAGTGATGTCAATGCCAGTCTCCACTATGCCGCGCGTTTGATTGAAGCTGGAGATTTGCCCAGCCTTGCCAGACGGCTCATGGTCATTGCTTACGAGGATATTGGACTTGCCAATCCTGATGCCCAGATTCACACGGTGACCGCCCTTGAAGCAGCTCAAAAAATCGGCTTCCCCGAAGCCCGTATTCCCATTGCCAATATCGTGATTGACCTCGCCCTATCCCCCAAGTCCAATTCTGCCTATCTTGCCATGGATCAGGCTCTTGCGGATCTCAGGAAAAACGGCCACCTCCCCATTCCGCGCCACCTCCGCGATGGGCATTACAAGGGCAGTCAAGAATTGGGCAACGCCCAAGACTATCTCTATCCCCACAATTTCCCCGAAAAGTGGGTAAACCAACAATATTTGCCAGATAAACTCGTCCATCAGCACTATTTTGAGCCAAACGAGACTGGAAAATACGAGCGAGCCCTCAAATTGACCCAGGAAAAAATCACCGAACTAAAAAATCGAAAAGCCCAAAACCCTTGATAGAGTAGGCAAAAACCCCGCTCGCTATGATAACGCTTTCTTTTTTGCGAATTTTCTCTTGATTTTTTTTCAAAATATGATAAGATAAATACATAGATAAGAACTGCTGTGGTATACGAATTCATACCTATGTGTTGACCGACTATTTTTGTATTACTAGGGAAACAAGTGTTTTCTAACAGTATGCAGGCCGTCTCACACGGAAGCGACTGAAGTTAGAAACGAGTTACCCACCTGCTACTTACTGTGCGGGATCAATACAATTCATGAATCACCGGTACCAATACAGCGTTTTTCTTTTCCTTCCTTAGCTCAGCTGGCAGAGCAGCGGACTCTTAATCCGTGGGTCGTAGGTTCGATCCCTACAGGGAGGATGTTCGCATATCTCCGAAAGCCTTGTACTGCAAGGCTTTTTTGGTATTTTCCTCTCAAACGATCATAAAAAAGAAGGACCTAAGTCCTTCTCACACCTACTTCTCTTTGACTTAAATCGAAATACCAATACCATTCTATATTCAGCCATTAACACTCAACTTTTTTAGACTTTCTATTTTTTGCAATGACAACTAAGAGACTAGATAAGGTCAACGTCACCATTCCATATATTGCAAGAGTGGTTGCTTTCTCACCTGTACGCGGTAAAATACGTGTAGCTACTGGCTTTCCTTCTGCCGTCTGGTTAGGAGCTGAAAACGATGTTGAGGATGTTGACTGATCCGGTAAGACTGAAGTAGCTGTACTGGTGCTATTACTTGTGCCAGTACTAGTAGAAGAAGGCATTGTATTTGATGATTGAACAGTCGAATTAGTTGAAGTCGTTACTCCTGTAGAAGGAGTAGAAGTATTGTGCCCTTCAAGTGCAGCTAAACGTTTCTCGACTTCCTCCAACAGAGGAGTAATATCTGGTACAAAGCCTGTACCTATACTGTAGCCGTAGCGCTGAGATGCCGTCAAAATATCTTGTTCCGATTTATTCGGATCCTTCAAAATCGCCTCATACTCAGCCATTTGCTCTGCATCTCTAACCTTTTTAGCTTTCATGTACTTATCATTACGCTCTTTTTTCTCCACTAAGAATTCCTTTATCTTGGTCAAAATAAACTTTTCTTGATCTGGAGATAGCGTCTCATCCATATTATCATCGGTATCCGTTACACCGTATCTATCCAATATGGCTTGAGCTTCTTGTAACGTATCTTTCGTCAATAAAGGAAAATCTGCAGTCACTTGCCATGCACCTGTACTGGCCCCTTGGGCCAATTGTTGAACGAAACGTTTCTGCAACTTATCAGATTCTGAAATGCTAGGATTTTCTTTCACAAGCTCATAATCTTCTTTTGCTTTCTGGGCCTCTGCTCCAAATCCTTCAGCAATTTCTTTCAGAAATTCACCATAAAACACATGATAGTCCTTCACCAATTGAGCCTGTATAATCTCTGACAACTCTTGTTCTGTTAAATTTGTATATCCACCAGAACTTATATGGAAATCTGCCATTTGCATTGATCTAGTTGTAGGAGCACCTGCCTCCGCAAAAACAGTCTGAGTCACACCGATGCTAAATATTCCCAGACACGCTAATAAGGTAACATATCGCTTCATTATAATTTTCTCCTGATTTATGTAATGCCTAGATTTCATTATAATATATCCTGCCTAAAATAACAAGCCTACTATTCATATTGAACACAAAAACACCAGACCGCTCAACAACCAGTCTAGTGTTTTTTCTACTTATTCCCCAAACTCCGCTTCTACAACTTCAAGCGCGCGCTCGATGACTAGATGCATATCGTAATACTTGTAATCTGCCAAACGACCGCAGAAAATGACCTTGTCCTTCAGGCTTTCTGCTTCTTTGGCATAGTTGGCAAAAATGGCATTGTTTGCTGCATCGTTGATAGGATAGTAGGGTTCATCCCCTTTTTTCCAATCGGCTGGATATTCCTTGGTGACGACCGTCTTTTCTTGGGTTCCAAATTCAAAGTGCTTGTGCTCAATGATCCGAGTATAGGGTACTGCTCTTTCTGTGTAGTTGACCACAGCATTTCCTTGAAAATTATCTGTGTCCAGCACCTCGTGTTCAAAGCGAAGCCCGCGGTAGTCCAACTCCCCATGCTTGTAGTCAAAATACTGGTCAATCATGCCCGTAAAGACCACCTTGTTCGCCTGCGCCTCCCATGCTGACCTCTCTTCAAAGAAATCCACCCCAAGCTCCAACTCAATTCCCTCTAGCATTTTTTCGATGATGACATTATAACCACCCTCTGGAATCCCTTGGTAGCGATCATTGAAGTAGTTATTATCAAAGGTAAAGCGAACTGGTAGACGTTTGATGATAAAGGGTGGCAAATCTGTCGCAGAACGTCCCCACTGCTTTTCTGTGTAGCCCTTAATCAGGATTTCATAGACATCTTTTCCAATCAATTTCAGGGCCTGCTCCTCTAAATTCCGAGGCTCTGTATCCTGTAAATGCTGGGTTTGCTCCGCAATTTTCTCCTTGACCTCTTGAGGTGTTTTCGTACCCCACATGGCATAAAAGGTATTCATATTGAAGGGCAGATTATACAACTTCCCTTGATAATTGGCAACAGGAGCATTGATATAGTGGTTAAAGGTCGCAAATTGATGGACATAGTCCCAGATTCGTTTATTGGATGTATGGAAAATATGCGCCCCATATTTATGGACATTGATGCCCTCTATCAACTCACAATAGATATTGCCTCCGATATGGTCTCGCTTGTCAATCACTTTTACTTTTTTTCCACGCTTGGTCGCTTCATAGGCAAATACTGCTCCAGACAAACCTGCTCCAACAATCAGATAATCGTACATCTCTTCACTCTCTTCCCTAGTCTAAGCATTCTACTCGTCAAAAAATCCTCTGCCATTTTCTTCGAGCATAATGGTACCATTATATCATAATTTGGAGACTATGGTTCATCCCGTTTGATTTGTTCATACTGATTCGTTCCGTCCTGCAATTTCTCCCAAATCACGACTTGATTTTGGGCTAAAGATTTCTGCACATCGATGATGCGCTGGTTGGACGATCCCCGAAATTGCAACATGAGATTGCGTTTTGTGCGGTCGTAACGTCCATCGACTAGGATGTCAATATGGCGCAGCAATTCCAACTTATCCGGCGTCTCCAGCATCATTTCCTCCCAGGTATAGCCCGTCCAAGACCAAATGTCCTTATCAGGCAACTCTCTTCGAATCCGCTTGACCAAGGGAAGCAAAATTCCCGTATTCAAAAACGGCTCACCACCTAGCAGGGTCAGCCCCTGTACATAAGGATGAGCAAGGTCTTGCATGATTTGCTCCTCCAGCTCCTTGGTGTAAGGAATGCCTGCCTTAAAAGACCAAGTGGCCACATTATAACAGCCCTCACAATGAAACATACAACCTGCGACATAAAGGGAATTGCGCACCCCTTCGCCATCCACAAAGTTAAAGGCCTTGTAGTCAATAATCCTTCCCTGACTCAATTCTTCACTTTTCCACTCTTGTGGTTTGGGATTATTCATAACTCCTCCAAGTCAATCCAGTACCGCTCCGTCTCCCCAACTTGATTTTCCAACTGTCCACCTTGGGAGAGAATGGTTCTGCGACTGGCTTCATTATCCACATGGCAGGTCAAAAGCACCCGAGAAATATTTTTTCTCTTTGCTTCCAACAATCCTAGACGCAACTGCTCCTTGGCATACCCCTTTCCTCGCTCGCTAGGACGGATACTATAGCCAAGGTGACCGCCGTGATTAAGCAAGTGTTCATTGAGTCGCAAGCGCAGATTGACAAACCCCAGCGCTCTGCCTGTATCATCGAAGGAGACATACTGGATAAAAGGCACAAATCCAGCTGAAAGTCCCAAGCCCATCTCAGCAGCAGCGTTGGTTTCAAGCCACTCTTCATACTCAAACTTCTCTCCACCAAAAAAGCCATCCGTGGCACTCTTAGCCGTACGAAATTCTTCCACCATCTCTAGAATCGCCACTTTATCCGCCAAAGTCGGTCGTCTCAATTCCATAGCCTACTCCTTACTTATGATGTAAAGGCTGGGACAAAATCCCCAGCCTCATTCATGTTGATCGTTCAGACAGGTTGAGCTGTCCCATCTTATTTCCCTTGTTTTTTTAAAAATTGTTCCCGCAACTGGGCAATCTTGTCTGTTTTCTTGAGGCCACCTTTGGAATGTTTCTCGTGGTAGCGTGTTACAAGGGCTTTGCCCTTATCATCTAGTTGATACTTTCCCATTTTCATCTCCTTTTATATATATTGTTGAACCGTTCATGTGTTTGACACGCGCAGCAATTTCCTTGTGACGGCCATTGACCATAGGTCTAGCCTGTGGATTGCCCAAATAGCCACAGGTCCGCTTGACCACATCGACAGTCTTTGGATCCGTATTGCCACAGTTTGGACACTTAAAGCCCCGTTCAGTCGGTGTAAAGTCCCCCTCAAAATGGCATTCATAACAGCGATCAATCGGAGTATTGGTTCCCAAATACCCCACACGGTCATAGGCAAAGTCCCAGACAGCTTCCAAGGCCTTAGGATTTTGCTGCAAAACAGGATATTCACAATAATGGATAAATCCACCTGTCGCACCCGCTTCTGGATACTCTTTTTCAAATTCTAATTTTTCAAACGGAGTTGGATTCTTGCTCACATTATAATGGAAGGAATTGGTATAGTATTCCTTATCCGTAATATCCTTGACCAACCCAAACTTTTCTCGGTCTAAACGGCAGAAACGGTCTGTCAGACTTTCAGATGGTGTTGAATAAATCGAAAAATGCACATCATACTCATCTGACCAAGCCCCGACACGCTCTTTCATCATCCGAACAATGTCCAAGGTAAACTCTTTGGCTGCTGGATTGGTCTCCCAATCGCTACCATAAAAGACAGTTGCGACTTCATAGAGACCAATGTAGCCGAGAGAAATCGTCGCACGGCGGTTGGTGAAAAGTTGCCCTACCTCATCGTCCTTGCCCAAGCGCTTGCCAAAAGCACCATACTGGTACAGAATCGGTGCATTGGCTGGACGTGCCTCCATGACACGGTGCATGCGATAAACCAAGGCGTCCTTGGCAATCCCCATCCGTTCCTCAAAAAGATCCCAAAACTTGAGCATATCTCCGCCAGATTCCATGGCAATCCGCGGAAGATTGAGGGTCACGACACCGAGATTCATTCGGCCAGAATTGACTTCTTCGCCATTTTCATCCAACCAGCCCTGTAAGAAAGAGCGACAACCCATCGGTGCTTTAAAAGAGCCCGTCAAATCAATAATCTTATCATAGGACAAGACATCAGGATACATCCGCTTAGTCGCACATTCCAAGGCCAGCTGCTTGATGTCGTAGTTAGGACTACCTTCTTCCAGATTCAAGCCTCGTTTGAGGGTGAAAATCAATTTTGGAAAAATAGCCGTCCGCTCTTCACTCCCCAAGCCCTTGATCCGAATCCGTAAAATCGCTTTTTGAATCTCCCGCTCAAACCATGATGTTCCTAGACCAAATCCTAAGGAAGTAAAAGGTGTCTGACCATTTGAGGTAAATAAGGTGTTAATCTCATACTCCAAGGACTGCATGGCATCATAGATGTCTTTTTGGGTCTTTTCACGGGCATACTCTTCCTGCTTTTCAGGCAAGACCCACTCTCTTGCGTCCTTCAAGTGCTTTTGATAATTCAACTCGGCATAAGGTGCCAGCAACTCATCTACACGGTCTGCCGTACAACCTCCATATTGGCTGGAGGCAACATTGGCAATGATTTGTGAAATCTGCGCCGTCGCTGTCTGAATCGACTTAGGACTTTCTACCTCGGCATTCCCAATCTTAAAGCCATTGGCCAGCATCCCCTTGAAATCAATCAAGCAGCAATTAGTCATGGGCGTATAGGGACTGTAATCCAAGTCATGGAAATGAAGATCCCCTTTCTGGTGGGCGTTTGCCACATGGGCTGGCAGGAGCTTGAGCCCAATAGATTTGCCTACGATACCTGCCGTCAAATCCCGCTGGGTATTAAAGACATCACTATCCTTGTTGGCATTTTCATTGACCACCGTCTGATCTTTGGTCAAGAGCTTTTCAATCGTAAAATTGATGTCCATGGCTTGATGGCGCTCAAAATCCCGCTTGGTGCGATACTGAATATACAGTTCTGCTAATTCATACAAGTGGGCTTTCAACAATTCCTGCTCGACAATGGTCTGGATTTCATAAATCTGAATATCCTGATGAAAACGCCGACCAATCTCCGCTAGCACTGCCTGAGTCACTTGATCAAGGGCCGCTTGCGAACAAGGGTGTGCCATCTCATCATTGGCCCGACCAAGCGCCGCCAAAATCTTCTCCGCCTCAAAGGCTACTGTCCGCCCGTCTCGTTTTAATACTAAAATTTCTGGTACAATAACCCGTTCTGTTTGTACTACCATTTCACATTCTCTCCTTTCTCTGTCTTTCTATAGTGTATCACTTCGCTATCATAAAATCAACATCTAGTAGCAAAATTGTAATTTTTTAAAAAAACACACAATATATAGATTGTTTTATAATAAAAAATGACTGCTTACACAATCATTTTCATTCTTTTTTCTCGTATAAAGTCAACTGACTAGTTCCCAAATCTACTTTTTCGTAATTGCTTTCTATGTTCGATTTTACTCTATCCAACAGAGCCACCTGCGTATTCACAACGATATACCGCGCCTTGTTCTTGTTCAAATCAAAGGTCAGACCATCCTGATTGGCTTTGGAATCTAGGTAAGGCGTAGCTGTCAAAATTTCTCCTGCTGAAAGACGCTCGCTCTGGAGATAGATCTGAGCGCTATCATCCCATGCATAGATTGTATCTGAACTTTCAGAGTTCTCCTTAATATAGCGAGACACTTCTTGACGTTCCTGCATCACATCGTTCGTCATAACATAGGTAACAACTGGCTTCACTACTAAGAGGAGCAGCACAGCAAGTAATGGTAGATAGATGTGAGATTGGAGGTAGGAATAATGCGCCATCTTTTTCGCTAAAAATTCTTCATTGGAAACGCTAGAAGATAGCTCAATCAAGCCCATGATAAAGCCGTAGGGCAAGAGGATAACCAAATGGCTCAACTCAAAGTGTCCATCTGCTATTAAAAATAGGAGCTGGACTGCAAAAGCCATCACAACAAGGACCTTGAAATACACCCATTTCCCCTGTCCCATTGACACGAATAGCTGCAAGAGATTCTTTAAAAATCCTGATAGGAGCAAGAACAAAAAGATTTGAGCCAGCGTCCAAAGGATACCGCTATATGAAATATTCAAGGCAAACTCATAGAAGAAAGTCTGTTGAATAGCCGCTCCCAACACTTGCTCTACAAAGGTGTAATACCCCACAGAATAAACGATTAGAAGAAAACCAAAGATTGTCGCTAAGGCCTGATAGACACCCCTTGCGAACTGTCGCTGGTTCGTATTATAAATGGTCAATACAAGGCTGGAAACTACCCACAACAAGATGCTCTTAGGATAGATTAAAAAAGCAATCGCGCCGTATACTCCATATAAAATGAACCCTTCATCCCGAGTTGCTCGTTCAAAATACCGTAACAAAAACCATAGACCTGCTATTACAAACGGTAAGGCAAACAAGCTGGCTTGGACACCGCCAACGCTCAAGGCTAGGATAAACAAGTAAAACCAGGTTTGTAATCTCGAGCTGACACGGCTTGATTGGCTGAAGTAACTGCAGATTTTATAAAAATAAATCCCTGCTGCTGAAAGCACAAGCCAGTGCAAGACAACCAGCCCAAGTGTTGTCCCAAATGAAGAACCAACATATACTAATAAATAATAGAGCACTCCACTCGTACCAAAAAATTGACCGTAGGGACTCTGACCTGCGTGCATCGCGAATCCTGCATACAAATCCTGTGATTGCATGTTTGTCGCAAAGGAGGTCAACAAGGGATTGGCAACACTAAGCAAACTCAAAACTAAGCTCCACAACAAAGAAGGCATCACCTTGGTCTTTGGCATATGGTGCTGAAATTCTTCATTAAATAGTGGTTGTCTACTCTGGCGAACACGACGACCGCGTCTTGAATAGCTCTCTGAACGACTGTATGTCACTTCTGTCTCTGTCATTGGATTCTCCTTACACAATTCATTTTATTATAACAAAAAGTATACCGTCTGTCATTTCTTATTTCGCTGGTTTACGATTCGAGCATACTGCTCTAATTCCCGAAAACGATGATAGGCTTGCCGTTGGAACTCCTCTAAAAAGATAGCTATTTCTTGATCTGTCATACCTATCTATTCGTAAAAGAATTCTCTCATGCGAAGCCAAACACTTTCCAGTCCTTTAAATGTGTGTGGTTATCCTAACAACAGTACCCACTTTTTCTAACTGGCGAAAACGTCTTTCCACTGACGCCGAACCTCTGAAATAAAATAGAGCGACCCTGTAATAAACAGTACCTCGTCTGATGAAGCAGTTTCTTCCCATTCTTTGATAAATTGCCTATAATCTGCCTCGTAATGCAGTTCTTCGGGACAATCCATCTCATTGATACCACCGTCATAGGCAAAGCCTGTTAGTACCAATCTAGCCTGTGGCACATTTTTTTCGAGATACTCCAACATTTCTCGAAAATCTTTTCGTTTCAAAGCTGAAAAAAGAATCGTTACTCGTTCCGCTGAAAGAGACTGGATAAATGCTACCAATCGTTCAATGGCAGGAAGATTATGGGCTCCATCCAAATAGATTTGTCCCTGCTGTCCCACTTTTTCTAAACGCCCTGCCCACGTCGTTGTCTCTAGTGCCCGACGCACCATCTCCATGTCGATTGAAACGTTTCGCTGTTCCATCAGGAGAAAAAAGGCCTGTAAAGCAAGAGCTGCATTTTCTTCCTGATGCTGCCCAACCAAGCCTAGCCTTAGTCTCTCAAGCCTTTGTGTCGCATTGGTAAAGAGGCCATTCTGGAGGGAAAAATCCACCCCCTCACAGTAGATTGGCGCTTCTTGTAGCCTAGCCTGCCTACGGCAAATCTCTACCGCAGAAGATGGCAATGGGCCAATGAGTACAGGAACGCCTGGCTTTATAATACCTGCTTTTTGCTCCGCAATCGCTTCTAAACGATGACCGAGCAAGTCCTGATGATCCAAACCAATAGAGGTAATCAAGGTCGCTAAGGGCTCCACTACATTGGTCGTATCCAGCAATCCACCGATTCCAACTTCAACCAAAGCAAAGTCCAACCCCTGGTCCTTAAAATAAAGAAGCATGATGAGGGTCATCACTTCAAAATAGCGAAAGGGTTCATAGACCCGCTCCACCTCTTGTTCCAAAGCAAAAATCTGCTCCGCCAATTTCTGGAAGAGGGCTTCTGGAATCGGCCGACCGTTGATACAAATCCGGTCATAAATCGTGACCATATGTGGAGAAACAAATGTTCCAACCCGAAAGCCTTGAGCGAGCAACAAACTGTTTAAAAAGGCTATGGTGGAGCCTTTTCCATTGGTACCTGCCACATGAACGACGGGCAAGCCTTTCTCGGGATGACCCAGCAAATCAAGAGCATATTGGACTTTCTCCATCTTATAGCGGTAAACTTTTCCCTGCTTAGTTTGTAACCATTTCTCTAGTCTCGTCATCTTTACCTCCATCAACGCTTTCTCTATATAGTCTTTTGAATGAACTTTGATACATCGTCACTTTCGACTTGCCGTACTTCAGTACTGTCTGCGTCTTAAGTTCCTTGTCTGAAAGTCCATTCATTTGACTATAGTATCAACTTTAACCTAAAAAATCAAAAAAGAATGGCGGGTTATTTCACCCACCAATCAGACCAATCGACTGCGACACTATAATGAACTGTCTTCAAGATTCTTACCTCCTTTTCCTTTGATGATCTTAGTATAATAGACCATCAAAAGAATCAACAGGACAAAAATGTCATAAATTCACTGGTATCGCGTCGCCACTGTGCATGCAGTTGCTCCATCAAGTGTAGATTTCCCATCAATTTAGCAAATACCATCGCTTCTTTACAGTAGCTAGAGGCTCGGTTGACATCGCGGTGAACCAAGAGTTCATATTTCCAACGAAGCATACTAAAAATCGGATATTTTTGAAAATCTTGTGTAATCTGCATAATCTGATCAAGCCCCTGAAACAAGGCTGGAATAGGGTCACAGATTTCCTTGGCTCCCAGCACACGAATCGTTGCAAACATGACATTTCTAAGGACAAAGAGATCCTCTGGCTCCATCAGCATGACTTGTTTGGGCAACTCTGCCACCAGCTTTAAAAACATCTTCCTGCTATCAGACTTCTTCCTCAGATTGGACAGATAGGCATGCTCCATAAAAAGATGGATAACCAATAAATCATTCACATCATATTTTCGTTTACGTTCAATCCGCGGGATATGTTTCTTGACAATCTCCCTGCCGAATATGTCTGACTTGGTCTCTAATACATCAATGGTTGACTGCAAGGCATCAATGGCAACCCGTTCTATATCTGGTAATTGGTCATAAAATCGGTCATAAATTTGTTTCAGCTTGCCATTTCGCTTGTCAATTAAATCTGCCCGATTATATGTAGGAGTACGTAAAATATCGTATTTGAGCTTCACGTACTGATCTGGCAAATCAATATAATCAGGCATCAGCTCAAACAAAGATAAACCCAATCGATGCGCAATAAAAAATATTTTAGTCAAAGTGGGCTTCGATATCCCATGTTCAATCCGTGTCAACTGGCGTACGGTCAACTCCCGCTCGTCATCGCAAAACTGCTCTCTGGTCCAGCCACGTTCCTCTCTCAATCTCCGAACTTTCTCTCCAAATCCTTCCTTCTTCATACTTCATCACACTCCTAGAAATATCTATATATTATACCAAAAATAATAAAGCATGACAATTTTCATCTCCGACTGGTAACAGGCAACCTTGGGACAAAAAAATCTACGATTGGAATATCCAATCGCAGATATGGGTTGCTATTCATCAAGCAGATTTTTCTAGAGCAGAGCTAAAAACATCCACCGGAATACTCGCTCTTTCTAGTTTCTTGGAGCGAGGCTAAAAACGTCCCCTCTGGTTTACCTGTCCTTTCGAATTTCTGGGGACAGGGCTAAAAACATCCACTGGAATACTCACTCTTTCGAATTTCTTGGAGCGAGGCTAAAAACGTCCACCGGAATACTCGCTCTTTCGAATTTCTAGGAGCGAGGCTAAAAACGTCCCCTCTGGTTTACCTGTCCTTTCGAATTTCTGGGGACAGGGCTAAAAACATCCACTGGAATACTCGCTCTTTCTAGTTTCTTAGAGCGAGGCTAAAAACGTCCACTATGGTTAACCTGTCCTTTCGAATTTCTGGGGACAGGGCTAAAAACATCCACTGGAATACTCGCTATTTCTAGTTTCTTAGAGCGAGGCTAAAAACGTCCCCCGGACGTTTTTACTCCTCCATAAAGCTGTTGAAGACTTCTTCAATCATATCCCACTCAGCAGTTGCGTCTTCTGGGATTGGTTGGAGGTCACCTTCGGTGCCGTTTTCGTTTTCAATGTATGAGTAGGCTTGGATTTCTACCTCACCGTTTTCATCTTCTTCTGCGCTGGCAGGAATCAAGAGAACGTAATTTTTACCAAACTCTTCTTGTCCGTCAATGGTCAAAAGAATTTCAAACAAGGTCTCATTTCCATTATCGTCTACTAGGGTGATAAACTCGCGTTCATCGTGGTTATGATCATGATCATGTTCGTGGTTGTGTGCCATGTGTTACTCCTTAAAATGTTCTATCTAAATAATTTTGTAAAATGAGTTGTGCAGCTAACTTATCAATCACTTTCTTGCGTTTGCCGCGACTGATATCTGCCTGCTCAATTAACATGCGCTCTGCGGCGACCGTTGTCAGCCGTTCATCCTGATACTTGACTGGCAAACCGTATCGTTCTACCAAACGGTCACCATAGGCTTGACTAGCCTCAACGCGTGGCCCGCTGGTATTGTTCATATTTTTCGGTAGACCGACAACGAATGTGTCCACCTTATATTCTTGGACCAGCTCTGTCAAGCGTTCAAATCCAAATTCGCCCTTCTCCTCGTCAATCGGAATAATTTCCAATCCTTGCGCTGTAAAACCAAGAGGATCCGAAATCGCTACTCCAACCGTTTTGGAACCTACATCTAATCCCATTATTCTCATCAGAGGTCAATCCCATTTCCCTTCAAATAAAAACGGACCAATTCTTCTACGATTTCATCGCGTTCATACTTACGAATCCGGTTCCGCGCATCATTGTAACGAGGGATATAAGCTGGATCTCCACTCAATACATAGCCTACAATTTGGTTAATTGGATTGTAACCTTTCTCATCGAGAGAACGGTAGACATTTGTCAAGGTTTCGCTAATTTCTTGTTTATTGACATCATCCAAACGAAAACGAACAGTTTCTTCTGTGAATCCCATACTTACACCTTCTTTCCTTATTCTATTACCTTTATTATACCATATTTAGTCTATACTATCAATGATTCGACCTTATATTACCGGCTTTTGCAGGCTCGATGTTATCCGCAACAAATTCCATTATCTGCGACAAAAAAAGTTTGACCAAAAAATCAAACTTTTCTCTCTAGTGTGTACCTTATAGAGCTGCACGCAGACGAGCTTGCGCATTCTCTACATTGCGTACAGAACGGGGTAGAAAAGCACGGATGTCGTCTTCTTTATAGCCTACCTGGAGGCGTTTCTCATCGATTAGGATGGGGCTTTTTAAAATACGTGGATTTTCCGTAATCAATTCAATCACTTCATTGACACTCAAATCCTCAATATCGCAGTCGAGATTTTTAGCATAGCGATTTTTAGAGGATACAATACTTGCAATCCCGTTTTCAGTCTTCGTCAGAATATTTAAAATCTCTTCTTTGCTGATAGCTTCTTTTCCTAAATTATGCTCGTTGTATGATAACTGGTGAGCATTGAGCCAGTTTTTCGCTTTTTTACAACTTGTACAGCTGGAAACTGTATAAATTTTAATCATGTAGTCTCTCCTTTGCTACATTTTCTTAAACACATTATACTCCATTATACCATAGAAAGGCTTCAGTCTAAAGACCTATTTTTCACTTTTTACCTCATTATTTTGTAAAATTTGATAAAAATATTCGTAAAACGGGGTGTTTTTATACAAAAAAGGCGAGAACAAATCTCCACCTCTTTCTCTTTATGCTTTTAATCTTCTAACTCAATCCCGCCGTCCAAATCAAGAACAACATCTTGAATGTCTGCTGGAACTTCTGTCTTTTCAGCAACTGCTGCAGACTCTGTATCTTCAATCAAGCCATAGTGAACGCGGATCTTGCGATCGATTTCGGCAAATACTTCTGGATTCTCTTCCAAGTATTTCTTAGCGTTTTCTGAACCTTGGCCGATTTTCTCATCGTTGTAGGAATACCAAGCACCGGCTTTTTTAATGATGCCAAGATTGCTACCGATCTCAATCAATTCACCCGTTTGTGAAATTCCATGACCATACATGATTTCGACAACTGCTTCCTTGAAAGGAGGAGCGACCTTGTTTTTAACGATTTTAACCTTGGTCTCTTTTCCGACATTGGTATCTTTTTGATCACCACTACCCTTAATTTGAGTATTTCCACGAACATCCATACGGACAGATGCATAGAATTTCAGCGCACGTCCACCAGGCGTTGTCTCAGGATTTCCAAACATCACACCAACTTTTTCACGCAATTGGTTGATGAAAATCGCAATCGTTTTGGTCTTGTTAATTGAAGCGGACAACTTACGCATAGCTTGGCTCATCATACGCGCCTGCAAACCAACGTGGCTATCCCCAATCTCACCATCAATCTCCGCACGAGGTACAAGGGCTGCAACCGAGTCAACAACCACGAGGTCAACGGCACCTGAATCAATCAACTTACCAGCAATTTCAAGTCCTTGCTCACCAGAGTCTGGTTGAGATAAGAGCAACTCGTCAATATTCACACCAAGCGCTTGGGCATAGGCCGGGTCAAGTGCATGCTCCGCATCGATAAAGGCTGCAATACCACCTTCTTTTTGTGCTTGGGCAACTGCATGAAGAGCCACTGTCGTCTTACCTGAACTTTCAGGACCGTAGATTTCGATAATCCGTCCCTTTGGATAACCACCAGCACCCAAGGCAATATCGATGGATAAACTTCCTGAACTCATGACTTGTACTTTTTGTTCTGCCCGCTCTCCGAGGCGCATAATCGCACCTTTACCAAAATCTTTTTCAATCGTTTTTAGAGCGTCATCTAAGGCTTTCTTACGTTCATCACCAAATTTTTTGGTAATATCTTCTAATTTTTTACTTGGTTTCTTTGCCAATTTTCCTTCTCCTCTAGTTGTCGTTATTTGTTCATTATAGCAAATTTTTATGGTTTAACAAAATGTTACGCATGGTATTCAGGGCATGTAAACATGCAATATGGCGCATGTGTTGCTCCGTATAGCCACCTAAGTCTACCTCGGTGACAGTTAGCTGGCCATGTACCGATACAGCGATGTAGTAGGTCGCCATCACATTATCTGCCTGTGATTCTGGCTTTAGTTCTCCTAGCAAAGCAAGTCCCACATCTGCCTTGGAATCTTCACAGATAAAGGCTGCCAATTCTTGAGCCTTCTGAACATCCACCCTTTCATCACTCACTACTAGACCTCCCTTAAAGAGTTGACGATTCTGTAAAGAAAGTGTCAGGTCTGCTTGGAGTAAGCCAGCGGTTAGGTTTTCCACCATGGCAAAACGAAGACCTTGCTCTTCTAGTTCACGGGCCACAATCTTAGAAAGGCTATTGTCATCTCCATAGCCATAGAGACAGGTAGCAAGATGGTCTCGGGCTAGGATTTCTTGCTCTAAGCAATCGAGTTTCTGTTTGGCTGTTTCTTCATCTTCTGCCTTTGTAGACAAGCGCAAGGTGACTTCACCTGTCTTGGCATAGGGTGCCAGAGTTGGATCCGATTGATTTTCAATCACATCCGCCAAAATCGTCACCAACTGACTTTCGCCAATCCCAAAGAAGCGTAGCACACGCGAGTACAACTTTTGGTTTGAATGAAGCAATAAGGGCTGTAAACTTTCTGTAAACATGGCTTTCAACTCGCTGGGTGGGCCAGGTAGCACGACGTAGGTCACTTGATTTTCTTCTATCAAAGCTCCAACTGCTAAACCTGCTGGATTTTGAAGTGCCCTACTTCCTTCGACCAGCTGCGCTTGGCGCTCGTTATTGGGAGTACGCACGCGTCCTTTTCTACTGGCAAAAAAGCGGTCTAACTTGGCCAAAGCGGTGGAATCAAAGACCAAATTTTTACCTAGAAACTTAGCTAATGTTTGCTTGGTCAGGTCATCTTCGGTCGGCCCTAGCCCTCCGCAAAGAACGATCAAATCACTGCGCTTACTCGCAATATCTAGGACAGACAAGAGACGCTTTTCGTTGTCACCAACTGCGGTATGAAAAAAGACATCGATGCCTAACTCGGCGAATTTTTCTGATAAAAATTGAGCATTGGTGTTGACGATTTGCCCCGTCAGAATCTCCGTTCCAACTGCAATCAACTCTGCTTTCATATAAACCTCCTCATCTTATTATTCGTAAAATATTTTCTTGATTATAACATAAAAAGAACCGGATTGGTTCTTTGATATTTATTCTCATAGCAAGAATGCCGTAACATTATTAAAGATGTGTAAACAGGAACTAAAATAAATATTTTTATTCGTTCGTAAGAAAAGAATTCCCCAGATAATTCCAGCTGGTAGATGCAACAAAACCGTCAGTAATTCAGAAGTTTGTAAACGTTGGGCATGGTTGAGTACAAATAAGACAGCAGACACCACTATAGCAACTGTTTTTGAACATTTTTCTGACAATCTACCTACTAAAAATTGTCTAAAGAAAAATTCTTCCACCAAGGGACCTGCTACTCCCAGTATTAGAATACTGATGATAGGAGAAAAATGATTAAACACAAAAGCAACAGTATTAGGGTTAGTAGAAATCAATTCTAAATTGAAAACTGAAGTCAACGTCACGACCAGCAGTGAAAAGAGCGTATCAGCTAAACTTGTTACGATAAAACCAAGCACTAGGATTCCTAAAGATTTGGTTTTATGTGTCCTAATCCATTGCCACTTCTGCCGTAATTCTTCCCTGTAGGCAACGATTCCTAGCCAGCATAAAAGGATATAGAGAACAAATTGAAAGAAGATACGTTGTTCTGAAGTGAGAGAAAACAAACTGCCAATGACTCGATTTCCTCCCATCACAAACATCACACCATATAAAACCGTAAAAACTACAACCGACTTTCTCTGTTTTTCCATAAGGACACCTTTTTCTTGATGAATCTTGAAATATCCAATAGAAAAAGGATGAAAATAGCGCCCGCAATCACATAAGCATAAAAGTTGCTATCATGACTGAATAAGAGCAGTAGCACGAGAATGAGGCTGAGCAGGGCATATTTGAGAAGTAAGGTCTTCTTGGAATGACTTGGCGCTTCAAGCCCAATCAAGGCATCAAAGGACATACCATAGAGCTGACTCAGTTCTTTTAGGTAATCAGCCGCTGGAAGGGTGCGCGCATTTTCCCAATTGGAGATGGTTTGACGGCTGACCCCGAGTTGCTCTGCTAGATATTCCTGAGAATGACCTGCTTCTAGTCGCTTGTTTTTTATCACTTGACCTATTGTCATATTTCCTCCTCAGTTTACAGTAGCAAGTGAAGCCTGTCGAGACCAAATCCTTTTACAAGGCACGTCAAAATGCTTTTCCGTGGGACTTTAATGGTACTCACAATCCACTTCATGATCATTTACAAGTCCTGTAGCCTGCATATAGGAATAGGCGCAGACGGGACCAACAAAGGTAAAGCCACGTTTTTTCAAATCTTTGGACAGTTGTTCCGACAAGTTCGTCTTGCTAGGCGCTTCTCGATAGTTCTTTACATGATTGTCAACTGGTGTAAAGTTAACCCAAGACCAGAGATAGTCTGCAAAGGTGCCGTATTCTTCCCGAACCTTGAGAAAGGCTTGCGCATTTTGTCGCGTAGCAAAAATCTTAGCCCTGTGCCGGACGATGGCTGGATTCTCCAACAGGCTTTCCAGTTCACTGTCTGACATCTGGGCAACTGCGAGTACATCATAATCATGAAAGGCTTGGCGAAAACCTGTCCGTTTATTGAGAATGGTTTCCCATGATAGTCCCGCTTGGTAGCTTTCTAGGCATAGGAGTTCAAAGAGAACCTGATCTTCTTTGACAGGTCGTCCCCACTCTTCATCATGGTAGGCTACATATAAGGGGTTATTTTCTTTGACCCAACCGCATCGTTTCATGGACGTTGCTCCTATTTCATTAACATCTTGAGGGCCGACTTGATATAATTTTCAGCAGTATCCGTTGTTCCTTCAAAGAATTTCTTGATTTTCTTCAATTCTGCTGGACGATAGCCCAAGGCCTCCATGGCTTCCATGGCTTCATCAAGCGCAGTATTGTCAGATTCCTCAACAGCTAGGCTTGGCACTTCAGCCTGCTCTGACAAGACAAACTTGCCTTCCAAATCGAGCACCATTTGCTGGGCGGTCTTTTTCCCGATTTTGGGAAACTTGGTCAAGTAGGTAATGTTTTTCTGCTCAATCGCCCGCACCAAGCCATCATTATCATCGACTGCAATAATGGCAAGCGCTGTTGTCGGACCAATCCCTGACACAGAAATTAGGCTCAAAAAGACGGACTTTTCTGCCTCTGTCCGAAAACCGTACAAGAGATGCGCATCTTCTCGAATGACCTGGTGGGTATAGACCGTCACCTGCTGATTCATGGCGCCTGAGTAGGCATAGGGATTGGCCACTTGCAAGATGAAGCCAACACCTCCAACCTCAACCACAATATATTTTGCGGTGATTTTTGTTAGGATTCCTTTGATATAATCGTACATATTCTCTTTCTCTCTAATATTTACCCAACTCACGTAGGCTGGTATGATTTTCTTGAATGCGACGGAACATTTTTTCCATATCGGATGTCGTAAAATGAACCAAGACTGGCCGCCCATGCGGACAATTATAGGGATTTTTACAGGTCGCTAATTGCCGTAACAGATGGCGGGCCGAATTATCATCCAGCGAATGATTGGCTTTAATCGACCGTTTACAAGACATCATAATAGCCAGTTCTGCTCGGTAACGCTTGATGGATACCTCATCTGTCAACAAGAGCATGTCGCACATCTCATAGACGGCAGATTCAATCTCGTCTTCTTTCATCCAAATCGGATGTTCGCGCAGAATGAATTGGTTGACACCATACTCTTCTAAGTTGACACCGACTTGACACAAGGAATCTAATTTCTGCTTGAGCGACAGGGCATCATTTGCAGGGAAGTCAAAGATATAGGGCACTAAAAGTTGCTGGGAAGAATTGTCGACATTGCCAATGCTGTCACGGTATTCTTCATATTTGACCCGTTCTTGGGCTGCATGCTGGTCAATAATATAAAGACCTGATTTTCCTTGTGCAAACAGATACGTGCCGTGCATTTGTCCGAAATATTCTAACTCTGGGAAGGTTGAGCTTTCTTCGTTTTCTAGGCGATCGGCTAATTTTGCCAACTCTTTTTTTCCAAGATTTGGATGTTCTTGATCATCAGAGACCATCTCTTCTCGCTGGGCAAATTTGATATTGACAGGTTTGTCAACTTCCTTGTCAACTGGTTTGACAGGCTCAAATTCCTTGATTTCCTCAGCAACTGTTTCTGGTTTGACAAAGAAATCCTGCCGAACGGTATCGTAATAAAGATTGGTTTCTTTTAATGGTAGGGTGACTTGCTCCGTCTTGACCTTGGTTCTAGTGCTTGATTTGGCTAAATTCTCCAACGCATCTGGAATTAAATCCTGCTCCTTGAGTGCTGATGAAATTGCCTCACGAATGAGGGTCATCAATTCCTTTTCTTTCGAAATCCGCACTTCCTGCTTAGTCGGATGAACATTGACGTCCGCCAAATAGGGATCAATCTGAATGTCAATCACCGCAAGCGGAAAACGACCAACCATCAGTTTGCTGCCATAACCATCTAAAATCGCACGGTTGAGCAAGAAATTCTTGATATAACGACCGTTGATGAAAATGCTGATATAATTGCGATTGGCCCGTGTCAGCTCTGGTAACGAGACGTAGCCAGACACCTGAAAATCCAAGTCCTCCGCTGCAATCTCAACCATTTTTTTAGCGGACGCAATCCCGTAAACACCTGAAATGGCTTGGCGGAGATTCCCCGTCCCAGCCGTTTGAATTAATTCGCGCCCTTCATTTACCAAGCTAAAGGCAATCTCGGGATGGGCAAGACTCAAGCGATTGACCACATCCACAATGTGAGACAATTCTGCCTGCTGACTTTTGACATATTTGAGCCGTGCAGGTGTGTTGTAGAAGAGATCTTCTACAGAGATTCGAGTACCGATAGGTCGGCTCATGACTTCTTCCCTGGTCACCTGCCCTGCTTCAGCTTCTAAAACAAGCCCGTGAGGTGCCACTTCTGTGGCGGTCTCCACTCGAATCCGACTGACAGAGGCGATGGAGGGTAGAGCCTCCCCACGAAAGCCTAGTGTCCGAATGCGGAACAAGTCTGCCTGACTTTTGATTTTACTGGTTGCATGACGGCGCAAAGCAAGAGACACCTCGCTTGGTGCAATTCCTTCGCCGTTGTCGCTTATTTCAATTTTTTTTAATCCTGATTCTTCGATACTGATGCTAATTTGACTAGCTCCTGCATCGATAGAATTTTCCACCAATTCTTTGACCACACTAGCAGGACGCTCAATCACCTCTCCTGCTGCAATCTGATTGGCAAGGACTTCTGGTAGTTCAATAATTGTTGCCATACTGTATCCCTGTCTTTCTAATGACCCTATTATACCATAAAGGGAAACAAAAAAGCAGGTAGAGGAAATCTACTCTGCTATTTACTAAGATTGATCTTTATCATCAAAACACGCTATTTTCTGGACTTTTTGGTAAATCGAATGACAAGATAAGAAAGAAATAGTGTTGTTGCCCGCTGCAATCAAAACTCTGAAAAGAGCGCATGATTTTCTTATCCATATTCCTCTCCTTTTGTTAAATTATTTTTATTATAGCGAGGTTTTAATAGAATGGCAAACTGCTATTTCCCCAAGCCTTGATTGATGGCTGTGATGTGTTTTTTCATGGATTGATAATTGATCCAAAAGATTAGGGCATAGATGATGACAAAGATACTTTCAAAAAATAGAATCCAGATGAGATTGATTGGAAACCAGCCTGCAAGAAGACCCAGAGAGGTGAAACCAACTGCGGTTAGAAGAAAATGCACAAACGTCATCTTAGCCAAACTCCACTCCTGTTTGAAAATGCGATCTGCTATCTGAAACAGTAAACCAATCGCAGCCCAGATAAGAACGGAAATCACCATAACCTCCACAAGGTTGAAATGGCTAAGATAGTAGCGACCCATAGTGGATAGGGGATTGAGCGGAAGATAGGTCCCGTGTCCAAAACAGGCGGACATGATGAGTGAAATGATTAGCCCAATGCTAATGCCGAGACTAGCGGAATAAAGATAGTGTTTCATAGGTGTAGAGCCTCCTTTATGTTTTTTAGATAACGACGGGATGAATAGGTCACGTCTTTATTGTTTAAGACAAGTTTGACCAAGCCATTCGGGGTCAATTGCAGGTGATTTAATTGCTTTAGATTGATGATTTCTGATTGGGAGATTTGTAGGAAATATTCCGGCAAGATCTCCTTGACCTGATACAGTCGCAGGGAAGATTGGTAGCAAATACTGCTCGCCTTGACCTGTAGGATACGATTTTCCAGATAGAGTCTGGCGATGTCACTCCATTCAAGGAGATAGACCTCTTCTCCCTTTTTCACCGTCAGGCTTGTCGGGCGTTTATCCATCTGTTTGGCATAGGTAACCAAGTCTGAAATCGCTGGGGTCAGCTCCCTTGCTTCAATCTGTACCTGATCTTCTGCAAAAGCTGGGTTGATAGCTACTCTTACTTTCATAAGAACTCCTTTCTTGCCTTTATTAAACACCATTTACGAGTGGATTTCAATAGCAGTTGCCTATGTGGTGGGATTCGATGTTTATGTGGTTGTTTTACAAAGCTATGAAAAAAGCTAGGTTTCCCTAACTTTTTGATTTTATAATAATTTCTTCAACTCCGCTAGGGCATTCATGGCTTCCAGCGGTGTCATGGTGTAGACATCCAACTTCTCTAGTTGCTCTAGTGCTGGATGAGGCGCTGCAAAGAGGTCCAATTGCCCGACGGACTCTGGTGGAGCCGGTTTTTCAGCAATCTGGGGAACTTGAACTTGATTTTCCAGAGATTGCAAGATGGTATCTGCTCGCGCTAACAATTCATCAGGCATGCCAGCAATTTTCGCTACGTGGATTCCGTAAGACTTGTCAGCAGGACCTGCTGCAATCTTGTGCAAGAAGGTCACCTGACCATCATTTTCCAAGGTCGATACATGGACATTCTCTAAGTGAGAAAGCGTATCACTCAAGTCCGTCAGCTCGTGGTAATGGGTCGCAAAGAGGGTCTTGGCTCCAATGCGGTCATGAATGTACTCGATAATCGACTGGGCCAGGGCCATTCCATCATAGGTCGCCGTTCCGCGTCCCAACTCATCAAAGAGAATCAATGAGTGCTCGCTAGCCAAACGAACGGCCTTATTGGCCTCCATCATCTCGACCATAAAGGTAGACTGCCCGCTGACCAAATCATCTGCCGCCCCAATCCGTGTGAAAATGGCATCAAAAATCGGCAAGGTCGCTTGTTCTGCTGGTACGTAAGACCCCATTTGCGCCATGATAACTATCATGCCTAGCTGACGCATATAGGTTGATTTACCGCTCATATTTGGCCCTGTAATCAGCTGCATGTTGGTCGTCTCATCAAGGACAATCGAGTTGGGAATATAGGTCTGCTTGCCCATGACCTTTTCAACAACCGCATGCCGTCCCTGCTCAATGGTCAACTGGCGGCTCTCCGTAAACTGGGGACAGACATAGCGCTGGGTTTCTGCCACAACGGCGAAGGATTGCAGGACATCAACCGTCGCAACGATTCGTGCCAAGCGTTGCAGGCGACTGATGTACTTTTCTACTTCTTGGCGGATCCGCATGAAAATTTCATACTCCAGATGAGACGATTTATCACGCGCTTCGAGCATCTGTCCTTCAATTTTTGCCAACTCCTCCGTACCATAGCGTTCTGAATTTTTCAAGGTTGCTTTACGGAAAAAATGGTCTGGGACATTGTTCAGATTGGAATTGGTCACGTGGAAATAGTAACCGTCTTTTTTATTGTAATCAATTTTCAGATTGTTGATACCAGAATTAGCTCGCTCCTTGGCTTCAATTTCAGCAATCCAGCCTGTTCCTTCTCGCATGACCAGACGGTATTGGTCCAAGGTCTCATCAAAACCTGTTTTGATAATGTTTCCGTCTGTAATCGCACCTTGGGCATCTGGGTCGATTGCCTCACTAATCAGAGCATGGAGTTCGGGAATAGAATCTAAGCCTGCAATCAAGGGAGCAAGGGCTGGTTCATCCATCTGCTCTAAAATAGCCCGAATCGCAGGAACATTCTCCAGCGTTTGAGCCAGTTGGAGCAAGTCCTTAGGCAAGGTTTTTCCAAAGGAGACACGACTAGCCAAGCGCTCAATATCATAGACGCCTTTTAAGCTCTCAATCAAGTCGCTACGCTCAAAGAAGTAATCAAGAAAAACCTGTACCACGCGCTGGCGTGCTTCAATTTTCGTCCGGTCAATCAAGGGACGGTCAATCCACGAACGCAGCAAGCGCAAGCCCATCGCAGTCTTGGTTTCATCAAGAAGCCAGTAAAGACTGCCGTGCTTCTTGCCTGTCCGAGCATTTTCCAGTAAATCAAGACTGGACTTGGTGGCATAATCCATTTGCAGGTAGTCCTTGATCTCATAATGCTGTACCTTTTGCAAATGCACCAAGTGACGCAACTGGGTCCGCAGGACATAACTGAGCAGTTTTCCCGCAGCATTTTTTTCGACCTCAATCAAGGAAGAGTCAATCAATTGTACGTCATCTGCTACCGCATCCTCATAAGACAGGAGAAGATTCATCTGACTGGTCAGCACCTGCTCTTCCTCTTCTGACAACTGATAGCCAATGACCAATTCACGGGCCCGCAAATTACGAATTTCCCCGCATAGGCTCATAAAATCATCCAGACTGGTCACAAAGAACTGACCTGTCGCCACATCCATATAGGACAAGGCATAGGTCACACCTTGGCGCTCAATTGCCACCAAGAAATTGCTCTCAGACCCGATTTTTGATGAATCTACAACCGTTCCAGGAGTGATGACTTGCACCACTTCCCGCTTGACAACGCCGACCGCTGTCTTAGGATCTTCCATTTGCTCTGCCACTGCGACCTTGTGTCCCAAATCAACCAGGGTATCAATGTATTGCTGGGCCGCATGATAAGGTACCCCTGCCATCGGAATTGGATTTTCCGCATTGCGATTACGGCTGGTAAGAGCCAACTCCAAAATCTGCGCAGCCTCTACCGCATCATCATAAAATAGTTCATAGAAGTCACCCATACGAAATAGCAAAAAAGCATCTGGATAGTCTGCTTTTATATCCAGATACTGTTGCATGCCGGGTGAAATTTTTTCTTTTGTCATCTCGCCCCTCTCAGTCTAAATAAGAATTGATTTCCGCTTCCACCTGCTTGGCCGCCTCTTCATCACGACAGATGACCAATAAGGTATCTGCCCCTGCTAAGGTCCCCAAAATGGTCGCAGGCTTTTCAATATCAATGATATTGGCCATTAAAGCTGCTTCTCCCAATTCTGAATGAAGCACTAAAATGAAACTTGCTCGTTCTACCTTATAGGCATATTGGGCTAATAACTGGCTAAAAGCCATTTCTTCTTCATTTGCTGGCAAGCTATAGTAGGAACTGCCATTTTCGTGCATTTTTACAAGCCCCAATTCCCGCAAGTCCCGCGACAAGGTGGTCTGGGTCACGGAAACCCCGTGCCGTTCAAGTCCCTGCTTGATTTCTGCCTGGGTCCGAATCTTTTCTTGACGAATCATGGTTTGAATTAACTGTTGTCGTTCTGCTTTATTCACTCGTCTACCTCTAACTGTATCATTAGGAATATTATAACAAAATTTAGCCGTTTTCTCATGCGTAAAAGCAGAAATATGTTAAAATAGAATGAATAACTCTGGAGGTTTATTATGAATCAAAAAATGCTTGTTGCTGAAAAACTCGCAACTGCCATTCCTAGTCTCGATTTAGAAGCTATTTACGCACTATTAGAAAAACCAAAATCATCTGAAATGGGAGATATTGCTTTCCCAGCTTTTTCATTAGCAAAAGTCGAGCGCAAGGCGCCTCAAGCCATTGCAGCTGACATCGTTGAAAAACTTGACACCAACGGATTTGAAAAGGTCGTAGCAACTGGTCCTTATGTCAACTTTTTCCTAGACAAGGCGGCTATTTCACATGCAACCTTGACCCAAGTCATCGAAGAAAAAGAGCAATATGGACAACAAAAACGTGGTGAAGGACAAAACATCACGATTGACATGTCTAGTCCCAACATCGCAAAACCCTTCTCAGTTGGTCACTTGCGTTCTACGGTTATCGGAGATGCCCTTGCCAATATCTATGAAAAAATGGGCTACAAGGCGCTTCGTATCAACCATTTAGGCGACTGGGGCAAGCAGTTTGGTCTCTTAATCGTTGCCTACAAGCTATGGGGTGATAAAGCTGCTGTTGAGGCCAATCCGATTTCAGAATTGCTCAAGCTCTATGTCCGCATCAATGCAGAAGCTGATGAAAACCCTGAACTAGATGAAGAAGGACGCAAATGGTTTAAGAAATTAGAAGACGGTGACGCAGAAGCCCTTGAACTCTGGCAATGGTTCCGCGATGAGAGTTTGGTTGAGTTTAACCGCATCTATGACAAGTTAAACATCAACTTTGACTATATCCAAGGCGAAGCCTTCTACAATGATAAGATGGACAAGGGAATTGAGATTCTCAAGGAAAAAAATCTCCTGCAAGAATCAAAAGGGGCTATGATTGTCGACCTTGAGGACTACAATCTCCCACCAGCCCTCATCATGAAATCAGACGGTGCAACCCTCTACATTACACGTGATATTGCAACAGCCCTTTACCGTAAAGAACAGTACAACTTCGTCAAAAATATCTACGTCGTGGGGCAAGAACAAGCCAACCACTTCAAACAGTTGAAAGCTGTTCTCAAGGAAATGGGCTTTGACTGGAGCGATGATATGCTCCACATCGCCTTTGGTTTGGTGACAAAAGACAAGAAAAAATTGTCTACTCGTAAAGGAAACATCATCCTCTTAGAACCAACCCTTGACGAAGCCGTCTCTCGTGCCCTTTCTCAAATCGAGGAAAAAAATCCTAATTTGGAAAACAAAGAAGCGGTCGCAGAAGCGGTCGGAGTCGGTGCTGTGAAATTCTTTGACCTCAAAACAGACCGCGAAAACGGCTATGATTTTGACTTGGAAGCCATGGTATCCTTCGAAGGTGAGACGGGTCCTTACGTCCAATATGCTTACGCACGGATTCAATCCATTCTTCGCAAAGGCAACTTCACGCCAGCAGTGGACAATCAGTATCAGTTGACTGATGCTGAAAGCTGGGAGATTATCAAACATCTCCAAAACTTCGCAAGCGTCATTGAAAAAGCAGCAGACAAGTACGATCCGTCCTTGATTGCCAAGTACGCGATTAACCTTGCCCAAGCCTTTAACAAATACTATGCACACACCCGCATTCTCGATGAAAGTCCTGAACGTGACAGCCGCCTAGCTTTGGCTTACGCAACAGGACTTGTTCTCAAAGAAGCACTCCGCCTCCTCGGCGTTGAAGCACCTGAGAAGATGTAAACAATAAACTCCTTGGAAATCCAAGGAGTTTTGCTTTATTTAAATATCTGTTGCTGTCTGTTCCATAGATGGTTTTTCTTTTGGTTTGCGAACCAAGAAGAAGACGGTCAAACCAAAGAAAATCGCAAAGAGGACGATACGAAGGATGTAAGCTCCTAGAGCTGTTGCTTCCGTAGTTTTACGCAATAACTCTTCTGTATACATAGCCCCAACGCCCTTTGCACCAATGTAGCCATAGGTAGCGGCGATTAAAGTTCCAAACAAATAGCCAATATAGGTATAAGAAGCTGTCTCGTTTTTCTTTTGGAACAAGAAGACGATTGTCACGATAATCAAAGCTAACAGTAGAATTGTCAAGGCTTTGTTGATACCGTTGGTACTAAATTCGATACTTGCCCGCATAGCATTGACTAACTCATCTACATTAACCCCAGTACCTTGCAGACTAGCATAAGATGCTCTGACGGCTTCTTCATCAAACTTGCTGAAGAAGGCTCCCCAAACCCCTAGCAGACTTGCAATCCCAGAAAGAGTGGCCAAAATATATAAATGAATTGGTTTTTTCATAATACATCTCCCTTGTATGATTGTTTTGTTACAACCAATTATACTCCTTTATTTTTGGCTTGTCAATCGATTTTTTGAAAAAATATCAAGCGTTCTCTCTGTTTGTTTTCCTTATGTCTACTGTTTCACATTCTGGCGGCGGTAGGTAGTCGTCAAGTCAAGCAGGTTGGCTTCAACTTCTGGGGTTAGTTGGTCGGCTGTCATGCGCCATGTCCAGTTTCCACCTAGTGTATTTGGCAGGTTCATCCGTGCTGAACCATCCAATTCGAGCAAGTCCTGCATGGTCGCAACGGCCATAAAGGCAACTGAACCAAATAGCATACGGAGCATGGCATGGTTGACAGACTCCTCAGGACGACGATTGCTGTAAGCATCTAAATAGGCCTTGGCTTCATCGCTCACTTCCTTTTCATACCAGCCACGAATGGTGCTATTATCATGCGTTCCTGTGTAGGCAACGACATTTCGGCGGTGGTTGTGAGGAATCTCGATACTGTCTCCATAAGGGTCAAAGGCAAATTGCAAGACCTTCATACCTGGGAAACCTGTCGTTTCGCGCAACTCAATCACCTTGTCAGTCACAGAACCCAAGTCTTCTGCGATGATGTTTAAATCTCCCAAGGCTTCCTTGATGGCTGCAAATAGCTCAAAGCCAGGTGCTTCGACACGGTAGCCATTGACAGCCGTTGTCTCTCCTGCTGGAATTTCCCAGAAAGAGGCAAAGCCAATAAAGTGGTCAATCCGCACCATATCGTAGAGCTTGAAGCTCTCCCGCAAGCGTGCAATCCACCAAGAAAAGCCGTCTGCCTTCATAGCATCCCAGTCATAAATCGGATTGCCCCACAACTGACCAATCTCTGAAAAGGCATCTGGCGGGCAACCTGCAACCACGCTTGGCCGTCCCTCTTCATCCGTCTTAAAGAATTGTGGGTTGGCCCACATATCAGACGAATCGGCTGCGATATAAATCGGCATATCCCCAACAATCTCAATGCCACGGTCGTTGGCATAGGTTTTTAGAGCGCGCCATTGACGGAAGAAAAGATACTGGGTCAGGCGGTGGTAGTCAATTTGTTCTGCCAACTGCTCACGATAAGCGGCAAGGGCTGCTGGTTCTCTTCTGCGAATGGCATCGTCTTCCCATTCTGTCCATGCTTTGAGCCCAAAATGTTCCTTAATGGCCATGTATTCCGCAAAATTATCCAACCAGGAAGCCTGTTCTTCTAAGAAAGCCTGATAGTCTGCTGGCAAGCCCTGTGCTTTCATGCGGGCAACAACCTTTTCTAAGACAGGACGGCGACCATAGAAAATCTTGGCATAATCAACCTCTGCCGGATTTTCGCCAGAGTCAATCCCTTCTACTTCGTGGGCTTCTAGCCACCCCTCTTTCATCAAGATATCAAAGTCGATAAAATGAGTATTTCCCGCAAAGGCTGAAAAGGACTGGTAAGGTGAGTCGCCATAACTCGTTGTCCCCAGTGGTAAAATCTGCCAATAGCGCTGCTTGGTTCTGACCAAAAAATCCACAAAATCATAGGCCGACTGGCCAAAGGTTCCAATCCCGTATTTTCCTGGTAATGAGGAGACGTGGAGCAAGACTCCGCTTTGCCGTTCTTTCATATGTTCACTCCTTTTGTAAATGTAGTCCTTGTTTGCCTCATATTCGAGCAAACGTTTGCTTGTTCACATTATATAATGTTAGCGCTCACAAATCAAGCCCTATTTGACAAGAATCTATGTTTTTTCTATGTTTTTATGCTGATGGACTAACTATTGGATGGTGAGAAAAATTTTTAAAAAAATTTCAAACAAAGGACTTGCAAACGCATTCATTTTGCGATATAATAGTTTCGAAAAGCAAACGTTTGCGTTATTCGTAGACGTTTCTCACCATATTATAATTATTCTTGGAGGGGATAATATGAAACACAAATTGATCAAGAGCGTTGCTCTTCTTGCTGCTACAACAAGCGTCCTTGCGGCTTGTTCTTCAAACAAATCAGCTTCTAATGATTCGTCTGCTGATGGAAAATCATTGACAGTCTATGTTGACCAAGGATACAAAGAGTACATTGAGTCAGTAGCTAAGAAATTCGAAGAAGACAACGGTGTCAAAGTTACTGTCAAAACAGGTGATGCTCTTGCAGGACTTGATAACCTTTCTCTTGACAACCAATCAGGTTCAGCTCCTGACGTTATGATGGCACCATACGACCGCGTTGGTAGCCTCGGTTCAGAAGGTCAATTGTCAGAAGTCAAACTCGCTGAAACCAGCATGACAGAAGACACAACCAAAGCGCTGGTAACAAACGGTGGAAAAGTCTACGGTTCACCAGCCGTTATCGAAACACTCGTTCTTTACTACAACAAAGACCTCATCAAAGAAGCTCCAAAAACATTTGCTGACCTAGAAGCAATGGCAAAAGACAGCAAATATGCCTTTGAGGGAGAAAATGGTAAGACAAGTGCCTTCCTTGCTGACTGGACAAACTTCTACTACACTTACGGACTTCTTGCTGGATACGGTGGCTATGTCTTTGGTGACAATGGTACCAATCCAAAAGACATCGGATTGAACAACGAAGGTGCCGTCAAAGCGATCGAATACGCGAAAACATGGTACGGTCAATGGCCTCAAGGTCTTCAAGACACGTCTGCAGCCGCTAACCTTATCAAGACCCAATTCACTGAAGGTAAAACTGCAGCTATTATCGATGGACCATGGCAAGCTGCTTCTTACAAGGAAGCAAAAGTGAACTACGGTGTCGCAACGATTCCAACTCTTCCAAATGGTAAAGATTACCAAGCATTCGGTGGTGGTAAAGCATGGGTTATCCCAGTTGGATCACAAAACCCTGACATGGCACAAAAATTTGTAGACCACTTGACAGCAACTGACCAACAAAAAGCCTTGTACGACATGACAAACGAAGTTCCTGCAAATACAGAAGCTCGTGAATATGCAGTCGGCAAAAACGATGAGTTGACAAGTGCCGTTGTAGCCCAATTCGCTGCTGCACAACCACTTCCAAACATCTCTGAAATGAGTACCGTTTGGGAACCAGCTGCAAACATGCTCTTTGAAGCTGCAAGCGGTAAAAAAGATGCTAAAACAGCTGCAAATGATGCTGTGAAATTGATTGAAGATACTATCTCACAAAAATACGGCCAATAAGCAGACTGACGGATGAAACGTAAGACAACTCCTACGTCAAACTGTTCAAGCTATAAAATGTAACGAGGTCGGGAACTTTTATCCCAACCTCTTTTATTCAAATCTTATACTCAAGAAACAGCAGTATCAGACAGCACTATACGTGTTTATCCTGCTGTTTCTAGTGTATCGCTTACTAGAAAGGAAATTTTAGGATGACCCAACAAAACCCTAGTAAAGCCCTGCTCTTGTCCTTGATTCCAGGTCTTGGACAAATCTATAACAAACAAAAGGCAAAAGGCTTTATTTTCCTCGGTGTAACAATTGCTTTTCTCCTTTACTTGGTCACCATTGCTTCGGGGGAAATTGCCAATCTTATCACACTTGGAAGCCAGCGTGGGCGTGATAATTCCCTCTTTATGCTGATTCGTGGTTCCTTCCACCTCATCATTATTGCGGTATATCTCTTCTTTTATGTCTTGAATTTGAAAGACGCAAAAGATACCGCAAAACGTTGGAATAGCGGCATTCCTGTCACCACAACACTAAAGGGCATGTTTCAAAATATCTATGAGAATGGTTTCCCCTATCTCTTGATTATTCCATCTTATATCGCCATGACCTTTGCGATTATCTTCCCTGTTGTGGTAACGCTCTTGATTGCCTTTACCAATTACGACTTCCAACATTTACCACCAGGTGCCTTGTTGGACTGGGTCGGTCTAGCCAACTTTTCTAATATCTGGCAATTGAGCACCTTCCGCAGTGCCTTTGGTTCTGTCTTATCATGGACCATTATCTGGGCCCTGTGTGCTTCAACTGCGCAGATTGTCATTGGTATTTTAACCGCGATTGTTGCCAACCAACCTTTCATCAAAGGAAAACGCATCTTCGGTGTCATCTTCCTGCTTCCTTGGGCGGTTCCTGCTTTCGTGACCATCTTGACCTTTAGCAACATGTTCAACGATAGTGTCGGTGCCATCAATACACAGGTCCTCCCATTCTTGAGTAAGTTCTTGCCGTTCATCGACAACTTCCTCATTCCATGGAAAACAGATCCCTTCTGGACAAAAGTCGCTCTGATTATGATGCAGGCTTGGCTTGGTTTCCCTTATATCTACGTATTGACCTTGGGAATTTTGCAATCCATTCCAAACGATTTGTACGAGGCAGCCTATATCGATGGTGCTAGTCCTTGGCAGAAATTCCGCAGCATCACCTTCCCAATGATTTTGGCAGTTGCTGCACCAACCCTCATCAGTCAGTACACCTTCAACTTCAACAACTTCTCCATCATCTACCTCTTTAACAACGGTGGACCTGGTAGTGTCGGTGGGGGAGCTGGTTCAACCGACATCTTGATTTCATGGATTTATAAATTGACCACAGGAACATCTCCTCAATACTCTATGGCAGCAGCCGTGACCTTGATTATTTCCATGATTGTCATCAGTATCTCCATGATTGCCTTCAAGAAATTAAATGCGTTTGAAATGGAGGATGTATAAGATGAAACTTTCCGTAAAATTTAAACGTCGCCTCAGCCAGACCTTGACCTATCTCTACCTGATTGTCTTGTCTATCGTCATCATCTATCCACTCTTGATTACCATTACTTCTGCCTTCAAATCAGGGAACGTCGTGGCCTTCAAGTTGGATGGAAATATCAACTTTACCCTCGAGAATTTTAGCAAACTTTTCAGCGAAACCCTCTACGGCACTTGGTACCTCAATACCTTGATTATCGCCCTCTTGACAATGGTGGTCCAAACCAGTATAGTGGTACTAGCAGGATACGCTTACAGCCGTTATAACTTCCTCGCTCGTAAACAAAGTTTGGTCTTCTTCTTGATTATCCAAATGGTGCCGACCATGGCTGCCCTTACAGCCTTCTTCGTGATGGCCTTGATGCTCAATGCGCTCAACCAAAGCTGGTTCCTCATCTTCCTTTATGTCGGTGGAGGAATCCCGATGAACGCTTGGTTGATGAAAGGCTACTTTGATACGGTGCCAATCTCTCTTGATGAATCTGCAAAACTAGACGGTGCTGGACACTTCAGACGTTTCTGGCAAATCGTTCTTCCTCTCGTTCGTCCGATGATTGCGGTACAAGCACTCTGGGCGTTTATGGGACCGTTTGGCGATTACATCTTATCTAAGTTCTTGCTTCGTGAAAAAGAATACTATACCGTTGCCGTCGGTCTACAGACCTTTGTCAGCGATGCGAAAAATTTGAAAATCGCATACTTCGCAGCTGGTGCAATTCTCATTGCTTTGCCAATCTGTACCTTATTCTTCTTCCTCCAAAAGAACTTTGTATCTGGTTTAACGAGTGGTGGTGACAAGGGATAATCTTTTGTCCCACCTTTTCTTTTGGGTATGGAGTGAAATCAAGAGTTGATACTCAACAGATACTAACATTTTCACTTTTTTGATATTTTCTTAGGAAGTGCGGGCGCAAGCAACCTTCTGCGAAGTTTCATTGCTTATTTTTGAGTCCGAGGTCTCAAAAATCCCGTTCTTAGCAACCACTTTGCGTTTGCTAAGAATTCCACTACAGCGAAAATATCAGTTTTAGCTCACTTCGTTCGCCACTTGTCTAAATGTGGAGCCTAAAAACTAGAAAATGTGGATATGTGTATCGCTACTTAACACTTAAGAAACGACTAGACATTATCATTCAATCTTTCAGTTTTTGTTGTCTACTCAGTAGGACAAATGAACGACGTCATCAAGCAAAACTGGAAAGTAAAAGAAATGAGGACACCTATGTTACCTTACCCCTTTTCTTATTTTTCAAGCATTGTCAAACCGCAAAAAATGTTTGCCAATCGGCATGCCATGAACCTTTGGCAACGTCTGTTTACAACGGTCTTTCTGATTGCTCTCTTGGTCATTCCCTCGTCTTTGCAGACCGTGCAATTGCGCACTTACCCGCTAGAGAACTTCATCGATGGGATTTATGCCCCTTTAACGGAGCAGATAGTAGCAGACTTGGCGGAGCATCATCAGTTTGCCGATGGACGATTGACCTATACAGGAACGGCCCGCTATCCAGACGTAAGGTTCGGAAAAGAAATGCCTCAAGGGGCTGATTTTACTTATCAATTTGACACTGACAAGCTAACCATTCGTAAGGGCGACACAACCCTTGTTGAACTGCCCTATCACGGTTTTGAAGCAAGTAGCTTTAGGGATAAACAGGCCTTAACCGCTACGATTTCACAGGCTTGGTATCAGCAGAACCGTCTGCCGATTAGCCTGACCATCACCCTCATTTCCGCTCTTCTCTTGGGGGCAAATCTGCTCTTTATTGTCCTTGGAGCGACCTTCTTTCTGTATCTCACGAAAAAATCAACACTCTTTCATCTCCGGTCGGTCAAAGAGTGTTACAATCTAGCCCTCAACTGTCTCGGTTTGCCAACGATTGTGGCTTGCTTTGTCGGTCTATTTGGCCAAACGGTGACAACGGTGATGACCGTGCAAAATATCTTATTTGTTCTGGTCTTACTGTGGGTCTTTTTCACAACAAAATTTCGGGATTATGCTTAGGAGGTTTGTATGCGTGCTACCATAAAAGATGTTGCAAAACTAGCAGGGGTTTCCCCCTCAACTGTCACTCGTGTGATTCAAAACAGCTCTGCTATTAGCCAAAAGACCAAAGATAGTGTCCGCAAGGCCATGGCAGAACTCAACTACCATCCCAATCTCAATGCCCGTAGCCTGGTCAGCAGTTATACCCAGGTCATCGGCCTCGTTTTACCAGATGATTCGGATATTTTCTATCAAAATCCCTTCTTTCCAACTGCTTTGCGAGGGATCTCGCAGGTGGCAGCTGACCACAATTATGCCATTCAAATCAGCACGGGAAAAGATGAAGAACAGCGGCTGGAAGCCATTTCTCAAATGGTCTACGGCAGGCGGGTAGACGGCTTGATTTTCCTCTACTCTAAGCCAGATGATCCGCTGGTGCAACTAGCCATTCAACACAAGTTCCCATTTCTCATTTTGGGAAAGGCCGCATCACCTTTTATCTCACTGGTCGATAATGACAATATTCAGGCAGCCTTTGAAGCGACAAGCTACTTCATCCAAAAAGGGTATCGCAATCTCGCTTTTGTAGCCGGAAATAAAGAACTGGTCGTGTCTCAAGACCGCTATAAGGGCTATAAGAAGGCGCTCAAGGCCTACAATATTCCCCTTGACGACAGCAAGGTCAAATTTAGCTCTGGTTTCCTCTTAGAAGACAGCAGTTATAAACTCATGAAAAAACTCATGAAGCAAGAACCAGATGCCATTGTCACGACCGATACCATGGTGGCAGAAGGTATTCTGCACTACCTCAATGAAATCAACGTACATCTTCCGATTATTTCCTTTGACTCTGTCAAGCCGAAACTTTCAATCGATGCCTACGTAGATGTTCATGCCATCCAACTAGGGCGTGTCGCCTGCGACACTCTCTTGCAAATTATCAATGATAGCAAGGAAGATAAGCAGATTTGCTATCGCCGTGTGATTCCACACACGATTACTGAACTTTAAGAAAGGAGCCATTGGCTCATGGCCTTACGACAATTTAAAGCCTATCTTGATGATGAGGCAACGATTCGCATTCTTCTTGAAAAACGCTTCGATCATCCAGATATGACCTTTCACATTGCCTCAAGCAATGGCGAAGAAGAGCTGGTTATCCACAACCGCACCGAAGAAAATCAGACGGTGACCTATCAGCTCGCTAGCCTTCACCCCCTTCAGCTAACGGGCAATTATACCATTTACGATCAGGATCGAAACAAAACGGAACTAGCCTACGGACAGATTGTCCGCTCAAGCCTCTTTGAGCAGACCTTTACCTACGACGGGCAGGACTTAGGCTCCCACTACAGCCCGACCGAAACCCAGTTCAAACTCTGGGCGCCGATTTCAAAGGCAGTCTTTTTGGTCCTTGACGGTACCCCATACGCTATGAAAAAGCAGGCAAAAGGTGTCTGGCAGGTGGCGGTAGCAGGTGACTTTGACGGATTTAGCTACCACTACCTCCACAAGGTCAATGGAGAATGGCTCTCGGTCCACGACCCCTATGCCCTGTCCTCAAAAACGAATGCAAGCGATAGCTACGTCATCAATCTAGAAAAGCTCGCAACTCCTCGTCGCGCAAGTACACAACTCCCACCCGCACAAGCCATCATCTATGAAATGAGCGTCCGCGATTTCTCTCAACAAGCCGTTGCGAATTTCCAGCACGCCGGGCAATTTCTTGGCTTGATTGAATCACCCCAACTAGAAGAACAGCCCCTCGGCATGGACTACATCAAAGAACTCGGTGTGACCCATATCCAGCTCATGCCTCTCTATGATTTCGGTAGTGTCGACGAGAATTATCCACAGGCTGTGTATAACTGGGGTTATGACCCTGTGCAGTACAATGTCCCTGAAGGTTCTTTTGCCAGCAATCCAGACGATCCTTATACACGGATTAGCGAATTGCAGACTGCTATCCAAGCCTACCATGATGCGGATATTAGCGTGATTATGGACGTTGTCTATAACCATGTCTACCACGCTGAAGAGTACGCCTTTGAGCGCATTGTCCCTGGCTATTTCTATCGTTATCAGGAAAACGGCCTCCGCACAGACGGTACCTTCTGTGGCAATGATGTCGCAAGCGAACGCAGTATGGTCCGCAACTACATCAAGCAATCCCTCCGCCAATGGACCAGCCTCTATGGATTTGATGGCTTCCGCTTTGACCTGATGGGGATTCTTGATGTGGAAACCATGAACCAAATTGAAGCAGAACTTCGTGCCCTCCACGACAATATCTACTTGTACGGTGAGGGCTGGAAGATGGCAACAGGTCTTGAATTTGACCAACTTGCCCACCAATACAATGCTGAAAAACTGCCGACACTAGCCTTTTTCAACGATGACTACCGCGATACCTTTAAGAAAATCCTGCTGAATCCGAAGCGCTTAGTGGACAAACAGCTTCATGAGAAGATTCAACATCTACTAACAGGAAGCCGATTCAGCCACTTCCTCAGTCCAGCCCAGTCTGTCAACTACATTGAGTGCCATGACAATGCGACGGCCTTTGATTATTTCCACATCGAAAACCCTGACTGGACACCGCATCAGCAGAAACGCGCAGCCAGCTTTGGGCTCCAGCTGATTCTGATTTCCCAAGGAATGGCCTTTCTCCACAGTGGACAAGAATTTTTCCGTACCAAGGACGAAATCGACAATACCTACAATATCCCAGACAGTATCAACCGCCTCGATTGGACACGGGCGCTTCGCTACCGTGAGCATGTCCAGTTTATCCGCGAGTTGATTGCCTTCCGTAAGGAACACCCAATCTTGAGCCAGGGTGATTATAGCACGATTCAGGAAACGTGTGATTTCTATTGGCTGACCGAGTATGTCCTACGCTATACCGTCACATCCAATGATGAGAGCATTCAATTCATCATCAACTTCTCAACGAGTGACTTTCACTATGAAAAAGAAACGACCCAGACGGTCCGCTTCAGCTTCCCACCAATGCTAGAAGACAGCAATCAGATTACGATTGCTGGTCAGAGTATGTGTGTTTTGAAAGAGAATTAAAGAAAAAGTTCTAACCAGTTGAGTGTAAACTGGTTAGAACTTTTTTCTTATAGTGAGGGTTCTGTTTCTAGTCAACAACCGTTGCCATCAAGTCCATAATCTTTTTCCCAACTCGCTCAACGTCATTATTGAGACCGCGGAGTTCAAAATTATCAAGGACTGGAAAGCCGAAACGTTCTGCGTATTGCTTGGCTGTTAGGCAATATTGGTTGTTGAAATTACGATTGCCAGATCCGACAACCCCGAGACACTTCTCCACATTCTGTCCATGGGCAATGAAATCTCCCAAAGGAGTTGTCAAAATCTCGACATCCCCATTGTCCACGCCATTGCCACCTTCTAAGTAGGTCGGCAAAAAGGCCACAAAAGGAGCGTCCAGTTCATAAAAAGGAATGTCCTGCTTGACTAAATCCTTGACATGGACCTGCTCCACCTGCAAATCAGACTGAAACTGTAAAAAGGTCGTCAAGCGTTTGACAAAACTCTCGGTATTGCCACTTAGGCTGATATAAACAAGGTATAATTTCTTCATCTCTTCTCCCAACAAAAAAACACAACATATAGAATTTATAAACCATTATATATCTATATGTTGTATTTGTCAATCTAATCCTACACGTCAGAGAGGTTATTCATCCGCCTCGACAAATCGTCCGATAATGTTCACATTATCCGCAACAGAGACGAAGGCCGTCTTGTCTGTTTTCTTCATAATGGCCTTGAAATCATTGAACTCAGCCCGTGTAATAATGGTAATCAGGACGGTCTTTTGTTCGTGATTGTAAGCACCTTCTGCACCATTAATAATGGTCACTCCGCGATGTAATTTCTTTTGAATCATCTTGATGACACGATTGGGATGACTGGTGATAATCATAGCCTGCATACGCTTTTGCTTGACATAGATGACATCCGTCATCTGGCTACACACAAAAAGAGCAATCATCGAGTAGAGGGCGTATTTCCAACCGAAGGTGACACCTGCAGCCAGCATAATCAAGACATTGACAAGGAAAGAAATACTTCCCACTTGTCGACCCGTCTTTTGCCGAATCAAGATGCTGATGATGTCCGTTCCTCCACTAGAGACGTTATTGCGCAGGGCAAAACCAATCCCTGTCCCCAACATGAGACCTCCAAAAATCGCATTGACCAAGGGGTCTGTCGTCAGGGTGATGTGGGGCATGAACTGGATAAAGAAGGAACTAAACGTTACCGTGATAAAGGTGAAAATGGTAAATTTATTTCCAATCTTATACCAGGCGATGATGAGCAAGGGAACGTTCAACCCGTAGTAGACCAGCGCAAGAGGAATTTCAAAGCCCCAGTAGGTCACAGAGACCGCAGATACAATCTGCGCAATCCCTGTCACCCCTGAAGAGTAGACATTTCCCGGCTGGAAAAAGAAATTGACGGCGATACTGGATAAAATCCCGTAGATAATCGAGCCTGATATACGCTCTGCATAGCGCTCTCTTGAGACACTCGAAATCACAGACCAAAAGCGATTGCGTCTCGCCTTTCTCAGAAATTGAATCCGAAGTTTTCTAAAATACCTATTCATTGGTTGTTTGGATATGAAGTGCTAATTCTTCTAATTGGCTATCAGCCACCGTGCTTGGTGCCTGAGTCATCGGGTCGCTCGCCTTGTTGTTCTTAGGAAAGGCAATGACTTCACGAATGTTGTCCTTACCTGCTAGAAGCATGACTAAGCGATCCAAACCAAGCGCAAGGCCACCATGTGGCGGGAAGCCATAGTCCATAGCTTCCAAAAGGAAACCAAACTGCTCGTGAGCCTGTTCGGCGCTAAAGCCAAGAGCTTTAAACATGCGCTCTTGCATCTCTTTTTGGTTGATCCGCAGGCTTCCTCCGCCCAACTCGTAACCATTTAAAACAATGTCGTAGGCAACGGCACGAACACTTGCCAAATCCCCCTCTAAATGATGGGCAGACTCTTCTGTCGGAAGTGTAAATGGATGGTGGGCACTCATGAAACGATTTTCTTCTTCTGACCATTCAAACATCGGCCAATCCACAATCCACAAGAAGTTAAACTTGCTTTCATCAATCAAGCCCTGTTCCTTAGCAAGACGAGTCCGAAGCGCTCCGAGTGTATTGTTGGCTACTTCTAGCTCATCAGCAACAAACAAGACTAAATCATTGTCTGCCAACTGTAAACTTTCTGTCAACTTATCTGCAATAGTTGTCAAGAACTTGGCAATCGGACCAGTCAACTCTCCATTTGCAACTTTGATCCAAGCTAGACCTTTTGCACCGAATTGTTTGGCGTAATCGGTTAATTTATCAATATCTTTACGTGAGTAGTTGTCTGCTGCACCTTTAACGACAATAGCTTTGACAGCCGCTGCTTCTGAAAAGACTTTGAAGTCAACTTCCTTGACAAGTTCTGTCAAGTCTTGCAACAACATCTCAAAACGGGTGTCCGGCTTATCACTACCATAAGCATTCATGGCATGGTCATAACTCATTCGAGGGAAAGGCAAGCTGACTTCGATTCCCTTGGTTTCTTTCATGACACGCGCAAGCAAACCTTCTACCATGTCTTGGATTTCTAACTCAGACAAGAATGAGGTTTCCAAGTCAACTTGTGTAAACTCGGGTTGACGGTCTCCACGCAAGTCTTCATCGCGGAAACATTTCACGATTTGATAGTAGCGGTCAAAACCAGCATTCATCAACAATTGCTTGGTAATCTGCGGACTTTGTGGAAGAGCATAAAAATGTCCCTTGCTGATACGGCTTGGCACCAAGTAATCACGCGCACCTTCTGGTGTCGACTTGGTCAACATCGGTGTCTCAACATCGATAAACTCAAGCTCATCTAGATAATTGCGAATGCTATGTGTCACCGCAGCCCGCAATTTAAAGTTTGCTAACATTTCAGGACGACGCAAGTCCAAGTAACGGTAACGAAGACGCGTATCGTCACTTGCTTCAATGCCATCTTTAATCTCAAACGGTGTTGTTTTAGCTGTATTTAAAATGGTCAAGCTAGACACTTGCAATTCAACTTCACCCGTTGGAAGAGCAGGGTTTGCCTGTTCACGCGCTACGACTTGACCTGTCACTTCAAGGACAAACTCGCTGCGCACCTTTTCAGCTTGTGCCATCACATCACCTGATACCGTCTCAGGATTGATGACCAACTGCATGATTCCTTCGCGATCACGCAAATCAATGAAAATCAAGCCACCCAAGTCACGACGGCGACCAACCCAACCTTTCAAAGTAATTTCTTGACCGATGTGTTCTTTCCGAACACGCCCCGCATACATCGAACGTTTCATATTTTCCTCTCTCCGGATAGCATGGAGTAGCCTAGCTCCCCCACCTATTCTTGGTTTTAAAATCTTTCCGTTTTCATTTAGTAGTAGCAAGATGAGCTACCGATGCCATAAATGAAAACAGAATGACTATACACCTAACTATTCTATCATAAAAGCCAATAATTCGGGAACAATTCGAGTGAATTTTCTCGAAAATCCTTGCTGGATAGAAAAAAGCCAGGCAAGCCTACCCGACCTTGTTCATACTTCCAGTTTAGACAGCTTGATACAGACGCTATCGCTTTCTGCTATGGTAGCGTATTTCCCGCGCTAGTGTAAATCTCGTACCATTCTGGTCGCGTGAGGTTTACTTTTTCTGCTTCTGCAATCTTTGCGAGCCGTTCTGGATTCATTGACCCTACAATGGTCTGAATCTTGGCTGGATGACGCATAATCCACGCAACAATGATTGCTTCACGTGAAACATGGTATTGACTCGCTAAGCGCTCAATAGTCTGATTCAACAGCGCATAGTCTGGATGATCGACAAAAATTCCTCTTTGCAAATCAATCAAAAACGGTGACCAAGCCTGAATAGTGATGTTTTTCAATCTGCAATAATCTAAGACGCTTCCGTCTCGGACTGTTGCAGCCTCTTCTTTCATATTGACATGGAGACCCGCATCAATCAGCGGTGTATGGGCAGGCGAAAACTGCAACTGATTGACCACCAATGGGTCTGCCAAATAGGACTGGAGCAACTCAATCTGGTAGGCATTTTGATTGCTGACACCAAAATAGCGGACCTTACCCGCTTTTTTCAAGTAGGTAAAGGCTTCTGCCACCTCTTCTGGCTCCATGAGGGCATCGGGACGATGCAGGGCTAGGACATCGAGATAATCCGTCTCTAAACGCGATAAAATGCCATCAACAGAAGCTATAATATGCTCTTTTGAAAAATCAAAATAGCCCTTACGGATACCGCACTTGGATTGGAGCATCAAATGCTCACGCCCAATCCCTAAGCCTTTTACAGCTGCCGCAAAACGACGCTCTGACTCACCGCCACCATAAATGTCGGCATGGTCAAAAAAGGTGATACCTTGGTCCAAAGCGGTCTGTACAACTGCCTGCGCTACCTTGTCATCCAAGCTCGCCATACGCATACAACCTAGCGCAATCCGCGATACCTCAAGGCCCGTCTTTCCTAATTCCTGCATGTCTTCTCCTATCAATTAAAACCGTAAATGCTCTTTGCAATCTTGTAAACAGCATTGGAAATCTTCCGCCCTGGATAACCGTATAAGTTGGTCAATTGTCCCAGTAACCCACTGCGCACAATCTTAAAGAGGGCTGGATTCTGTTCTTGAATATATTGCCACAGTTCTTGTTTTTTCAACATGTGTTCAGCTGTTCCCCCTCGATTGAGCAAGGCACAAGAAATAATGGTCGTGATTTCCACATGGTTGAGCAAATAGCTGCGCAAATCAGGCTGCGTAATAGCATCTAAGTCCAAACTATCGACCAAAATGCGATTGACCTTAAGCTGCTGGTCAATCCGCTTAATCATGACGGATTCATTGACCGACTGGTCATTTCGCCCGATAAAGTAACGGTAAAAATCAACCGGCAGATAATACATGGTCTCAACTGCTTGGAGTGGTGTAAAGACGAAAATATTGTCCACATAAAAGGTATGCTCTGGTAAGACCAACCCCACTTCTCTCAATAACTCGGTCCGATAGATGAGTGAGTGCATCATCATATATTGCCCCTTTGAAAAGGCACCGACATCGTCCCAAGTGAACACACGGTCGGTTGGTAGGACATTCTGGTAATTCATGCTTTTTTTCCGAGATTGCCCTTCTTTTTCATAGACGAAATTCGAGATGAAGGCATCGACTGTCTGTCCTTGACTGTCTAAGTTTGCCAAGGTTTCAAGAATTTTGAGATAAGCTCTCGTATCCACCCAGTCGTCACTATCAACCACTTTGAAATAACGCCCCTTAGCTTCTCGAATGCCGGTATTGACCGCGCCACCGTGGCCCTTATTTTCCTGATAAATCGCACGGACATTCGCATACTTAGCTGCCAGCTCTTCTGCGATTTCTTGCGTGCGGTCGCTCGAGCCATCATTGATAATCAATATTTCCACCTGATCGCCACCAACGACCAGTGATCCTACACAGTAATGTAGATATTCTTGCGCATTATAGCTAGGAATTGCAATACTTAATAAGGTCATCTCCTACTCCCTATCAACGAATCATGAGGTTAGGTACTTCGTCCCAACCTCATTTTTAATTATTTTACCATAATTTTAAGAAAGTTGCTTTTGGTAGCCTTGTTTGGCACGGAAGGCCTTCCACAATTGGCCGACACCTTTCATAAAATGACCATTGACAATCACCAAGATTGCTGCCACCATCTGCTGGTCAAGCATGCCACCTGTCATTTTGGCAAGGGCTCTGAATGGCATATTATAGAGGAAGAGCAGGTTGAGGTCTGGTTTGCCTTTTTGCTCTGCTTTTTTCAGTAAATGATGCAAGAGTTTGTAAACAAGACGGGCTAAGCCACTCTTAGCATACTGCATCTTAGACAGCGGATCATTCAGACGGAGTTCTTGGCCTACCTGCCAGGATTCCACAGGTATTGGTCGACCAAGCAGACGGGTAAATTCCTCATCTGTAACCTGTAGCACCTGCCCTGCTTGATAGCTGTCAAGCCCTGTCAACTCTGGTAAGTGTTCCGTCGTGGCTTCTTGTGTGATTTCTGCAACCAGACGAATATCAGAGACGCTAGCGCCTAGATACAGCTGGTAAGTGCCGCCCTCGATTTCAAAAGCATTGGTCACCGTATTGAAATAGCGGAAGGTCTTATCATCAAAGGAAAGGTTCACTTCTGTTGACTGCCCTGCTTCGAGATACACTTTGGCAAAGCCTTTTAATTCTTTTGACGGACGGAAAACACGGGCATCTTCTTTGCCAACATACAACTGCACCACTTCTGCACCCGCACGTTCACCAGTATTGGTCACCGTCATGGAAAGGCCTGTCTCATGAATGCGCAAATCGCCATAGGCAAAGGTCGTATAAGAAAGTCCGTAGCCAAATGGGTATTGGACAGCCGTCTGAGTCGTGTCAAAATAACGATAGCCAACATACAATCCCTCACGGTAGAGAGCATAGTCCCCCTCAGCAGGGAATTCTTTTGACGATGGCACATCTGCTAAAGCAATCGGATAGGTTTCGCTCAATTTCCCGCTTGGGTTAACAAGACCAGTCAGCGCATCCAGCATGGCTCTTGCACCGGCCTCACCTGACAGATAGCCATGCACCACCGCCTTGACATGCTTATCCCAGCTCATGTCCACAACAGAGCCTGCGGATAAAACAACGACAATCTTTTCGTGGATAGCCGCCAGTTTTTCAAGGAGGTGGAGTTGGTTTTTCGGCAGCTGTAGATGTGTACGGTCTAGTCCCTCACTCTCACTGATTTCATCCAAGCCCATGTAATATAAGACCGTATCCGCTTGTTGAGCCAAGGCAAGAGCTTCTGTCACCAAGGCTTCATCAGGCTGGTCAATCCGCTGATAGCCCTGTGCATAGCCGACATAGGTTAGAGGATAGTCCTTCATGGCCTCTAGCGTATTGTCGACCTGCCGTGCATTGATTAAGGAAGAACCTGCACCCTGGTAACGTGGATTTTTAGCAAATTCACCAATGACGGCTACCGTTTTTTCTGCTTGAAGCGGCAGCACCTGATCCTCGTTTTTCAAGAGGACAATGCTTTCTGCGGCTGCCCGTCTAGCTAGTTGATGTTGCTTGTTGACATCGATACTGCGCTTTTCCTGAGCAGCCAAGTCTAAGACGACCTGTAAGAGCTCATCGACACGCTCGTCTAGAACACTTTCAGACAAGCGACCAGACTGCACAGCATCGATCAATTCCTTTTGTCCTACAGTAGTGGTTCCCGGCATTTCAAGATGACTGCCATTTTCAACCCCTAAAACATGGTCATTTGAACCGCCCCAGTCTGACACGACAAAGCCTGTAAAGCCCCACTCATCCCGCAAGATGTCCCGTAACAAGCGTTTGTCTTCGTTGGCATAGATGCCGTTAATTTTGTTGTAGGCAGACATGATGGCCTTCGGATTGCCCTCACGAACGGCGATTTCAAATCCTGTCAGATAGATTTCGCGCAAGGTACGCTCATCCACAATCGAGTCAGAAGCCATGCGGCGGAGTTCCTGACTATTGACCGCAAGGTGTTTTGGCGTTGCTGCTACACCTTGGGATTGCAGACCCCGAATCATGGCCGCCGCCATTTTCCCTGCCTGATATGGGTCTTCAGAGTAATATTCAAAATTGCGTCCACACAAGGGATTGCGCTTGATATTGAGACCAGGACCCAGTACCACATGCACTCCCAGACTGCTCGCTTCAGCTCCTAGTGCTGCCCCCACTTCCTCAACGAGCGCTGGATCCCAGCTATTGGCAAGAGTGGCTGCTGTCGGAAAACAGGTCGCAGGAACAGAAGCATTCAAGCCTAGATGGTCCCCGCTTCCTTCTTGCTTGCGAATCCCATGCGGTCCGTCTGATAAAAAGACGGACGGAATTCCTTTTTCTGGAAAATCCTTGGTTTCCCAGACAGACTTACCCGCCATCAAGGCCGCTTTTTCTTCTAAGGTCAACTGCTCAATAATCGCACGATGTTTCATACATTTCCCACCTATTTCTATTCTACTAAGCCTATCATATCAAAGAATATCAAGGATTAAAACGCTTTCTTCATAAATTGACAAGTTTATGGCATAATCTGTTGAACGGAAAGAGAAATGATATCCGAACATTTCCTTACTCATCAAAAAAAGACCCCTCACTACTGACATAGTGATGGGCCTTAATATTGCTATGAGCAATCTTCCTAGTGCCTATAGTGTAAGCCATCTGGTAAAATTTGTCAAGATTCCTACTTCATAATCACAAATTTCATCATTGGGTAGTTGACAGCGACCTGAACCAGGATATTGACCCAGTTGGCAGCAGTTTGTGCCCAGCCTAGACTCAAGCCCCACGAGGTGAATACTTGGGTCGTATAAGGTGGCAAGACAATCGACAAGATACCTGCCACGATGACGGTTAGGATATACCAATGGAGGGTTTTGGAAATATCATTTTCTGCGCCGAACACTAGTTTTCGCTGGACGATATAGTTGACAACCTGCGCGGCAACATAGGCTAATAGGAACGATAGAAAGCCGTTTAAGCCACCATTGTCCACTGAATAATGGAAGATTAACCAATGAAAATCTTGTCCTGAAAAGGCCGTAAAGAGAAAGTTTGTTGACAACCACAAGACCGCAAAATTCGTTATCGTTGCGATATTGGACAAGACATTAAACTTAATAAATTCCCATAAATCAGGATGTTTGGCAATCCACTCTTTCATAGTTCTCCTTCTAAAAGAGAGGAGGACCACCCGTCCTCACTACTCTTATTTCATTATGCTACTTCTTTTTTCTTTGCAGTTAGCTTCACAAGACCAAGACCGACTAGAGCAATCAAGGCAATGTTTGCTGTTACAAGGACAACCAACCACCATTTTGTTTTTGGTTTGTAAATATCAAATGCAGCTGAATGTGCAATGGTATAAAGGATATTTTTGCTTGCTTGACGAAGGGCTGCAACCCCTTCTTTAGTACCTGTAGAGAGAGCTGTTGGATCATCGCCTACAGGGGTCAACATCAAGTCGCCACCATTGCGAATCGCTTGGTCTGGGCTCATGTAATTCTGACCATCAAAGTCGGTAATCACCATTCCGCGGAAGCCCCACTCATCACGAAGGACGGTATTGAGCAAGTCACCATTTCCGCCAGCCCAAAGGGTACCGATACGGTTGAAGGAAGACATGATAGCTGTTGCGCCACCTTCTTTGACTGGAATTTCAAAGGCTTTGAGGTAGACTTCACGAATGGCTTGTTCATTTGACCAAGTTGCCACACCTTCACGGTTGTCTTCTTGATCGTTAAGGGCAAAGTGTTTGGTAAAGGTGTACACACCATTTTCGAGCGCTTTTTTCACCAAGGCAGAGGCCATTTTACCTGATACGACTGGATCTTCTGAATAGTATTCAAAGTTTCGACCTGAGAATGGTGAACGATGAATATTCACTGCTGGTGCATATAGTCCTACGATACCATGAGCCAAGGCTTCTTTGGCAAAGGCATCTCCCATTTCTTCAGCAAGGTCTGTATTCCAAGTAGATGCCACGACAACCTCAGAATTGTATTGGATTCCTTTGATTCCTTGGAAAATCCCATTGATGCCGGCAGGTCCATCAAGGTCGACCACCGCTGGTTTGTCAACGGATTTGACCGCCACCGTTGCATAACCACCGTGACCAATCAAAGCCGTCATTTCAGCGACTGTCATTTGAGCCACTAATTTGTCCCAACGCTCATCCTCATAGTCTGCCCCTACAAGGTCGACCAGACGAAGGCCATTCTTTTCAGCTTCTACCTTATCCACAGGTGTTTCAGCATCGGCATCGATACGGAAGTTGGTCCGTTCGACTTCTTTTGCAATAGCATCTGTCGCTTCTTTGTCCTTGGTGCGCTCGGTCGGAAGCGTACCTTCCCAATCGTCACGAGTGACATACTTGACGTCACCTACTGCGTATTCAAAGGCATTTGTTACTTCTGCTTTATCGGATGTCCGTTGTTTGCGGACTTCTTTTTGGGCAACCGTATAAGTCTTCGAATCAAGCACATCATGGGCATTGTTCATCAGTTTGATGTCGTAATTTCCAGCATCTAGGACGTAGGCTTTTTCAGTCTTATCATCGTAAGAAGCGAGATCGTCACGGTCAAAGCGAATCGCTAATTCTTCACTCTTACCAGGCTCAAGCACTTCTGTCTTGTCAAATCCAGCAAGGACAACATGAGATTTTTCGATTCCACCAGCTGTATATGGCGCTGTATAGTAAACTTGTGCCACGTCCTTACCAGCAACATCACCTGTATTGGTCACCTTAACGGTCACTTCAATCTCATCACCATCTTCTTTCATGCCAGTGATTTCTTGCTTGAAGTTCGTGTATGATAGACCATAACCGAATGGATACTGAACCGCTTTTTGATACGCTGCTTCATCCATTTGACCTGTCGCATTGTCTACAAAACGAGTTTCATAGTAACGATAGCCGACATAGATACCCTCTTGGTAATTCACGAATTTATAATTAAAAGTTTGTGGCTCTTTAGCACCCCACGGAGTGTTCTCATAAGTGATATTCGTGTAAGAGAAATCTCCAGTATTGTAGTAGGTTGGCGCAGAAGCCATATCATAGGCATAGGTATCCACCAAGCGACCTGACGGATTGACCTCACCTGATAAGATGCGGGCTACACCATCAAGACCCGTTGAGCCTGGCCCACCAATCCAAAGAGCTGCGTCCACTCCCTCATCTTCTAGGAAACCAAGCTCCATTGCATTAGAAGAGTTGACCAAGACTACGACCTTATCAAAGTTTTTCTTGACCGTTTCAAGCATGTCTTTTTCGACATCTTGCAATTCCAAATAATGCTTGTCTTCTTGACCATTTTCATAGTCTTTCATGGATTGTGGGAGGTCTGCTCCCTCACCACCGTTACGTGAAATCACGACAAGAGCTGTATCGGAGAAGGCTTTAGCATTTTTCAACAAGTCTTCAGAATAGGCATCTTGACTTGGTTCATAGATATTATAATCCCCACCATTGAGCGAGAAGATGTTGGTTCCTTCTTTTTTAGGTAAATGCTCTTTGTAAAAATCTGTTAATTCTGCATTGACTGCAAAGCCTGCATTTTCAAGTCCTTGTTGTAAGTTAATATTTTTGGACTCATCTGCCGCACCAGATCCAGATCCACCGTAGGTAACCGCTACAGAAGAAATACCAAACACGTTGACTTTTGAGGATTTTTCAAGCGGCAAGGTCTTGTTTTTATTCTCTAGAAGAACAGTTCCTTCTTCCTGAATCTTTGTAACCAACTGTTTTGAAACAGCTTCTGCATCCTTGATTTTTCCTTCATCTGCATAGGACGGCGCAAAATAGGTGTCAATCACATTTACAAACATATTGACTGCATAGTTAGCACCCACAATCGCGATACTTAGTAGCGATAGCAAGCCCATAGCAATCTTGCTCTTGAGCGTTTTCAATGGTTTATGGTTCACAATGCGATAAATCGCAGCTGCCAGCAAGGCCACAACGGCAATGGCTGCGACAATCAAGGTCGTTTTTGCCATGCTTGTTGCATCCCATGATTGATAGGATTTGGCATATTCGTCAGCGGCTACTGGCATACTCACCAATGTACTCGCTACTGCGAAAGCGAATCCTGTTTTCTTCCAAGTCTTCATAAGACCCTCCTACTATTGCTCGGCTTGAAAGCCTTTTCTTTTGTACACCCCTACTTTACCAAATGACACAAGTTGTGAAAACCCTTTCTTCATAATCTGTCATTTTGGTTGCATAATTTGCATGTTTCTGTTCCATCATCTCTTTTCTAGCTTTTAGTTTTCTCTATTATTCATATTTCATGATTTTTATTGAATAAAAAAGAAAAAAGTGTTACTATTTTTAATATATCGCATTATTTTATAAATAGGAGTTAAAGATGGCCTATAAAGAGTTAAAAATCATCAAATATCAACAATATGATGCACAGGAAGACGAATATCAACGAAGACTAACTAGTTTTGGTGTCATTAAAACGGAAATGTTTCCCTATCTTATGCAGAGGGGCAGTTTTAAAAGTCATCAATATCCCTTATTTGTCGTACCATTGTTAGAACTACAGTTACTATCACAAAAAATACAGGAAAATTCAACAAAAATTAAAGAAATCGCAAACTTACTCCCCCCTGTTGCTCATAATCAATTTTACACCGAACAGCTTTACAAAGCTGTCATCAATACCAACGAAATCGAGGGAATTAAGACCACACGAAAAGATGTTTCAGAAGCCTATCAAGCACTCCAGGAAAGTTCTCCAAAGGATATCCGTCTCCTATCTACCGTGCGCATGTACCACGATATTGCGGACAATCAATTACTCACTATTGACCATCTCTCAGTGATTCGAGATATCTACGATAAACTCACCGAAGGAGAAATCGATGAAGAAAACCAATTAGATGGTGAGTTATTCCGAGACAATATCGTCAGCATTGTTGATCAGCACAGTGGAAAAGTAGAGCACATTGCTCCATCGACTGAAAAACAAATCTATTTAATGCTGACAAGTTGGATTCAATTCATCAATGATGAAACCATTCCCTTCCTAATCAAAGCCACACTAGGACATTTCTTTTTTGAGAATATTCATCCTTTTTACGATGGAAATGGACGGACAGGTCGTTATATCTTGTCACGTTATCTAGCTCGAAAATTAGACATTTTTTCAGGCTTAGTCATCTCGCAAAAGATAAATGAAAATAAAAACAGATACTACAAAGCCTTCTCAACAACTGGAGATATTGATAATCGAGCAGAAGGGACCTTCTTCGTCCAGACCATGCTGGAATTGATTGAAGAAGGACAAAAAGACATTATTAACATACTGAAAGAGAAAAAAGCAATTCTTGATCATTTCTGGCAACGAATGAAAGAAAATCGTGACCTCGCGGAAATCCAAAAACACATCCTCTTTCTCCTGCTACAGTCAACCACCTTTGTCAATCATCCCAAAGAAGGCTTGACAGACCGTGCCATCATTGATATTCTAGCTTCGGATTTTCCTAGAAAAACCATCAAGGATAACATTACAAAATTAAGAGAAAAAGGGATGATTGTTCAAATCTCCCGCAAACCTAGCAGACACCAATTACTCATTACTGATGAATAAAATAACACATGGAAAGGACCCCTATGAAAATCGCGATTGTCGAAGATCAAAAAGTTGAACAAGAAAGATTGACCAAGTATATCAAGGACTACTGCCATAGCATCCAGCGGTCTGTAGAGATCACCTGCTTCAACGACGGCATTGACATCACCAGTGATTATCACCATCGTTTTAATATCATCTACTTGGATGTGGAAATGGAAATCATGGACGGCATGACAACTGCCCAAAAGATTCGTGCTGTGGATAAAGATGTGCTGCTTGTTTTTGTCACCAACCATTCTCAGGTGGCGATTCAGGGCTACGCTGTCGAAGCCATCGACTTTCTCCTCAAACCTCTCAGCAATTTCGTATTTGAAGAACACTTCAAAAAAATGCTTCGGAAGTTGCCAACTCCCGAGGAAGAGCAGCAGTATCTCTATGTCAAAAACAAGGCTTCAACCTTTAAAATCGCCCAAAAAGAGATTTACTATATCGAAAGTGAGGGGCACCAGCTCCATATCCATAGCAAGCAAGAGACCATTACCATCAGCAACACCTTAAAAAACATGGAACAATTGCTGGATAAAAAGAGCTTCTTCCGCTCTAATTCAGGCTACATTGTCAATCTGGCCTATGTGGAAAAGATTGAGGGAAATCTAGCCTATATACAGGGTGAGCCTCTACAAATCAGTCGCCCACGTAAGAAAGATTTCTTGACCGCCCTCACCAACTACATCGGAGATACCCTCTTATGATGACACATTTTCCTGATATTCCACGAGTCTATACAGCGCTATCCGAATCAATTGCCTGTTGTCTGGTCTGTCTTCCGCTCATTCTGACCATGGACTGGCTGCGTAGACTCCGTTCCTTAGCGCTCATCATCGGTCTGCAACTTCTCCTCCAATGGGTAGCTGGACAATTTCCTATTCTCTTGTGGACAGTTGGGATGTTTCTCAATATCTGCTGGATGTTTGCTTCGATTTACCTCCTTGGTGTTCACCAGAAAAAGACAGCCCTTTATTTGACTGCAAAGGCCTTTATTGCAGCAGAGTTAGTCGCTGCTCTCGCATGGCACCTTTACTGCCTCACGATTTATCAACAACCTGTGGATAACTTGTGGACACAAGCAGCCTTCATGTTGGTCATCGCTAGCCTTGCTTTTCTTCTCTTCCATCAGCAAAATAAAAAAATCAACCTAGAAGAGCTCCAACATATCACCGAAAAACGAGTTGTTTGGGTGGCCATTTTCACCTCGCTGATGATCTTTATGTTGAGTAATATCGGCTTTATCTTGTCTGGAACCCTGCAATTTCAGGATTCGACCAGTATCTTTATCCTCCGAACAACGGTGAATTTCTCTGGTCTCTTGCTCCTACTTACTCAGGAATCCCAGCAGTATGATCGCTATCTACGTGAAGAATTAACCGCTATCCACAACATGTTTCAATTGCAGTACAAGCAGTACCAAGCCTACCGAGAAAACAGCGACCTTATCAGTCGCAAAGCCCATGACCTCAAGCATCAGCTCTATATTATCCAGCAAGAAGCTGATAAGCAAAAACAGCAACAATACCTTAAAGAAATGACTGTAGCTATTCAACATTTTGAGGCAAAGATTGAAACGGGCAATCCTGTCCTTGACACCATCTTGACACAAAAAAATCAATACTGTCTCCAAAACGGCATCAATTTTACCTGTATCGTGCAGGGGGAGTTGCTGCATTTCATGGACATCATGGACATCTCTGCCCTCTTTGGAAATGCGATTGACAACGCCATTGAAGCAGTTGAACAAATTCCCAATCCTGAACAACGCTTGATGACCTTGAAGGTTTCCCAGCACAGCCAATTTATCGTCATCCGGCTGGATAATTATGATATTTCAAATCTCGACTTATCCACAGGTCAGTTTCCCAAGACCTCCAAGGCTGACAAAGATTTCCACGGCATCGGCCTGAAAAGCATGGACTTCATTGTCCAAAAATACGGTGGCAACCTGACCCTCAACAAGGAAGATAATTGGGTACAACTGAAAATTTTACTGCCTCTGACAGCCTAAATACAAAAAGCCCGAACGGGCTTTTTGCTTATTTATGGTTCAATACACATCACGAAATGAGGTCAGTTTTTGATGGTTGAAGAGTGCCCCATCATTCTTTCCAGTCCATTTCTAAATAATCCACAGGAATTTCTTTCATTTCATCAATCATCATACCGACATACTCCACCAGCATACTTTGAGGTTCTTGTTTGAGCAAGGTTGCATAGGTTGGGTTGGTATAGACATGGTTTTCAATCCACTCCTCACTCAAGCGCTCGCCTGAAAAGAAGGCTAGATTGAGTGGCGCCATGATTTCAGCTAGTTGGTCTGCAAATTTCCTGTCATAGGCAGCTTCGTCATGTAAGGCGGTATGAACCATTATCTCACTCGCTCGATTGAAAACATCCACCAGATAGCTCTTGTGGTCCGCCAAATCGGGGTTGGCATTCTTTTTCCACAGGTCGACATCAAGCCCTGTCTGTTGATAGATGAGACGATTCTCTTTGAGAGACAAACGACCGATGGTCATTGGATACATGGAAAAAGCACCATTTACCACCTCTGTAAGCGTCGAGTGCTCACCCTTTAGCTGTGCGATATGCTGGGTGTGGATATGGCCTGAAAAAGTCAACAAAATGCCATATTGATCATACAACTCCCGCACATCAACCGCATTGTCAAGTGTAAATCCCCGCGTTGGTGATGCATGTTGATCCAACACATTGTGGTGCATGATGGGAATCACGGCAACACCTGCTGATTGAGCCTCCCCCAATTGCTCTTTAATCCAAGCCAAGGTCTCCTTTTTGAGACGACCATTTGTCGCAGGAGCGCCTTTACCAAGCCCATCCGCATAAATATTACTATCAATCATAAGCAACCACAGATTTTCAAAAGGCTTTGCCATATAGCTAAGAGAAGCCCCATCCCGCTGACTGGCCTGGGCATACCCATAGTCGGCAAATAGGGTCTCAAAATCCTGCCTACTCACCTGATCTGTCCTAACCTGCTCTTCTCCTTTAAAACCACGCGCCCAACCGCTCGCAATATCATGGTTTCCTGGTATAACCAGTACCTCTGTCCCAGATGCTTCCATGGCTTTAAAATGCTCTGCCAAATCTTCCATACTCTTTTTTTCGCCGTTTAAGCTCAAATCCCCGCTGACAATCAGGAGTTTGGGCTTTTCTTTTTGGACTTGAGCCACCAAGGCCTCCATCCTCTCCTTGCTATAGCGGATATCTTTCCCCGCTGCGGTATTTTGAATATAGGAAAATGCTTTACCATTATCATGGAGACTAGGAGAAAGATAGTGAATATCGGTTATCAGCCAAATGTCCTGCGCATCTGTCCATTTTTCTGCCCGATAGCCAACCTTTACGGACGGCTTAACAAACAATGGAACCAACAGACCAATCCCTAGACAAATCAGATACAGCCAGTAGCGCTTCTTCATACAAGCCCTCCTTTTCTTTTCCTATTATATCATCTTCTACTTTAAAAGAGGACACAGGTGCAACTTTCAAGAATCATAGCAACAGCACTCCCTTAACCACCTTGTATCATCAAAAAGAAGAGGCTGAGAACTTATCTCAACCTCATGACGGATTATTTTTTCACGAATTGTGCAGATTGTTCACCCGCTTGGCGACCGAATACGATGATATCTGCAACGGCATTTCCACCGATACGGTTCTTACCGTGAACACCACCAGTGACCTCACCAGCTGCGTAAAGTCCTGGAATCGCTTGACCTTCTTTGTTCAAGACTTCGGTGTTGGTATTGATTTTCAGACCACCCATTGTGTGGTGTACCCCTGGTGCAATCTTAATTGCATAGTAAGGAGCAGTGTCTAAGGCATGATCCATACCGCTTGAACGGCCAAAGGCTGCATCGCTTTTATCTGCAACAGCTTTGTTCCATGTTTCCAAGGTTGTTTGCAAGGCATCTTCTGGAACATCAATTGCTTTTGCAAGATCCGCAACTGTTTCCCCTGATTTTACAAGGCCTTTTTTCTCATATTGAGCGATTGCTTTGACGCGATCTTTCAAGGCTGAATCAAAGACTACGTAAGCGTAGTTTGGCTCTAAACCATTGATGGCTGCTGAAACTTTATCACGAGTTTCCAATTCATTGAAGAAACGCTCTCCTTTTGAGTTGACCAAGATAGCACCTTCTCCACGAATCGCTTCTGTAATCAAGTATGATTTTTCTTGCTCTACAGTTGGGTGAATTTGGATTTGTTCCATGTCGACTGTTGCTGCACCTTTTGCTTCTGCAAGGGCAATACCATCACCTGTTGATCCTGCTTGGTTGGTTGTAACATAACCTTTTAATTTTGGATTCAACTGCGCAACTTTGTCTAAGTCAGCACCGAAACCACCAGTCGCAATGACAACTGCTTTTGCTGCAACTTTCTTGGTTTTGCCGTCAATCTTGACTTCAACACCTGAAATCTTACCGTCTTTTTCTTCAAGATTAGTCACATCAGCATTGACAAACATTGGAATTTCACGTTCTGCCAAGTTGTGGTAAAGACCTGTTACAAGGTAACCACCTACTGCTGATCCGTCTGCTGGACGGTGAGTACGTTTTTCACTCATACCACCAGTTGTGGTGATGTTGCTAAGCGTAATGCCCATGCTATCCAACCAGTCAATAGCAGATGCAGAGTTGTCTACCAAGTAGCGAAGCAATTCTGGATCATTTGTTCCGCCACCACCTTTAAGGGTTTCTTCGTAGAATTTATCGTTTGAATCTTTGATTCCTTCTTTATCTTGGAATTTGGTTTGAGAAGCATTCATACCCGCAGAAGACTTGGCCGTATTTCCACCAACTTCTCCCATTTTCTCAAGCACCGCTACGCTTGCTCCTGCATCATGAGCAGAAACTGCCGCAGCCATACCTGCACCACCTGAACCGATAACAAGGACATCATAGCTATCTTTCAATTCAGCTGGATCTGTGTAGACCTTCTCTGACGCTCCTGAAACAGCCTCTTCTTTTGAAGAGGAAGCAGGAGTTGACGATTCTGCTGTATTACTTGCCTTGCTTCCACAGGCAATCAAGAAAACAGCAGCAAGTAAACTAAGTAAGGCACCCAGCCAAACTTTCTTCTTCATAATAAACCTTCTCCTTTTCTTTTGGTTACTGTCCTATTTTACCCTATTTAGTAATCGGTTGCAACCATTTTTGTAATTTTTTTCACAAAGAATCTCCTCCATACGTTCAGATGAATTTCGCAGGTATGTAAAAAAGGGAAAGGAACTCGGACCAATCAAAAAGGGAGACTTCGCTCTCTAGTTTCTAGGCTGGGGTATCAACAGTCACTTCCCTGACTGTTGATATCCACAAAGTTGATTAGACCATCTTTGGAGCATAAATAGCGAACATTATGTCAATCAACCACTGCGCCAATATGTTTTTACTAATTCTGATAAAAAAGACTGGACTCTTTTGCCCAGCCTCTTCTTTTTCAATTATTTTTTCACAAATTGGGCAGATTGTTCACCCGCTTGGCGACCGAATACGATAATATCTGCAACGGCATTTCCACCGATACGGTTCTTACCGTGAATACCACCAGTCACCTCACCAGCTGCGTAAAGACCTGGAATCGCTTGACCTTCTTTGTTTAGGACTTCAGTATTGGTATTGATCTTTAGACCACCCATTGTATGGTGAATACCTGGTGCAATCTTAATTGCATAGTAAGGAGCTTTTGAAATGTTGCGCTCCATTCCTGTCGTCCGACCAAATTCAGTATCATTTTTCGCTTCGACTGCCTTATTCCAGCTGTCGATTGTGTTCTTCAAGTTTTCTTCAGACACGTTGAGCGCTTTTGCTAACTCTTCTACGCTGTCTGCCTTGATAACCATTCCCTTGCTTTCATAGGTATCAATTGATTTTGAATGTTCACGTAATTGTTGGTCAAAGACAACATAGGCGTATTGCTCTGGCAATCCATTGATAGCTGCTGAAACCTTATCACGTGTTTCCATTTCATTGTAGAATCGGTTTCCTTGAGCGTTGATGAGAACGGCACCTTCACCACGAATCGCTTCTGACACAAGGAAGGATTTTTCTTGGTATACTGTCGGATGGATTTGAATTTGCTCCATATCAACCGTATCTGCACCTAATTTCTGCGCCATTTCAATACCATCACCAGTTGCACCCTCATGGTTGGTCGTTACATAGCCTTTTAACTCAGGTTTGTATTTTGTAACAGTAGCCATGTTCGCACCGAATCCACCTGAAGTGACAATCACCGATTTAGAAGTGATGGTTTTTTCTTTTTTATCAACTGTTACTTTGACACCAGCTGCAACCCCATCTTTTTCAACAATTTCTGTGACATTCGCATTGACAAAAATTGGCACTTTACGTTCCATCAAGTTGTTATAAAGACCATTTACAAGGTAGCCACCAACTGCGGATCCGTCTGCTGGTCTATGGATACGCGCCTTACTGAAGCCACCTGAGAAAGTGACATTGTTGAGTGTGATACCCATGCTATCCAACCAGTCAATCGCTTCTGAAGAATGATCGACCATGTAACGGAGTAATTCAGGATTATTGGCCCCTTTTCCACCTTTTAATGTTTCTTCATAGAACAAGTCATTGCTATCATCAATCCCTTTTTCTTTTTGGAATTTTGTCTCTGAAGCATTCATTCCTCCTGAAGACTTACTTGTATTTCCACCTATCACAGGCATTTTTTCAAGAATCGCTACGCTCGCCCCTGCATCGTGAGCAGAAATCGCAGCAGCCATACCTGCACCACCTGAACCGATAACAACGACATCATAGCTATCTTTCAATTCAGCTGGATCTGTGTAGACCTTCTCTGACGCTCCTGAAACAGCCTCTTCTTTTGAAGAGGAAGCAGGAGTTGACGACTCTGCTGTATTGCTTGATTTGCTTCCACAAGCAATCAAGAAAACAGCAGCAAGTAAACTAAGTAAGGCACCCAGCCAAACTTTCTTTTTCATCATAAACCTTCTCCTTTTCTTTTGGTTACGATTCTAGTATACACTTTTCAGTAATCGTTTTCAAGATTTTTTGTAATTTTTTTCACAAGAAAACGAAAAGATTGCACCCCTTACCAGAAAGATGGTGAAATGTCAGCAATTAACAAAGCAACTCCCTGCAATTCTTAGGCGTTTTTCAAGCTCGCGTTTCTTTTTGATGCGTTTGTTCATGTTTCCTCCTGTTTTTGAGCATAAGAAAAGCACCTAGATTGTGCTAAGTGCTTAAGCGTATTTAGGATTATTTCTAAATTTGTTTATCATATCACCAAGAAATCGACCATCTTCAGACTCAAAGCCTTTCAACTGCTCCATTCTCTCGATTTCTTCGTCAAATATATCAATTTCCTCATCTGAATATTCTTTCGAAAATTCCCAACGAGGTAGTATTGATTGTATTTTTAAAAATTCATCTTCTGAAAAGAAATTACTCATCTTCATTTTTATATACTTCATGTCGTTTTCTGATGTTTCGTCTCGTTGGATTAGTCGAAACGATATTTACCTATTTCGGGATTCACCGCAACAGTTGTAACAGCACCTCTATACTGCTTAGATGACCTGCCGTTTTCATCATATTTAGTATAAGTCATTTCCAAAGGATTCTTGAGAGCAGAAAGTATCGTCTCAGATGTCCCGCTTCGTTCAATAATACGCTCTATTAAATGTTGAGATATATCCTTGATTTCGATGTCATCTATTGTTGTTACACCAATTATACCACTTTTTAGCTCTCTTTGCTTATCAAATATGTCTTTTTCTTTTTGTAACTTAAACTCCTGCTTCGCATAGCTATCAGGGTTGTAATAATAGTGCTCACGCTTGACATTCCGAGCCAAAAACAGGTGTTCATCGATATATGCACGATAAGTCGCATTCAGCTTATGTTCTTTAAACAACACAAAAAGCCCACTGTTGTAGGCTTTCTGTAAAGTAAGTAATGAAATTAAAGCATTTTGTTGTAGAATTCAACGACAAGTGCTTCGTTAATTTCTGGGTTGATTTCGTCGCGCTCTGGAAGGCGAGTCAATGATCCTTCAAGTTTGTCAGCGTCGAATGATACGAATGCTGGACGTCCAAGAGTTGCTTCAACAGCTTCAAGGATTGCAGGAACTTTCATTGATTTCTCACGAACTGAAATCACTTGACCAACTTCAACACGGTAGCTAGGGATGTCAACGCGTTTTCCGTCAACAAGGATGTGACCGTGGTTTACAAATTGACGTGCTTGACGACGAGTAGTTGCAAGACCTAAACGGTAAACAACGTTGTCCAAACGACGCTCAAGAAGAAGCATGAAGTTGAAACCAAGGATTCCGCCTTTGATTTTTGTAGCTTGTACGAACAAGTTACGGAATTGTTTTTCACCTACACCGTAAGAGAAACGAAGTTTTTGTTTTTCAGCCAATTGCAAACCGTATTCTGACAATTTGCTGCGGTTGTTTGGTCCGTGTTGACCTGGTACATAGTTACGACGAGCAAGCTCTTTACCTGTACCTGTAAGTGATAAACCAAGACGACGAGCTTGTTTCCAAGATGGTCCTGTATAACGTGACATAATAATGTCCTCCATAAAATAGTTTTTATGGAAATAGTCTTTGAGAAATCCTGATTCGTGCAGATACCCTTCGCCTAAACAGCTAAGGTTACTTCTATTGCAAAGTACCTGTTGACGAGCTTCATATTCCTCTGCTGCTATTTCACACAAAGAACAGTATAACATAGAAAAAAGGCTTTGTAAAGCCTTTTATTCCAACTAATCCAAATAATGAATCAAAATCTTTTCGGTTAAGACATCCGAATACGTATAAGATTCCACAAAGGTATTGTTAGGATCTTCGTATTCGACGATGAAGAGAGATTGGTAGACCTCGGTAATTCGGCCTTGTTTGTTTTTCTCGCGTTTGCGACCATTTTCAAGGGTCAACTCGACAATTTGTCCCTCGTGGTTTTTAATATCTTCTTTGATTTGCTTCATTTTGGCAACATCTGTAAATGCATCACTCATTCTTATCCATCCTCTCTCTTGGAAATACTTGAAAACTTGTTATACTCTTTTTGGAACATTAACTCGACGGTTCCACGCGCCCCTGAACGGTTTTTTTCAATAATCACCTCAACGGTATTATTGGGAATGCCACCGTCTTCTTGCTCTCCGCGTTCATAGTAATCATCACGATACAAGAAAGCAACGATGTCCGCATCCTGCTCGATAGACCCTGACTCACGAATGTCGGACAAGACTGGCCGCTTATCCTGCCGCTGTTCCACACCACGGGACAGCTGACTGAGGGCAATGACTGGCACTTTCAATTCCTTGGCTAAAATCTTCAATTGCCGCGAAATTTCAGAGACCTCCTGCTGGCGGTTTTCCCGACCAGTCCCTGTAATCAACTGCAAGTAGTCAATCAAAATCAAACCAAGATTGCCAGTTTCCTGGGCCAACTTACGGGAGCGAGAACGAATCTCTGTGATCTTAATCCCTGGCGTATCATCGATGTAAATACTCGCATTGGCCAGATTTGCCTGCGCCATGGTTAGCTTCTGCCATTCCTCATCTGTCAAATGACCTGTCCGAATGGAGCGCGAATTGATCATCCCTTCTGCAGCAAGCATCCGGTCAACCAGACTTTCTGCCCCCATTTCCAGAGAAAAGATGGCGACGGTCTTACCTAATTTTGTACCAATATTTTGCGCAATATTGAGGGCGAAGGCGGTTTTTCCGACCGCAGGACGAGCCGCCAAAATAATCAATTCTTCTTCGTGCAAGCCTGTTGTCATGGCGTCCAAGGCTGGATAACCTGTCGCAATCCCTGTAATATCAGAAGTTTGGCGCGAACGAATTTCAAGGTTTTCAAAGTTGAGATTCAAAATATCTTCAATCTGCTTGAAACCGCTCCGACTAGCACCTTCGCTGACATCGATTAAGGCTTTTTCCGCACGCGCAATGATTTCATCTGACTCATCCGCCCCATCATAGGCTTGGTTGATCGAATCGGTCAACCGCGCAATCAATTTGCGTAAATTCGATTTTTCAGCAACAATCTTGGCATAAAACTCGGCATTGGCAGAGGTTGGTACCGAATTGATGACCTCGGCTAAATAGCTCAAGCCACCAATATTTTCCAAATCACCATGGTTGGCCAAGTAGTTGCGCATGGTCGTTGCATCGATGACCTCATGCCGATCTGAAAGAGCGATCATGGCTTTAAAAATCAACTGGTGGGCATATTTGAAAAAATCATCTGCTTCAATATATTCGCGGACAAAGACCAGCTTTCCCTCGTCGATGAAAATCGCACCAAGGACCGACTGCTCCGCCAAAATATCTTGAGGTTGCACACGCAATTCATCTAATTCTGCCAAGATTCTCACCTCCTATCTCTGGTATGATTGACCTAGGCTTCTTTGATACTCAAGTTAATCACACCTGTCACATCTTGATAAATTTTAACAGGCACATCAATCAAGCCAACCGCACGAATCGGGTGGTCCAATTGAATGTTGCGTTTATCCACTTTGATGCCGAATTGTTTTTCCAATTCTTCGGCAATTTTCTTGCTCGTAATGGAACCAAAAGTACGGCCATCTGGACCAACTTTTTCCACAAAGGATACAAGCGTTGCTTCTTCAGCCAATTTGGCTTTTATAGCTTTTGCTTCTGCTACCATTTCAGCATGCGCTTTTTCTTGTGATTTTTGTTTGCCGCGTAATTCACCAATCGCTTGGTTGGTCGCTTCCTTGGCAAGGTTTTTCTTAATCAAGAAATTCTGGGCGTAGCCTGTTGGAACTTCCTTAATTTCTCCCTTTTTTCCCTTGCCTTTCACATCTGCTAAAAAAATGACTTTCATGAGGAACTCTCCTATTCTTCTTTTAATTCTTCCTGAATCACTTGATGCAATTTCTCCTGAACCTGTTCGAGTGATTGATCATGAATCTGAGCTGCTGCGAGATTAAAATGACCGCCACCGCCCATCTCTTCCATGATTCGTTGAACATTGACCTTGCTTCTGCTCCGCGCTGAAATGGCAATGTAATCATTGACATTTTTGGTGATGACAAAGACTGCTTCAATCCCTGCCATCTCAAGAATGGTATCGGCCGCCTTACTTGGAACAACATTGTCGTAGACGGTTTCTTGTGCACCACAGACGAGGACAATATGATTGGTCAACTTCTGTCCTCTTAGAATCAATTCATTGATTTGACGGTATTCATTGAAATCCGTAGCCGCAATCTGCTGAATTTCTGAACTATCGCTACCGCGATTTCTAAGGTAGCTAGCCACATCAAAGGTCCTACTGGTCACACGCGCCGTAAAATTCTTGGTATCCAGCATAATTCCCGCCATCAAAAGACTGGACTGCAGACGATTGAGTTTGTGGTGCTTGTCGTTTTGGAACTGAATCAATTCTGTCACCAATTCACTAGCAGAACTTGCACCACTTTCAATATAGGTCAAGACTGCATTGTCTGGGAAATCCGCATCGCGACGATGATGATCAACCACGACCACCTGACTAAACAATTCGTAAAATTCCTTGGACAGGGTCAAGCCGATTTTCGAGTGGTCCACCATGATGAGAAGCGATTGAGCTGTTACCTGCTTTTTCGCCTCCTCAACCGTCACCAGATTAGAGCAATTTTCCTGCGCTAATTTTTCAACCGCACGCTGAATATCAGCCCCCATATCCTGATCGTCATAGACTGTATAGGCATTGTTCATGATGTTTTGAGCAAAATACTGCATCCCCACAGCAGAACCCAGAGCGTCCATATCCAAATTGCGGTGTCCGACAACAAATACTGCATCAACCGTTTTTAACTTATCAGAGACAGCGGTCATCATGGCACGGGTACGGGTTCTCGTACGCTTGACGGATGAGGCCGAACCGCCACCGAAAAAGAGGGGCTGCTTGCTCTCATCGTTTTCTTTGACAACGACCTGGTCCCCACCACGAACCTCGGCCATATTGAGATTTTGCAGGGCAATCTGACCGATCTGCTGATGATTATTTGCTCCGTAAGCAATCCCCATACTCAAGGTAAGAGCTAGTTCGAGCTGTTTTGCCTCATCACGAAAACGATTGATAACCGAAAATTTGTCCTCAATCAATTTCTCCAAGACCGCGTAGTCTGTAAAGAAATAAAAGCGGTCCATGGTCCCACGGCGGTAGTAGATTCCATTTTCATTTGCAAAATCAGACACAAATTGCGCTAAGAAACTATTGATCTGGCTAATTTGAGAATCCGAGTAAATATCTTCTAACTCATCGTAATTATCGATGGAGATAATCCCAATCGCAGGTCTACTACCAATCAGATTGGAAGTCGCATAATACTCTGTTGATGCGTCAAAAAAGTAAAAAATCCCCTGCTCAAAATCGACATAGACGGCATAACGCTTATCTGCGACCGTTACGTAAGTCCGGTCCTCGTCTAAGCCTGCGTCAATGATTTCACGCAGTTTACGCTGATCAAACTCTCCGTCTTCTTTGACAAACAGCAGTTCAGCATAAGGATTAAACCACTCCACTTGATTGTCGTCTAAACGAATCTTAATGACCCCGACAGGCATATGTGCGAGCAGGCGCATCAAGCCATTATCAGCCTGGGCATTTAAATACTCAATTTGCTCTACTTCACTCACTTCGTAGGAATGCTTTTGGAAAATAAAAAGCAAGACCAGCAAAAAGAGAGCTAAAAAAATGGATAAATAGGTAATTGTCGAAGTTGGGTATAAGCCCTGTATCAAAGCCAATAATCCAAAGAGGATTACCCCAATCATCACAAAATGAATCGTTGAAAATCGAAATTTTTTCATCACTAACCTCTGCTTGCCATTTTACCATAAAACCGCTGAAAATGCTAGCTTCTATTTCCACAGAAGATTTACAAAAAGACCAGACAAATGCCCAGTCTTTAGTCATTATTTTTTGCTTTATTCTTTGAAATGGAACGGCTACGCCCTTCTAGATAAACCATGAGGATTGAAATATCCGCTGGATTGACCCCCGATATACGGCTGGCCTGCCCAATCGTTTCAGGAGCAATCAGCTTAAACTTCTGCCGTGCTTCGGTCGCAATCGAGTCAATATCATCCCAGTCAATGTCTGCTGAAATCCGTTTTTCCTCCATCCGCTTCATCTTCTCAACCTGATCCAAGGCCTTGCTGATATAGCCCTCATACTTGACCTCGGTTTCAATCAATTCAATGGTCTTATCAGACAATTCCTCCGCAGCAGGACCTACAAATTGGACTACATCTGCATAGGTCACCTCGGGTCTACGCATAAATTCCTTGGCTGTCAGCGCATCAGTCAAGGGTTTAAAGCCCATAGCGACAACCTTTTCATTGGTTTCCTTGACAGGCTTCAACTTGATTGAATCCAACCGCGCCATTTCATTTTCAAATTGATGTTTATGAATCTGGAAGACTTGGTAGCGTTCATCATTGACCAAACCAACCTGACGACCAATTTCCGTCAAGCGCATATCTGCATTATCATGACGCAAAATCAAGCGATACTCCGCCCGACTCGTCAACAGTCGATAAGGCTCAACCGTTCCTTTGGTCACCAAATCATCAATCATCACGCCGATATAGCCATCGCTACGCTTCAAAATTAACTCTGGCTTGCCCTGCACTTTCAGCGCCGCATTGATACCCGCGACAATTCCCTGACCAGCAGCCTCTTCATAACCAGAAGTCCCATTGGTCTGACCAGCAGTAAAGAGTCCTGAAATTTTCTTGGTTTCAAGGGTCGCCCGCAACTGATGGGGCATGACCATATCGTACTCAATTGCATAGCCAGTCCGCATCATCTCGGCATTTTCAAGCCCCTTGATAGAATGCACCAAGTCCTTTTGCACATCTTCTGGGAGACTGGTCGATAGACCTTGGATATAAATCTCGTCCGTATCACGCCCCTCTGGCTCTAGGAACAACTGGTGCCGTTCTTTATCTGCAAAGCGAACGATTTTATCCTCAATCGACGGACAATAACGTGGGCCCACCCCCTTGACCACACCTGAAAACATCGGCGCACGGTGCAAATTACTATTGATAATTTCATGACTGCGCGCATTGGTATAGGTTAGCCAGCATGGAATCTGGTCTTGCACATAATCCTCATCTTTTGATAGGAATGAAAAATGATTGGGCTTCTCATCTCCGGGTTGAATTTCTGTTGCAGCATAATCAACCGTACGTGCATTGACACGAGGCGGAGTTCCTGTTTTAAACCGCCCAATTTCAAGACCCAAGTCTTTCAAATTATCGGCCAAAGTGACAGAAGCCAGACTGTTATTTGGACCAGATGAATATTTCAAATCCCCGATGATAATCTCACCACGCAGAGCAGTTCCAGTTGTGACCACGACTGCCTTTGCCGCAAGATACTGATTGGTCGCTGTCCGAACACCAATCACTCGGCCATCTTCTACCAAAATTTCATCAATCATCGTCTGACGAAGGGTCAGGTTTTCCTGCTTTTCAACAGTCCGCTTCATTTCAAGCGAATATTTGGCCTTGTCTGCCTGAGCTCGAAGGGCACGTACGGCAGGGCCTTTTCCCGTATTCAACATTTTCATCTGAATGTAGGTCTTATCAATATTGCGCCCCATTTCACCACCGAGGGCATCAATCTCACGGACCACAATTCCCTTAGCCGAGCCACCAATAGACGGATTGCAGGGCATAAAAGCCACCATATCCAAGTTAATCGTCGCAAGTAGGGTTTTACAGCCCATCCGACTGGTTGCAAGACCTGCTTCTACCCCAGCATGTCCTGCCCCAATTACTACCACATCATACTCTTCTGTAAATGTATATGTCATTTCCTAGTCTCCTTTAATCGAATCTGTTCCACATTTCCTGACCAATTTGGCAAAGACGTTTTCAAAAAAGCGGGAACTACATCTATGTTGACAAGGTTGTCAACTTTTATCCCATAACAGGGTGACGTATCCCCTTCCTCCATCATGTTATAAGGTACTTCTTCTAAGGGCTCAACAAGATAATGAAATTCAATATTATGAAAGTCAATCATTTCTCCCTTGTCAACTGCTGTAAACTGATTTTCCACAATAAAGGCTAATTGCTTGACCGCTACCGCGATGCCCAGCTCTTCCTTGACTTCACGAACAACCGCATCTTCTGTTGATTCCCCAACTTTGACAGCTCCGCCAATCGTATAATATTTCTTAGTGTCCTCACGGTAGGAAAGAAAGAGCTTTTGATCTTTCAGAATCAGTGCTGTCGCTCGAACCCCAAAAATCTGCTGGTCTTTTTTTGTTCGAAAATCCACACGATACCTCATTTCTACACAAAAAGAGCCAAAACCCTCAGAAACTGTACGCAAAAAACGTCCAATTCCTATGAGCTTTGACCATCATAGCATTGTTATCCATATTGTAGCAAAAGGCAGGCTGAAAAGTCAACTAATTCGAATGAAAAATTCCCTCGGTTATCATTGTTCTCTTTGACAATCTACGGTATCCTATTTACAAATACAGAAAGGTGATTTACAAGATAAGAACCAATATCATTTTAGTTTCCATGCTTATTTGCACACTTACCGTCTTGATGTACATTCGTGCTACTGACAATCCCTTGAAAGACCTATACATTTTATTTATAGCAATTACTTTATCACTACGATTTTCATCATCAATCGAAAAGATAATTAGCTTTTTTCATTGTCAACATGATTGACAGTTTTAAATATACTGACACACTTTTCCGTCTTTAAAGGCAAGGTCAATCATACCTCCACCTATACACTCGTCACCATTGTAAAAGACAACGGCCTGACCAGGTGTAATGGCCCTTTGTGGCTCATCAAAGATGACTTCAGCCTTATCTCCTGTGACATGGACGGTCACTTTGGAATCCGGTTGACGATAGCGGAACTTAGCCGTACATTCAAGTGTAAAGGTTTCAGGCATCTCCTTTGTAAAGTGAACTTGACTGGCTGTCAAGCTAGTTGACATCAATGAATCATGATAGAATCCCTGACCTACATATAAAATATTTTGTGACAAATCTTTTCCAACAACGAACCATGGAGCGTTGTCGCCTCCGATTTGTCCACCGATACCAAGGCCTCCACGTTGACCGATGGTATAGTACATGAGACCTGCATGTTCGCCCATATCTCTGCCATCAACGGTCATCATTCGGCCAGGTTGAGCAGGTAGGTACTGGCTCAAAAATTCTTTAAAATTCTTTTCCCCAATAAAGCAAATCCCTGTCGAATCTTTTTTCTTGGCAGTTGCAAGTCCTGCACGCTCAGCAATTTCACGCACTTCTGACTTTTGCAAGTGACCTAAAGGAAACATGGTTTTCTGCAATTGTTCCTGTGATAATTGGCTGAGGAAGTAGGTCTGGTCCTTTCCATCATCCGCACCACGTAGCATGTGAACAAGACCATTCTCATCGCGTTTCACCTGCGCATAATGACCTGTCGCCACATAATCGGCTCCTAAGTTCATCGCATAGTCCAAAAAGGCTTTAAACTTGATTTCTTTATTGCACATCACATCTGGATTTGGCGTTCGTCCTGCTCGATATTCCGCAAGAAAATATTCAAACACCCGATCCCAGTACTCTTTTTCAAAGTTGACAGAGTAGTAGGGAATCCCTAGCTGATCCGCAACAGCTGCTACATCTTTGTAGTCTTCTGTCGCCGTACAAAAACCATTTTCGTCTGTGTCATCCCAGTTTTTCATGAAGATGCCAATCACATCATAGCCCTGCTCTTTGAGCAACAAGGCTGTGACAGAGGAATCAACACCTCCACTCATCCCAACGACAACACGTATCTTTGAGTGTTCACTCATTGTCTGTTCTCCCATCAATTTAATCTAGTGTAAACTAAGTTTACACCGTCTATTTTCAAAAAACGATTGAAGGTCGATTTTGAAGTACCTCACGGCACAGACAGTATTATACCATATCCCTAGCTATTTTCTAGCAAATAAAATCAAGAAGCAGATTTTCCGAACGTTATCTGATATAATACATATAAGAGAAACATGAGGAAGGTATATGACAAATTTAAAATTTCAATCGGTATTCGACATTATTGGACCCGTCATGATTGGTCCATCATCTAGCCATACCGCAGGAGCTGTCCGCATTGGCAAGATTGTCTCATCTATCTTTGGTGAGACTCCGACAGAAGTCGAATTTCAACTCTACAATTCATTTGCCAAAACCTATCGAGGTCACGGAACAGATGTCGCTCTGGTAGCAGGTATTTTAGGCATGGATACAGATGACCCTCGCATTCCAGACTCCCTTGATATTGCACGAGAAAGAGGCATCAAGGTCTACTGGAAAATCAATAAAGATAGCAATACTCCTCACCCAAATACGACCCGTATCATTATCAAAAATGACCACAAATCCATTTCTGCAACAGGTGTGTCCATCGGTGGAGGAAATATCCAGGTGACCGAGCTAAACGGCTTTGCGGTCAACCTTAATATGAATACCCCAACCATCATCATCGTCCACCAAGATGTGCCTGGAATGATTGCAAAAGTGACGGATATTCTATCAAAATATGACATCAATATCGCCCAAATGAACGTGACACGAGAGAGTGCTGGCGAAAAAGCAATTATGATTATTGAAGTCGATTCCAGACAATGTGGCGATTCCATTGCTGAAATTGAAGAAATCCCGCATTTACACAATGTCAATTTCTTCAACTAGAAAGAGAAAAATATGTTTTATACAATTGAAGAACTGGTAAAACAGGCAAATCAAGACTTTTCAGGTAGTGTCGCTGAACTCATGATTGAAACAGAAATCGAGCTGACTGGTCGTTCTCGAGAAGAAATCTTGACACTGATGTCAAGAAACTTGACAGTCATGAAATCCTCGATTCTAGACGGTCTGACAGAGAGTAAATCGGTGTCAGGTCTCACAGGAGGTGATGCAGCCAAGCTTGAGCGCTATATCAAGTCTGGCAAGACCTTATCAGACAAAACGATTCTATCTGCTGCCCGCAATGCTATTGCGGTAAATGAATTAAATGCCAAAATGGGACTGGTCTGCGCTACCCCAACTGCTGGCTCTGCTGGCTGCCTGCCTGCCGTCCTTGGAGTTGCCATTGACAAACTTGGACTAACAGAAAAAGAACAGCTTGACTTTCTCTTTACAGCAGGAGCTTTTGGGCTGGTAATTGCAAACAATGCTTCTATTTCCGGAGCAGAAGGAGGCTGTCAAGCCGAAGTTGGCTCTGCCGCTGCCATGTCGGCTGCTGCCGTTACCTTAGCTGCAGGTGGCAATGCCTTTCAAGCTAGTCAGGCTATTTGCTTTGTCATCAAAAATATGCTCGGTCTGATTTGCGATCCTGTTGCTGGTCTTGTAGAAGTCCCGTGCGTCAAGCGAAATGCCATGGGAGCTAGCTACGCCCTCGTTGCAGCTGATATGGCGCTAGCAGGGATTGAGTCCAAAATTCCTGCAGACGAAGTCATTCTTGCCATGTACCAAGTCGGATCTAGCCTGCCTACCGCCTTTCGAGAAACAGCAGAGGGCGGCCTTGCCATCACTCCAACCGGTCTAAAACTAAGCAAGGAGATATTTGGACAATGACAACCGTTTATTTTGTTCGCCACTGCGAGCCAAACTACAACAATCACGATGATTTGACAAGAGAATTATCGCCAAAAGGTTTACAAGATTGTCAACTAGTAACCGACTTCTTGTCAGATAAAGAGGTTGACATCGTTTTATCCAGTCCATTAAAGCGGACCATCGATACGTTAAAACCCTTTGCCCAATCTCAAAATCTTACGATTGAGACGGTTGCGGATTTTCGCGAACGTAAGATTGACGATGTGTGGATTGAAGATTTTGATAGCTTTACAGCAAAACAGTGGGAAGATTTTTCTTTCAAACTAGAAAATGGAGAGAGCCTTCAAGAAGTCCAAAATCGAAACATCGCTGCTTTACAGAAATGTTTACAGGATTATTCAGAAAAAACGATTGTCATCGGAAGTCATGGGACAGCACTTTCGACTATTCTCCATTACTATAGTGAGAATTTTGGACTGAACGATTTTTTAAGAATCAAGCCACTCATGCCCCATATCGTTTGTTTAGAATTTGACGAGTTTACATTACTAAGTCTAAAAGAATACACATTGTATAAGGGATAGATAAAAAAAGACCGAGTTCGGTCTTTTTGTTTTCTTCATGCTTAATACCAACCATGTGCCAACCAAAAGTTTTTAGCTGCAACCCATGAGCCATAGCGAGCTGCAACATAAGCATCTGCTACGCGTTCTTGATTTTCAGGGGAATAATCTCCGTTTAAGTAGCTATCTGTCAACTGATAGCGACCATAGTATCTACCATTTCGAGCTGTATAACTACCGCCTGATTCTTTTTGTGCAATCCACTCTTTGGCTTCTGCCTCAGCATCTGTTACCGTAGAAGTGTTAGAAACTGGAGTTGCTGCAGGAGCTGCCTGTGTTGTTTGGACTGGCGCAGCTGGAGCTGGCGTTTCTTGAACTGGTGCCGATTGAGCTGGAGCTACTTGACTTGGTGTTTCTTGAACTGGCTCTGCTTGAACAGGTGTTTCCTGAACTGGGGTTTCTTGAACGACTGGTTCAGAAACTACTTGTAAAGGAACATTCGCTACTGTCTCTGATAACTTATATAATTCTAATACCTGATTCACATAAATCAAATTCGGATTGCTAATCTGATTCAGAGCAACCAATTCTTCAACAGTTGTTTTGTAAATAAGAGCGATTTTAGATAGGGTATCTCCAGATTTCACCTTGTAGGTATCTGCACTTACGACACCAGCAATCAAGATGGAACTCATTGCAATAAGCCCTGCAATCGCTAATCTTAATTTATTACTTGTACGTCGTTTGTTACGTGTACGTCTCATATGATATACATAGTCCTTTCTTTCAGTCATCTTCTATGATACAACCAAAATATTACTCTTATTTTGTAAAAATATTACAAATGTTACAAAAAAGTTTAGATTCAGTGATAAAAGCACCATTTTGGCTCTTTTCCTCATGTTTTCGCTAATTTTTCATAAAATAAAGAAGGGTTCCTAAAATCAACATGACAACTAAAACTAGACTATCTGCTAACTTCCATTCTAGCATACGGTATTTGGTCCGCCCGTCTCCACCTTGATACCCCCGTGCTTCCATAGCCGTTGCGAGAGCATCTGCCCGTTTAAAACTCGAAGCAAAGAGCGGGATTAGAATTGGAATGACTGATTTTACCTTTTGAATGAGGCTTCCCTCTCCAAAATCAACTCCACGTGCCCGCTGGGCATTCATGATTCGTGTCGTATCATCCATTAAGGTCGGCACAAAACGCAAGCTCATCGACAACATCAAGCCAATCTCATGAACTGGCACCTTCAAATAGGTAAGAGGAGCAAGTCCTGCCTCAATACCGTCTGCTAAGCTCAAGGGCATGGTGGTCAATGTCAAGAGTGTCGACAAGAAGATAATCAAGACAAAACGGACAAAGATAATCCCCGCCTGCTGTAGTCCTTCCTCCGTCACTTTCAAAATCCAGAATTGCCATAAGACCTCGCGACCACCTGTGAAAAAGACTTGGAAAAAGGTTGTAAACAGGATAATACCTATCATGGGTTTGACACCATTGATGAAAAAGCTCAACTTAATCTTGGATAACAATACAACGATGAGGACAAAGGCAAACAATAAGACATTGGTCACTAAATTATTGGCCCAGAAAATAATCAACAAAAAGCTCATCATGGCAAGCAATTTGCTACGTGGATCCAAACGATGAATCACCGAATCCCCTGGAATATAACGGCCTAAAATCAACTTATCCATGCGCTATTACCTCAACAAATTCGTCAATGGTAATCGGTAAACGCTCAAAGACAAATCCTCTCCGTTCTAAATTCGCTGCAAATTTTGTAATCTTAGGCACTCCCAGCTGGATACTTTCCATAAAATCCACTTCTTGAAATACATCCCTAGGACAACCTGATTTGACCAATTTGCCACTTTCCATAATGAAGACATGAGTTGCAAAATTTGCGACATCATCCATTAGATGAGTCACGAGAACAACTGTCATGCCCGCTTGGTGGAGCTCTTTAAAAATGGACATCAATTCCCTACGCCCTACAGGGTCAAGACCTGCTGTCGGCTCATCAAGCACCAAGACCTTGGGTTCCATAGCAAGAATCCCTGCAATGGCAACCCGTCTCATCTGCCCACCAGACAATTCAAAGGGACTGCGGTCAAACAGGTCTTCTGTGATGCCTACCAAGGCTAGTTTTTCACGCGCAATCGCTTCTGCCTCTTCTTTTGATACTCCAAAATTCTGCGGTCCAAAAGCGACATCTTTCAAAACCGTTTCTTCAAAAACCTGACTTTCTGGGAACTGAAAAACAAGTCCAACTTTTTTACGCACCTGCTTGATGTCCTTATTGACAGAGGTCGGTGTAATGCAAAACTCGTCAATCAAGACGGTTCCTGCCGTTGGGATATTCAAGCCATTCAAGAGCTGCAAAATCGTTGATTTTCCTGAACCCGTATGGCCAATAAGCGCCGTGAAAGAGCCGTCTACAATCTCCAAATCGACACCAAAAAGCGCACGCCCTTCAAAAGGTGTGTTGGCCTGGTATGTATAATCTACTTGTTGGAGAGTAATGCCCATAATGTTTCTTCTAATTCCTCTTCTGTAAAATAGCGTGACGGCAGTTCAAGCCCCTTTTCACGCAATTGCTGAACCAAGGTTACTGTAAAGGGCTGGTCTAGACCCAAATCCTTTAAATCCTCACGCATAAATAAGTCTGCTGGACCACTAATCGATTCAATCTGACCTTTTTTCATGACCATGACCCGATCACTCAAGGCCACTTCGTCCAAATCATGCGTAATCGAAATTACCGTAATCTGATGCTTTTCCTTGATGTCCTTGACAATCCGAATCAACTCCAAGCGCCCTTCAGGGTCCAGCATACTGGTCGCCTCGTCAAGGATAATGATATTGGGACGCAGTGCCACGACTCCTGCAATCGCTACCCGCTGTTTCTGACCACCGGAAAGTCTTGCAGGTTCACGCTTTTTAAAATCAAGCATGCCAACCAATTCCAAGGCTTCCTGCACGCGTTGTTGCATTTCCTCTAGCGGAACACCTTGATTTTCTAAGCCAAAGGCAACATCATCTTCCACCGTTGCTCCGACAAACTGATTGTCTGGATTTTGAAAGACCATGCCAATCTGACGGCGTTTTTCCCAGACATTTTCGGGTGTTAAGACATCACCTGAAATAATAATTTCTCCAGATTCCGCCTCTAAAAGCCCATCAATTAGACGAACCGTAGTTGATTTTCCTGAACCATTGTGACCGATAATGGAAAGCCATTCTCCTTGTTTCACGTGAAACGACACATCATTCAAGGTATAATGCTCATCTTCTTGGTCATATTTATAGCTTACATGTTTTACTTCAATAATATTTGTCATTACTTAAAGGTATCCTTAAATAAATAAGAAGCACCCTTGAAATAATCATAACCTGAATAAAGGGTGAAAAATAGGGCGATGTAAAGGGTGATTGTTCCTAACAACTGCCAATGGAGCAAAAGAAAGATAATGGCAAACATCTGAGAAAATGTTTTTATTTTACCAGGCATCGCCGCAGCAAGCACCGTTCCACCATTTTCAACCAATAGCAAACGCAATCCAGTTACAGCTAACTCCCGACAAATAATAATCGCCACAATCCAAGCAGGAGCAAAGCCAAGCTCAACCAGCATAATGAAGGCTGTCATCACTAAAATCTTATCTGCCATGGGATCGGCAAACTTCCCGAAATTAGTCACCACCTGCCACTTACGCGCCAAGTAGCCATCGAGATAATCCGTCAGACTAGCAAGTGCAAACAGCACTGCTGCTAACATATGACTAGCTAGGCTATTCCACACACTCAAAACAAGTATGAAGACAGGAATCACCAAAATGCGGCCAAGCGTTAAGGCATTGGGAATATGTTCTTTTTTCATGTTAATCCTCATTGTTCAATTGTCAGAATGACATTTCCTGACTGGTTTGTTAAAGCAGATGTGTCCAATTTTTGACCTGCAATGGTAATGTCAACTCCACGTACCACACCGAGTACCAAGGTCGCCGTAGAAGTCCCTGCTGGAAGGGTTGCTGATACTGTAGGAGCTTCTGGGGATAGGGTAAAGCCACCTGCAATTTCTGTCCCTGTTAAGCTTACCCAGCTTGTGACACTTGAAACAGAAAGGGCAACTGTTACAGGCTCCTTAGCACCTTTTACGGTTACCGCCAGATCATTACCGCCACCAGAGGTAATCAAGCTCACGCCAGATGCTTGAGTGCTTGAAGATTCTGATGTGGATGTAGAGGAGGATGAACTGGTAGAAGACGAACTCTCCTCTGTCGTTGTCGTAGATGAAGAAACGACACTATAGGAAGTGCTGGTTTCTTGGTTTCGTGCTTGATTTTGCACACGACTGTAAACGATATAGGTTACAAAACATAGGATAAATGTAGAAGCAAGTAACAAGTAAATAAGTGGCAAATAAGATGTTTTTTTCTTTTTGACCTTATAGCTTCTGCGCAATTCCGACTGTAACTCTGCTTCCTCTCCCGCTTCATAATACATGACTAAACTATTGCGGTCATAGGCATCGAGCAATACAGCTGCATCTAATTCCAGCACTTCAGCATAACGCTGTAAAAATGAACGAGTATAAGTTTTATCTGGAATATAGTCAAAATCATTGTACTCTAAAGCCTGTAAATATTTTGCCTGAATCTTTGTCATTCTCTGTAAATCAGCAAAATTCCAACCACGACTTTCCCTAGCTGCTCGCAACACCTCTCCTATACTTTTTTGTCTCATAAGTTCCTCTCTCTATCAATTAGTTTTCAATACCATATTGTACCAAAAATTTAGGGAAATTTCGATGTTAATTCACTTTTATTTTGGAAAAATGATAAAATCTGCCACATCACACTGAGTCATAAATTGCCGTCCAACCACCAACACATCCTCCAGTGTCAAACTAGTCAGGAGTTCAGGAATATCAAAAATAGATTCGGTTTCTGAAAAATGACTCACAAAATAGCCGACCGTAAACTCTGAAGAGTTGAGACCACGGATAAATTCACCGTACATCTCATTCTTGAGAATTTGGAAATGCTCCTGCGTCACATCCTCATCCCGCTCAAAATTCAAAAAGGCCTTGCGCAACTGACTGGAAACTGTTATTGGCTCTGCCGTATCCCCCGTCACTACTACGAAATGATAGCCCTGCTGAACTTCAATATGAAAACTCAAGGAATGGTCAATCTTATTTGTCTCATAGAGAGTCTGATAACGTTTCGAGGTCCGTCCGATTAGCATGGCAAGTAAAAATGACAGGCAAACCCGGTAATACTGTTCCTTTCCCTTTGCAATAGAATCATTGCCTCGCAGACCGATAGCCAGTTTCGGCAACGCTACTTCCCAACTTTCCTTACCATGCTCGATGACCGCTTCTTTCTGGACAGGAATAGCTACTGGCAATTCCTCTTGTGTCACCTGATTTTCTGCTTGGTAGATATCAATCCAATCAAAAACTTGAGAAACATCTATATCCCCCATGACCACCAACGTCATTGCATTAGGCTGATAAAATTGCTGAAAATTTTCGCGCAAGGTTGCAGCTGAAATCTCGTGAATAGAGGTTGTTGTACCCGCGATATCTTCAGCCAAAGCGGTATTAGGATAAAGACTTTTCAAAATCCCCAGATAAAGACGATGGTCAGGATCATCTGCATACATTTCAATTTCTTGACTGATGATTTCTTTTTCCCTCTCCACACTCTCATCGGTAAAATGCGCCTCTCGTACCATTTTCTGAAGCAAATCAAGCGGGTGACGAAGTTCGCCTGTCGTTGAAAAAAGATAGCTAGTCTGGTTAAGGCTAGTATAGGCATTGGCATTCGCACCATACTTTGCAAACTCCTGCAAGATGTCCCCACCATCTTCCGTCTCAAATAGTTTATGTTCTAAAAAATGTGCAATTCCTGCCGGATAAGACTTGATACCACCACCAATAGATGTAAACCTATTGTCAACAGAACCAAAATCAACCGTTATAATAGCATAGGTTTCATGAAAATCTTTTTTAGGAATCAAGACGACTCTTAATCCATTTTCTAGCTGACACTCATAAATGGGATTTTTTAAGTAAGGATAGGTCTTTTCTGTCAACTTCATCTTTACTGCATAACTCCTTCCATAAAATAGACTGCCTGTAGTCGGACCAATTTTGCTACCCGAATAACATCTTCCCTTGACAATTGATTGACAGATTCTATCCATTCTTGTAAATTAAGTTGACCCTCACCGAAAATAATCTTATTATAGGCTTGATCAATCAGCTGGCTCTGCTTATCCTTAGACAGAGTAGCAGAATGAATCAGCATCATCTTTGTCAATTCCAATTCTTCATCTGTAAAGCAGCCCCTCTTTATATCTAATAATTGCTTACTAATCAATCGCATGGCCTTTTTTCGATTATCCTTGTCAATGCCTGCGTAGACCTTCAAGAGCCCTGAAAAGATATTTAACTGACTTCCGATTGTATAAGCAAGTCCTTCTTTTTCACGAACATTTGTAAATAATTTAGAATGAGCAAATGCGCCAAACAAGCCATTAAAGACGATTAAAGGAATGTTATTGACATCGTTGTAAACATGTTGTAAATGGTAGGCCAACTCTAGAATTGATTGTCCTGCTTCCTTTCGTTCCATTTTTTCTCTGACAATAGTTGAAAAAGGCTGCTGGTAAGTCCATTCTAGCTTGGGATTGCGGTAAGAAAAGCGAAAATCCTGTAGTAGCTTGATGACCATTTCTTGGTCAACTTCTCCTGAAACAAAGAAATCAATCCGATCCAGATGAATCATATCCTGTAAAGCCTTGTAAACGGTTTGAGCAGTCTCTTTCTCTACTAACTCCCGTTTTCCAATCCGCGGAATTTTTAAATGTTCATCTTCAAAAAAGAGAGATGCCAATTCCACATCTGCATGGTAAAAATGGTCTTCTACTTCGGCATCGAGATAGTTCAATAAATTTGTCTGTTCAATCTCAAATAGTTTTAACTCAAAACCATCTTTTTTCACCAAGGGCTTAAATAGACTAGCATAGAGAAAATCAAGCAAGGAAAGTGTCAAATCTGTCTGATTCGGCAAGTAGCTGGACTTGACATACGATAGTCTTATGTCAACATAATGAACCTTGCCCTTTCTTGAGACGCTGGTGGAAAACTGTGCTCCGTACAACTCTGCCAATCGCTTATGAAAGAGATGAGAAGTAGGATAGACTTGATTGGCCATATCTAAGATATTAGAGGCAAGCACACGTCCAGCAACGGTCTCCTTATTCATAGGCGCAGCAAAACGGACCAAAATCTGATTGGTCGTAAACTTATCTGCGGGAATAAAATGAAGCTGGACACCTTCTTGTAATTTCATACGAAACCTCTCTCAAACATTCTAGCTTCAATTATACCATTTTATGATATAATTAACTGAAACGAGGTAATTTATGGACTACAAATTATACGAAGAATACATTATTTTACAAGCATTGTTAAAAGAAGTTGGAGTCATCCAAAGCGGAGGAGCTATTAAGGGATTTTTACAGGAATTCCCCGTCTTTTTTAATGGTGAAAAAGAAGAACGTAGACGCAAAAAAATCCGTATTGGGGATGTCATCAACATTCCAAGTCACGATGTAAACATTATAATAGTGGCACCAACAGAAGCTGAACAAAGAGAATATGAGGAAAACAAGGCTGAAAAAGAACGGGTCGCTCAACTTGTCAAACAGCTCAATGCACAAAACAAAAAGAGCAAACCACAAACCACTTCTTCTCATAAGACCAACAATAATAGACAGAAAAAAGCACCTGTCCGCTTTCCAGGTACCTAAGCATGTGGCTCGAATCATTACATTTACAGCATTTTCGCAATTACCAAGAGCTGGATATTGACTTTCATAATGGATTAAACGTCTTTTTGGGACAAAATGCCCAAGGTAAAACCAACATCTTGGAAAGTATCTATTTCTTAGCCCTTACGCGTAGCCATCGGACACGGATTGATAAGGACTTAATGCAGTTTCAGCAAAAAACTCTTTCACTCAATGGTTTACTCCATCGTAAAGCCGGTAAACTTCCGCTTGACATCGAGTTGACAGAAAAAGGGAGAATCACTAAGATCAATCATCTCAAGCAATCTAAATTATCCGACTATATCGGACACATGAATGTTGTTCTTTTTGCCCCAGAGGATTTACAGCTGATTAAAGGTGCTCCTGCACTTAGAAGAAAATTTATCGATGTCGAATTGGGACAAATCAAGCCAATCTACTTGTCTGATTTATCTAATTACAACCATATTCTCAAGCAGCGAAATACCTATCTCAAATCCTCAGATAAAATCGACGAAACCTTTCTCTCTGTCTTAGACCAGCAATTAGCTGAATACGGCAGCAAGGTCATTTTACAACGAATAGAATTTCTAAAAAAACTAGAGTTCTTTGGCAATCAAAAAGTCCTAGAAATCTCGGAACAACGTGAGGAATTGACCGTCCAATACCAATCTTCTATCAAGTTTACAGATATTGACAGTTTAATTGACAGTTTCTTGACAGAACTAACAAACTGTCGAAAACGAGATTTGTTCAAAAAAAATACCGGTGTAGGACCCCATCGCGATGATATTGCCTTTTTTCTAAACGGTGTAAATGCCCACTACGGAAGTCAGGGGCAACATCGCAGTCTTGTATTATCACTCAAATTAGCTGAGATTGAACTAATGAAAGAAGTCACGCGTGAATACCCTATCCTACTGCTTGACGATGTGATGAGTGAACTTGACAATAACCGTCAAGTTAAATTACTAGAAACTATTTCCCACAATATCCAGACCTTCATCACAACAACGAGCCTTGACCACTTGTCCACACTGCCTGAAGACGTCAAAATCTTCACCGTCCATCAAGGTCATATTCAAGAACAATAAAAAGCTGGCTATGCCAGCTTTAAGATTTAAGAAAAAGTTCTTTTGTGCTACTTTTCTTAGGTGGTGCGGACGGTAGCGACTTCCTGCGGAGTAAAATAATCCAGTGGATTATTTTAGCCCGAGCCCAGAAACAAAGGAGCGAGGATAATCGATTTCTGCGAAATCACGATTTTTATCCTACTCCCTACTTTTACCACAGCGAAAAGTAGCTGATGAGGCTCGCTCTGCTCGCAAAAATCGGAAATCGAATGGTACGTTAGCAGAGCTTTTGAACTTGTTTAAATAAGTCTTGTTTTTTCTACGTTCTGAAAGCTGGCATAGCCAGCTTTTTATCTTTACATATATGTAAAGTATTGTCTCTCGATTTTTTTTAGGACTAGGCTGAGTAAAGCTATAGAAACTACTAATAGGATTTTACGACACCTAATAAGACCGCACCAATCACAAAACAAGCAATTCCAATAGTTAACCAGCGCATTTCTTTGCGCGTTTTAGTTTCACCTAAAAAGAGGATACCACCGATAATCGAGATAATCACACCCAGTTGTGAGAAACTAAAAGCTATAGCAAGACCTGCCTTAGCAGCAGCAAGAAGCATAAAGATATTTCCAATCCCCCACATGAGACCAACTAGTGCATTTTTAATCACAACTGCTTCAAGCTGAATCTTGAATTTCATAAAGATCATCGCACCTAGGACCATGCCGACAGCCATCGGAAGAATAACTGCTAAAGCATCAAAATGCATGATATTATTGAACAAAATCGCATAAGATAGATAACCAGCAGTCGAGTAAGTCAATGCACGGAACCCCTTTCCAAACTCATGGTTGGTATTTGTATAAGATTTCTCATCATCCTGCTTACTAGTGAAGTAAAATCCAATGACAAGGAGCAAAAGAGCAAGAATTCCAAGTAAAAATTGAGTTGGTTTGCTCCATTCACCAAAGATGATTGCACCAATCAAGCTACCAAACACCAATTGAGCACCACTAGATAGAGGATTTGCGACTGACACTCCCATATACTGCATGGAACGGAATTGGCCATATTGCCCCATGGACCAAAGCATACCACCTATGATGCCAAATCCCCATAGAGAAACTGACATTTCTGGTCTGACTATCAGCCAAACAACCAATGCAAACAAGAGCGCTCCCAGTGTCATTCCAAAAGTTTGTTGATTGGGCTTGCCACCAATCTTATTACTGACAAAACCAATACTACCCCAAGCTACCATTGGGATCAGTGCGTATAAAATACCTTGCATTTCTTCTCCTTTACAGATTATTTTACAGTTTTGTAAACTTAATTTACACAATTGTAAATATATCTTATTATTTTCAACATAGTTCCATATTCTAACACAATGGATCGTCTTTGTAAAGACAAAGAAAGAACCTCTGAAACATTTCAGAGATTCTTTAGCGCTATTATTGAACAGAGTAGTTTGGTGCTTCGTTGGTAATTTGGACATCGTGTGGATGACTTTCTTTCAGACCTGCACCACTCATTTCGATAAATTGAGCATTGTCATGCAATTCTTGGATATTAGCTGCACCAACATAGCCCATACCTGAACGAATACCACCGAGCATTTGGAATACGATATCTGCTGCTGCGCCTTTGTAAGCAACACGGCCTTCGATTCCTTCTGGAACCAACTTGTTGGCTTCATTGACAGAGCCTTGGAAGTAACGATCGCTTGAGCCTTTTTTCATCGCAGCAATCGAGCCCATTCCACGGTATGTCTTGAATTTACGTCCTTGGAAGATTTCAGTTTCTCCCGGTGCTTCATCTGTCCCTGCAAACATAGAGCCTAGCATGACCGCATGTCCACCTGCTGCAAGGGCCTTGACAATATCACCAGAATACTTGATTCCACCGTCTGCGATAATCGTTTTTCCGTATTCACGCGCAACCTGTGCTGCATCGTAGATTGCTGTGACTTGCGGTACTCCGACCCCTGCAATGACACGGGTTGTACAGATAGAACCTGGTCCAATACCAACCTTAACTACATCAACCCCAGCATCATAGAGCGCACGAGCACCTTCTGCTGTTGCAATATTTCCTGCAATCAAAGTACGGTCTGGGAAATGCGCACGGATTTCTGCAATCTTGCGCAAAACGCCTGCTGAATGGCCATGAGCCGTATCGATAACAATCGCATCTGCACCTGCTGCAAAGAGGGCTTCTGCACGCTCGAAGGTATCCGAAGTCACTCCAACTGCCCCCGCTACAAGCAGACGACCAAATTCGTCCTTGGCAGCATTTGGAAACTCAATCACTTTTTCAATATCTTTAATCGTAATCAAGCCAGATAAGCGACCATTTTCATCCACAAGAGGAAGTTTTTCAATACGGTGTTCTTGCAAAATGCTTTCTGCCGTCTCTAAATCTGTCCCAACTGGCGCTGTCACAAGATTTTCGCTGGTCATATGAGTTGAAATAGGCTGGTCGTAGTCTGATATGAAACGCATGTCACGGTTGGTGATAATACCGACCAATTTACGATTTTCCATGGTTTCAACGATTGGCACACCACTGATACGATAGCGTCCCATCAATTCATCTGCCTCTTTAATCGTATGATTTGGAGTGAGGAAAAATGGATCGATAATGACGCCATTTTCAGAGCGTTTTACCTTGCGTACTTCATCTGCCTGACGTTCAATTGACATGTTCTTGTGAATGACACCGAGACCACCTGCACGCGCAATCGCAATCGCCATTTTACTTTCTGTTACGGTATCCATAGCTGCCGTAATGATTGGGATATTAAGGGTTAAATTCTCAGCCAGTTTTGTTTGGAGATTGGCATCATTTGGCAAAACGTGACTTTCCGCTGGAATAAGCAATACATCATCAAAGGTAAAACCTTTTTTCAAAAATTTTGTGTCCCAATTAGACATCCACAGATTCCTCTTTTCTTCTTATTTTTTCCAGCTAAGACTAGCTGATTTGTATTTTAAATATCATACCATTTTGAAATCATTTGTCAATTATTATTCGCCTTAAATTACAAATTTTCTTTTAAATAAGATATTAAAGGAATAACATCTTTTATAAAACGAACTTTATGGATATTTTTATTATTTTCGTTCAGAAAAAGAGCAGAAATAATCTTTCTGCTCTTTTTAATATTTGGATTAACTAAAATAATTCAAGCCCATCGCTGCTTTGACTTCTGAAAGAGTTTGACCTGCTACTTGGCGAGCTTTTTCGCTGCCTTTTTGAAGCATGTTGTAGACTTCACCCATGTCCTTAGCAAATTCCAAACGGCGCTCCCGAATCGGGCCTAATTCCCGCTCTAGGATGTCTAATAAATAGCGTTTGGTCTTCACATCTCCAAGGCCACCCTGCTTGTAATGCTCTTTCATCGCTTCGATTTCAGCCTTGTCTTCCTCACGACCAAAGACGTCCAAATAATGAAAGACCATATTGCCCTCAATCTTACCTGGGTCTTCCACCTTGATATGGTCAGGGTCCGTATACATACTCATGACCTTTTTCTTGAGCGTATCCATATCATCAGCTAGATAAATCCCGTTATTTAGCGACTTAGACATCTTGGCATTGCCGTCTAGTCCTGGAAGCCGTCCAGCACCCTCATGTGTCGGATAAATCCCTTCTGGCTCAACTAGGACATCTGTCTGATAGGCATGATTGAAACTACGGACAATTTCACGGGTCTGCTCAATCATCGGTTTTTGGTCAACCCCAACTGGCACATAATTTGCCTTAAATGCAGTAATATCTGCAGCTTGGGCGATAGGATAGACTAAAAATCCTGTCGGAATGCTTTCACCAAAGCCTTTTTGAGCAATCTCTGTTTTCACGGTCGGATTGCGCTCTAAGCGTCCCAATGAAACCAAGTTCATATAATACATGGACAATTCAGCCAATTCTGGTATCTGACTTTGGATGAAGATCGTGGATTTTTCAGGATCCAAGCCCGCTGCCAAGTAATCAAGAGCGACATGCCCGATAGACTCTACAATCTTCTGCGGTTCTTTCGCATGGTCTGTAAGAGCCTGCTGATCTGCCAAAAAGACAAACATGTCATACTTGCCTTCATTTTGCAGACGGACACGATTTTGTAAACTTCCGACATAATGCCCGATATGCAATTTTCCAGTCGGCCGATCTCCTGTTAGTATAATAGGTTTTGTCATGATATTCTCCTTTTCCATACAATAAAACCCACGCACAGCAAAAAGCCATGCGAGGGCGTCAAAGACACGGTGCCACCTCACTTATGAGTCATCTCATCTCATTTGCATATAAGGCCTGCAAGCCGAATCTTTATGATTTCAGATTCTTGATCCATCAGCCCATTCATCAATCGCTATTACCTGTTTTCACCGACCACAGGCTCTCTAAAAATAGCTAATTCACTACTTTTCTGATTCTTTTCAATTATATACCCTAAAAAATAGAAAGTCAAGCCATTCTTAACTTGACGGCAGGGTTAGAATTAGGGATAATAGAAGCTGAACATTGACAGATAGGATACCTATATGAAACAAAAAATAAAAGATTTTGCTCTCGTTACAATCGGAGCATTTATTTCTGCTGTTGCCTTCAATAGCATGTTTGTTGAAAACCATATTGCTTCTGGGGGAGTTGGGGGCCTTGCGATTAGCATGAACGCCTTATTTGGTTGGAACACCGCTAACTTTGTACTCTATGCCAATATTCCCCTCTTGCTCCTTTGTTTTTTCTGCTTGGGTAAGGAAGTCTTCATTAAAACTGTTTACGGTGCCTGGATTTACCCAATTTTCATCAAGTTGACAGCAGGTTTACCAACCTTGACACACAATACGCTTCTAGCAGCCATCTTTGGAGGAGCTGTTCTCGGATTTGGTTTAGGACTTGTCTTCATCGGACATTCATCAACGGGTGGTACTGGCATCATTGTTCAGCTATTTGAAAAATACACACCCATTCCACTTGGAACCAGCATGGCGTTTGTGGATGGGATTGTCGTAGGGCTTGGATTTATCGCCTTTGACGCGGATACAGTCATGTACTCCATCATTGCTTTACTCTCCATTACCTACGTTGTCAACCTTGTCATGGCAGGAGCGGATTCATCACGAAATATCATGATTATTTCGAGACACCATGCGAAAATCAAGGAATACATCACAAAGGTGGCAGATCGTGGTGTGACCGAACTTCCCATGGTCGGTGGGTTTACAGGTCAGGAAAATCGCATGCTGATGACAACTGTTTCCCGTCTCGAATATCAAAAGTTAGAAACCAATATTCTTGCCATCGATGAAACAGCCTTTATTGTCGTCATGCCTGCCACCCAAGTAAGGGGAAGAGGCTTTAGTTTACAAAAGATGCATCCAAATTTAGAGAAAGATATTCTCATTCCAATGTAGTTTCAATTGAAAAATCATCTTTTTTAGAGTAGAATAAGACTAATCATAGAAATAGGAGAATTGTATTGCTTACAGTATCAGATGTATCGCTTCGTTTTAGCGATCGAAAATTATTTGACGATGTCAACATTAAGTTTACAGCAGGAAACACCTACGGCTTGATTGGAGCTAATGGTGCCGGTAAATCAACCTTCCTGAAAATTTTAGCGGGTGACATTGAGCCAACAACTGGTCATATTTCCCTTGGAACAGACGAACGTCTTTCTGTCCTACGCCAAAATCACTTTGACTACGAAGATGAGCGTGTGATTGATGTTGTAATCATGGGAAATGAACAACTTTACAGCATCATGAAAGAAAAAGACGCCATTTACATGAAGGAAGACTTTGCAGATGAAGACGGTGTCCGTGCAGCCGAATTAGAAGGTGAATTTGCAGAATTAGGTGGCTGGGAAGCAGAAAGTGAAGCATCTCAACTCTTGCAAAATCTGAACATTTCTGAAGATCTTCATTACCAAAATATGAGTGAGTTAACAAATGGGGAAAAAGTAAAAGTTCTCCTAGCCAAGGCTCTCTTTGGTAAACCAGATGTCCTACTCCTTGATGAGCCGACCAACGGTCTTGATATTCAATCAATTAACTGGCTCGAAGACTTTTTGATTGACTTTGAAAATACAGTCATTGTCGTGTCCCACGACCGCCATTTTCTCAATAAAGTGTGTACCCACATGGCTGACCTAGACTTTGGCAAAATCAAAATCTTTGTCGGAAACTATGACTTCTGGAAACAATCAAGCGAATTGGCTGCTAAATTGCAAGCTGACCGCAATGCCAAGGCAGAAGAAAAAATCAAGGAATTGCAAGAATTCGTTGCCCGCTTTTCTGCCAACGCTTCAAAATCTAAACAAGCGACTTCTCGTAAGAAGATGCTCGACAAGATTGAATTAGAAGAAATCATCCCATCAAGCCGTAAATACCCATTTATCAATTTCAAGGCTGAGCGGGAAATCGGAAATGATTTAGTCACCGTTGAAAACTTGAAAGTAACCATTGATGGAGAAGTCATCTTAGATAACATCAGCTTTATTCTTCGTCCAGGTGACAAGACAGCCCTTATCGGTCAAAATGATATTCAGACAACAGCGCTGATTCGTGCCCTTATGGGAGATATCGAATACGAAGGAACTATTAAATGGGGTGTGACAACTAGTCAATCTTACCTACCGAAAGATAATAGTCGCGATTTTGCAAGTGATGAATCCATTCTCGACTGGCTCCGTCAGTTTGCAAGCAAGGAAGAAGATGACAATACTTTCTTGCGTGGTTTCTTAGGACGTATGCTCTTTTCTGGTGATGAGGTGAACAAGCCTGTCAATGTCCTTTCAGGAGGAGAAAAGGTGCGCGTGATGCTCTCAAAACTCATGCTCCTCAAATCAAATGTCCTTGTCCTCGATGACCCAACCAATCACTTAGACTTGGAATCTATCTCTAGTTTGAATGACGGACTGAAGGCCTTCAAGGAATCTATCATCTTTGCCAGCCACGACCATGAATTCATTCAAACCCTAGCCAATCATATTATTGTTATCTCAAAAAATGGAGTCATTGACCGTATCGATGAAACCTACGATGAATTCTTGGAAAATCAAGAAGTGCAAGCAAAAGTAAAAGAACTTTGGAAAGATTAAAAGAAAAAGGCGATCTGATTCGCCTTTTCTTGCAAATAGAAAAATAAGCATTATGTTCAAAAAACACTCAAAATACCTATTTTTAGTCGCCTCTTTCCTACTACCTATCCTTATCATCGCTAGTATCTTAGCCATGAAAGGAATTTGGTGGGGAAGTGAGACCACAATTTTAGCAAGCGATGCCTTCCACCAGTATGTCATTTTTAACCAAGTATTGCGAAATACTTTACACGGCGACGGCTCCCTATTCTATACCTTTACGAGTGGATTAGGCTTAAATTTTTATGCCTTATCTTCTTATTATTTGGGCTCTATCTTATCTCCCTTGACCTACTTTTTTAATTTAAAAAGCATGCCAGATGCCCTCTATCTCTTTACACTACTAAAGTTCGGATTGACAGGGTTGTCAACTTACGTTAGTCTCTCTACTATCCATAAAAAATTACAACCTATCCTTGCCATACTGTTATCCACTTCTTTTGCATTAATGAGTTTTGCGACCAGTCAGCTAGAAATAAACATTTGGCTAGATACCTTTATTTTGGTGCCACTTATTCTCCTTGGACTTCACAAGATAATGGAAGAAGGAAGAGGAAGAATCCTCTATTTTGTTAGTCTTACTTGTTTGTTTATTCAAAATTATTATTTTGGATATATGATGGCCTTGTTTTTAGCCCTTTGGTTTCTTGTCCAGCTATCTTGGAATTTTAAGGAAAGAATCAAATCTTTTGTTGACTTTACAGTTGTGTCACTATTAGCAGGTCTCTCCAGCATGATTATGCTCCTGCCGACCTATCTGGATTTAAAAACACATGGAGAAAAGTTGACAAAGATTGTCAACTTACAGACAGAAAACTCTTGGTATTTGGATATTTTTGCTAAAAATTTAGTTGGAAGCTATGATACAACGAAGTTTGGTGCCATTCCTATGATTTATGTAGGAATTTTTCCCCTACTCTTTGCCCTTATTTTCTTCACTATAAAATCGATTAAATGGCAGGTGAAAGTCAGCTATGGTGTGCTACTTACCTTTATCGTTGCTAGTTTTTATCTCCAACCACTTGATCTTTTTTGGCAGGGAATGCACGCGCCCAATATGTTCCTACACCGCTACGCTTGGATTTTTCCATTAGTCATCATTTACATGGCTGCAGAGACATTGACACGATTGGTAGATATTCATTTGCGTAACTACCTTCCCTCTATTCTCTTCTTACTGGTTGGATTTGGAACAACATTTTTTGCCTTCAATCATTATGAATTTCTGACATCTATTCATTTTTTACTATCCTTTGAATTTTTAATAGCCTACGGAATTCTTCTATTTGCCATCAGTAAAAAGCGAATTAATATAAAAGTCTTTTCATGTGTCAGTCTATTGTTCGTCCTCTTTGAACTTGGATTGAATACCAACTTTCAAGTTGACGGTTTGTCTGCTGAATGGCACTTCCCAAGTCGTGAGAATTACGAGCAAAACTTGACAGATATTGACAAGATTGTAAAGTATGCAAAATCTACCAATGAAACATTTTATCGAACTGAGCGAATCTTTCCTCAAACAGGAAATGATAGCATGAAATACAATTACAATGGTATCTCTCAATTTTCTTCCATTCGGAATCGCGCTTCAAGCTCCACTTTAGATAAATTAGGTTTTCGTTCTGACGGTACAAATTTGAATTTACGCTATCAAAATAATACCATTCTGGCAGATAGTCTCTTTGCTGTCCAGTATAATTTAGTAGAAGGTGACCTGTCTAAATTCGGATTTTCTCCAATCCATTCAAGTGGCTCTTATTATCTCTATGAAAATGCCTACTCCCTTCCCTTAGCAGTATTAACAAGTAAGGTTTACAAAGATGTAAACTTCTCTAATCTGACACTTGATAATCAAACCCATTTCCTAAACCAGTTAGCTGGGCTCGATTTACAGTATTACCACAGCTTAGAACCTTCCAATGTTGAGAATGGATCTGAATTAACGAATCGTGTAACTGTTTCTAAAACGGAAAAAGATGAGACACCTCGCATCCAGTATTCACTATTGGTCCCTGCTCATACACAATTATATGTCAACATTCCAAATATCAATTTTACAAGTGATAATAGTAAGAATGTGCAGTTCACCATCAATAATGTCACTAAAAACTTTACTCTTGATAATACCTTCTCACTTTTTGATGCAGGATATTTTGAAGATGAACAAGTTGTGACCTTAACAATGAGCTTTCCTAGTAATTCCCAAGTCTCATTTGATAAACCGCAATTTTATCGATTGGATACAGTTGCTTATCAAGTAGCCATGGATAAACTAAGAAGTCAAGAAGTACAGGTAAAAACAAAAGGAAACAAGATTACTGTCGACTATACATCTGATACGGATGCCTCATTGCTCTTAACCCTCCCCTATGACAAGGGCTGGTCTGCCAGCCAAGATGGCAAGGCTTTACCGATTACAAAAGCGCAAAATGGCTTCATGAAAGTAGATGTCAAAAAAGGGAGCGGAAAGATTGTACTCTCATTCATTCCTCATGGATTTGTGATTGGGGCTTCTTGTTTTGGAATAGGAATCTTACTCTTTAGTTTCTACAACAGGATGCGCACCAAGAAGCGAATCAGTATCATAACAAGTAAAAAGGCGGAGGAATAATTCCCCGCTTTTTTACATAATAAAATAAAAAAATCCCCTAAAACATCAGGGAATCACTCTTACTCCGCCAGTAGGACTCGAACCTACGACATCATGATTAACAGTCATGCGCTACTACCAACTGAGCTATGGCGGATAAAATAGTCCGTACGGGATTCGAACCCGTGTTACCGCCGTGAAAAGGCGGTGTCTTAACCCCTTGACCAACGGACCATTCAAGCACTATCTAGTATAATATAGACCTTATCTCTTTGTCAAGCTATTTTTTTTGCTTTTTTCTATATCTTGACATTCCGTCTTGTTTACGATAGAATAAAATGGTTACTGAGCGGTTCCATAGCTCAGCTGGATAGAGCATTCGCCTTCTAAGCGAACGGTCGCAGGTTCGAATCCTGCTGGAATCATCTGATAAAGCCTAGCTTCTATGCTAGGCTTTTTTCTCTCCATAATTCATAATTGACATATAGGGCTGGAATCAAGACATAGATAAGTCCATATTCGGAAAATCTTAGGGAAAGAAGCGTTGAAACAATTACACCAACGCTAAAACTAGCTAAAATCAGAATCGTTTCCTGTCCTCTTTTGCGAAGGATTTTATCATGCTCCATCCATCCTTTAAACCACAGATAAGCTGCATTTTTTAGATTTCCTGTCATCATGACATTGGCGTAAGGGGCTCCTCGTAATTTTTGAAAAGTTCCAATTTGAATAGAAGCTACAAAAGCTAGGGTCGCCATGGTGAAAAATGGACCTACAAAAGGAGAAATCACAATTGCCAGAATGATAAAAGCAGTCATCAACAAGCTACTGCAGAAATGCCATATCCACCGATTTTTTTTCAATTTCCGCTTCAAGAGATAGACAATAAATTGTCCCAATACAAAGAAAAAAATAGGGTTTAGAAAGCTAAGTACCTGTGATATTTCACCTTTTGCTAAGTAATAGGATAACATGATAATATTACCTGATTGAATCCCTGCAAATCGACCTCCCTGAGTAACATAGGTAAAAGCGTTTAGATAACCGCTGATAAAAGTCAAAGCCGTTGCAATTCGTAACCCTTCAAATACTTGATATTCCTTGTTTATTGACATATTACTCCTACGTTTCACGTGAAACTATTTATGATAAGGACTTCCTTGTTGAATCATAAAGGATCGATAGATTTGCTCAATCAAAACCAGACGCATCAATTGGTGAGGTAGGGTAAGGAGTCCAAAACTCATCAAAAGATTGGCCCGTTTTTTAACCGTCTCATGCAAGCCCAAACTACCACCAATGACAAAGCTAATATCAGAATAGCCCTTGACCATGGTATCAGACACTAACTGGCTGAAATCTTCTGAAGCAAATTGTTTTCCTTCAATGGCTAAGGCAATCACATATTCACGTTCGTTGATTTTTGCTAAAATGCGTTCAGATTCTTTTTTTAAAATAGCCTTATTTTCAGCTAGACTGGCCTTATCAGGTGTCTTTTCATCAGCTAATTCAATCATCTCGATTTTTGCAAAACGACTCAAGCGTTTGACGTATTCAGCAATCCCATCCTTGAGGTATTTTTCCTTTAACTTTCCAACTGTAATCATTTTTATTTTCATACTATTATTGTATCATATTCACTCTAAATGCAACTGATAAATGTTTAGTAATAGCCTACTTTAACAGGATTTTTCTAAGTTATCCACAACCTGTGGATTGCTTTTTTATCATTTTAAGTTATAATTAAGAAAATAGGGTTATGATGAACCAAAATGTCGGAGGAAAATATCTGTATGAAAAAAATCGTAAAATATCTACTCATACTTGTACTTGGATTTGCTGGAGGATTAGCAGGAGCCTTAGCCGCTCCCGTATTTCAAACAACCAAGCAGCCAACACAAGTCGTTGAAACTAAAAAAGAGAACGAGCAGACAATCGTTAGTAAGGTACAATACAATAATGAAAATTCAACAACCTCAGCTGTTGAAAAAGTACAAAATGCGGTAGTATCTGTCATTAACTATCAAACACCACGTGATAATGGTTATCGTTCTATTTTAGAAGAAAATGACAATTCAGATGATTTAGCCGTTGCTGGAGAAGGTTCTGGAGTTATTTACAAAAAAACAGACAAATTTGCCTATCTTGTCACCAATACGCACGTCATTGCAGGAGCTGAAAAAATCGATATCCAACTGGCTTCAGGTGAAAAAGTAGAAGGAGAGTTGATTGGATCAGATACTTACGCAGATATTGCCGTCATTAAAATCGCAGCTGATAAGGTGAAAACCGTTGCTGAATTTGCAGATTCCGACAAGATTAAAGTCGGAGAAACAGCCATTGCGATTGGTAGCCCGCTAGGGAGTATCTATGCCAATACAGTAACGCAGGGAATCGTCTCTAGTCTTAGTCGTACAGTAACATCCAAGTCAGAAGATGGTCAGACTATTTCAACCAATGCCATTCAAACCGATACAGCCATCAATCCTGGTAATTCAGGTGGACCTCTTATCAATATTCAGGGACAGGTCATCGGAATTACCTCTAGCAAAATTACTTCTAGCTCCAATTCAGCAGCAGGAGTTGCTGTAGAAGGAATGGGATTTGCAATTCCAGCAAATGATGCAGTCAACATCATCAATCAACTAGAGAAAAATGGGAAAGTTATCCGTCCAGCACTAGGAATTAAAATGGCTAATTTAAGCAATCTTTCGACTACACAACGCCAAAAAGCTGGTATTGAAGATGATAACTTAAAAGCTGGTATCGTCGTTCTTTCTACTCAAAAAGGCCTACCAGCAGACGGTCAGTTAGAACAGTACGATGTCATTACCAAGATTGACGGTGAAACGGTTGAAAGCATCAGCGACCTGCAAAGTGCCCTGTATAAACATACCGTTGGTGACACCATTTCCATTACCTATTCTCGCCACGGAAAAGAAAACACAATTGACATCAAGTTGACCAATTCAACAGAAGACCTTTCAAACTAGGTAATTACTCACTTTACATCATTGTAAAGTGAGCTTTTTTTTGCTAAGATGGACGTATGGAAGAACTACGTTATATTGCAATCACTGACATCAGCCCTAATCCTTATCAACCACGGATTCATTTTGATCAAGAAAAGCTAGAAGAACTGGCCCTATCGATTAGAGAAAATGGTCTAATTCAGCCCTTGATTGTCCGAAAATCAGCCATTATCGGCTACGAATTATTAGCAGGAGAGAGGAGACTTCGAGCCAGCCAATTGGCAGGTTTGACAACCGTTCCTGTGGTCGTCAAAGACTTGTCTGATGATGACTTGCTCTCTCAAGCTATTATTGAAAATCTGCAGCGCTCTGACCTTAATCCAATTGAAGAAGCGACATCTTATCAGCGCTTGATTGAAAAAGGCTTGACCCACGATGAAATTGCACAAATCATGGGCAAATCACGACCTTATATCACCAATATTCTGCGCCTATTGCAGCTATCTGCTCCCTTGATTCAAGCAGTAGAAGAAGGAAGACTATCACAAGGACACGCTAGACTCCTAATTCCTTATCAGGCAAAAGAGCAAGAGCAGTGGCTCCATACTATTCTTGAAAAAGAGCTAAGTGTCCGCGCTTTAGAAGCAGCCCTATCCACCAAAAAAACAAAAACAATTCAACCTAGCAAAAATCTCTTTGTCAAAGAAGCAGAAGAAAATCTCCAGCAACTACTGGGAACAGTTGTTGACATTCAACAGAAAAAAAATGGCAGTGGCACCCTATCCATTTCCTTTAAAAATGCTGAAGAATTCGAACGAATTATCCACACCATTATAAACTAGTGTGGAAACAATTAATTGATGAACAGGGTTATTCACACTAAAAACTTGTCCAATCCTCTAGAAAAACAAGTAATTTCCCATATTATACACAACTTGTGGAAAACTATTATAAACCGTGTGGAAAAAGAATAAAGTTGTGGAAAACTTTATTCTTTTATGATACACTAGTAAGACCAAATCAAATAGAAAGAGAGGGGAAAAAGTGGACCAGAAGCAAACATTTTGGAGCAGGGTTCTTCAGCTGGCTAAAGCCAAGCTCAACCAAGGAGCCTATGATTTTTACGTTGAAAATGCCCAATTACTAGATATCGCTTCAAACCGAGCGCAGATATTCTTAGACAGCCCTTATAAACAGCTCTTTTGGGATCAAAATTTAAAAGATATTCTCATCACTGCGGGATTCGAAATCTTTGATAGCCAAATTGCTATTGACTATCAATTTACCACAGATGCCCCTGAACAGGCTATAGTCAGTGAGCCAGTAGTGCAGCTGCAAGAAGAACAAGCTCCTCACCCAGATATCAAACCTCAATATACCTTTGCAAATTTTGTCCAAGGAATTAATAATCAGATGGCAAAGGCTGGGGCTTTAGGGGTTGCTGATAATCCAGGAATTTACTATAATCCTCTATTTATCTATGGGGGACCTGGTTTAGGAAAGACCCATCTCTTAAACGCAATTGGAAATAAGGCTTTAGAAAATAATCCAAATGCCCGTATCAAGTATGTTTCAACAGAAACCTTTATCAATGACTTTCTAGATCATCTTCGCTTAAATAAGATGGAGCAATTCAAAGAAATCTATCGGAATTTAGATTTTCTACTCATTGATGATATTCAATTTTTACGAAACAAGGCCTCTACTCAGGAAGAATTTTTCCATACTTTTAATGCACTTTACGATAAAAATAAGCAAATCGTCTTAACCAGTGACCGTAATCCTGACTATTTGGATAATCTGGAAGAACGGATTGTAACGCGCTTTAAATGGGGATTAACAACGGATATTACACCGCCAGATTTAGAAACGCGTATCGCCATTTTGCGCAATAAATGTGAAGAATATCCTTATGACTTTACAGACGATACTCTCTCTTATCTAGCAGGGCAATTTGATTCCAATGTCCGCGACCTAGAAGGCGCCTTAAAAGATATTCATCTATTAGCTAGTGTGAAACATCTGACTGAAATTACCGTTGATGTCGCAGCGGAAGCTATTCGAGCTCGAAAACAGACAAACCCTGTCAATACGGTTATTGCGATTGAGACCATTCAGCATGAAGTAGGAGAATTTTACGGGGTTAGCCTCAAAGAAATCAAAGGGGCAAAACGTGTTCAAAATATTGTCCATGCTAGACAGGTGGCTATGTATCTTGCACGTGAAATGACCGACAATTCTCTCCCAAAAATCGGGAAAGAATTTGGCAATCGCGACCATACAACCGTCATGCACGCGCATAATAAAATCAAAAATATGCTCTCAGACGATGAAAATCTCGAAATTGAACTAACTACTATCAAAAACAAAATTCGAAACTGATACTCTATATCAGAATTTGATTTTTGACGAGTATGAGGATAACTTGTGAGAAATATCCACAGTTTTCCACAAGCTATGCACATCGTATTTTTCAAAGAAACACGCGCTATCAGGCTGTTTTCCACAGAATACACAGAGCCTACTATTACTACTAATCTTATAATATATAAATAAAGGAGAATCCATGATTCAATTTTCTATCAATAAAACTGTATTTTTACAGGCTCTTACCATTACCAAGCGGGCAATCAGTAGTAAAAATGCTATTCCTATCTTATCAACTGTAAAAATGGAAGTCTCTACTGAAGGTATTACCTTAACTGGATCAAATGGTCAAATTTCCATTGAAAACTTCATTGCAACCCAAGATGAAAATGCTGGTTTGTTGATTTCTTCGCCAGGTTCTATCCTATTAGAGGCTTCTTTCTTTATCAACGTTGTTTCAAGCCTACCTGATATTGTCTTAGATGTCCGTGAAATCGAGCAGCAACAAATCGTTTTAACCAGTGGTAAATCAGAAATTACCTTGAAAGGAAAAGAGGCAGAGCAATATCCTCGCTTGCAGGAAGTGTCAACTGCTGAACCGCTTATTCTCAAAACCAGCGTCTTGAAAGAGACCATTAACGAGACAGCCTTTGCAGCTTCAACCCAAGAAAGCCGTCCAATCTTGACAGGTGTTCACTTTGTTCTTACAGAAAATAAATACTTGAAAACAGTTGCGACAGATTCTCATCGGATGAGCCAACGTAAATTAACCTTGGATAAATCTGGGGATAACTTCAATGTGGTCATTCCGAGCCGTTCTCTACGTGAATTTGTCACTGTTTTCACAGATGATATTGAGACGGTAGAAGTGTTCTTCTCAAACAACCAAATGCTCTTTAGAAGCGAGCATATCAGTTTCTATACTCGTTTGCTTGAAGGAACCTATCCTGATACTGACCGTTTGATTCCGACAGAATTTAATACAACAGCTATTTTTGATACTGCAAAACTCCGTCAAGCTATGGAGCGGGCCCGTTTGCTATCAAATGCCACTCAAAATGGTACCGTAAAATTAGAAATTACAGGCGGTCAAGTATCAGCTCACGTGTATTCACCAGAAGTTGGTCGGGTAAACGAAGAATTGGATACGTTAGAAGTAACAGGAGAGGACTTGGTCATCAGCTTTAACCCAACCTATCTGATTGATGCCCTAAAAGCAGCTAATAGTGAACAAATCAAGATCAGCTTTATTTCACCAGTTCGTCCCTTTACCCTTGTGCCAAATACAGAAGAAATTGATTTTATCCAACTGATCACACCAGTCCGCACAAATTAGTTTTTATAAAAGAGGTCATTTGACCTCTTTTTATGTTATACTAGGGTAAAAATGAAAACGATTAGGGATATGATTGTATATATTTTAGCTAATCCTAGGGCAGGAAATGGGAAGGCTGTTACTATCATCAGAGATATTCAAGCAGCTTATCCACAGGTCGAGATAAAATCTTACCTGACGACTAGTAAAAACGACGAATATGCGCAAGTAGAAACGATTTTATCAGTGTTTCGGAAGGAGAGTGACCGGTTCTTGATTCTGGGTGGAGATGGGACCTTGTCCAAAGTCCTTTCCATTTGGCCTAAAGATTTCCCTTTTGCCTATTATCCAACTGGCTCAGGAAATGATTTTGCGCGTGCTACAGGAATTAAAAATTGGCAGCAGGTCATGGAGAATTTACTGGAAACAGCACCTCTACCCATTTGTGTACTAGAAGTTCCAAGCGGCGTAGTGGTCAATAGTTTGGATATTGGCTATCCGGCGCGTGTCATTGCACATTCAGAAAACTCAGCGGTCAAAAGGTGGTTTAATCGCCTCAAAATCGGTAAGCTCACCTATCTTTTCTTTGGCGTTCTTAGCTTATTAAATCCTTTGCAATTATCAGTTGTTGTGGAAACGAACCATCAGACAGTAGCATTGGACCATCTCTTTTTTCTGTCGATTGCGAATAACACCTATTTTGGTGGAGGGATTATGATTTGGCCAGAAGCCCATGTGACCAAATCGCAGATGGACCTTGTCTATGTGTCAGCAAGCTCCATCAGCCAGCGTATTAGGGCTCTGTTAGCCTTGCTAGTCAAACGCCACAAGGCGTCTCCTTTCTTGCAGCATATGACAGCAGAAAGGGTCAGGCTAATAGTACCGCATGAAACCGTTGCACAAGTTGATGGGGAACTACAGACCATAGAACAAGTAACCATCAGATGTCAAACACGTTATTATTATCTTGGAAAGGAATAAAGATGTACGAATTAGGAAGTATCGTGGAAATGAAAAAGCCCCATGCCTGTGTCATTAAATCAACGGGGAAAAAAGCAAATGCCTGGGAAGTCATGCGCCTAGGAGCAGACATCAAAATCCGCTGTACCAATTGCGATCACTTGGTCATGATGAGCCGGCATGATTTTGAGAGAAAATTGAAAAAAATCGTATCATAAAAGAGGATGTGCCAAGCACTCCTCTTTTGGTTAATCTAGGGATTCAAATTTGCCATCTTGAACTTTTTTAAAACCATTTTGTTCCAGTAAAGCCGTACTTGATTTAAAGCTGATTTTCTTGACATCTTTTGCGTTACTCTCAAAAATCATACCAGGAATATTTTTGAGTTCAGAAAAATCAACCTTGGTATAATCGATTTCTAATGTTTCAACTAATTTTTCATCTTGATAATCTATAGTGTGAGTAACACCTTTTTTATTTGCATAAAGAGCTGAAACTGGTTCTAGTTGTTCTTTGACTACATTTTTATCATTTGTCCCAAAAGCACTGTAATAAACAGTATTTTCTGCTGTTTGGTGGACTACATCATCTCCTTTATGGTAATAAGTCAAACGAGAATCAGATTTTGTGGTTTTATCAATTTTTTGGAAGTAGCTAGCTTCTTCTTTGGTCTCACTCTTTGCGCAAGCCACTAATAAAAATATGGATAGCAAAGAAAACATAAGTTTGAGTGTAGTAGTAATTGTTTTTTTCATAAGGTCCCCCCTTTATTTTCTAAGAATAGTATAGCATATTTTTTTATTTTTTGCGTAGTAGAATTGGTTCACTATTTTTCAAACTAGTTTCAAAGCATTGTGTGGTGGTTGAATTTATCCTTACTTATCTTGCTATTTAGCAAGCTTTTTTCAAATTTTTCTGCTATAATAGGTGTGATTGAAATTTTTGAATGGAGAATAAGAAATGGCTTTAACAGCAGGTATCGTTGGCTTGCCAAACGTTGGAAAATCAACCCTATTTAATGCAATTACAAAAGCAGGAGCAGAAGCAGCAAACTATCCTTTTGCGACCATTGACCCCAATGTCGGAATGGTCGAAGTGCCAGATGAGCGCTTGCAGAAATTAACAGAATTGATTACCCCTAAAAAGACCGTCCCAACGACCTTTGAATTTACAGACATCGCAGGAATTGTCAAAGGGGCTTCTAAAGGGGAAGGTCTGGGAAATAAATTCTTGGCCAATATCCGTGAGGTAGATGCAATTGTCCACGTTGTCCGTGCCTTTGATGATGAAAATGTCATGCGGGAACAAGGTCGTGAATCAGCCTTTGTCGATCCGATGGCTGATATTGAAACTATTAACCTAGAATTGATTTTGGCTGATTTGGAGAGTGTCAACAAACGCTATGCGCGTGTGGAAAAAATGGCGCGTACCCAAAAGGATAAGGATTCTGTAGCAGAATTTAACGTTTTACAAAAAATTAAACCAGTCTTAGAAGATGGCAAATCTGCTCGGACGATTGACTTTACGGAAGAAGAACAAAAAGTCGTGAAAGGCTTGTTCCTTCTGACAACCAAACCAGTGCTTTACGTGGCAAACGTCAGCGAAGATGAAGTCGCAGATCCAGATAATATTGAGTATGTGAAGCAAATCCGTGATTTTGCTGCGACAGAAAATGCAGAAGTGGTCGTGATTTCTGCGCGTGCAGAAGAAGAAATTTCAGAACTAGATGAAGCTGATAAAGCTGAATTTTTAGAGGCTATGGGCTTAACAGAGTCAGGTGTCGATAAGTTAACGCGAGCTGCCTATCATTTGCTAGGTCTAGGAACCTACTTTACAGCAGGTGAAAAAGAAGTGCGGGCTTGGACCTTTAAACGTGGTATCAAAGCGCCACAAGCCGCTGGTATCATTCATTCAGACTTTGAAAAAGGCTTTATCCGCGCCGTGACCATGTCTTATGATGACCTCATGACCTATGGTAGCGAAAAAGCCGTCAAAGAAGCAGGACGCCTCCGTGAGGAAGGAAAAGAATACATCGTCCAAGACGGCGATATTATGGAATTCCGCTTTAATGTATAAAGCGTGTCGAGAATAGTCTAAAGGTTGGAAACGATTTTCCAACCGTTTTAGTGTTTTAAAAGGAGATATCATGACAAAATTGATTGTGGGTCTGGGCAATCCTGGGGATCGCTATGAACATACCAAGCACAACGTTGGTTTTATGTTCATCGATCGCATCGCTAAAAAAGCAAATCTGTCCTTTAACCATGATAAGATTTTTCAGGCAGACATTGCCTCAACCTTTATAGATGGTGAAAAGGTCTATCTGGTTAAGCCAACGACCTTTATGAATGAATCAGGGAAGGCTGTCCATGCTTTATTGACTTACTATGGACTGGATAAAGAAGATTTAGTGGTGATTTATGATGACTTGGATATGACGGTTGGGAAAGTGCGCTTTCGTCAGAAAGGATCAGCAGGCGGCCATAATGGAATCAAGAGCATCATCAAATACCTTGGCAGTCAGGAATTTGATCGTATTAAAATTGGGATTGGTCGTCCCAAAAACGGTATGACAGTTGTTCAGCATGTCCTGTCACACTTTGAGACAGATGACCATATTCAGATTGAATTGACCTTAGACAAACTTGACGACTTTGTAAACTTTTATTTACAGGAAAATGACGCTGAAAAAATCATGAGAAAGTATAATAACTAAGATGAATATCATTGAATTAGTCAATCGGAATGCACAGGTTGACAAGTGGCAGGCTGGTTTGAGCAAATCGACTCGTCAGCTGATGATGGGGTTATCAGGCACCATGAAGGCCCTTGTCATGGCATCAGCATTTGATGTGTTAGATGAGAAGTGTTTGATTGTGACACAGACCCAGAATGAGGCTGAAAAATTAACTCAAGAACTGACGAGTATTTTAGGGAGCGATTATGTTTACAACTTCTTTACAGATGACAATCCTGTAGCAGAATTTGTTTTTGCTTCAAATGACCGTACTCAATCTCGCTTGGAAAGTTTAAACTTTTTGTTAGACAAAAAGAAATCTGGAATTCTCGTTGCCAGCATGGCTGCTTGTCGAATCTTATTACCAAGTCCAGCTTCTTATCAAAAGGCGATGATAAGTGTTGCAGTTGGTGAAGAAATTGAAATTGACAAACTTGTAAAGAGCTTACAAGCAGTTGGCTATAAAAAAGTGTCTCGTGTGTTAAGTCCTGGAGAATTTAGCCAACGGGGAGATATTCTGGATATTTTTGAAATTAGCAGTGAAAATCCTTATCGGTTGGAATTTTTTGGCGATGAGATTGACGGTATTCGCCAGTTTGAAATTGAAAGCCAATTGTCCATTGAAAATGTTGATAGTATTTTGATAGGACCTGCTTCTGATATGATTTTCTATTCAGAGGATTTTTTGCGTGCTGAAAAAAAGTTGACAGATAGTTTACAAAAATTGCAACAGCAAGAACAGATTTCTTATATTGAAGAAGTATTATCAGATGTAAAACAGTCTTTTCGTCATCCAGATAGTCGGAAATTCCTTTCTTATTTTTATCAAAAGGAATGGACCTTGCTAGACTATCTTCCAGCTCATACGCCCGTATTTTTTGATGATTTTCATAAAATCGCTGATCGTCATGCCCAGTTTGATAAGGAAGTTGCTGAATTATTGACACAAGATTTACAACATTATAAATCAGTGTCAAGTTTGAATTACTTTGCATCAGCCTATCAATCTTTTAGAGCTTATAAGCCTGCTACTTATTTTTCAGTCTTTCAAAAAGGACTAGGTAATCTGAAGTTTGATGCTATGTACCAGTTCAATCAGCATTCGATGCAGGAATTTTTCAATCAAATTCCCTTGTTGCAAGATGAATTACGCCACTATGCCAAATCGAACTATACCGTGATTATTCAGGCTGAATCAGAATCCTCTTTACAACGTTTACAGAAAACTTTACAGGAATATGACATCGAGCTAGCTTTTGCTGCACCAAATCAGCTCCAAATTGGTCAGCAGCAATTAACGATTGGCCAATTATCTGCTGGATTTCATTTCTTAGATGAAAAAATTGCCCTGATTACAGAGCATGAAATTTTCCATAAAAAGATTAAACGGAAAATCCGTCGCAAAAACATTTCAAATGCGGAGCGTTTAAAAGATTATAGTGAGCTGACTGTCGGAGATTATGTGGTTCACCATGTTCACGGTGTGGGTCAATACCTCGGAATTGAAACGATTGAAGTATCAGGAATTCATCGGGATTATCTGAGTATTCAATATCAGAATAATGACCGCATTTCTCTGCCTGTCGAGCAAATTGATGTCCTGTCAAAATACCTTGCTTCAGACGGTAAAACACCAAAACTCAACAAGTTAAATGACGGTCGTTTCCAGCGGACCAAGCAAAAAGTAGTCAAGCAGGTCGAAGATATTGCAGACGATTTGATTCGTCTCTATGCCGAACGCAGTCAACTAGAAGGCTTTGCCTTTTCACCAGACGATGTCAATCAAGTAGAATTTGACCAACATTTTGCCTATGTTGAAACAGAAGATCAGCTCCGCTCTATCAAAGAAATCAAAAAAGATATGGAAAAGTCGTCTCCAATGGACCGTTTGTTGGTAGGGGATGTTGGTTTTGGTAAGACAGAGGTTGCCATGCGCGCAGCTTTTAAAGCGGTTAATGACGGCAAACAAGTAGCGATATTGGTTCCGACAACTGTCTTGGCCCAGCAGCATTTTACCAATTTCCAAAGTCGTTTTGCAGAATTTCCTGTCAATGTCGATGTTATGAGCCGGTTTAAGACCAAGGTAGAGCAAGAAACGACGCTCGAAAAACTCAAAAAAGGTCAGGTGGATATTATTATCGGTACCCACCGTCTGCTCTCAAAAGATGTGGAATTTGCCGACTTGGGACTTTTGGTGATTGACGAGGAACAGCGCTTTGGAGTGAAACATAAGGAACGCTTGAAGGAGTTGAAAACCAAAATTGATGTGCTGACCTTGACGGCAACGCCGATTCCACGGACCTTGCAGATGTCCATGTTAGGTATTCGTGATTTGTCAGTCATTGAAACACCCCCTACCAATCGTTACCCTGTTCAAACATATGTGCTAGAGACCAATCCCTCAATTATCCGTGATGCAATCTTGCGGGAAATGGATAGAGGGGGCCAGGTTTACTACCTTTACAATAAAGTTGACACAATCGAACAAAAAGTATCTGAAATACGAGAATTAGTACCTGAAGCAGAGATTGGCTACGTCCATGGTCAAATGTCAGAAATCCAATTAGAAAATACACTTCTAGCCTTTATTGAGGGGGAATACGATGTCCTAGTGACAACGACGATTATTGAAACAGGAGTCGATATTCCAAATGCCAACACTCTTTTTATCGAAAATGCAGACCACATGGGGCTGTCAACCCTCTATCAACTAAGAGGTCGTGTTGGTCGCTCCAATCGTATTGCCTATGCCTATTTGATGTATAGACCCGACAAAAATCTGACAGAGGTTGCTGAAAAGCGTCTTGAAGCCATTAAAGGTTTTACAGAACTAGGTTCCGGCTTTAAAATTGCCATGCAGGATTTATCTATTCGAGGGGCTGGAAATATTTTGGGAGCAGCCCAGAGTGGCTTTATTGATTCAGTCGGCTATGAATTATATTCACAATTACTAGAAAATGCCATTCTTGAAAAGCAAGGTAAGCAGGCTAAACGGGAAAAAAGCAATACTGAAATCAATCTCTTTATCGATGCGTATTTGCCAAGTGAGTATATCTCTGACCAACGTCAAAAAATTGAGATTTATAAGCGGATTAAGCAGATTGAAACTCGGGTAGATTATGAAGAATTACAAAATGAGTTAATGGATCGCTTTGGAGAATACCCAGATGTGGTGGCTTATCTTCTTGAAATTGGTCTTTTGAAATCCTCTTTTGATCAAGTATTTGCACAGAAAGTGGAACGAAAACAGGATCAGCTTGTGGTCAGCTTTGAAGAACTATCAGGTCAAATCTTCCTGATGCAAGATTACTTTGAGGCTTTGTCTGTGACAGATTTAAAAGCCCGTATTTCGGAAAATAAGGGACGTGTGGAGTTGGTCTTTAATATTACTAAGAAAAAAGACTATGAAATCATCGAAGAACTCCTGCATTTTGCTGAAAAAATGGTTGAAATTAAGGCACGAAAGGCGCTATAAAGTTTTAAAACGAATCAAAAAGTGATACAATAAAGAAATGAGGTGAAAATATGAGACTAGATAAGTATTTAAAAGTTTCCCGTATTATCAAACGTCGCACAGTTGCAAAAGAGGTGGCGGATAAGGGAAGAATCAAGGTCAATGGTATTTTGGCTAAATCATCGACTGATTTGAAAGAAAATGACCAGATTGAAATCCGTTTTGGAAATAAATTGCTGGTTGTCAGAGTGCTGGAAATGAAAGATAGCACGAAGAAAGAAGATGCGCTCAAGATGTATGAAATCATTAGTGAAACAAGGATTGAAGCAGATGAAAAAATCGAACATTCTCCAAATCAATAACCAATACATTCAAGAAGAACTGCAAAAAAGCCAGGCTTATCGGCAAGAAAAAAAGCAGAAGAATCGCTTTATGGGTTCCATCTTGATTCTTGTTGTCTTTCTCTTCGTCTTGCCGACCTACAATTTGGTTACTAGTTACGAAAATTTACAAAAGCGTGAGGTCCAATTGAACGATTTGCAAAAGCGTTATAAAGACTTAGAAAAGCAGCAAAAAATTGAGACTTCCTTGGTGAAAAAACTAGAAGATGAAGAATATGTGACCAAGTATATTCGAGCAAAACTTCAATATTCAAAAGATGGGGAATTTATTTATAACATCCCAGGATTATTACCACGATGACAGAAACGATTGTAGAAATTGTAGAAAAATTCTTGGCTTATTCTGATGAAAAATTAGAGGAACTAGCTGAGAAAAATCAAGCCTTAAAAATTGAGGAAAAGGATACTAAAAACTAGGAAAGGAGGGAACATGAAAAAGCAGTTATTATGGCTTATTAGCCCAGTCTTATTCGCAGCGACACCCGTTGGAAGTACTGAAATTCTATTTGAATTATCCAATCAGATGAATTATCAGTTGAACTACAAAGAGTATAGTACTGATTTTCAAAGTGTTCCAGCCAATCCCAATGTCTTTGAAGAAGTTGACAGCTACCTTGACAAAGAGTTGACAACTCCTTACAAAAAAATCAAACCCAATCAATCCTTTTCGATCATTGGTGTCGATAGTAATAGCCAGAACCAGCTAGTCTTCCAATTAAAGGATAAGAGTTATGTAGTGGCTGATCAGACCCATATCTATGATGATATTATCCTATCGCAAAAGGTTGTTGCAGAAAAAGCCTGGCTCAAGAAAGGTTTCACCCTCTACTCCAGTCCCATCGCTAATCAAGCGAAAAAAATAGATATTGGTGTTAAGCCCTACAAAGAAGTAACAGTATCAGAAATTGTTGAAACTCATCTAGGTTTCTTTGCGAAAATAAACTCTAAAGCGTGGGTAAATGTGGCTGATTTATCAGAAACAGATAACCGTATAGATGCTGTTCAGGAGTTACTTACGACAAAATATCATTCTAAGAATATAGCTGTCTATGTCAAGAAGTTGTCAACTGGAGAGACAGCAGGTGTCAATCAAGACAAGATGATGTATGCAGCAAGTGTGACCAAACTCCCTGCCTTATACTATGTTCAAGAAAATATCAATCAGAAAAAAATAAAATTGACAGATAGTGTAAAGTATGTCAAGGAAACAGAAGATTTTGATGGTGCCTACGAACCAGAAGGAAGTGGCTCAATCCCTAAAACACCTGATAATCAGAATTACAACATTGATGACTTGATTAATCGAACTGCAAAGGAATCAGATAATGTGGCTAGCAATCTCCTCGGTTATTATGCAGCTGATAAATTCGATAAGCGTTTCTATCAAGAAACGACTAGAATTGCAGGTCAAAAATGGGACATGGTCTCGCGCATGGCATCGGCTGAAATGGCAGGATTGATGATGGAAGCAATCTATCATCAGAATGGTTATGTCCTAGAAAGTCTGTCTACTACCAACTTTGACGACCAACGGATTGCGAGAGATATCGATGTCAAAGTCGCCCACAAAATCGGAGACGCCTATGACTTCAAGCATGACGTAGCGATTGTCTATGCCAAAGAGCCATTTGTTGTCTCGATTTTTACAGATCAGATGACGTATGATGATATTTCACAGATTGCAAATGATGTATACAGGATTTTAAAATAATCATGGAAGAAAAATTTTTAAAAGTGACACAAGAAGGTCACTTTTTTGATAAGCATAAGTCAGTCCTTATCGCAGTTTCAGGTGGAAAAGATTCAATGAATTTGCTTCATCTTCTCTATAAATACCAGGATATCCTTGATATTAGGATTGGGGTTGCTCATGTCAATCATCAGCAACGAAGAGAATCAGCTGAGGAAGAGGTTTATATCAAAGAATGGTCTGAAAGACGAAGCATTCCTTTTCACGTTTCTTATTTTGAAGGAACATTCTCTGAAGAAGCAGCTCGCACCATGCGCTATGATTTTTTTGCAGAAGTGATGAAGCAGCATGATTATACAGCTCTTGTCACGGCTCATCACGCTGATGATCAGGCAGAGACGATTTTCATGCGTTTGATTCGAGGCAGTCGTCTAGCTCACCTTTCCGGTATGAGAGTTGTTCAACCTTTTGCAAGTGGAGAGTTGATTCGTCCCTTATTGCCTTTTCCTAAGAGCGAATTGATGAATGTGCCTCACTTTGAAGATGAGAGTAACTATTCTTCGCTTTATTTTAGAAATCGTATTCGTAATGACTATCTTCCTCTATTAGTCAATGAAAATCCCCAGTTTACATCTGCTTTATTGCATGTAGGAAAAGAGTCGGAGTTGTTGCATCAGGCTCTTAGGGACTTGATCTGTCACATTGACGTGACAAATTTGCAGGATTTTCAAGCGCAGACAGTAGCTGTTCGTTATTTTTTACTACAACACTATCTGGAAGAATTTCCAGAACTTCAGTTGACACGAGATCAATTTGACCAAGTGTTAAACATTCTTGAAAAAAGGGCCAATTACCAGCACCACTTAAAAGGTGACTATTACCTTATCAAGGATTATCAGCGCTTTGCTATTACAAAAATCCAACCTAAGACGGATAGGCAAGAGGAAGAATACGTGATAGAATCAGAAGGTGTTTTTCAACATGGGTCGTTTATTTTTTCATTAAATGAGCCACTTGAGCAACCAGATCAGATTATCTATCTTCAAGTTCATCAACCGATTCTCCTACGAGGGAGAAAGGCTGGTGATCGTATTTTGCTTCATTCGATTCACAAAAAAATTCGCCGTTATTTTATTGACCAAAAAATACCTCAAAAGTTGCGGGATACGGCTATTGTGATTGAACAAGAGGGAAAAATTTACGGAATCGCAAATATGGTTGCCAGTGATTTGAGTAAATCTGCAAAAAATGATATAATCAAAGCTACATTATATATAAAAATGAAAGAGTGAATGAAATATGTTGGAAAAAGATATCAAAAAAATCCTTATTTCAGAAGAAGAGATTGTTGCAAAAAGCAAGGAATTAGGGAAGATTTTAACAGAAGATTATGCTGGAAAAAATCCCCTTTTGGTTGGTATTTTAAAGGGTTCTATTCCGTTTATGGCGGAACTCGTCAAACATATCGACACTCATATCGAAATGGACTTTATGGTGGTTTCTAGCTATCATGGGGGTACTGAAAGTAGCGGTACTGTCAAGATTATCAAGGACTTAGATACAAACGTTGCGGGTCGTGATGTCCTCTTTATCGAAGATATCATTGATACAGGACGCACCTTGAAAGAATTGAAAGAGTTGTTTGCTCTACGCCAAGCAGCTTCTATTAAAATTGCAACCCTCCTTGATAAACCAGAAGGCCGTGTGGTGGAGATTGAACCAGATTATACTTGCTTTACAATTCCAAATGAATTTGTTGTAGGATTTGGTCTAGATTATGATGAAAACTACCGCAATATTCCTTACGTAGGAGTATTGAAAGAAGAAGTTTATTCGAATTAGAAAAAGGTTACTATAGTATTTATGAACAATCAAAACAATAAAGGATTTATCCGAAATCCTTTTCTCCTTATTTTAATTATTGCTACTTTAGTTACGGCGTATCAATTTTTTAAAGCAGGTAGTCAAGTTTCAACTCATGAAATCAGCTACTCACAAGTTGTGAAAGAATTAAAAGACGGTAACGTGACAGATGTCACTTACCAACCAAATGGTAGTGTTGTTGAAATTTCAGGAACCTATAAAAATAAAAAAGTAGCAGATAGCAAGGCTGCGGAATCGATTAAATTATTCCAAGTTTCAGATAAGACGAGTTATCAAAAATTTACATCGACTATGTTGCCAGCTGATTCAGCACTAGCTGATTTGCAGGCACTGGCGAAAGAAAACGATGTAAAAGTGACCGTCAAGCCAGAAAGTTCCAATAGCTTGTGGCTCAATATTCTGATTAACATTTTTCCGCTCGTGATTTTCGGTATTTTCTTTGTCATGATGATGAACCAAGGTGGTGGTGCACGAGGCGCCATGAATTTTGGACGTAATAAATCTAAGGCATTAGAAAAGAGCAATGTTAAAGTCCGTTTTTCTGATGTAGCCGGTGCAGAAGAAGAAAAGCAAGAGTTAGTAGAAGTTGTTGAATTTCTTAAAGATCCAAAACGCTTCACTAAATTAGGCGCGCGCATTCCTGCAGGCGTCCTGCTTGAAGGACCTCCAGGAACAGGTAAAACACTTCTTGCAAAAGCTGTTGCTGGAGAAGCAGGAGTACCCTTCTTTAGTATTTCTGGTTCTGACTTTGTCGAAATGTTTGTCGGAGTTGGTGCTAGCCGTGTCCGCTCTCTCTTTGAAGATGCTAAAAAAGCAGCCCCAGCAATTATTTTCATCGATGAAATTGATGCTGTCGGTCGCCAACGTGGTGTCGGCATGGGCGGCGGAAACGATGAACGTGAGCAAACCCTCAACCAATTATTGATTGAAATGGATGGTTTTGCTGGAAACGAAGGTATTATCGTAATTGCTGCAACCAACCGTAGTGATGTATTGGATCCAGCCCTTCTTCGTCCAGGACGTTTTGACCGCAAAGTCTTAGTCGGACGACCAGATGTAAAAGGCCGTGAAGCGATTTTGAAAGTCCATGCCAAAAACAAACCATTGGCAGAGGATGTCGATTTGAAATTGGTGGCGCAACAAACCCCAGGATTTGTTGGTGCGGATTTAGAAAACGTTTTGAACGAAGCTGCTTTGGTCGCTGCTCGTCAGAATAAGTCAGTTATCGATGCTTCTGATATCGATGAGGCAGAAGACCGTGTCATCGCAGGACCGTCTAAGAAAGACCGTCAAATTTCAAAACGTGAGCGAGAAATGGTTGCCTATCACGAAGCAGGTCATACAATCGTTGGACTTGTTCTGTCAAATGCACGTGAAGTTCATAAAGTAACCATTGTTCCTCGTGGGCGTGCAGGTGGTTACATGATTGCCTTACCAAAAGAAGATCAGATGCTTCTATCTAAGGAAGATATGAAGGAGCAATTGGCAGGTCTTATGGGTGGTCGTGTGGCAGAGGAAATTATTTTTAATGCTCAAACAACAGGCGCTGCAAACGACTTTGAGCAAGCGACGCAAATGGCGCGGGCTATGGTTGCAGAATATGGAATGAGTGATAAAATGGGTCCAATGCAGTATGAAGGAAATCATGCTATGTTTGGTGGCTACACTGCTCCAAAACATATTTCTGAACAGACCGCTTATGAATTAGATAATGAAGTTCGCAAGTTATTGAATGAAGCGCGCGATAAAGCAGCTGAAATCATTCAAGCTAACCGGGAAACACATAAGCTGATTGCAGAAGCTTTGTTGAAATATGAAACATTGGATAGCGTTCAAATCAAATCACTCTATGAAACAGGACAAATGCCAACAGATTCTGAACACCGTGATGAGGAAGATGTTCATCCACTTTCATATGATGAAATTAAAGAAAAAATGCAAGATGAGAAGTAAATTTACTTCTCATTTTTTGATAGTAGATGGATAAACTCCTTGTCTGAAGCGGAGCTTCCCAATGGTTAAAAAAATTAAAAAATTTTTCAAAAAGTAGTTGACATGTTAAAGAAGAGGTGATATACTGATATAGTTGTCGCTTGAGAGAGCGGACGGACAAGACCTTTGAAAATTAAAGAAGACGAACCAAACGTGCAGGGTGGTTTATGGAGACATAAACCGTCAATGAACGAAAAAAAT
>NZ_MSJM01000005.1 GCF_001921845.1 Streptococcus cuniculi | reverse complement strand
TTCATAATGATTTTCCCCTTTTCAAAAATTACATGTATACGATAGTTTTAAGAAGTATACAATTATATTTTATAATACCCCACCCCTGCCTATTTGTCAAGGATTATACACCAAAAAATGCAGGTAATAGGTGGGCAAAGTCCAAGCCTAAATATAAAAAGCGGACAAAACTAGTTTTGTCCGCTTTTTATATTTAATTTATTAATTTGAAGATTTGATGATAAAGAATCTCAAAAATCAAAATCTTTTTGTCCCAGCCTCTTTTTGATTTCTTATTTGCGTTTTGGTGGGTTGTGAATCGCTACTCCCAAGACATCCAAGAAGGCTTCGTACATGACTTCTGAGAAGGTTGGGTGACCATGGATTGATGCTGCTACATCATCTACTGTCAATTCTGATTCCATAATCGTTGCGGCTTCGTTGATCATTTCAGCTGCTACTGGTCCAATGATGTGAACACCAAGGATTTCATGGTATTTCTTATCCGCAATGACTTTAACAAATCCGTGTGCTTCGTTTGACGCAATGGCACGACCATTTCCAGTAAAGCTACATTTACCGATTAAGATGTCGTTTCCGTATTGCTCACGCGCTTGCTCTTCGGTTAAACCAACCATGGCAATTTCTGGGTGTGTGTAAACTGCTGCTGGTGTGAAGTCGAGTTTTGCTTTATGGTGGTTACCGTTAATCGCATTTTCAGCTGCTACTTCACCCATACGGTAAGCAGCGTGGGCAAGCATCTTCGTACCGTTGACATCACCCGGTGCATAGATACCTGGGATGGATGTTTCTTGGTAAGCGTTGACCTTGATACGTCCACGGTCCATTTCAAGGTTAAGATTTTCAAGACCAGCCAATTGTGGCACACGTCCGATTGAAAGAAGAGCTTTTTCAGATACGATTTCTGATCCGTCGTTCAATTTGATGGTCAATTGGTTGTTGGCTTCAATGATTTCAGAGACACCAACTGAAGTCAAGAATTTCATGCCTTTCTTAGAAAGGACTTTTTGAAGTTCAACAGACACTTCACGGTCCATACCTGGAATGATACGGTCTGCCATTTCGACAACAGTTACTTCTGTACCGTATGACGCATAGACAAGTCCAAGTTCCACTCCGACAACTCCACCACCCATTACAGTAAGGGATTTTGGAATTTCACGAAGGTCAAGGATGTCATCTGATGTCAAGACAAGTTTTGAGTCAATCCCTGGAATGTTGATACGAGATACTTTTGAACCTGTCGCAAGAACGATGCTACGTCCTTTGATAGTTTGACTACCGATTGTCACAGTCTTATCAGGGTTTACTTGACCAAGACCATTGAAAATCGTCACCTTGTTGGCTTTCAAGAGACCTTGTACCCCACCTGTCAATGTCTTGACAACTGAATTTTTAAAGTCTACTGTCTTATCCATGTCGATTGTGTAGTTTGTTGAAGCAAGGTTGATACCACGACCAGCCGCAATCTTCAATCCGTCAAGGATTTCAGCATTTTTTAGGTAAGTTTTTGTTGGGATACATCCTTTGTTCAAGCATGTTCCACCAAATTCTGATTTCTCAACGATGGCAATTTTTCCACCTAATTGAGCACCACGAATGGCTGCGTAGTATCCTGCAGGACCTCCACCGACAACGACCATATCGTATTCGTCAGCTGCTAGTTCTGCTTTTGGTGCTGCTGGCGCTTCAGCTGGAGCTGCTGGTACTTCAAGACCTGCCGCCTTCAAATCTGCGGTTGCTTGAGCAACATCTGCTGCTGGTGCTGCACCTGCTTCCACCACTTCGCCTTCTGCACCGATGTAGCCGATAACTTCTGTTACAGGTACTGTCTCACCGTTACCACGAACGATTTTCAACAAGATTCCTGAATCTTCTGCTTCCAATTCCATGCTGGTCTTATCAGACATCATTTCCAAGATAACGTCACCTTCGTTGACCACATCACCTTCTTGTTTTTTCCACTCGATGATTTCACCTTCTTGCATGTCAACGCCAAGTTTCGGCATAATAATTTCAACTGCCATATTTAAGATACCAAGAGCGAAAAGAAAGTGACCGAAAAATGGGAAATCGTTGAAAATCCTGATTTTCTAAACGATTTATCCTTTTTTCGAACTTCCGCTCAGGTTCAATGATAAACCCGATTCACTTTCTATTCGTCCAATTCCTTTCTTTTCTTCTTAATTTTTCAAGTCTAATGAGGTTCTCACTCAGATCAGTTTCCTTTTAGTCAAACGGTTCTTACTTGAATGTTTATTGTTGCTTACGGATATTTTCCCAAGAGCTAGGACAGCAGCAACCTCCTCCAAGGAAGAATACTGTCGCTTTCTTTACGCCCTTATATCAGTAATTCCAATGGATTTTCAAGTAAGTTCTTCAAATCAACCATGAACTTGGCACCATTCATACCGTCGATAATGCGGTGGTCAATGGTCAAGCAGAGGGCCATAATTGGACGGATTTTGATTTCGCCGTCAATCACGACTGGTGTTTGAACAGTGGAAGCAACTCCGAGAATGGCTGAGTTTGGTTGGTTGATAATTGGGTTAAAGGTCTTGGTACCAAACATACCGAGGTTGGTAATCGAGAAGGTTGAACCAGACATTTCTGCCCCTTTCAACTTACCTGATTGGGCTTTCTTGATGACATCTTTTGATGCCACCACAAAGTCAGACAGGCTCATCTTATCTGCCCCGTGTACAACTGGTACGACCAAACCATCGTCCAAACCAACGGCAATTCCAAGGTTGACAAACTTGTGCAACTCAATTTCTTGCGCATCGTTGATGAGTGAGGCATTCATGTAGCGGTGCTCTTCTTTCATCAAGGTACGAGTAACCGCTAGACCAATCAAGTCTGTAAAGGTTACTTTCAAGCCCGTCTTATTCATGATTGGCTCAAGAACTTGTTTCCGAAGCGCCATCAAGTTGGTCATGTCAATGTCGTAGTTAAGTGTAAAGGTTGGCGCAGTAAGGTAAGAGTTGACCATTCCTTTTGAGATAGCCTTACGCATTGGGCTCATCTTGATGATTTCAACACCTTCTGGCAATTCTTTGGCTGGTTTTTCTGCTGCCTTAGCTGGAGCTGGCTCAACAGTTTCTGGTTGGCTAGCTGCTAGAGCTGCAAGAACATCTTCCTTGAGAATTTTGCCATTGACACCTGTTCCAACAATTTCTTCGAGATTGATGCCTTTATCAGCTGCGATGCGACGAGCAAGTGGCGTTGCCTTAGGAGCCGCACCCTTGAAGTCTTCAACATCTGATTTGTGGACACGACCATTTGCCCCAGTTCCTGGAACTAGTCCAAGGTCAATATCCAATTCTTTGGCTAATTTACGAGCAGCTGGGGTAGCCCGTACTTTCCCACCACCTTGTGGTTTTGCAGCTGGTGCAGGAGCTGCGGCTACCGCTACTGGTGCAGCTTCAACAGGCGCGGTTTCTGCTGCTGGCGCAGGAGCTGCGCTTGCTGCCACATCCACGCTTTCTCCTTCTGCTCCAAGATAGGCAATGACTTCTGTAACAGGTACGGTCGCACCATTGCCATGAACAATTTTCAGCAGGACACCTGAGTCTTCAGCTTCCAATTCCATGCTGGTCTTATCAGACATCATTTCCAAGAGGACATCGCCTTCATTGACAACATCGCCTTCTTGTTTTTTCCACTCGATGATTTCACCTTCTTGCATGTCCACACCGAGTTTAGGCATGATAATTTCTATTGCCATGTAATCTTCCTTTCTGTTTTTTCCATTCTTTTCAGCTAGAAAACAAGGGAGCGACGGCTTTGAATCTTGCAAAACCGTCTTCCTCTTTTTTTAACCTTTATTCACTTGTTTGTAAATAGCAGCCTTAATTTTTTCAACGTTTGGCAATACTGCATTTTCAAGAATGTTAGCATAAGGAACTGGAACGTCGTCAGAAGCGATACGAACAACTGGTGCATCTAGGTAATCAAAGGCTTCGCTTTCTGTAATAATCGATGCAATCTCACCGATGAAGCCGCCTGTCTTATACGCATCATTGACAAGAATCACTTTTCCAGTTTTCTTAACAGAATTGATAATCAATTCTTTGTCAAGAGGAATGAGGGTACGTGGGTCAACGACCTCTACGCTGATGCCTTCTGCTGCTACTTCGTCAGCTGCTTGAAGAACACGTTCCAACATACGACCGTAAGAGACAATCGTCACGTCTGTGCCTTCGCGTTTGATTTCACCTTTTCCAAGTGGAATGTAGAAATCTGGGTCAAGGTTGACTTCTTCTTTCTTACCGTAGAGTGCTTTTGGCTCTAGGAAGATAACTGGGTTGTTATCCAAGATAGAAGATTTCAACAATCCCTTAGCATCGTTGGCTGTACCTGGTGCGACCACCTTGATTCCTGGGATATGGGTCAACCATGCTTCAAGAGATTGTGAGTGCTGCGCAGCTGATCCAATACCTGAACCTGATGCCACACGGAAAGTGACAGGAGTTTTCAAGCCACCACCAAACATGTAGTTGGTTTTCGCTGCTTGGTTGACAATCGCATCAAGGGCAATAGTAATAAAGTCCATGAAGGTCAAGTCTACAATTGGACGAAGACCTGTTTGAGCGGCACCGACTGCTGAACCTGCAATCGCTGCTTCAGAGATAGGTGTGTCGCGAACGCGTTTTTCACCAAATTCTTCCAACATTCCAACAGATGTTCCGAAGTCTCCACCGTAGATTCCTACGTCTTCTCCCATCAAGAATACGCGTTCATCCTTACGCATTTCCTCGCTTTGCGCCAAGTTAATCGCTTCACGCAAGGCCATTACTTTTGTTTCAGTCATGTTTTTCTCCTAGAAAATATCAAATCTTAGTTGTTCCCCTGGGGAATTCTTACCGTTTCTTTCCTTGTTTGAGGAATTAGTCCACAAACACATCTTCGTATGCGATCGAAATGTCTGGATCTGGACTTTCTTGGGCAAACTTCACAGATGCTTCTACTTCTTCGGCAACTTGTGCTTCAATGGCATCCAATTCTTCGTCTGTTGCAATCTTGTTTTCTGTCAAGTAAGCGCGGTATTTTTTAAGCGGATCTTTTGCTTTCCAAGCATCCACTTCTTCTTTGGTACGATAAACACCTGCATCCGCAGTTGAGTGTCCAAACCAGCGGTATGATTCAACCTCTACAAGGGCAGGACCATTTCCAGCACGAACGTACTCGATCACCTCATGCATTTTTTCGTAAACAGCTACGACATCATTTCCGTCTTCTACGTAATGACCTGGCATACCGTAGGCATCTGCACGTAGGTAAAGATGAGGAATTTTTGTTGAGTAAGTAATATCTGTTGAAATACCGTAACGGTTGTTAATGATAAAGAAAATAACTGGTAAATTCCAAACGGCAGCCAAGTTCATAGACTCGTGGAAGCTACCTTCGTTGGTCGCTGAATCTCCTGAAAAGGCGATAACGATATTGTCTGTTCCAAGATATTGTTGGCTAAGGGCCGCACCGACTGCAAGGGCATAACCACCACCAACGATACCGTTTGTTCCGTAGTTTCCTTTTTCAAGGTTTGCCAAGTGCATAGAACCACCGCGTCCTTTTGAGGAACCAGTAGCCTTACCAGCAAGTTCAGCCATCATGGCATTGATGTCAATTCCTTTGGCAATGGTTTGACCATGTCCACGGTGATTTGAAAAGATAATGTCTTGGTCTGTCAAATCCGCAATTGCTCCAACTGAAGCAGCCTCTTCTCCGACTGAGAAGTGGGTCATTCCTTGTACAAATCCACGGCGAACAAGTTTATTCAATTTCATGTCCACATCACGGATTTGTTGCATTTTTAAAAACATGTCTAAATGTTTTTCTTTTGAAATAGATACCATAATTTCCTCCAAAGTTATTCTGTTTCCTTTCTATGATAATCCAAAAATTCACAAATAGCAAATAATTTAACCGTTTTCTATCGGATGTTGACCTTGAAAGAAAACTTGAATTCGTGCGTTTTTTCACAATTTTATAAGGTGCTATTTTTACGGTTATGTTCTTTTTTTCACAAACTTTTGTAAGCGTTGAACCTTCTGCCATTTTATGGTAAAATAACTGCGGAGGTTGCTATGGATTTCGATTTATTTTTACTGATTTGCAACTACATTGGGACCATCTCATTTGCCGTTTCTGGAACGATTAAAGGATTTAAGAAGAAACTCGATATTTTCGGCATTACTCTGCTTGCAACGATTACGGCAATTGGTGGGGGTGTCATTCGCGACACCATGGTGAACCGAGTGCCTGCTGCTCTCGTGGAACCCTCTTCTATCTATCTCTCCATTGTCGTATCCATCATCATGTACTTGTTTGTCGTGATGAAGAAAAATGAATCGCCACGCGACAAAACCTTGTATCAATTTCTCAGCAAGACCAATCTGGTCTTTGATGCGATTGGCCTCGTCATCTTTGCCCTCATCGGAGCAAGTACCGGAGTGGAACTGGGTTTGAATTGTATGACATCCGGTATTTTGGCAGCCCTGACAGGAGTTGGTGGCGGAATCGTCCGCGATTTGCTGGTCAATGAGACCCCTGTCGTCTTAAAAGAAGATGTCTATGCTGTGCTTGCCCTCTTTACCGGCATTAGCTACCATATTCTAGTTCTCGACTGGAAATGGGCCAGAATTCCCGTCTTTATCAGCCTTTTCTCCTTTTTCCTCCTCATCCGCCTCCTCGTCATCAAGTACCACATCAATCTGCCAAACATGGAAAAAACAAACAAAAAACGCTGAAAACAGCGTTTTTTCTATTGCGATTGTACAACGATTACCACCCACCTGGTCGTCCGCCGCCAAAGCCTCCGCTACCAGGTCCAGTTGCTACAATCTCGGTTTGTTTTTGCCCATTGACCGTGACATCACCACCAGTGAATTCGACAGTTCCATCAAAATCAAAACCTGAAGTTGGGGCTGTCACATTGATGGTACCACCTGAGATGGAGATGTCTCCATTTGAATCAAAGGCATCTGTATCACCTTGACCAACGCTAACATCGATAGTACCTCCTGTGACCTTAATGAAGATATCGGCCCCCATGGCATCGCTTGCAGCATTGATTCCGTCATCTGTTGAGGTGACATTAACCGTTCCACCGTTGATGGTCACATTCGTCCCTTCAAGTCCCTCCGTGCTATTCTTCACGGTCACTTGACCGTCATCGATGGTCAAACTAGACTCTGCCTTGATGCCGTCATCGCCAGCCTGTACAGCGATGATTCCACCGATAATCTCTACATTACCTTTGGTCGTATCTTGGTCATTGTTAGACTTAATCCCGTCACCTGTTGCGGTGACGTCAAGCATACCACCCTTGATAGTCACCGAATCTTTCCCACGGATACCGTCATCTGTAGCCGTTACCCGCAGACTTCCTGACTCAATGGTAAGATCGTCTGAAGACACAATCCCATCTTCAAAGTTCCCTTCTACTGTCAAGCTACCTTCTCCTCGAATGGTCAAATCAGCCTTTGCATGAATGGCTCCTTCAATATTGCTATCGGTGTGCTGCTGACTGTCTGAAACGGTATTAGTCGTTCCCTCTTGCAGTTCCAGCACCACATGATCCGCTGCCTCAACATAAATCGCAGCCGTATCCCGACTTGAAATGGTTGCTCCTGCTAAAACCAAGCGAACATTGCCAGTCGTATGGATCTTAACCCCTGCCGTTGTTGTCCCCTTGAGCACATAGGTTCCTGCCTCTGTAATAGTCAAGCCATCATTTGTCAAGGTCACTTCCTTGGTCGGCAAACTATTCCAATCCATCGTGCTAGAGCTTTTGTTCGCTGTCCTTGCTACCTGACTACTTTGGGTGCTCATCGATGATTGACCAGACGCTGTTGAACAGGCTGCAAGCAAGGTCAGGCTCAATAGCGTAACCGACGATACTAATACTGTTTTTACATTCATTCACGTTTCCTCAATTCTATGATTCTTGATTCCCTGCGAAAACCACCCATAGGATTTCTGTAGACAATCAACATAGAAATAGTATAAGTCTGTATTCTGAAAAAACCTTTAAACTTTTCTGAAATAAAACTTAAATGAGGTTGGGCTAAGCACCCAACCTCTTTGTATTTATCTGTATGCTTGATACGTTTATAGCGATTTGACAGCTACGACTTCGATTTCAACTTTCGCTCCTTTTGGAAGATTTGCTACTTCAAATGCAGAACGTGCAGGGTAGGGAGCAGAGAAATAAGAAGCATAGACGTCATTCATCTTAGCGAATTCTGCAATATCAGCTAAATAGACTGTTGTTTTAATGACATGCTCCAGTCCCAATCCAACTTCCTCTAAGATGGCTTTTACATTTTCCAAGGAACACTTGGTTTGATCTACGATATCCTCACTCGGAAACTCATTCGTTTCGGTGACAATAGGTAATTGCCCAGAGAGAAAGACGAGATTATCGATTTCTATCGCCTGTGAATATGGACCAATTGCACCAGGTGCTTGATTTGTACTAATCTGTTTTTTCATGACACTCCCTCATCCTTATCCATTTTCAAGCATTGGCTCTGCCTTTTGCAGCCATTTTTTACCTTCGACAACCCTTGCAATCACCATTGCAAGTCCGGTGTCACCAGTTACATTGATTGCTGTGGCAGGCGCATCTGTAATGGTTCCAATTAATACCATAATTGGAATGGACACTGTTGGGAATCCAAATACCGAAATGATAAAGATTTCCGCAACATAACCACCACCTGGTATTCCACCCATGACAACAGAAGCAATAACTGCTACCAGAATAGACATCAAAATATTTCGAGGTGTCGCGTAATCGACATTAAAGACTGAGCAAAGGAGGGCAATTTTTAAGATTTGAATGATACATGCTCCGTCCTTATGCAGATTAGCACCTAATGGGATGGTCAAATCAGCAATTTCATCTGGGATGCCAATCTTTTTCGCATGCAATAAATTGACTGGAAGACTAGCAGCAGAAGAACAAGTCCCTAGCGCAGTCAAGGTTGGAGCTGCTGCTCCTTTCCACCATACTTTTACACCGTCCACTCCTGCACCAATGTACGCCATAAGAGTCTGCGACACAATATAGTAAACAAATACAACCACCAAATATACCAAAATAGCTTTGGATAATGGTCCTACAATTTCTTGACCATACTGACCGATTAAAATCGCAAAATAACAACCTAAACCTAACGGTGCCAATTTCATAATGATATTGATAATCTTAATGATGACAGTCGTCAAATTTTCCATCGCCTTTAAAATAGGAGTTCCTTGCTCACCAGCCTGAATCACACCGATTGAAAAGATAATCGTAAAGACAATCAGCGCCATGAGATTCCCCTTGGAGAAAAGAAGAGGAAAATCACCAACGGTAAACATACCAAGGACATTCAAACTACTTTCAGTAGTGGTCACTTGCTCTGTCATATTTAAGTTGACACCTTTTCCTAGATTCACCAGGACAGACGGTACAACCATAAAGAGACAAGAAATAATGCCTGAAAGAATCGTCCCGACAGAAAATGTGAGCATGATTTTCCGCAATTTGCGTAAATCTTTCATCTTGGCAATTGCCGCAGTCAAGGAACAGAAAATCAATGGTACGACGCAACAATAGAGTAGATTTAAAAAGGTATCAGCAATCGGCTGTAGAAAGCTAGCTTTTTCACCTAGAAATGCACCACAACCTCCACCGATAAACATTGAAGCTAATAAAATAAATGAAGATTTATACGTTTCCCAAATTTTTTTCATCTCAACACCTTATTTCTTATACTCTGCCAAACATGCTTTGATATTTTGAATCGCTTTTTGGACAATTTCTGGTCTTGTCCCCATATTTAATCGAATGAAGCCATGATAATTTTCACCAAACCATTCACCGTAATCAACCGCTAGACGGCATTTTTCTTGGACAAACTCTTTCATCTTATCAACTGGCACAAGATTACGCAAATCCATAAAGACGAGATAGGTTCCTTCTAGTGGAGTAATATAAACTTCTGGAAAATCTTTCATCTCTTCAACTACTAGTTGATAGTTACTGTAGATGACTTCCTTGACCGCTTCATACCATTCCTGTCCACCCACTAAGGCCGCCTCTACAGCAGTGATGCCAAAAATGTTCACCTCAACGGAGTAATAGATTTTCATAAAGTCATCCCATTTTTGTCTCATCTCATCATTTTCAATGACAATAGTCGAAGTCAAACAGGTTGCCAGATTAAAAGTTTTAGATGAAGCAAAAGCTGTAATCAAACGATCACGGTATTTCCCACCTGCAACGAGAGCAGACGGAATATGTTTCTTTTCTCCAAATACTAAATCTTGGTGAATTTCATCCGAAATAATCAAGACATCGTGGCGCTCACATATTTCAAATAAGCGTTCTAGCTCTTCTTCCTCCCATACTCTACCTGCTGGATTTGCTGGAGAACAGTGGATATACATTTTCACATCGTTGTCAATGATAGATTGCTCAAAGCGTTCAAAATCAATGGTGAATTGTCCTTTATCATAGTTTAAGTCACAGGTCACTAATCTTCGCTCACTGTCTTTCACACAGTTATGGAACGGATAATAGACAGGGGTCATAATCAAGATGGAATCACCTTTTTCTGTATAGAGATTAACACTCCAGTATAGGGCTGCAACGATTCCTGGCGAAATACGAATCCACTCTTTTTGAACTTCATAGCCATGATGGTCTTTTTCCCACTTCATCACGGCTTCATAGTAAGAGTCTGGGACATATGAATATCCATAAATACCATGTTCTACTCGCTCACGTAGTGCATCCACGATACACTCAGGTGCCTTAAATTCCATATCAGCGACCCACATCGAAATGAGATCTGGATCTCCAAAACGAACATCCAAAGCATCCCATTTCAAGCTATTTGTTCCCATCCTGTCTGTTGCATATCTGGTCAAAAATTCTTCTTTTTTCATCTTAGGTATCCCTTTATTCTAATGTATCTTGTATCAAGAACTTCGCGAATGATTCTTTTTTACATTGTCATTATAACATACAAAGTAATCGTTTCCAATAATTTTTTATAAAAAATATAAAAAATTATAAATATTTTTTATTATCTTCTTGGAAAAGGACGACTTTGCTCAATAAAAAGGAAAAATATGATAAAATAATGATGATTATGTTACTTGAACGAAGAGGTGCCCTATGAATCCACAATTGAAATCCTACATCCCAATCATTGACTTTCTTTCGCTCATTCTAGGAAATGATACAGAGATTGTACTGCAAGACTTTACAAAAGGATTAGATCATTCTTTGGTTTACATTAAAAATAATTTATCTGAGCGTGAAATTGGTGCACCTGCTACTGATTTTGTGTTAGATGTTTTAAAATCAAAATTGTATAAAGAAAAAGACTATGTCGTCAATTACCATACTAAGACAGTTAGCGGTAGAGAGCTCTATTCATCTAGCTTCTTTATCAAAAATGAACAGGAGCAACTCCTTGGCATGCTCTGTATCAATTCTGATAAATCTAAATTACTCTCTCTCAAACGCCTTTTTGAATCAAGCCTTGAAACGATTGATAGCCTATTTCAGACAGAAGAGACAAATTCCAGCACAAAAGATATTACTGAAAATTTCTACTCAACACCTGAAAACTTAATTGAAGCGACTATTTTGCAAGAAACACAAGGACTCAGTCTCGGGACCTACAATCTAACAAAAAACGAAAAAATTGCCATTGTCCGCTCGCTTTACCAGAAAGGCTTCTTTGAACTCAAAGATTCCGTATCAAAAATAGCTGAAACGTTTAGAATGTCTGATGTGAGCATCTATAAGTATATCCAAACCGTACGCCAAGAAAAACAAGACTAATATAAGGGGTTAGACAAAGTGTCCAACCCCTTTTACTTTATAGCTATCTATCAACCAAATGGAAAAATCATCATGTTATTTTTAATTTCTCTATCTCCACCACTTTATCACAGACTCTAGCCAGTAGTTCATCATCGTGGGAGATGAGCAGGACGAGTTTGTTCTTGGATTTTAAGAATTGTAGCTGGATTGCCAGTTGTTCCATCTGCTGTCTATCAAGACCACTAGAGGGTTCATCCAGAATGATGATTTCCTTATCGCTCAACAAGCTAGCCGCAATCATGAGGCGTTGTTGCTCGCCCATCGACAGACTCATCGGGTGGCGGTCTAAGAGATGAGATAGGCGAAAGGCCTCGAGAATTGCCTCATCTAACGAGCCTCGTTCTCGCCCTAGCATCAGCTCCTTTTCCACCCGTTCTGTGATCAATTGCAGGCGTACATCTTGCATGACATAGGCCATGGTAGCAAGACGTTTTCGAGCAAGTAAGATTTGACCTTGCCAAATGACGGGACCTGTTTTTTCTCCCTCCAAGCCCAGTAAAGAACGGGCAAAACTCGTTTTCCCAGAACCATTTGCCCCTACTAGACCAACAACCTGACCCGGAGCAAGCACGAGCGGCTCTAATTGGTAGAGAAATGTGCCATTATTGTAGACGCAAAAGGCAGGTAATTCCAGCCCTGCTTGGTCATTGGCAAAGGCTTGAGCCATGGCTCTAACCTGTGCTTGATAGGGAGCATTATCAGAAGTCCGCAAGCCCCATTCCGCTCGCTTTTCTTCCGTATAAGCTAGAAATTCATGCGCTGACAACCGCGCCACCAAGTCTCCCTCATGGAAATAAGCATAAGAATCCGCAATTTCTGCCAGATAGGCGAGGCGATGCTCCGCAATAATCAGGGTCTTGCCCTCTTTTTTTAATGCCGTCAACAATTCCTGCACCCGACGGACCCCTGCTTCATCTAAATTAGCCGTCGGCTCATCGAAGACCATAATGTCGGTTCCCTGCATGGCTGCTGTTCCAATGGCCACGACCTGTTTTTGCCCTCCAGACAAACTGGTCATTTCCCTAGGTAATAAGGGCTCCAAGCGAAACTGCTCGACTACTTCTGCCAAGCGTTTGGAAATCACAGCCCTGTCCAACCCTTGATTTTCACAGGGAAAAACCAGCTCTTGCAGGACTTCTTGGTGGAAAAATTGGGTTGCTGGATTCTGAAAAACAGATGATACGTGACTGGCTAAGAGCTCGACACTCGCCTCTTGATAAGGAATTGGACCGATACGAAGACTTCCTTCAATCTCTCCTTGATAGTATTCAGGGACAAGACCATTGATGAGGTGAAGAAGCGAAGACTTGCCAGACCCACTCGGACCGCACAAGACCAAGCATTGCCCTTTTGCAATCTTCAACTTCTCCACCTGACAAGCAAGGTTCGCGCCGTGGGCGTATGTCAGTCGTAGTGAATGGGCTTCTATTTGAATTTGAGGATGAGAAAGCTGAGACACCATGCACATAAACTCCAATCTAGCCAGGTCCAGCGGGACTGCACAAATTCACTGGGCCTCTTGGTCAGGGCAAGCCCCTTGGTCAGGGTTGCAATGGTCAAATCCTGCGCCGTACGCAAGAGCGACATCATCAAGGGCACCAAGACATATTCCAGATAGCGATGAGGCTGGACGAAAATCGCACGTTTGCGAAGAAACATCCCCCGCGTTTTCAAGGACGTTTGGATCACTCGAACCTCTTTTTTAATCAGAGGCAAAAAGCGAAACATGACGCCGAGTGTCAGTAGAAAACTTTCTGGCAAATGCCATTTTCTGAGACCATGAATCAATTCGTAGGCCGAAGTGGTAAGAAGCAGAAAATGCCCAGCCATTAGGGGAACCCAGATATGGCTAAGCATAAAAGTAAAGCGAAACAGCCACATGGGCAAACCGTCCACTTGACTGAGCTGGTAGACTACAAGATAACCTAGCACGGTCACCAGTGCCATCTTAAACCGTTGCAGAAGAAGGGCACAAATGGCGATTCCGATGAGCAAATACCCACGCTCCCAGGCTGTCAGGTGCATGCCGTAGGTGATTCCTGTAAAAATAACCAGCACTATCTTACTCCTGGCATCAAACGTCATTGTAGTAACCCCGATTTTTTGAAGGATTTCGCAACCATTCCTTGGCCTAAAAAGGCTCCAATCAAGGCTCCTACGACAATCGTTGCCGATAAGCCTAACACATTTCCAACCGTAAAATCAACCATGACACGGGCAATGTATTCGGCTGACTTACCACGTGCCATCAGATTCGCCACATAGGCATCTCTCATTAGCCACATGAGAATAATCGGTCCTAGATTTCCGAAAGAAAAGACGACAAAACTCACAGTGTTCAACCACTTTTGCTTATATTGTCCTTGTTTTGCAATCAGGTCTCCTAAGATACCGAAAAACAGGCTTGGTACAAAGGCTGCTGTCATGTAGCCTGACATGAAAAAGAAGCAAGCCATGACTGCACTCACAAGGCTGATGGAGCCAAATTTCCCGACCTTTGCGACTAAGAGCATGTAGACAGGGCCTCCTAAAATCGCTGCAAAGGCTGGCGCATACATCATATTACCCGAACGGTCAAAAATTGCTGCCACCAAGGTCCCGAGCCCTACACACAGGAAGTAGAGGGCTGCAAAAGCCCCTGTCACCATTATGTCTTTCACTTTTAATTGTTTCATTCGTTTCTCCATGTTATCTAAGGATTGAAATATCCTCTACTCCTAAACACTCCCACGCAGGAGGCTTAGCCATCTGCTTCAAATGATACTATCGTACCACGAATTCCTACAGGTGTCTAGCTTTCTCCGCGCATCACCAGTCCTTTATCAACCCTGTATATCTGATCCGCACAGGCCATCGTGCTCGCCCGATGCGAGATTAGAAAGACGAGACCACGGCATTCCTGCTTGATGAGTTGAAGAAACAAGGCTTCATTGAGCGAATCCAGATTGCTGGTTGGCTCATCAAAAATATAGCAATCTGCCTGTTTCAACAAGGCCCGCATCAACTCAAGCCGCTGGGCTTCACCCGCAGAAAAGCTCGTCATATCTACAACCGTATCTAAGCCCGCTTCCGCTTCTAGAATGCGTTCCTTCATCTGACATTTTTCTGCCAGAGCAAGAATTTCCTCATCTGAAATATCCCTACGTCCCAAGACGAGATTTTCACGAATGGTCTGTCTGAAAATCTGAGGAACCTGGGGAACATAGGCAAAATGAGCCTGTAGCAGACTAGGGTGCAAGGTGTTGCTATTTCGCTGGTTTAGGTGAATCGTTCCTGCCTGCCAATCATACCAGCGCATCACCAGTTTCATCAAGGTCGATTTTCCCGCACCTGACGGACCAACAATCCCGACAATACCGCCCTGAATAAAGTCGACAGATAGGCCATCATAAATCCGTTTTCCGTCATCTGCATAGGCAAATTCCACATCTTGCAGCTGAATCCTCTCGATGGTTTCCTGCAAGACCCCTCCTGTCTTTTCCATCTCTGGCTCATCAAGGAGAGCAAAAATATTGCGTCCCGCATTCATGGCCCGTTTAAATCCAAGTGGCAAGCGACTCAATTCTAAGAAGGGGGCAAACGAGCTCGTAAAGGCAACTAGCAACGACAGCCCCGTAAAAACGCTCAAGTCTCCCATATTGACAAGCGCAAGAGTTCGCCAAGCAAAAACTGTTATGCCAAGACCAATCACCGCAAAACTATAGGCTTGTTGCATAAAGTTCGTCTGGGCCACCTGTCTTTCCCGTGCATTGACTTGCTGACTTTGCACCTGCAAAGCTGCCGTGTAGCGCTCCATCTGTTGGAATTGAAGCAAGTCCTTGACTGCTTTCAGCCCTTGCAGGAAAGAAGCCACATAGGCTTTTCGCTCCTGATTTTGCGCCTGTAAAATCGGTGTCAGGCGTCTAGCGAATTGATTGGGGAGGACGAGGGCAAGCAAGACATAGGCCACAAGCGCTAGAAGTGCTAACTCCCACCGATACCAAGCCAAAGAGACAAACATGAGAACCGCAACCAGAATCCCTGTTGAAATGGGCGCCAAGGTGTGGGCAAAAAAGATTTCCAAGGCCTCAATATCCTCACCAATCATCTTGAGCAAGACCCCGCTGTCTTGACGGTCTAGTTTGCCCGGTGCCAAGGCCCGCAATTTCGCAAACATCATCTTCCGAAAGGCTGCTAGACTATGAAAGGCTACATAGTGTCCAAAATAGTGTTCACCATAGCGAAAGGCACCGCGCAACAAGCCCAGAATCACCAAGAAGCCCAGAAATATCCCAGACGGGGCCTGCCCTCTTTTCAAGGCATGTCCTGCCAATTGTACCAAGAAGACGGGAATGACAACGGTTGTCACAAAGCCCATGACCGCAAAAAGCACTGCCAGCCCGATATAGGGAATCAAATGACTCATAATCTTGATGAGACGTGGAATGACAACCCGTGTTGGGTATCGTTCTTTATCCATAAACAGCTGCCTCCAATTCTGCCTGAGTATCTACGAGGTGACGAAAAGCTGGATGCTGAACATACAATTCTTCAGCCGAGCCTACAAAACTTTGATGATTCGCTAGGAACAGCACCTCATCTGCCAGATAGACCTGCTTCATCTTATGGGTAATCATCACGACAATGGCCTTTTCTGCAACTAGCTGGATTAACTGATAAATGAGCGCTTCGTTATCTGCATCAACGCTGGACGTGATTTCATCAAAAATGTAGAGGGAACGCTGGGCTAGAATAGCCCGCGCGCAAATAATCTGCTGGCGTTGACCAGGGGAAAGAGATTGCCCATTTTCGCCCACTATCGTATCTAAGCCGTCTGGCAGAGTGTGGATAAATGGTAAGACACCATGCTTGTCCAACCAATTCATCATTTCCTCTTTTGACCAGTCGCAGGCCATGGCGAGGTTGTCATAAATGGACTGGTTCAAGAGATAGGATTGACTTGACACATAGAGAACCTGACGGTTGATGGCTGCTTGTGATAGGTCTGATAGTGATCTTTCGCCAAATACAATCTCGCCTTTCTGAGCTATCAAACGTTTCATCAAGAGTTGAGCCAAGGTCGTTTTTCCTTGCCCTGATACCCCAGCAATCGCATAGACATGACCAGCTGACAATTCAGCGTTGACATCGTGCAAGACTTCCTTGTCTCCATAGGAGAAGGACACATGTTGCAAACGAACCTGCTTAAAGTCTTCTAAATGCGCAAGCATCTCCGCACTTTTTTCCTCTATACTATCTAAAAAACCAAAGATACGGTCTGCCATCTTGGTATTCATCATGACCAGGTGCATACCGTAACCTTGCTCTCGAATCGGTGCAAAAAACTCTGTCGCAATCAATACAAAAAAGATGAATTGGAACAAGGACAACTGCCCTGCTACTAATTGCCCAATGGCTACAAAGCCTGAGACTCCGATTCCCAGATACATAACAGCGTCCATATAGCCGACCGCCTGCAATTGAAAGCCCAGCAATTCCATGGTGGCATCTCTGAAATCCTCTGCTTGCTCATTGAAAGTCTTTTCATAGACTGCGTCCGCCTGATAGGCGTATAAGGTATTTAAGCCCTTCAAATCGTCCAGAAACAGATTGCCAACATCCATATAGGAAGCCCAGTAGCGGTTCATAATCCGTTGCGACCGCTTTTGCATGAGGATAATCGAAATAGGAATCAAAGGCAAGGCCAACAAAAAGATGACACTTCCGAGCGGAAACAGCCAAGCGACCAAGAGCAGCACCGTCGTGCAATTCAAATAGGTCCTAAGCGACATGGTCAGATAATGGGAATAATACGTATCCAAGCTATCAATTCCCTGTGACGCAACGGTAAAAACATCTGCTGCGGTTGTTTCCGACTCAAAATGACCGTCCCGTGCAATCAAGGCTCTAAAAAAGGATTTCTTTATCGCATCGCGGGCAAACTGAGAGCCTATGCCCTGCAAGCGTTTGGCAAAGATTGCCACCGCAAAACCCGCTAGATTTAAAGCAACCAGACGGAGCAAAAAATTCCCCAAATCAAGCGCAACTCCTGTGGCATAGTCCGCAACAGCTCGACTAATCCAGTAAAAACTCAGAATCCGCACCAAGAACTGCACCCATGACAAAAGAGCAGCCGCATACACCACCTTCATCTTCGGTCCTATCTGCTCCTTCAATCGTCCCAACAAATACTTTTTCTTCTCTCGCGATATGCTTTGGGCCTGACTCACTCCCTTACTCCCTTCCATGTTTGTGACTATTATAACATTCTTTGAATTATCTGTAAATTCTAATCCATAAAGAAGCGAGCGACAGACTAAATACTCTATGGTATAATAAACATATAAACAGATTTTCTCAAACCACTGATGAAAGGAAACCATATGAAACGGATGTCTCAACTCTCATACATGGCAGCCATGACACTCTTGACCGGCGCCCTAGTGTTAACAGCCTGTACTTCAAACAGTACCACTTCTACAAATAGCTCGTCAGCCCCATCAAGTCAAAGCAGCTCAACAGCTTCTGAAGAAGTGAAAAAACCAACGCCTAAAGATGATAAAAAGGCCTATGCGAGTGCCCTTGAAGACTATCAAAAAATCATGCAACATAGCGCTACTTATCCAAAGGACCTCTCGCACATCAGAGAATTACTGGATAGCCTATCCATCGAACTGAATTCTTGGGTAGTCGAAAGTGCCCTCTTCCAACCAAAACAACTACGCTACACCTTCCTCGATCTCAACAAGGACGGAAAAAACGAATTACTCGTTGGCACTATAAACGACAGTCAGCAGGTCTTTCCTGTCGCCCTCTATTACTTGAACAATGACGCACCTGCCTTACTGGCGCAAGGTTTTGTCGCAGGAAGTGGCGGGGCACGAAACGCCTTTACCATTTATCAAAACGGCGATGTCGTCAGCGTGAGCTGGAGTTCGGGGACAGGTGCAGGTACAGCCACACTCTACCAATTTCCAACAGGTAACAGCCAACCAAAACAAGCGAACCAAAGCGAGTTTCAGCTTGGGCAGGATACACTAGACCAACTATTTGGCAAATCAAAAGCGGAAGAGTTGGACCTGTCAAGTCTCAAATGGGAAACATTCGAAGCCCCTCAAACAGTTGCTTCCGCCACGGATACCACCGCTAAAAACATGGACATCAATGCCGTAGCAGCTGGTGATTTCTCAAGCCTAGTAGGTACTTGGAAAAATGGACAGGGCAAGGTTCTGACAATCAAAGCAGACGGAAGCGTGATTTATGCAGAATATCCAGACCAGTCTCGCCACCTCAATTTGAACCATGCCAAAATCGAGAACGGCCAACTCTGGGCTGGCATCGAAAATCCTAATGTTATGGCATCCGCAATTGTTCCAACGATTTTTATTCCTAAGGGCGTAGCGATTACACCAATTGCAGACAATGCAAACGACCCGACAGATCAAACCAAAGACCGACTCTTCTCCACCCAATACCTCATGCCAGCAGATATCCTCGCTCAGGAAGTGTACTACCGTGTAGAATAATATCAAAAGCTGTACTGGAAAATCCCGTACAGCTTGTTTATACTCGTCAAAAATCAAAGTCTGACGTCGTTAACTCACCTTGCTCCAACAATCTGGGAGACTGTTGGAGGTTGGAAATAGGGATTATGCAATAATCCTCAGCTAACCTCAGTTCTACCTGCGATTTCGAGGAGGCTAGCAATGCTAGCCTTATCTCCAGCCTTTCACAATTCTCAATTGTGAAAGCTAGTCAGATTTTGATTTTTATAGAGTATTAGTTATAAAAAGTCTGAATGACATTTTTCACCACAAATCGAACATTTGTAAGCGTGACTTCTGTCTCCATAGCCCTTTCTAAGGACTGGACACTGGTCTGAATCGAATAGGTGGCTAGAAAATAGTTGTCACATACAGCAACAATACTACTGCTATTTTTATCTTTTTCACTTAGTAATACAGTTGCTCTTTAAACGGTGAAATTGTTCACTTACCTCCAACAAGCGTTCATAACTCAACTCAGAAGTATTGCCAACTTGACAAAAAGCCTCAGGCAACTCTTCATCGCTGACTCCTATAGAGATACAACCTGCTTTATTAATCGCTTCAATTCCTGCCACGGAGTCCTCAATTCCAATACATTCGTCAGCAGAGCACCCAAGAGCTGCTACCGCTGCTAAAAAGATATCCGGCGCAGGCTTTCCAGCTACAATCTGATGAGGATCAATAATCGTATAAAATTGGGATTTCAAACCTAACTTTTCTAAAATAAATGGGGCATTTTTGCTAGCGGAGGCAAGTGCCATACGAATCCCCCTCTTCTGTAAATCTAAAATTAACAAGGCGATTCCAGGTAAAATCTCATCTTTGGATATATTAGCTAAAGATGCCATATATTGCCTATTTTTTTCATCACACAAACCCTTAAATGTTACTTCATCAACTGTTTTACCAATATGCTGCAATAATATCATCAGCGATTCTTCCCTACTGACCCCTTTCAAATTGGCTTCTATTGTATCAGGAATATCTACTCCAAAATGATTCCATATCAATTGTTTCCAAGCAGAAAAATGATACTTTGCTGTATCTGCAATCACTCCATCCAAATCAAAAATAACAGCCTTCATTTTTATTTCCATTCTTTTTACTTGTTCATCAAACTATACATATAGCACTTTAAAATATTTTTCACCACAAATCGAACATTTGTGAGCGTGACTTCTGTCTCCATAGCCCTTTCTAAGGACTGGATACTGGTCTGAATCGAATAGGTGGCTAGAAAATAGTCGTCAAACGCCTCCACATCTGTCGCTACACTACCACAAACTGCAATCGTTGGAACACCTGTAGCGCGAGCAAGAGTCGCCACACCGATTGGCACCTTGCCATTCAGACTTTGACTATCCAAACGTCCCTCACCCGTAATGACCAATTCTGCTCCTTGCAGAGCTTCCTCAAGACCAATTTTTTTCGCAACGAATGGAAAACCTGCCTGGAGCTCTCCGCCCAAGACCACAAGCGCACCACCTAGACCGCCAGCCGCACCTGTTCCTGGAATTGCCTGCAAATCAATCCCCTGTTCTTCTTTCACCGTTTGCACAAAGGCAAGAGCTGCAGTATCCATCAACTCAACCTGCTCTTGAGTTGCTCCTTTTTGTGGACCAAACACGCGCGCATAACCTTCCAAACCTGCATAGCTATTTTTCACATCCGTCAAGCCAATCAACCGCACAGACCGCAGACGCTCTTTATCCTCTTCTGTCAGACTATCAAGTAGACCCCTGCCACCATCAGATGTCCCTGTTCCGCCTAGCGTGATAATGATTTCCCGACAAGAACGACTCAAAGCATCCCTGATGACAGCGCTCAAGCCAAGACTAGTTGCCACCTCCACAGTCGCAGGCGTCGGATGTATCTTCTCAATTCCTACTACAGAAGCTGCCTCGATAAAAGCCGTCTGCCCCGACAGGAAATAAGAAGCCTCAATCGGACGCTCCAACAAATCCACAGTCGAAACAGGAATCAACTCCCCATCAGCCACCTCCATCAAGGCTTCCAAGGTCCCTTCACCTCCATCTGCAATGGCAAATGTTGCAACCTCTGCTCCTGCCAACACTTCCTCAGCCGCCTCCCGCGCAGCCTGATTTAACTGCACAGAAGTCGCCGAACCCTTAAACGAATCGATTGCTATGATGATCTTCATGTTGATACCTCGTTGGATAAGAATGTTGTTGGTGATTTTAGTATTTCGTCTTTATGTTTCTCATATATACGGAACTGCTGTAAAATCGCTATGATCGTTTACAAAACTATACATTGGAATCCCATAGCCTTCTTCAGAGAGATTCTCAAATAAGGTTTTTGCAAAAAATTCCACCCACTCGCTAGCAGGCTTAACTGCATCATCAGTCTGAGGCGTCAACCAAAATTGAGACACAGGCTTCATAGTGCTTAAGTCAATTGCAATTCCAATCATCATATCGTAAAAATCAAAAGATGCACAAAAAGCTCTCACATTATCACCAGTAGCTTCAATTACGAGTTCAGGTGGAACTTCCATCATTGTAATCATCATGTGCCCAGTAATTTTTCCATTCTCAGCTTCAAATCTGTCTAGCACCCCCTGCTCACGGAGAGCATTCTCTGCAGCTGCAAACATTTCTTCATCCACTAACATAGTAATATCCCCATCATATATTCTTTATAATTATTATATCATTATTACATTAGAAATAAAGGTATTTTGTAACCCGAAACACAGCAAGCGCAACGTTCACCCAAAAACACCCCATGGTGGGAACCATGAAGTGTTGATAAAAGCTGATATATAGCCGTTTCTTAACGTTTTGAGAATTGTGATGCTTTACGTGCTTTTTTAAGTAACATAAATCAAATATAGATAAAATCCTATTAAACCAAGTTTTCAAAACTCATTTTCATTAAATATAAATACTTATATCCCAACTCAACAACTAGTGGATTACCATTAGATTATCAAAAGTCAGTTTTCGGAACTTACATAATTGCGGAAATCATGTGTTTACTTTACTTTTTTGTATATTCGTTTTATAATGTATATACAATAGGAGGTAGAATCATGAATGTTATCTTGAGAAAAACTGGAAATAGTACTGTCATTACAATTCCAAATAAAATTAAAGAAACGCTTGGAGCAGAAATTGGAGAAGAAATTGAATTCGTTACTTCGGGAAATACTGTCATCATTCGTAAAGCTGAGCCAAAATTTGATCTTGATAAAGAACTAGAGAAAGCTATGAATCAATACGATGAACTATTGAAAGAATTGGTGGATAGATGAGATATCTAACTGCTGAAGATATCATCAAAATCAATGTCATGGTGATTGGTAAATATTCTCCTAAGGAACCTATTGGCATTGCCGATCCAAATAGTCTTCAGATGATTGTTGAACAACCAAAACAAGAAATTTTTGGAAATATTCTCTATCCAGATATCTACAGTAAAGCCGCTATCATCTGGATTAACTTGATTAAGAAACATCCTTTTTACAATGCCAATAAACGAACCGCCATTCTTGCTTTGCATATGTTTCTGGCAATGAATGGTTATCAATCCAATCTTTCGTTACATGATGGACTTGAAAAGACAATTGAGATTGCTACGTTTCAAGGCGATTTCGAAGATTTAAAGAAAACAATTATCCACTTCCTCAAACAAGATGGAAATGTAACAAAATGATAATCAAAAAGTGGTTGTCAACTTTTAGTTGAAGACCACTTTTTTGTATCTTACTGTGTTCATAATTGCCAATAATACTCCTGATTAAGTATTCAACTGACAATATACTTTACCCCATCTCCTTCACTTTGCTTTCAATAAAGTCAATTTCCTCTTTCGACAACTCATATTTTCGATAGAGCTGCTGGTCAATTTCAGCGATTGATTTTGACCAATCAATATCGGAATTTGGTGTGAAATCTTGGAGTGGAACAAAACGATATGTTTTACGAGTACCATTTTGATTAGCTTTTGCTAAACTAATAAGGAATCTGATGAATTTCGTCTTCAAATAGGTTGCAAGGTTAACAGCTCCATTTTCATCTAACAACATCTCACCTCCAACGACTAAATAAGTTTCAGTACAAATACTTCCCGGGTGAGATATTATTGTATTTAGGTTATCATCGGGTAAATCTGTCCCAATATTATTCGCAAATGCTGTCAAAACTTTATATCTACCAACTAGGTCTGAGTTCCTTTTTATATCACTTAGTGTACAGTAACCAATCTTCCCCTTGCTTGCATAAATTTTAATACCAGACTGAATCTGTTTAGCATTCAATTTAGTTGTTGTTGAAAAACCAAATGGATTACGTTCTGAAACATAATTATATAGCATATTTGAACTATTCTCATAATTACTGTCTACAACATTTCTAGCTATTAACTTCTCAAGTAATCTATACGAAGTAGTTTCTGATATAAATAAATTGATGCCTCCCAATCTGTAAGAACGATAGCCTGTATCTATTAATTGGTTATTCTTATAAGTATTGACTAGTATGTCATTCTTGTAATTATTAAATTTCCAATCCCAAAGGAAAAAGTTCACACCTCCCCTAAGATTTACATTTGTAAAAACATCATTCGGAGTTATATAATTGTGAAACTCTTTAAAATGAGAATCTTCTAACATGCGTGTTCTAAAATCATCCAACCCTTTTCCTCCTAAAAACCAAACGCTAGGAGTAATTAGCGTGATATATTTAGGAGAAAGTCTAATTGCCAAATCAATAAATTTATTGTAAAGTGGTCTAGCACTTCCACTACCTGAATCATTGTCCGATTCCTGATACGGAGGATTTCCTATCACTACATCAAATTTCACCTTGTTAAATGCCTCCTCAACTAGCTGCTTGCCTTTTTCTATATCTATTTTTAGGGTATCAGTTAGATTTTCAATGTAGATCACATTAGTCTTGTAATTCCTATACCCTGTCAGCGTTCGCTCGGTAATCGTCTTCGCCATTGGCGTTTTCGCAATAGCATAGATATTATTCTCTAAAATTTCCTGATAAATGTTATCAGCTTCAAAGTGATGATCATCATTGTGATTGACTCGTTGATAATAAAGACTAATAGCACTATGAAGAGGATAGAGTCCTGTTTTTGAGTTGATATCTAAGATTTTACTTTGCGAATGATAGACTTCACGTGTTATATCTGTTTCAACCCAATGGAGACTAGAGATAGCACCGTCGGTTGTCGAGGTAAAGTCATCATCGTAGAAATTAAGACCACCGACACTTTTAACTGTTTGCATATTAACCACACGCCATGGGGTCAATACTGTTTCCTTATCAGGATTTTTAAAAGATCCGAACAATTCAGCAATTCTTTCAGCTCGCTCCACAAAGTCTAATGAATCGAAAGATTTAGCTCGCTGGCGAATAATACGCCCCGCTTCAATGAAGACTTCAGCATCATAGTACTTGGTAATCTCCCTAAACATGCCTTTGGTGAAACCTTTTGGCATAAACTCTTTCCAAGACTCATCATCGACCTTATTGATGAAATCTTTAATGGTGATGTCCTTATCTAAATCAACTTCCATCCCGTAAATCATCATTGGAATACGGATAGACACTCCACGAAGAATCGATATCAGTTTTTGTCTATCTTTCTTTGCTTCCTTGATTTTTTCAATAAGAGCCTTTTCTTCTGCGCTACGCTGTCGAGCTGGCTTTTTCTTAGCTTTTTCACCAGCTTCATATTCTTCATCAGTCAAGCCAGTCTCATTGATTGTTACGGTATTGTTGACTGTTTGTTTTTGCGTTTTTCCAACGATACTATTCAATTGATGAAAGAGGCTAGCATCTTCAGCTGTTACTGTTAATAGATTGTCATTATAAAGACTATCGTCTTCAAAACCTGAACGCACTGCTTTTTCAGCATACACCTTTTTTAGCTGTGTCAACATGCTATCAACATTATAGTCTTTCATGCCTGCTTCTGAACTACCAAGGATTGGTAAAAAGTTCAAAAGGTTTGTCATCGCTTGTTTTTGGTCTGCGGTATTTGTCTTACCGACACCTGTGTTAATCTGAGCACTTTCCGCCATAACTGTTAAAGCACGATCTGGAGCGAAGTCAAAGATATAGCAACGTTCTTTTTTACCTAGCTTTTCATGTGAGTAAGGTGTTTGTGCCCGAAAAGCAGCTTGAAGATAGCTCATGGCACTATTGGTATTTGATAGGAACAGAACCGCTGTCCATTGTGGTACATTGACACCTGTTGTTAACTTACGAACCGTCAACGTAATGGTCTTAGTTGCAGTTGGGTCATCTGTAATGGCATTTCTGACTTTTTCGATATCCGCTTCATTTGTCACACCGTTATCTGTAACACTTTCTCGAACAACATTCACAATTTTATATTCTGTACCAAAGATAGGATGCTCATTTAAAAGATTTTCAAAAGCATTTGCTTCTTTAACCCCTGGCATAATCCATAAGGTATGGCGTAGCTCATTACGATACACAAGTGTTGAGAATGGGTAATTTGTTTTATTGTCTTCGTTCGTTATATTATCTAGGAAAGCACGAACTTCATGTTTGTAGATAAAATTTCCCTCATCATCCGTTCTGAAGAATTCTCGAAAATTAAAGGATTTACTCTCATCCATGAATTTCGCTTTATTCTTCATCTCAAATGTGTACATCAATACTTTTGGCAAGGAATCATAGGGATTGGGCTGGTCTGGGTGCTCATAGTTCCATTTTATTTTAGCCTGTTGCTCCATGGTGTAATCCCAAGTATAAACTTGATCATCTTCAAATTGATCTAAAATATTAAATGGTGTTCCAGAAAGTTTTAAAATTTTGGTCTTTTCTTTAATAAGCTGGTTAAGGACATTATCACTCAACTCCGTCTGCGTTCCTTCGTGGGCTTCATCAATGATAATCAAGTCCCAATCAACATCGGTAAAATATTTCAAGTTTGTCTTACCATTGTTATAACGTAACAATTGAATAGAAGCAAAATAAATGAATGGTTTATCACCTTTTTTCAAAGTAGTAATATCACCACCTTTATCAACCGAACCGTACTCATATCCTGCCTTATCCATTTTTAATTTACGGTAATCTTCAAACCAAGAATCAGATACCACCGGACGATGGGTCATAATCAACACTTTTTGGAACTGCTCTTCTTTGATCAGTTGTAAAGACGTTATTGTCTTACCAAAACGCATTTTGGCGTTCCAAAGCATGCTATCTTTCTTTTTAAAGACTTTTTTGGTTTTAGAAACCGCTTCTTTTTGTTCGGGACGAAGCTCGATTTCTACTTTAGATTCAGGTAATTCTGCGCTAATGTTTTGAAGATACTCCCGCCCCTCTTTAACTGCCTTAATCGCTTCTTTCGCCGTTTCTAAATCCGTTTCAAACCACTCATTTCCTTCAAGGTATTTAGAATGGGTAATTCCAGAACGTGTTAACACTCTATGAACATCTGTATCACGGAACCAAGATTTAGTTGACTTTTTATAAGCAAGTTCTACCCACCCAAGAATATAAGGGAGACCTGAAGTTGTCATATACTGCTTAATTCGCCTCGGGGCTTCCTTACGCAAGAAATCACTATTTGGTGACCAGTCTGCTTCTAAGTCTTCTTCTGGTATGGAACCCTCTCCAATTTTTTGGCTACCGTCATAAGCATTAAAGAGACCCTTTTCATTTTTTACGGTCTGGATATAGATGAATTTTCTAGTAGCAGTACTGTACAATTCTTGCGCTCGCGGTTCTAAAAATTGATGATACCAATCCGAACTGACATCGGAATCAATATACTGAATCACAAACCAAACTAAAATATAAAATAGTTTATGTAACGAATCTAGTGCATTTTCTTTCGTTGCATCTTTCGGATTGATATTATGGGCGGAATCATTCCCTAAGTCCTTAATTTTATAAAAATAGTTAACGACATTGTCCTCATCAATGTACTCTTTGACAATTCTCAATACACCATTAAAATTGGTCCTTTTAGGAATGTTGATGTCGCGTTTTTCAGCGATTAACCAAGCCGTATTCTCTGCCATTTTTCGTACTTTTACTAAGGTTCCTTCGTAGTCTCCTTGAGTATAGTTCTTTTCAGCCATATTCGCTGTATTAAACAGTTCTGCGGTACCCAAATCAATCTTTAAAAAACTAAAATTTGACTCAACGTTCATAAAACTAATCTCCTAACAAATAAATTTTCTGGATGTTTATCTCTCTAATTTGTTCCTTTTGTTCGCTCTCTTTATCATCAAACTCAAACAAACTTAATTGATTTTCTCCGATACTGCTACTGTCATACTTGACCTCTTCACCAACTAATTCCGCAAAAGCAAAAGGAATTTTTCTGACAGTACTTGGATGCCCTTTGACAAGTTGCCATTCATTAAACCAAATCAAATCATTTGTCAAAGGATGCCTTTGAGTTAAGGTATTACCTCGCACAATATTTTTGTGAATAAGATAATGCGCAGATTTATAGATATCCATTTTACTGCTTAATCTTATACCAAACATCTTTTCATACCACTCTAGATAAGATAAGAACATTCTTGAGCGAGCAACTTCTAAATTATCTTCTAAAAATTCAATACCATAGATTGATGATACGGCTATCAAGGATTTAGTTTTCCAATTTCGTTTATCATATTGGCGAACAACAGAATCCAGCTTCCTCTCTAAGATAGCCTGTAAAAAATTACCATCACCAGCAGACGGCTCAAGAAAAGTAGTATAGATACTCTCACAAGCTTCTTTCACACCTGGTGTATCCAGCATTTTTTGAACCATCCACGATGGTGTAAAAACTTCTCCGTGTTTCTGAACACGATGTTTTGATTTAATTAAATTTTCTTCCAAAACTGACTCCTTAGCTGGTATGTATCTAAAAACTATTATATCATGATTTTACTACCTTGAAGAAGAAAACTTTAGTTTTGCGCTACACTTATCTGACAAGCAGGAGTAGCACTAGAAACTATTTCAGAGGCTCTAACGCATAGCGACACCCTCACTACCAAAACTTACGTTAATACTTCAAATGTTGTCCCAATGGCTGTTGGAGAAATTGCCTATCGAAATCTTAAAAAGTAATGGTGTGAATTTGGTGTGAAAAGTGGTGTGAATTTTGCCAAAAAACGACAAAAAAAGCACCTTGCAAGAGACTTGCAAAATGCTTGTAATCGTTGATGTAAAGCGTTTCTTAACGTTTTGAGAACTGTGATGCTTTACGTGCTTTCTTAAGACCTGGTTTCTTACGTTCTACCATACGAGCATCACGGGTAAGAAGGCCAGCGCGTTTAAGAGAGTCGCGGAAGTCTGGGTCTACTTGAAGAAGGGCACGAGCGATACCGTGACGGATAGCTCCTGCTTGACCTGCATAACCACCACCTACAACGTTTACCAAAACGTCATAGCTACCTACTGTTGATGTAACAGCAAATGGTTGGTTGATGACCAAACGAAGGTCAGCGTGTGGGATGTACTCTTCTACATCTTTTTTGTTAACAGTGATTTTACCAGTTCCTGGAACAAGGCGAACGCGTGCAACAGCGTTTTTACGACGTCCAGTACCTGCATATTGTGCTTGTGACATACTTTATTTGTTCCTTTCCTTAGATAAGTCCTGAAATATCAAGAACTTCTGGTTGTTGTGCAGCGTGGTTGTGTTCAGAACCAACGAATACTTTCAATTTCATCCCTTGAGCGCGTCCAAGAGTGTTGTGTGGAAGCATTCCTTTAACTGATTTTTCAATCAAACGAACTGCATTTTTAGAACGAAGTTCACCAGCAGTGATGGATTTCAATCCACCTGGGTACATTGAGTGAGTGTAGTAAACTTTATCAGTTGCTTTTTTACCAGTCAATTTCACTTTTTCAGCATTGATAACGATCACAAAGTCACCTGTATCGGTGTGTGGTGTAAATGTTGGTTTGTTTTTTCCACGAAGAACGCTTGCTACAACTGCTGAAAGGCGTCCAAGAGGCACATCAGTAGCGTCAACTACATACCATTTGCGTTCAACTTCACCTGGCTTAGCCATGTATGTTGTTTTGTTCATGATTTCTCCTAATATGAATATCGTTTTTGTTTACAGGGCGGATGTTCCGGTCCGCAAGTTATTTGAAGGGTTCCGGGGCCTTTCAAATGGGGTAAACAATACCGCTTACCATTATATCAAAAGAAAAGAGATAAAGTCAAGACTTACTACTCTCTTTTTTGTGATTTTTTCTGTGAGGGACATTTCTGAAAGTTCTAAAATGAAGTTAGCCAGTTGAAGGTATGAAAAAACAACTTGATAAGGTAGACTTGTCGTTGACCAAAACACAACCAAAATATACAGGTATCGAACATTACCTATGTATACAGAAGATTAGCTTTCAGTCTTCACCTTCCACTGTTCCCAATAATATTTGCCGAGGTGGCTAAAGAGAAAACTTCCCCAGAGTAGAATTTGGATCCATTTTATAAAGGGATCAGAGGGAAGGACGAGCCAGAGTAAGACCAGGAGGCCATTTCCTAAAACCTCGTGCCAAACGGATCTCGGAGGTTCGCTAGCAGGACGATAGGCTCCAACCCAGATGCAGTAATTCTCAACGACGGCACCACCGATACAGGCGATACTAACGAGGGTCTCGCGATAGGAAAGCAGGTCGTCAAAGACCGCAAAGCCAAGCATTAGGGAGATCATTACTAGCATAGCATAGCGATAGCCTGTTTCGCGTAGCGCCCGCTGTTCGGGGCTAAAATCCCTGACGAAATGGTTGGCTAAAAAGAGTAGAACCAAGGTTCCGACACTCAATACTAGAAATAAAAGATAGTCCATTTTTCTCTCCTCCTCATCTGTCATATCCAAGAATAGTTACTCATTAGCGAAGAATAGACTGGCCCATTCGGAAGTAGGTATGGCGTTTTCCTCTAACGGCTATGCTCAATGCCATGATATTTTCAGGATCTGGCATGCGGCCATACCCGCCGTCTCCGATGTGGTGAATATCTGCTCCCACGCGCTTATTGCTAAGGCCAAACTCACGAATGGTCTGACTGTCCGCACTTTCTTGGCTGGTTCCAATCGTTGACATGACCAAGGCGCCAGCCTCTTTGACCCGCTCCACAATCGGTGCTAGGATTTCTTCCCGCACACCAGGCACGGTCCCTACAGCTGGAATCAAGACCCCGTCTGCTCCTGCTGCTACAAACTCAAGTAAGGCCTCTTCATTGACCACCGCTTCTCCAAGACCAGCGCCGTGCATTTTCCCTGCGAAAATCAGACCTTTAAAATGCTGAGCCGCTAGGCGAATAGCCCCCTCAATCGCTGATAGAGACACTCCTGTTGAGGGATTGCCTGTCAGCATAATAAAATCGACACCGAGTTCATTGGCTCTTTCTAGGGTAGCTGGACTGACCTTGCGACCTGCGGACAGAAAGACTTGCTCATCCAAGACCTCTTTGGTTTCATCAACTGGCTCTAGGTTGATGCCGATAGGACGCCCTGTCAAGCGTTTCAGCTCTGCAATGGGATTGTCGCAGGCATAGAAATCCTGAATAAAACAGCTAAAAACGTCAAATTCATTGAGCACCAGCAAATCGCAGCCAAAGGCTGCCATCATCTCCGCATTGGTTACCCCAGCAATGAGAGGCGCTGCTGTAACGACCGTTTCTCCTAACAAAATCCGTCCCTCGCTGGCCTTGATACTCTGCTTGAAGTCGGACTTGGTCATGGTCTGTATGTCACTTGCGTAGGCTGATAATAATCGTTTCATTTTGTCCCCTTTTTAGAAAACGCTTCCTTTTATTCTATAAAAGAAAAGCGACTTATCGCTTCTCTTTTCCAATTGAGAGAATGGCCAAAGAACCTGTACCTGTATGGCTGGCAATAATGGGGCCTAGAGGCTCCATAATGACCTGCTCCACACGTGGGTCTTCTAGCAAGGTCGCACGCAACTGCTCTGCCGCTTCAATATCTCCTGTATAGGCAACCATGACGCAGGAATCGTCCAATTGCTCAAGGGTCAAGGATAGCATTTCCTTCACTCCCTTTTTCTTGCCTCGAAGTTTAGCGATGGAGACGAGTTTCCCGTCCTGATCGATGGAAATCAAGGGTTTGATATTGACCAGACCACCGATGAGAGCAGCCGCCTTAGACAGCCTGCCACCGCGCACCAAGTGCTGTAAATCATCGACCAAGAGATAGGTCCGCACACGGGGAATCAAGTCCTCGATGAGCGCCACCGTCTCCGCAAGGGACACACCTGCCTCCCGCGCTTGTGCAGCTTTTAAGACCAAGTAGCCCTCTCCCAAAGTGGCTGCCTTGGTATTGATAATCTCAATCACCGCTTCTGGATAGTCGTCAAGCACTATGTCACGCGCCATCACCGCACTTTGGTAGGTTCCTGAAAGAGCAGCTGAAAAGGCCAAATATAAGACTGCTTGTCCTTTCTGGGCATGTTCTCTAAATAAGGCTTCAAACTGTCCGACATTGACTTGGCTGGTCGTCGGTTGTCCACCCGCTAGCATTTTCTCTAACAGGGCATCACTGGTCAAGCGATGCTCACCAACCGTCTCATAAACAACGCCGTCTAGCTCCACAGTCAATCCCATGATTGTAAGGTCATATTGCTCTATCCACTCTACCGGCATGTCCGATGTGGAATCCGTTACTATTTTAAAATCAGCCATAGTTCTCCATTTCTAAGTTCGGGTACATTTTCCCAAAAACTTTACACTTTATTGCGAAAGACTTCATACATCAGTACAGCTGCGGCCACGCTAGCGTTTAAGCTCTGCACATGCCCCTTCATGGGAATGGTAATCATCTCATCTACCTGCTTTTTGATGTTGGCAGAAATCCCCTTGCCTTCATTGCCAATGATGAGGGCCAGTTTTCCTGCGGTATTCCACTTGTGGCTAGGGGTACCATTCATATCGGTTCCAAAAATCCAGAAACCTGAATCCTTTAACTTTTCCAAGGTCTGGCTTAGATTGGTCACACGGGCGATGGGCACATGGGCCACCGCACCTGTCGAGGTCTTGGCCACAACTGGTGTCACACCGACCGCACGGTGCTTAGGAATGATGATCCCTGCCACCTGGGTCGCATCTGCCGTCCGCAAAATCGAGCCAAAATTATGGGGATCCGTCAAGCCATCCAAAATCAAAATCAGCGGATTGTCTTCTTGCTCTGCCCTGTTTAAGATGTCAGCCAACTCTGCATAGGCAAAAGCAGATACCCGCAAGACAAATCCTTGATGGACAGCTCCCGAGGTCATCTCCGACAAACTCTTCTTTGATGTCCAGGAAATCGACACTTTTTTTTCAGCCGCAAGAGCCTTGATTTTCTCCACATTCTTTCCGCGTAAATCATCCTGCAGATAGAGCTTGTTGCCGACATTGGCCTCTAAACTCTCCACCACCGCATGCACGCCATACACGATATCATTTTCTTCTACTTGTTTCATAGTTTTATTATAACAGTTCCAATGACATTTGCCAATAAACTTTATCACTTGCTTTCAGACCTTTACTAGGGATTGAGACTATTTTCCGAAAATAAAAATCACTACCCTAGGATAGTGATTTTTATCTTATTCTTGAAGAATGCTACACACTGACTACTTGGCTTTTGCGAGTTCAGAGACATTTTGGTCATTGGCTAGGAGAGTAATCTGCTCTTTAAACATTTGGAAACGTCCATTCAATAAATGCTCTTGTAACTCTTTCCAAGACTGGAATTCACTGAGTCGATAGGGGAGAGCTGGATCCATCTTTTCAAAGAAATAGACTTTTCCGTCCTTTTCATAAGCCAAGCCAACGTGCATACTGACAACCGCGCCCTCTACGTTCTGCACCGCTGAAAGCAAGCGAAGTTTGTCGGAGAAGCGAAGCCCTGCTTCCTTCCAAGCCTTGGTCAAATCAGCCACAGACTTATAGCTTGGATTGTCATTAAATAAGAGGCTATATAGCTGACTTTCTGCCTCCGTAAAGCTCGCATCTTCCTTCTTCAAAGCCTGAAACTCTAGGTGTTCTGGAAGAGATTTCACCTTATCAGTATCATAGGTCAAGAGAGAGCGCAAGAGAAGAAAGGCTGTTTGGCGACAGTTCAAGTCTTTTGGAAAATGACTGAGTTTTTCCTTGTACTCTGCTTCTTCCATGGTAGTGGTAAAGGTGTTCGCATCTTGTCCAATCTTCATGGTTGTCCAGTCTTTAGCGACTTTTTCATAGGATTGATTTGCCTGGTGGTAGCTATCTATAAAGGGAGATAGGGCTTGCCAGTTCTCATTTGGAACGCCAAGTTCTTGTAAATCTTTCTGAAAATCTGCTGCACTTTTTTCTGTGACAACATTGTGGTAGCGGTAACGAGGTGTTGTTTCTTGTTTTGTCTCAGTTTTTGAGGTTGCCTGACAACCAACTAAGAAAACGGCACATAGAGCGACTAAGGGTTTGAATTTCAATCTCATATCTGTTCTTGCTCCTTTTGGGATTTTTCTCCTTTTATCATATCAAACAGGTCTCACCATCTCCTACGCTTCATCTGATTTTCGTCTGTATTTATAAGCATGAGAAGAGGAGCTTAATAGCAAGTTAAAACGGGCTAGAAGCAGCCCGTTTTTTCTACCTTAATAGTTGTTTTCAACCGATTAGAATACTTTTACAACCTTATGATACAGCAATCACAACTGCTTGATAAGGTGCTAAGGTCAGGCAATCATCTTTATCCAAGTCCAACACTTCTAGATTGTTCAAGAGGACTTCTTCTATTGGTTGTGAAAGCTGAAGCGTTTGAGCTTTGGCTTGGAAATTGGTCAGAACCTGCACACGTCTCTCCCCACGGCGTTCGTAGGCAATGACATTTTCGACCTCTTCAAATAGCGGATGAAAGGCACCATATCTCAAACTACTACCATAGGTGTCATGTCGGTACAAGCCTGTAAGGGCACGATAGTAATGCAAGACAGACTGAGGATTATTTTCCTGCTCCGCAACATTGATGGTGCGATTTGGCTGCTGACTCATCAACCAAGGCTTGACATCTGAAAAACCCAGATAGGTGTCGTCGGTCCATTGCATCGGTGTTCTAGCATTGTCACGGCTATATTTTCCAATCACAGCAAGCGCTTCTTCTTCAGACAGACCGTCCTTTAAGGCCACCTGATAACCGTTGATGGTACTAATATCATCATAATCTTCAATTGCCTCAAAATACTGATTTTCCATGCCAATTTCTTGCCCTTGGTAGATGAACGGGATCCCTTTACGCAAGAGGGCAATGGTCGCAAGGCACTTCTTGCTGGCTGTATCCACATCAGCGTGAGGAATAAAGTGCGATGCTCCACGCGCCTCATCGTGATTTTCAATAATCGTCGATAACACACCGATTTTGTCCGTCCGCTCATGCACTTGGAAAATGCTCTTTTTTATATCTTCTGCTGTTGGCTCGTCAAAATCATGCCAGCCATTGCCTTTTTGCCCTAAAATCGCCTGTTTGAAATCAAAGATAGAAGAGAAGACTCCATTTTCTCCGATGAAGAACTGCAATTCCTCCTCTGTTTCATCAAATACTTCCCCAACTGTGAAGGCATTGTATTTATCAAAGGTCTGCTCTGTTAATTCCCGCAGGAAAGGCTCAATCGGCTGAGCATTAGCAAGGGCAGCCTGAACCGCCACCAAACCATCTTCCTGATCAGCGGGAAGAGAGGTCCAAGACAAGTCTTTTTTGATATTGATAATGGCATCAATCCGAAAACCTGCAATCCCTTTTTTCAACCACCAGTTGATCATGTCGTAGATTTCTTGGCGCAGGCGAGGATTTTGCCAGTTCAAGTCTGGCTGTGCCTTGTGGAAGGAATGGAGGTAGTACTTAGTTGAATTGGGTACCTTTTCCCAAACGCTGCCACCAAAGTAGCTCCGCCAGTTACTCGGCTCCGTATCGCTTTCGATAAAGTAAAAATAGTCAGCGTATTCCCCATCGGGATCAGCCAAGGCTTTTTGAAACCACTCATGCTGGTCTGAGCAGTGATTGACCACCAAGTCCATGATGATAGATATCCCACGTGCTTTGGCTTCAGCAATCAGCTCGTCCATATCCTCCATGGTCCCAAAAATCGGATCAATCGCATAGTAATCCGCAATATCATACCCCTGATCTACAAAGGGGCTCTTGTAGACTGGAGATAGCCACAAAATCTCAATGCCCAAGTCCTTGAGATAGTCCAACTTCTGCGTAATCCCCTTTAAATCACCGATGCCGTCATGATTGCTATCATTGAAACTCTTCGGATAGATTTGATAGGCAATCTTCCCTTTCCACCAATCTTTTTCCATGTTCATCCTCTTTCTATATTCTAATGTCTACGTTTGTATCACGATTCCTTATAAAAAACTCATTTCAAACCTACCCTATCACTATCGCCTGATAAGGATTTAAGGAAAGAAGCCCTTGCGTATATTGAATATTTTTGTAATTATTCATCAGTATCTGAGTAGCTGCATCGTATTCATAGTCAATAGTTAAGGACTGATTTGTGAAATTACAGATAACCGTCACTTCTTTGTCTCCCAATTGACGCTTATATGCGAAACAGCCTTTGACTTCCTTAAATAACTGTAGTGTTCGACCGTATACAAAGACATCCTCATATTCTATATTTCGTCTTACTTTTATGAGTCGTTTGTAAAAGTTCAATAACGAATCTGCGTCCTGTTCTTGTTTTTCATAGTTAATATCAACGTAGTTAGGATTTACCTCAAACCAAGGTTCTCCCTCTGTAAAACCAGCATTCTGATCTGTGGACCATTGAAACGGAGTCCGGCTATTTTCCCTATTTTCGATGTTAATTTGTGACAATGCTTCTTCAGGACTTTTTCCACGCAGTAGATATTCTTGGTATTTATTATGTGTTGCTAAATCAATATATTCAGAAATACTGTTTTTTGGGTAGTCTTGCATTCCGATTTCTTGTCCTTGGTAGACTACAGGAATGCCTCTCAAAAAGAAATAGTGCACCGCCAGCAAGGATTTACTATAAAAATGAATCTCTTCTTTTGGAATCAGTCTCTCTGGTGATCTTGGCAGGTCATGATTTTCAATAAAATTAGTAAAAAAGACCTTGTTATGCGCCAAAGTTTGTTTTTCAAAGGCTCTTTCTTTTAATTTTTCAACTAGTTCTACTGGCCTATCTTTAAATTCTTCTGATTGAACATTATAAATAGTATGGTAAAAATCAAAAATAGAGGAGAAATAACCGTTATCTCCAAAAAACTCTACCCAATCATTCGGATTAGGTACATCCATTTCAGCAATTGTCAAAATGTCTTGACCCGCAAATGCTTGATCTCTCATCTCTGCCAAGAACTGTTCGATTCCTTTGGCATTTCGATAATGTTCAAAGTCTTCAGCTAAACCATCTGGACCATCTGCTTCTTTCATAGCAGCATCAAAGACTTTTTTGATATGAGCAATGGCATCAATCCTAAAACCTGCAACCCCCTTATTTAGCCAAAATTGTATGATATGATACAATTCCTTGCGAAGTTTAGGATTTTCCCAATTTAAGTCTGGTTGATCAACAGTAAACAAGTGAAGGTAATACTTATTGGTCCCCTCTATTCTTTCCCAAGCACTTCCACCAAACATTGAACGCCAGTTATTAGGAGGAAGATTTCCATTCCCCTCACGAATCATGTAATAATCTGCATAAGGGCTATCTAAATCTGCTAACGCCTTTTGAAACCACTCATGTTTGACTGAAGTATGATTGATGACTAAATCTAACAGAATACGAATGTCATACTTTTTAGCCTCCGTGATAAGATTCTCAAAATCCTCGTCACTTCCAAAACTAGGATCAATGTGATAATAGTCAGAAATGTCATACCCATGATCTTTCATTGGAGATTGATTGATTGGACTAAGCCATATAACAGAAATGCCTAGTTCTTTTAAATACGGTAAGCGCGAAATAATTCCCTTTATATCTCCTATGCCATCTCCATTACTGTCTTGAAAACTTTTAGGATAAATTTGATATCCAACTGCACTATGCCACCATTTTTTCATCCTTTAACAGCTCCTCCTGTAATTCCTTCAACATAATATTTTTGTAAATAGATAAACAAGACCGTGATCGGGACTGCAATGAGTACACAACCTGCCGTAAATGCCATAAACAAATAATCTGCATTGTCCCTTGTCATCATCGAGTATAGACCAATTGCTACTGTATAGTGATCGACTTTATCTCCCATAATAATTTTTGCAAAGATGAAGTCCATCCACGGAGAGATAAAGGCTTGTAAAGCCGTATACACAATGATTGGTTTTGACAAGGGTATCGTTATACGAGTAAAGATATGAAACTTAGAGGCACCGTCAATCATCGCTGATTCATCCAATGATAATGGTATTGTATCAAAGAACCCCTTTGCTATGTAAAAAGCCAAGGCAGCACCAGAGGAATATACTAGAACTAAGGCAAATAGACTTTGGGTGAGATTTAACGCTTTCAATAAATAATAGATTGCAATCATACTCATAAAGCCAGGAAACATATTTAATACTAAAGCTAGCTTCAAAAACTTTTCCCGTAATTTAAATCGTAATCTCGATAGGCTATAAGCCATCGAAACGGTAATCAAAGTGCTTAAGATACAAGATGCAATCGAAACAATCAAGGTATTAGTGAACCACCTGACAAACGGATAGCTACTATTATTCGAAAACAAAAACTGATAATGCTTTAAGGTAAATGACTTAGGTAAAATGTACGATACAAACTGCCCGCCTTCTGATCGAAACGATGTCAATACAATCCAGAAAATAGGAAATGTCCATAGAGCTGCTGTCATTAATAATAAAACGTTGCTCAGCCAACCTGATTTTTTACTCTTCATATTATCCCCCTTGACGTTGATAGGCATTTACTTTGTTGTAAGCAATAAGAGAAACAACCGCACTTAGTACGAAAATAATGATTCCTATTACAGACGCTAAATTATAATCTGCTACTTCTACAGTCAACTTATATAACCACGTAACCAGTAAATCCGTCTCTCCTGCACCATAAAAATCACTATTCAAAGGTCCTCCGCCTGTCAATAGATAAATCACATTAAAATTGTTAATATTTCCGATAAATTGCTGAATGAGACTAGGAGCCATAACAAATAGAATTTGCGGAAATGTGATGTACCTAAAAATCTGAAATTTACTAGCACCATCTATTGTTGCCGCTTCTAGTTGTTCTGTTGGTAAATTGATAATAATCCCTGTCGAAACCAGCATAGTTGCCGGAATTCCAACCCACATATTAATAAGGATAACAAATATTTTAGCCATTACGGCATCTGTTAAAAATGGAATTGGAGCAGAAATCAAGTGTAGATTCATTAAATAGGCATTAATTGGGCCAGATGCATGGAACATATTTTGCATAATCAATAAAGAAATGAATTGAGGAACTGCCATGGTCAAGACAAATAAGGTTCTGTAAACTTTTTTGCCTTTAATATTTTTAGAATTAATCCAAATGGCCAGCAAGACCCCAAAAAAGAAACTCGTTACTGTTGCAAAAAAAGCCCAAATTAGTGTCCAAGTAAATACTGGAAAGAATGTATTGGAAATACGTCCATTCAAAATACTTCCAAAATTGCTAATCCCAACCCAATCAAATAGGCTCTTTGGAGGTAAATGATTATGATCAAAGTTGGTAAAAGCTAATAGAATCATGTAAAACAGAGGAATGACTGTAAAAATAAGAATTCCAAGTATCGGAAATCCCATTAATGTTACATGGAATTTTTCATTTAGTAGGGACGCTAATTCTTCTTTAATATTTGGAATATGCTCTTGATGAACTCTTTTGAAATATAATTCCTGGGCTTCTTTGATGTTTCTAATATATATCACAAAAAAGATTCCCAACAAAACAAGTGTTGCAATACCGTAAATGAGGAAAAGCATCGAATTATCACCAGCCACTTTTACATTAATCCCTAGCTCTTCATCAAACTTCCAGCCTTGTGTCTCTGTTCCTAATGTAACAAGACCTATCATCGCTGGTATCCCTCTTGTAATGAACCAATAAACAAAAAAGACTTGAGTAACTATATACAGCAACCCTTTAACAAATTGTCGATTATGCAAATGAGCCGACCCCATAACTAAAAAAGACAACTTTTCTCCTATTGTTGCATTCCTTAGAAAGTTAGTCCATTTAGGATTTATCTTTACTCTCTTCATTTCCCCATCCTCAACCTATCCTCATTGATAAATACAACTATCTCACAAGGCGCACGTGGTATCAGTGAACTTTGTGAGATAGACTGTCTCCCACTATATGATTTTCGTATTATTTCGCAACGACTGACGTATCTTTCACTAATTGATCTAGTTTAGACTTCATATCAGATTCTGACAAATTTCCTTTATAAGCATCACTTATCGTTGCTAAAGACGCTGGCCAAAATGTGACCATTTCTGGAATTTTAGGCATTAATACAGAATTCTCTGGTAGAGAGGTTGTCACCACAACACTAGCCATTGGGTCTGCTAAAACTTCTTTAGAATGTTGCAGAGATAGATTGCTTGGAATTGTACCCAAATCGTTAAATGTTTTTTTCTGCGCTTCTGTACTAGAAAGGAAATTTGCTAATGCCATTGCTTCTAGTGGGTGAGCTGTGCTTGCGTTCACACTGTATAACTTAACCCCTAAGAATGGTTTCATTTGTTTCTCTCCATTTCCGAAATTAGTTTTCGGATATTGGGCTACAGCGAAACGGTCGCCGAGGATCTCTTTAATATTCTTGTATCCCCATGGCCCTGACACTACTGCAGCAATTTTCCCTTCTTCCAACTGACTTAATAAATCAGCATTTGCCTGAACCACATTATCATTCTTGCCTTGGGCTGCAATCCATTTTAAAACATTTACACCCTGTTCTGTATTGAAAGTTGTACCGCTTGGATCCTCTCCATCTTCTCCATACAAATAACAATCATTTGATACAAAGAGAGGAGCTAAGAAATAAGCAGCGCCATCTTCTTCAAAATTACCACCAAATTTAGCTTTCGCTGTTAACGTTTCAAATGTTTGAATATCATTTTCAGTTAGTTTTGTTTTATCATAATACAGCATGAGAGACTCTACGCCATATGGGTAACCATACATTTTTCCTTTATAGGTGGCTGCTTGAACAGCTAATTCTGTATTCTCTTCAGAGATTCTATCTGCATACTTAGTATTTTCATAAACAACTCCTGCTTCAACTAGTTGACCTAATTGATCATGAGGCATGCTAAAGACATCGGCTGCTGCTTCTGGATCTTTTTTTATATTTTCTTGGGCTTTACCTGTGTCAGATTCCACCACTTCAATCGTATATTTAATGTTATTTTCTTCTTTATATTGATCCACTAATTTTGAATAAAATTCAGCAGAACCTGGATCAACCCAAAGTTTCAGATTCAGACTATCTTTTGAATCTGACATGCTTGTTTCCTTAGAGCCACAAGCAAACAACATAGTGCTGGCAACAACTGTTGCCGCTAACAAGGTGATTTTCTTCATCTTAAACTCCTTTTCATTGTTGAAGATTTTCTCACATCTTCTACGGTATCTCTGTAAGCGTTTTATCTTGAATACATTATATGATAACGATTTCATTATGTCAATCGTTTTCATATAATTTTTTTAAAAAAATATCCGACCAACAACCTTAGGTTGAAGATCGGATAATCAACTCTGCTCTTAAAGGCGCAGGCATTTCAAATTCCTGATTTTCGAGATGAGATAGCAATGCTAGAGTGGCTTGACGCCCCATTTCATCAATCGGCTGACGGATAGTCGTGAGCTTGGGCGTTAATAAGCTGGCAATTGGTTGATCGTCAAAGCCCATTACAGCCATGTCCTGCGGAATGTTCCAACCATGTAAGATTGCTTCATCTACAAAGCCTGCAGCCACTTCATCACTATTTGCAAATAAGGCATCTGGCCTTTCTGTTAAAGCAGACACCATATGGAAAAGTTCCCGTCCTTGCTGAATGGTCTTCACATTTTTAAAGAAAAAATTCTGATTAAACTCCTGATGTTGACGGAGATGGGCTGCCATAAATCCTTTAAAGCGATTATCCGTTGGATGTAGCGTCTCCCCACCCAGACAAAAAGCGATTTTTTGATAACCCCGTTCAAATAAATGGAGGGTTGCTTCTTCTGAAATCTTCGCTTCATCAATCTGAACAATTGGTAAATCCTGATGAATCAAGCTCCGATTACAGAGAACAATCTCCCCTTTTCTTACCATTTCACAGACTTCTTCTGTATTCGTCTCTAGGGAAGTAGAAATCAAGCCGTCCAGCTGCTTTTTTTTGAGCATGTTAATGAACAACTCTTCTCTCTTTATGTCTTGCAAGGTCTGTAAAACGATTAAATGGTACCCCATTTCGGTAGCCGTTTTCTCGATACTAGCAACAAGATAAGAGAAAAAGGGATTCGTGATATAAGACACAATTACTCCAATCAATTTTGTCCCTTTTCCACGTAACTGCTGGGCACCACTATTGGGAAAATAGCTCAACTCCTCCATCGCTTTCTGAATTCGTTTTTTTGTCTTGTCTGATACATAGGGATGATTGTTCATCATTCGAGACACTGTCGTAACAGATACTTTTGCTTTTTTTGCAACATCTTCAATACTTGCCATCATTAGCTCCTGCACTCTATAGTATAAAACGCTTTCTTTTAAGTATATCACAAAAACTTAAAAATGGCATTCCACCTTTTCAATCCATGTTGAAACGACATTTCCTACCACACTCCCCCAACATTCTTTGGAATTAGCGTAAAAAAATCCTCAAACAAATCCTTCAAATAACCATCCAATATATGCTACAATGATACTATATTATTGTTTCATGCTGAAACTTCCATTTAGGAGATATTCATGCCCTTACTTCATCGAACTATTAAGCTGGTGCTGGCGACCTGTGTCGCGATTGCCTTGGCTGATTCTATCCATCTATCCTACGCTACGTCCGCAGGAATTATTGCAATTTTAAGTGTCTTGGACACGAGACGTGCGTCACTTAAGACGGCCTGGGCTAGGCTCTGGTCAACGGTGCTGGCTCTTGCGATTGCAGCTCTTGCCTTCTCGCTGTTTGGCTTTCATCTGTTGACTCTAGGGCTCTACCTCTGCCTCTATGTCCCGCTTGCTTACAAGGCCAATCTGACTGCTGGTATCGCTCCCTGTACTGTCCTTGTGACCCACCTGTTCCTCGAAAAATCGACCTCGTTTGCCCTCTTAGGTCAGGAACTGGCCCTCTTTCTCATCGGGGCGGGCATTGCGCTGATTGCCAATCTCTACATGCCCTCGCAAGATAGGCAAATCCAAGGCTACCATGAAGAGGTGGAGCAAGGACTCAAAGCTATCCTGTTGCGCTTTCAGGAATTTTTACTGACGGGAGATGGCCGCAACGAGGCGCAGCTGATTACCCAACTGGATCAAACGCTCCAAGCAGCCCTTGACATCGTCTACCTTGATCGCCATAATCAGGTCTTTCACCAGACCAACTATCAGGTCCATTACTTTGAAATGCGGCTGGCTCAAAATAAAATCTTGCGCACCATGGCCAACAATATCAATACATTTTCACTCGAAAGCCGAGAAGCCGTTATCTTAGCCAGTCTCTTTGAACGAACAGCCCTGCAATTAAGCAGACAAAATCCTGGCCACGAACTCCTCGAAGACATCGAACTCTTTCACCAGACCTTCCGCGAGCGTCCACTTCCGCAAACGCGGGAAGAATTTGAGGCACGGGCAACGCTTTTCCAACTCCTCCATGATATGGAACGTTTTATTCAGCTAAAAGTTGATTTTTATGAGCAGTACGCAGATGAAAACTAGCACAAAAACTCCCTACCAAACGGCAGGGAGTTTTGCTATCATTTCCAAAGAATAGAGGGTATCTTTACTCTATCAACCGTCAACCTTGAGCAGTTTTCTAGAGTTTGACGAGTGTTAGACAATCGCTTTGCTTGTCGCATCATCAAAGAAGTGTGCCTTGTTCAAGTTGAAGGCAAGACGGACTTTTTCACCTGGTTTGTGGAAATCACGCGCATCTACACGAGAAACAAACTCGGTTGAGCCAACACGGCTATACAGCATAGACTCTGCACCTAGCAACTCTGAAACCACAACTTCTGCAGTCACGATGCTTTCTGGATAAGCATCCAATTCCAATTGAGACGCTTTGATGTCTTCTGGACGGATACCGAGGGTGAAGGTTTTGCCTTCATATCCTTTTTCTTCCAAGTGTTTTCTACGACCTTCTGGCAAGCGAAGAGAGAAGTTATCCCCGTCTGACAAGACACCGTCTTTAAGAGTGACACTAAAGAAGTTCATGGCTGGGCTTCCGATAAAGCTTGCGACGAATTTATTCACAGGAGCGTTGTACAATTCTTCTGGTGTACCGATTTGCTCAATCCGTCCAATCGTACCTGTACCTGCCTCATTTTTAGTAGCACTCATGATAACGATACGGTCCGCAAGTGTCATCGCTTCTGTTTGGTCATGGGTTACGTAGATGGTTGTTGCCCCGATACGGCGGTGGATTTTCGCAATCTCTGTACGCATGGATACACGAAGTTTCGCATCCAAGTTTGATAAAGGCTCGTCCATCAAGAATACTTTTGCATCACGGACAATGGCACGCCCCATGGCAACACGTTGGCGTTGTCCACCTGACAAGTCAGCAGGTTTGCGTTGCAAGAACTCTGTCAGACCAAGAATGCTTGCGGCTTCTTCGACACGTTTTTTGATTTCATCCTTGCTGTATTTGCGCAATTTCAAGCCGAAGGCCATGTTGTCAAATACGGTCATGTGTGGGTAAAGGGCATAGTTCTGGAAGACCATGGCAATATCACGATCTTTTGGTGCCACATCGTTCATCAAGACATCATCGATGTAGGCTTCCCCTTCTGTAATATCTTCAAGACCTGCAATCATACGAAGCGTGGTGGATTTACCACATCCTGAAGGACCAACGAAGACGATGAATTCCTTGTCCTTGATGTCTAGATTGAAATCCTCAACAGAGTAATGCTCGCTGTTTGGATATTTTTTGTAGATATTTTTTAGATTTAATTGAACCATGTTCAAACCTCGCTTTCTTTTACTCTTTTAGTATACATGAAAGCGTTTTATTTTTCCCTGTCAGGGTGAACAAAAAGAAAAAGGCATTTTGTACAAGTTGCACAAAAGCCATTTTTTACTCAACTATCCTACCCCTCGTCCAATACAATCTGGTAACAAACGGCCAAATCTGTCAAATTGCGGAGCTGCAAGCCGCTGACATCGAGCCATTTTTCGAGGCGGTATTGGAGGGTATTGCGGTGCACGTAGAGGCGTTGCGCTGCCTTGGTCACTACTGCTGCTTCCTCCCACAGGGCAAGAATACTATCTGCCAACTGGTCTTGCTGGTGAATCATCTGCGCCAGCTGCTGCCGTAGGGGATAAAGCGCTAGTTCCTGACCTTGTCCCCAAAGAAAGGCTTGAGCAAAGGAAAGTACACGGGAGGATTGAAACCGCTCCTGCCAAGCAAGAAATAGGCGATGCTCTGCTTGAAAAATTCCCGCCCAATCCTCGTCTGCTACCAGCGACCAGATTTGACCGACTAGCATGGTCAGCTTCAAGCCAAAGTCAAATTCCATAGCAGACAGGGTATCGGCTAGCACTTCCTGAATTGGAATAAAGGTGCTTTGATTAAGGACAAAAATCGTATCATAGGCTGTCACCTGAAAATCAGCCACACGGTTCGGAAGTAAAGAGCGCATGACCTCCAGCCAAGCCTGTAATTCTTCTTTCTCATCGACAGCCGACAAGGAATGATGGATATGAATCCACTGCAGAGTGCTGATTTTTTGAGGTATTTCTCCCGTTTTTTTGACCAGAAATCGGTACCAAGGATGGCTGGCATAAGCCTCATCATCTGCAGATAAGGATAGCAAATAGCGTTCTCGCTCTGTCAATTCGTCTTTAGCTACCTGCAACCATTGCCCATTAGCCAAGGGAAAAAGCAAGTCCTGAAACTTGTGAATAGGGGTATCCACTAGTTTTCCATTGGGAAACAAGGTGAAAGCCTGCTGAACAGTTAGCGGTTGAACCTCTTGGTTCTCAAAAGGGAATCGTTCCACTTGCACGGACCTCCTATCCATTTTCAATACACCAGTTAATGACGTCCTCGAGCCGTTCGATTTGCTCTGTCATGTGAAGATAACCAAGCACCGCTTCAAAGCCTGTAGACATGCGATAGGTCACAACATCCGCATTTTTTGCCTTGGTATGGCTGTTGGTATTGCGCCCACGTTTGTAGATGTCAACTTCTTTTTCGCTTAGAAAATCCTCTTCCAACATCTTGGAGATGAGGGCGGCCTGAGCCTTGGCAGAAACATAGCGATTGGCCTCACGGTGCAATTGATTGGGCTTGGTCAAGCCCTTAAAAATCAAGTGCCTGCGAATATACATGGAATAGACCGCATCGCCCTCAAAAGCAAGGGCAATGCCGTTGATGAGTGTCACATCAATCACGTGTCCACCTCACTCCGTCCTTGGTATCAAGGAGCTTGATACCCTGCGCTGCCAATTGATCCCGAATGCTATCAGCCCGTGCAAAGTCTTTTGCTGCCCGCGCTGCTTGGCGTTCTGCTATTAAGGCTTCAATCTCGCTATCTAGCACCTCTTCTTCAAAGACAATCCCAAAGACTGCTAGCATTTTTTCAAACGCCGCTTTGATGGCCGCATTGTAATGTCCCGAATTCATCCACTTGGCAAATTCAAAGACTACGGTAATCCCATTTGCCGTGTTGAAATCCTCGTCCATCGCTTGGCAGAATTTGCTTTCAAACTCCGCTAGGCGCTCCATGTCCACATTGTCAGTAAAGGGTTGCTCGTAGGTATTTTTCAAATACTTGAGATTGACGGCTGCGTCTGCCACTCCTTTTTCAGTAAAGTTAATCGGCTTTCTGTAATGCTGGGTCGCAAAGAAGAAACGCAAGACCTGACCGTCAACCGTCTCAAGGGCATCGTGCACGGTGATAAAGTTGCCGAGGGACTTGGACATCTTAACATTGTCAATATTGACAAAACCATTGTGCATCCAGTAGTTGGCAAAAGTTTTCCCCGTTTTTGCTTCAGACTGGGCAATTTCATTGGTATGGTGAGGAAATTCAAGGTCCGCACCGCCTCCATGAATGTCAATGGTATCACCTAAGATTTCTGTCACCATGACCGAACACTCAATGTGCCAGCCCGGACGACCCGCACCCCAAGGACTGTCCCAGAAAATTTCCCCTGCTTTGGCTGCTTTCCACAGGGCAAAATCGACAGGATTTTCCTTGCGAGCCGTCTCCTCATCTGTCCGACCGCTGGCTCCAAGAACCAAGTCTTCCAAGGTCTTGTTGGCCAAGGCCGCATAGTTTTCAGACTTCTCCACTCGGAAATAAACATCGCCTGCTGACTCATAGGCATAGCCTTTTGCTATCAATTCCTCGATAAAGGCCACAATTTCATCCATGAAGTGCATGACCCGAGGATGCTTGCTGGCTGGTTTGACCCCTAGTTTTTCCACATCTGCGCTAAAAGCCGCAATGTATTTTTCAGCGATTTCTTGCGGAGTAACGCCCTCTTCCTTGGCACGGTTGATAATCTTGTCATCCACATCAGTAAAATTAGAAATGTAGGTTACCTCAAAACCGCGGTACTCAAAATAGCGCCGAATGGTATCAAAGGCCACGGTTGAACGGGCATTTCCGACATGGATATAATTATAAACGGTCGGTCCACAGACATACATCTTGACCTTGCCAGCCTCCAAAGGCACAAACTCGCGGAGACTTCGTGTCATGGTATCGTAAATCGTAATCATAGTAACAGTAGGACGTGCTATCGGCAACACCGCTATCACGCCCCTTCCTTTCTAATGGAAATCATCTGTCCGCACCCTGCGAACCCTTTCTGTGTGAGAAGCTAAAGCAAGAACATTAGCCTCTCTTGTAAGCCCTATACATCCGAAAACAGCCAAACGAGCGCAAAAAATCCTTATCTTTCATCTCGCAACTCCTTTGCAATCGTAAAGGCAATCTCAAAAAAAGTCAGAGGATGAAGCACACGCTCAGAGCTCCTTCTATCCCACTCCTCATTCTGATAATCCACATAGTCTGCCGTATAGAAAAATTGATAGACCTTGGCATCTCGAAAACGACTCCAAGCCATGATGCTCGCCGCCTCCATCTCGACAACCTCAGCACCACTTGCCATCCGCCGCTTAATCTTAGCTGCCGTCTCACGGTAAAAAGCATCTGTCGTCCATGTCTTGGTTCGAATATGCTCAATCTGGTGCTTATCGAGGATTTTTTCCATGGTGAATAGCAGAGCTGGCTCATAGCTGATTTCATCGCTCGGTGGAGCGTAGTGGTAGCTGGTTCCCTCATCACGTAGAGCTGCGCTAGGTAAAATCAACTTGTCCGCCGCAATGCTCTTATCTAAAACACCGCAGGTTCCAAAGATGATGAAATTTTCAAACCCTCTCGCTTTATATTCTTCCAGCTGACCAACCGCCATAGGAGCTCCGATGATAAGAAGGGCAACCGCTACCTTGTAGCCATCTTTTTCGTAGATATACCAAGGATGGCGACCGTTGAGGCTCTTTAAGGCACCGCCCTCATGAACCCCTTCCATCTGCTTGATTTGCTCAAGCACTTCTCCCGCAAAGGTCAGAATGATGGTCGGACAAATCTCCTCTTGGTTTTCTGTTTTCACCATCTTTGGCTCAATGACAGCGCGAACAGATTCAAATTCTTCTAAGAGCATGGCACCCTCCTTTGCTTACAACTTGGCAGAATAATAGCTGGCTTCTCTTGCTTCTTGCAAGGGACGAATCGCTTGTTCGTCTTTTTTCCCATGAATGCGGACAATTTTTGCAGGCATGCCAACGACCGTTACATCTGCTGGAACATCTGAAAGGACCACCGCTGCTGCTCCGACCTTGGCATTTTCTCCAATTTCAATCGGGCCAATAATTTGCGAATGAGCAGAAATGAGGGCCCCTTTGCGAACTGTCGGATGGCGTTTGCCACAATCCTTTCCTGTCCCTCCCAGAGTGACCCCATGATAGAGCATGACGCCTGACTCAATTTCAGCCGTCTCTCCAATGACCAAGCCTGCCCCGTGGTCAATAAAAACCCCACTTGCAATCTGTGCCCCTGGATGAATCTCAATTTGGGTCCAAAAGCGCCAAAATTGACTGTGCATACGCGCCAGCAATTTAAAGCCATGGCGCCATAAAAAATGAGATAAGCGGTGCGCAGCCAAGGCCTTGACCCCTGGATAAGTTAAAATGACCTCCAGCGTGGAACGTGCCGCTGGATCTTTTTCTTTTACAATTTCAATGGTGTCTTTCCACCAACCCATTTTTTCTCCTTTATTGTGGATAAGACAAGTTCTAAAGAACTTGTCTTACTCTACTTTCTACTTTTCAACCTTGTGGAACTTAAATTCCCCAAAGTTGCTGTTTTCTTTCTTTTCTCTTGGACGGCGTGGGCGGTCTGATTTTTCTCTCGGTTCAGCTTGCTCTACTTTTTCAGGACGAGGAAGCAATACTTTCATCGACGCATCCACGCGGCCTTTTTCATCAATCTTGATGACTTTGACATCCACTTCATCACCAATTTGAACCAAATCTTCTACTCGGTTGACACGAGTCCAAGCCATTTCAGAGACATGGACAAGGGCATCGGTCTTATCAAACAAATTGACAAAGGCACCAAATTTCTCAATCCGCACAACCTTAGCACGGTAAACTTCATCAACCTTGGCTTCACGTACCAAACCTGCGATGATTTCTTTGGCACGGTTGATGGCATCGCGATCGCTTGAGTAGATGGCTACATTTCCCTCTTCATCAATGTCAATCTTCACACCTGTTTCTGCGATAATCTTATCAATGGTCTCGCCACCCTTACCGATGACAATCTTGATCTTATCCACATCAATCTTGATGGTATCAATCTTCGGTGCAGTCGGTGCCAGATCTGGACGAACAGCTGGAATGGCTTCTTCAATGACATCCAAGATTTCAAAGCGAGCTTTCTTGGCTTGGGCAAGGGCTTCTTGCAGGATTTCAGCCGTGATTCCCTCAATCTTAATATCCATTTGCAGGGCGGTAATTCCATCACGGGTACCAGCCACCTTAAAGTCCATATCGCCGAAATGATCCTCAAGACCTTGAATATCGGTCAAGACTGTGTAGTTGGTTCCATCTGAAATCAAGCCCATGGCAATTCCTGCTACAGGCGCCTTGATTGGCACACCACCAGCCATCAGGGCAAGCGTTCCCGCACAGATAGAGGCTTGAGAAGATGAACCGTTGGACTCGAGCACTTCTGCTACCAGACGAATGGCATACGGAAACTCTTCTAGACTTGGCAAGACTTGGGCAAGAGCACGTTCACCGAGGGCTCCGTGACCAATCTCACGACGACCTGGAGCACCGTAGCGTCCTGTTTCTCCGACTGAATATTGAGGGAAGTTGTAGTGATGCAAGAAGCGTTTTTTGTACTCGGGGTCTAAGCCGTCCACGATTTGTGTTTCACCCATTGGTGCCAAGGTCAAGACAGACAAGGCTTGGGTTTGACCGCGGGTAAAGAGACCTGACCCATGCACGCGTGGCAAGAAGTCCACACCTGCTTCGAGCGGACGGATTTCATCTACCCGGCGGCCGTCAGGACGAATCTTATCTTCTGTAATCAAGCGGCGCACTTCTGCGTGCTCCATTTGCTCAAGAATTTCCGCCACATCGCGCATAATGCGGTCAAACTCTTCATGGTCTGCGTATTTTTCTTCGTAGGCAGCCGTTACCTGCTCTTTAACAGCATTGGTTGCGGCTTCACGAGCTAATTTTTCTTCTACCTGAACCGCTTTTTGCAAATCGCTGTTGTAGGCTGCAATGATTTCTGCCTGCAAGGCTTGGTCCACATGGAGCAATTCGACTTCCGCTTTTTCCTTGCCGACTTGAGCTACGATTTCTTCTTGGAAAGCAATCAATTCTTTTACTGCTTCGTGCCCTTTCAAGAGGGCTTCCAGCATGATGTCTTCTGATAATTCTTTGGCACCAGACTCTACCATGTTGATGGCATCTTTGGTTCCAGCCACGGTTAATTCAAGCAAGGAATGTTCTGCCTGTTCTTGGCTTGGATTGATGATAAACTCACCGTCCACATAACCGACTTGGACACCAGCGATTGGGCCGTTAAACGGAATGTCTGAAATGGATAGAGCAAGTGAGCTACCAAACATGGCTGCCATCGGCGCGCTCGCATTTTCATCATAAGACAAGACGGTGTTAATCACCTGCACTTCGTTGCGGAAGCCTTCGGCAAACATTGGGCGAATCGGACGGTCAATCAGACGAGCCGTCAAGGTTGCATCTGTTGACGGACGACCCTCACGCTTGTTAAAACCACCCGGGAATTTCCCAGCAGCATACATCTTTTCTTCATAGTTGACTTGAAGCGGGAAGAAATCCCCTGTTGCCATTTTTTTCGACATGACAGCCGCTGTCAGGACTGTGCTTTCTCCGTAGCGGACAACGACGCTACCGTTTGCTTGTTTTGCGACCTGACCGACCTCAACAACGAGCGGACGACCTGCAAAAGTCATTTCAAATGTTTGTTTGACCATTTGTATCTCCTAAATGTGATAATATTCTCCAGAACATCAAAAGTAGACCTACCAGCCCGATTCTTTTGACTTCCAAGAGGATGACGTGTTTTCTACAAAGCTCAACCTAGGACAGTCCCCAGACTCAACTTTGCACAAAACCACGTATCTTGTTTATTTTATCATATTTTAGCCGAAAAACAAAAGAAGGAAAAATAAATTTAAAAAGAAAAATCCCTCCCAGTCGGGAGGGATTGGATTTCACCAAATTAACGACGAAGTCCTAATGAATGAATCAATTCGCGGTAACGGTTAACGTCTGTCTTACGCAAGTAAGCCAACAAGTTACGACGGCGACCGATTTTCTTCATCAATCCACGGTAAGTTGCGTGGTCTTTTTTGTGTTGTTTGATGTGCTCGTTCAAGTGGTTGATTTCCCAAGTAAGCACTGCTACTTGTACTTCAACTGAACCAGTATCACCTTCATGACGAGCGTATTGCGCCATGATTTCATTTTTTTTCTCTTTTGAGATTGCCATGAGTATTTCTCCTTTGTATTTGAGCCACATCCGAGTAACAGGTTGGCAACCTGTGACCAAGAAAGGCTAATTCTTGTCCTTTGGACTTCATTATTCTATCAATCTTTGCTGACTTTGTCAACTAAAATGAGGCTATTTCTGCGCTTCTCTCGGCAAGATTAGGTTGAGAATGATGCCCACAATCGCGCTTAGCGCTGTTCCTGAAAGAGTGATAGCCCCGATGCTCAAGACCGCACCACCAAGTCCTAAGACCAACATGGAGCTTGCGATGATGAGGTTACGCACCTGCCCAAAATCCACACGGCTTTCAATCAAGACTTTCAAACCGTTGCTGGCAATGACACCGTAAAGCAAGATGGACATGCCTCCCAATACCGCGCTTGGAATGGTAGAGATGAGGGCTGTGAATTTACCAAGGAAGCTAAAGGCAATAGCAATCAGAGCTGCATTGCGAATCACAGACACCGATGCGATACGGGTCATGCCGATAACCCCTGTATTTTCACCGTAAGTCGTATTGGCAGGACCACCGATGAAGGCAGACACCGCAGTCGCTACCCCATCCCCAATCAAGGTTCGGTTCAAGCCTGGATCTTTCAAGAATGGGCGGCCACAGATTTGGCTTAAAACGGTATGGTCTCCGATATGCTCTGCTACGGTCACGACCGCAATCGGTAAAATGGCAAGCATTTCTGGTCCAAAGTAGAGTTTGTATTGCTCAAAGACACCCGTCTTAAATGGCAAGTAAAAGCGTGGCAATTCAAGCCAAGGAGCGTCAACAACAGGTGCAAAATCAACCAAGCCTAGGAGCAAGGCCACCACATAACCACCGATAATGGCAATCAGAAATGGCACAATCTTCACGAAGCCTTTCCCCTTGGTATTGACGAAGGCTGCAATCAAGAAGGTTGCAATTGCTGCAACGACATTGCGCCAGTCACCGTCTGCTACAAAACCTGCGTTGGTCACCGCTGAATTTGCCAAACCAAGACCGATGACGATAATCATTGGCCCGATGACAATCGGTGGCAACAAGGTATCAATCCACTTGGTCCCAATCACCTTGACCACACTTGCAATCAAGACATAAATCAAACCGACAAACAGGATACCTGTCTGGGCAGCCGACACATCACCATTCATTTCCTGAATCGCAAGCGCCATGGCAGAAATGTAGGCAAATGATGATCCGAGATAAACCGGCACCCTGCATTGGGTTGCTACTTGATAAATCAAGGTTCCCACACCCGAGGCAAAGAGGGCAACCGATACGGGCATTCCCAAAATCAAGGGTACCAAAATCGTTGCACCAAACATGGCAAAGACGTGCTGGAAACTTAGCAAAATACCTTGCCCAAATGATGGTTTTTCATCCACATCGAGCAGTAAACGAACAGATTCTTTCATAATCCTCCTTCTGGGCACACAAAAAGGCCCATATAACAATCATAGTCATAGGCCTTCGTTAATCCGTATTTGTCTTTCTCACCTCACGGGATGAGTTTAAAAACCTATGCTTGTACTAGTCTACCACAAAATGTTTGATTTGGCTAGTTGTTTTATGAAAGAACGCATTTGGTTGAGGTTAGAGTTCCACCCCGAATATGGCTAACAACTCTAATTCACGAGCATTCAGTCTGCGGTAGGCTCCTAGGGCGAGTGCTGTGTCCAAGACCAAGGGTCCCATGCTAAGGCGCTGTAGGTCTGTCACTTGCTTACCGCAGGCCGCAACCATCCGTTTGACTTGGTGAAATTTTCCTTCCGCAATGCGAATCTGCACGCGCGAGGTCTGCTCTTTTTCATCTGTTGCTAGAATGTCCAAGTCAGCAGGCTGGCAGGTGAAGTCTTTCAGCTCGATTCCTTGAGCAAAGCAACTGACATCTTCTTGCGTCATAATCCCTGCAACCTCAGCCTGATAGAGCTTTTCCACATGCTTTTTAGGCGACAACATCTCATGAGCCAACGCTCCATTATTGGTCAAGAGCAGCAGCCCATGCGTGTCAATGTCGAGGCGCCCAACAGGAAAAACTTCTTTTTGTCTAGCTGTTTCATCTAGCAAATCCAAGACCGTCCGGTGCTTGGAATCTTCGGTCGCTGAAATCACACCTTTAGGCTTGTTTAACAGATAGTAGACAAATTTCTCATAGGTCAAGACCTGACCTTGGTAGGCAACCTCATCTTGCTCTTCATTGATGTGGCGCTTGGCAGATTTTTCCACCACTTGATTGACACTCACCTGACCTGCCTTGAGGATTTTTTTGACCTCTGTACGTGAACCGACTCCGCAGGCCACCAAAAATTTATCCAAGCGCATCTGATTTCCTCCTATTGATTGTCATAACGGCGAGCAAGGCAAAGCCGACACAGCTCACTGCAAACAGACTGAAACTAACACTGTAAGGTTCTCCTAAAAATCCCATTCCTTTTAAGACGTAGGGAGATAAGGCTCCACCCAGATTACAGCCCACAAGAACGATGGCTGTTGCATGGTTGAGAAGGGGTGCAGGCATTTCTTCTGCTAACTGATGAAAGACTGCTGTCATCAGGACACTATTGACAAAACCTGCTCCTAGCGCAGCAAGAGCAAGAAGAACGAGCTGTGATGAAAGGGCAATTCCTAGAGTTGACAGAGCTAGAGCGAGATAGGAGAGGGCGAGCAAGCGCGAGCCATATTTTCGCAAAAGAGGAGCAAAAGCAAGTCCTGATAGAATGCCCACCAGCTGATAGAGGCTGAGGACCAAACTAGCAGACGATGGCGTTCCCAAACCGCCTTCTGTTACAATCAAGGGCACTCGCAGACTAATACAGGAGCTAATGCAGACATTCCAACCTGCAAAGAGGGCCAACTTCACAGCCTGCAGGCGTAAGGGAGGACTCAAGCGCTCCTCGGACGTAAGCGCCTTGGGAAGCTCCCGTGATTGTTTTGGGACAAAAAAGAGATACAAGAGCAAAATCACCAAGCCAAAACCATAGATGGCAAAGGCGTAAGGCCAGCTGATGGTAATCAATTGGCCGACCAACATGGTCAAAAAGGCAGAGCCAACCACTTCGGACGAGCCTCGAAAACCGAGCATTTGGACCCGCTCTGCTCCCTCGTAGCGCTCACTAATCATGGAAATCGCCTTGGCATTGATCATGCCGATTCCTAGCCCAAAGCACATCCGTGATAGAAAGACCAACCAATACTCCTGCACAAAAAGGGGCAACATACCAGCCAGACTCATCATTAAAAGCCCTGTGACAATCATCTGATGCTCATTGAACCATCGGTTGAGCGGGCGATTCGCCAGCAAAATCAGCAGGACAAAAAAGGACGGGGTCGAAATCAGCACCTCTACCTGCTCTGCTGGGTAATTCTTAAAATGTTCCAACATCAAGGGTAGGGCTGATGAGACAGAAAAAGCGGAGACCAGCATGGACGAGAGCGCAAGGACACTCATCTTTTCAAGAAAGTTTTTCACAATCTTTCCTCATTTTCTTTGGATATTTCTGAAAATGCCAGCAGATACGCGTACAATACGACAACCAGATTTTCATTCCTATAGTCGTTTCATCGTGATTGAGCACTAGGCAAGACGCATGAACGACGCCATCCATTAACACGCAACGACCATATTACCAGTATAGCAAATTCTTCCTCATCTCGCACTCTCCTTTTCTTCTCTTTCGTTTCGTGCTATACTAGTCTTTAGAAACGATGAAGGAGAAACACTATGTCTGTAATTGAACGTCTAACAAAAGCTAGCCACTTGATTGATATGGATGATATTATTCGTGAAGGACATCCAACCTTGCGTAAGGTTGCTGAGGAAGTCGAGCTTCCGCTGTCTGATCAGGACATCATCTTAGGAGAAAAAATGCTCCAGTTCCTCAAACATTCACAGGATCCTGTCATGGCTGAAAAAATGAAACTCCGCGGTGGGGTTGGACTTGCTGCGCCACAGATTGATATTTCAAAACGCATCATTGCGGTTCTTGTCCCAAATCCAGAGGACGAAGAAGGCAATCCACCTGCCGAGGCTTATGCCCTAAAAGAAGTCATGTACAATCCCAAAATCGTCTCCCACTCCATTCAGGAAGCCGCGATGGAAGGCGGAGAGGGTTGCTTGTCGGTCGACCGCGAGGTCCCTGGCTATGTGGTGCGCCATGCCCGCGTAACGGTGGAATACATTGACAAAACAGGAGAAAAGCACCGCATCAAGCTAAAAGGCTTTAACGCCATCGTCGTTCAACATGAGATTGACCACATTAACGGCATCATGTTCTACGACCGTATCAATCCAGAGCACCCATTTGCCATTAAAGAAGGAATGCTAGTGATTGAGTAGCCACTAAGCAGAAAAGGAGTAGGGACAATCGCTTTCTTTGAAAGAACGACTGCCCACTCCTTTTTCTCAAGCAAAAATCTTGCCGACTGGCTCCACCATTCAGTATAATAGAAGCTAATCTCTCTTTGAAAGGAAATAACCATGAAACTTACAAAAATCGTATCATTCACTACTGTAGCTGCTCTTGGACTCTTCCTTGCGGCTTGCGCTAACACAACAAACCAAGCAGCTCCTGCTAGCTCATCTAGTTCAGCGCTTGCTGCTTCTTCATCTTCCACCACCACATCTAGTAGCACGGCAGCTTCGTCCGCATCTGCTGCTCCAGCGACTGCTACACAAAGTGGTGAGTTAGATGGTACCTACAAAGGACGTGATGAAGAAGACGAGGTTACCCTTGTCATCACAGGAACTTCTGGTACGTGGACACAGGTTGAACCAGACGGCGAACAAGAAATCAAACAGGTAACTATTGACCCGACCAATCAACGAATCATCATCGGTGACGATACCGAACGCTACTTCCTAGAAGGCAACCAACTCACCATCGAAGACATCAGCGAGGTTGACGTTGACGATACCATTGTCTTGACCAAGCAATAAGACATATAAATAAAACCCAGACTAGAAACTAGTCTGGGTTTTATAGTGGATTGAGAAAGGAATAGGACAAGGCAAGGAGCTGCAGATAGAACTGACGTTCATCAAAGCGACTGAACGATGTCCTAACCTTTATTCAATTCACTATACCTATCAACTCCCCCGCTTCCAAAAGATAGCGAGGAGAATAACGGCTCCTAAAACAGAGGGAACAATCGCTGTATCTGCGATGTGGGGCCCCCAGTCGCCAAAGAGGAACTGGCCAACCCAGGCCCCTGCAAGTCCTAAAAGAATCTTGCCGACACAGCCCATGTTTTCACCACGGTTGGTAATGGCTGCAGCAATGATGGCTACAAGCAAGCCAACCAGTAAACTTCCAATCATATCTACAACCTACTTTCTATCAGGATGAGGATTAGATGGCCCATTCACCATCACGGAAGATTGGCACGGCAGTACCGTCTTCACGGATACCGTCAATATTCATTTTGTTGGAGCCAATCATGAAGTCCACATGGACATCGGAACGGTTGAGACCTGCTGCTTTCAATTCATCGTTGGTCATATCGACACCGCCTTCAATGCTAAAGGCATAGGCTGAACCAATCGCCAAGTGGTTTGAGGCATTTTCATCAAAGAGAGTATTGAAGAAGGTCACACCTGATTGTGAGATAGGGCTTTGGTCTGGCACGAGGGCAACCTCACCAAGACCGCGAGCGCCTGCATTGTCAAAGACCAATTTCTTCATGACTTCATCCCCTTTTTCAGCGGTAATATCTACGATTTCACCGTCTTTGAAGGTGACTTTGATACCTTCGATGATATTTCCATTGTAGCTTAGTGGTTTGGTAGAGGTCACATAGCCGTCTGCTACACGGTAGTCAGGAGCTGTGAAGACTTCTTCTGTTGGCATGTTGGCAATAAAGTGTTCACCTTGGGCATTGATAGAGCCTGCTGCTTCCCACAAGTGGTTCTTTGGCATACCAAGGGTCAAGTCTGTACCCGGTGCAGTATAGTGGAGTTTGACAAATTGTTCCTTGTTCAAAATCGCTGCTTTGGCTACCAAGCGCTCTTCATGCTCTTTCCAAGCGGCAACTGGATCGTCCGCATAGACGCGACAAGTTTTAAAGATTTGATCCCAGAGCAAGTCAACGGCTTCTTCGTCGCTTGCAGCATCTGGAAAGACTTTTTTCGCCCATTCGAGGCCTGCTGCAGCACCCAAGGTCCAGCTAATTTTATTGGCTTGAGTTGCTTGACGCATTGGATTTAAGGCAATGCTTGCTGCGCGTGTCGCACGAGATAATTTTTCTGGGTCAATGCCGTCTAAGGCACCTGGATCTTCAGACAAGACCACCAAACGGCTGGCTTTATGATCCAAAATGTAGTTCATTTCTGCGATCCGTTGTTCAGAAATGGTTTCCAAGCGCTCAATTGGTACATTCAAGTAACGCTCGCGCAAAATCACATCATCTTGCCAGTTCACTAGCACTTCGACAGCGCCTTTGGCATAAGCTTCTTTGACAATCAAGCGGGCCAATTCAGCCTGATCGACGCTGATGGTCAAGGCAACTGTATGACCTGGTTGCACATTGATTCCTGTTGAGACGAGTAACTTCGCATATTTTGCCAAGTTTTCTTTGAAATTTGGTAATACCATGGTTTGCTCCTTTTTATTGAATTACTCCTTATTTTACCATATTTTCCGATGAGAGGACATTTTCTGCTATGCTTCTTCATTCGTCCATTTTTTTGACTATTTGAATCAGATGTGGTATACTAATAGTCAATATATTTGACTATTTATCAACCGTACTGACACAGAAAGGTGGTAGGTTTTCCATGACCATTCACATCAGACACCAAGCAAAACAGTTGGCTCGCCTGAAATATGAGCAGGATGTCCTCTATGACCAATATGCTAAAAAATTTGGTCTCCAACGCACGTCCTTTTTCATCCTTGTCTGGCTCTACTACGCTCAACATCCCTTGTCCCAAGCCTGTCTTAGCCACAAGTTGGGAGCAAGCAAACAGCTGGTCAATACCAGTATCAAGGTATTTGAAGAAGAGAAATTAGTCTCGTTCGTGCCAAATGAGCGCGACAAACGCCAGAAATTTATCCACCTCACCGATAAGGGCAGGGCCTACGCTGCCTCCATCTTAGATCCTTTGGAGGAAGCCGAAATCAGAGCCATGTCTCAGCTGAGTGAACAAGAGCAAAATCAATTTCTTCAGCTCTATGCCTCTTTTAACGAATCCTTGGAACAGCATTTAGAAAGTGAGATGTAGCATGATTGAATTTAAACATGTGAGTAAACAATTTAATGGAAAATACGTGTTAAAAGACCAGGCCTTTACCATTTTCGATGGCGAATTTTTCGTCTTGGTCGGCGCAAGCGGTAGCGGAAAAACAACGACGCTCAAGATGCTCAATCGCTTGATTGAGCCAGACGAGGGAGATATTGTCCTGGACGGCAAGCGTCTCAAAGACTATGACCTGCGGGAATTGCGCCTGTCAACTGGCTATGTCTTGCAACAAATCGCTCTTTTTCCAAATCTTACTGTGGCAGAAAATATTGCCCTCATTCCAGAGATGAAAAAGTGGTCCAAAAAAGACATTGACACACGAACCAAGGAATTGCTGGAGCTGGTCGGCCTACCTGCTGATCAGTACCTCCACCGCATGCCAAGCGACCTCTCTGGTGGGGAACAGCAGCGGATTGGGATTTTACGTGCTATTATTACACGCCCCAAGGTCCTACTCCTCGATGAACCTTTTAGCGCCCTAGACCCGATTTCGCGGGAGCAATTGCAGGACCTGGTCAAAGAAATCCAAAAGGAATTCCAGATGACCATGATTTTTGTGACCCACGACATGGCTGAAGCCATGAAACTAGGCGACCGCATTGCCATTATGGATCAGTGAAAAATCCTGCAACTCGACACCCCAGAGCGGATTCAAGAAGCTCCTGCGACCCAATTTGTCGCTGATTTCTTTCGTGTATAGGAGGCCGCTATGAACGACTTGATTCAAACCTTTTTAGACCGAAAACAAGACTGGCTGTTGGCACTTGGAGAACACTTACAAATTTCCTTTGTGGCGCTAGCCTGCGCGATTTTAATCGCCATTCCTTTAGCCATTCTAGTCTCAAAACGGGAGCGTTTAGCCAATCTACTCCTCCAATTCACTGGTATGCTCCAGACCATTCCGTCTTTAGCCATCTTGGGATTGCTCATTCCTATCTTTGGTATTGGAAAAGTGCCTGCCATTCTCACCTTGATTGTCTATGCTATTTTCCCGATTCTGCAAAATACCGTCACAGGACTGCAAGAAATTGACCCGTCTCTGCAAGAAGCGGCGACCGCCTTTGGGATGAACCGCTGGGAAAAGTTAAAGAAATTCGAGATTGCCCTTGCAGCGCCTGTCATCCTCTCAGGGATTCGCACCGCAACGGTGCTCATTATCGGAACAGCAACCCTTGCAGCCCTCATCGGCGCAGGAGGTCTGGGATCTTTCATTCTCCTTGGAATCGACCGCAACAATAGCGCGCTCATTCTGATTGGTGCTATCAGCTCCGCCATTTTAGCCCTGCTCTTTCATTTCTTAATCGGCTTGGTGGAAAAACGGAGCTTGAAAACCATGTTCGTCTCCTTTGTAGCCCTCTTTTGTATCAGCTCGCTTTCGCTGTTTCCCATGTCCATGATGATGCAGGATAAGATTGTCATCGCTGGAAAATTAGGCTCGGAACCTGAAATCTTGCTCAACATGTATAAGGAATTGATTGAAGACAAGACCGATATTGCCGTGGAGTTAAAACCCAACTTTGGCAAGACCACCTTTGTTTATGAAGCCTTGAAAGCTGGACAAATCGACCTTTACCCTGAATTTACAGGAACGGTGACGTCGACCCTCTTGAAGCAGCCACCGAGCACCTCAACCGACCCAGAAGAAGTCTACCAAGCTGCTCGGAAGGGAATTTTTGCCCAAGACAAGCTGGTCTATCTCAAACCCATGCGCTACCAGAACACCTATGCTCTTGCCGTCAAAGAGGACTATGCCAAGGAAAATAAGTTAGAAACCATTTCCGACCTTGCAAAAGTCCAGTCAACTGCGACTGCTGGATTTAGCTTGGAATTTAACGACCGCGAAGACGGTGGAAATGGCTTGAAAGACCGCTACAAGCTCCAGCTCAATGTCAAAACCCTCGAGCCAGCCCTGCGCTATAAGGCGATTGACAATGGCAATGTCCACATCATTGACGCCTACTCCACCGATAGCGAGCTGCAAGAATACCATCTCAAAACCCTCCGAGATGACAAACAGCTCTTCCCACCTTATCAGGGAGCTCCTCTCCTACGAGAAGAAACGCTGAAAAAATACCCACAACTAGAAGACATCCTCAACCAGCTTGCTGGGAACATCACTGAAAAAGAGATGCAGGATATGAACTATCAAGTCAATGTCGAAGGCAAGTCTCCAAGCCAAGTCGCCAAAGCCTATCTGAAGGAGCACAAGTTGATTGGAGACTAGTCTATTACGTTCAAACATCATAAAAAACCATTTTGGAAAGATTCCAAAATGGTTTTTTTAATCCCTAAAATAATTCATCAAACAAACTCAACTGGTTATCTTCTGGCATATTGCCTAGGATACCCATTTCATCGAGCTTGTCCACAAGGGTTGCAGAGAGGCCTCCGCGTTTTCTTAGTTCAGTCTTGGAAAGGAATTCTCCTTCTTCACGCGCCTGAACCACTTGGCGGGCAACGTTCTCACCGAGACCATCCATGGCAACAAAAGGTGGAATCAGCGTATCACCTTCAATTTGGAATTCGGTCGCATCCGAACGGTACAAGTCCAGCTTGCCAAATTTGAAGCCGCGCTCCAGCATTTCATTGACAATTTCAAGTGTGGTAAAGAGATCCTGCTCCACATTGCTGGCCTCATTATTTTTCTTTTTGATGGTGATTTCTTCCATCTTGGCTTTGACTCGGTCCAGACCTCCCGACATGGTCGCAAGGTCAAAGGCTTTTGCACGAATGGAGAAATAGGCACAGTAGTAGTAAATCGGATGATGTACTTTGAAGTAGGCCACACGAAGCGCCATCATAACGTAGGCTGCCGCATGGGCTTTAGGGAACATGTACTTGATTTTTCCACAGGATTCAATGTACCAGTCTGGAACATTGTTGTCCTTCATCGCCTGAATATAGCCATTGCGTTCGTCTTCGGAAATCTTGAGCCATGCCCCTTTACGCACCCGCTCCATGATGTTAAAGGCCATTTTTGGTGGTAGTCCCGCGTGCATGAGGTAGACCATGATGTCATCCCGACAGCCGATAACGGTTGACAGGTCTGCAATTCCAGCCTTGATCAAATCTTGGGCATTGCCCAGCCACACGTCTGTTCCGTGCGATAGCCCCGATAATTGGAGCAGCTCTGAGAAGGTCGTCGGATGGGTTTCTTCTACCATTCCACGGACAAAGTTGGTCCCAAATTCAGGAATCCCTAACATCCCAGTCGGTGTGCCAATCTGCTCTGGTGTCACGCCCAGTACTTCCGTTCCTGAAAAGAGGGCCATCACTCCCTTGTCATCTGCTGGAATGGTCTGGGGATCAATACCTGACAAGTCTTGGAGTTTCCGAATCATGGTCGGATCATCGTGTCCCAGTACATCTAGTTTCAAGACGTTTTCATCAATATCATGGAAGTTGAAGTGGGTGGTCTGCCAACTAGCCGTCAAGTCATCTGCCGGGTATTGGACTGGGGTAAAATCATAGACATCCATATAGTTTGGAATAACAACGATTCCTCCCGGGTGCTGACCAGTCGTCCGTTTAACCCCCGCTGCACCAGCAGCCAAGCGTTCCACCTCTACATCGCGGTAGAATTTCCCATAATCTCGTTCATAGCCTCGGACAAAGCCATAGGCGGTTTTTGCAGCGACGGTACCAACTGTTCCAGCCCGAAAGGCGTATTGGTCTCCAAAGATTTTCCGAACGTCCAAATGGGCATCTGGCTGGTCATCTCCAGAGAAGTTCAAGTCAATATCGGGTACCTTGTCTCCATCAAACCCCAAGAAGGTCTCAAAGGGAATATCCTGTCCGTCTTTGGCATACTTGTGACCACATTCTGGACAGTCCTTGTCTGGCATGTCAAAGCCAGAACCGTAGGAGCCATCTGTGATAAACTCACTATGCTGGCAATTTGGACAGACATAATGAGGTGGCATGGGATTAACCTCGGTAATCCCAATCATGGTCGCAACAAAGCTCGATCCGACAGACCCCCGTGAACCGACCAGATACCCACGCTCGTTAGAGCGCGTTACCAACATCTGAGAAGCTAGATAAATCACGGCAAAGCCATTTCCCAAGATGGACGTCAATTCTTTTTCAATCCGTAGGTCAATAATGTCTGGCAGTGGATTGCCGTAGACTTCAAAGGCTTTTTTATAGGTTAATTCTGCCACTCGCTCTTCGGCCTTTTCCAGATAGGGAGTGTAGAGATCTTTTTTGACCACTTCGACATCTTCAAAGCGCTCTAGCATGGCGTTGGGATTGGTGATGACGATTTCCCGCGCCAGCTCCTCTCCTAAGAAGGCAAATTCATCGAGCATTTCATTGGTCGTGCGGAAATGTGCTTTTGGGAGCGGTGCTGGTTGGGCATTTTCTCCGTGACCGATGGTGCGGTTAATCATAGCTCCTTGTCCCAAGGAACGCACGATAATCTCACGGTAAATCTCTTCTTCTGGGTCGATATAGTGGACATTTCCTGTCGCAAGAACAGGCAAATGCGCCCTGCGTCCAACCTCAATCAGGTTCTGAATCATGGCTTCGATTTCTGCCATATCCTTGAACTGCTCCTTGGCAATCATAGGCGCATACAGGGCAGGCGGCATGACTTCGATGAAATCATAATAGCTTGCTACCTTGACCGCTTCATCAATCCCTTTTGAGAGCAACTCATCAAAGACTTCGCCCTCCTGACAGGCTGTCCCCAATATCAAGCCCTCACGGTGCTCATTTAAGACCGTCCGCGGAATCCGTGGCACACCTTCAAAATACTTGGTGTTGGATAGAGAAACCAGCTTAAAGATATTTTTTAAGCCCGTTTGATTGGTGACATACAGGGTCGCGTGTTTGACCCGGGCTTTTTTATAGGAATCTTCAGCGATCAATTCTGTATTTAATTGGTCTAAACGGCTGATACCATGCTTTTCAAGGGCATCTTTTAGGAAGATAAAGAGGAGGCGCCCTGTGGCTTCCGCATCGTAATTGGCCATGTGGTGATGCTCAAGTGCGACACCAAAGCGTTTGGTCAGAGGCCCCAGACCATGCCGCTTGTATTCTGGATAGAGATTGCGGGCAAATTCTAGGGTATCGATGACCGGTTGCGTAATAGTAGGCATGCCTGCTCGTTCGTAGTTGACATCCATGAAGCCAACGTCAAAGGTCGCATTGTGGGCAACGAGAACAGAACCTTCACAGAAAGCCTGGAATTCTTGCAGAACCTGCTCTAGAGGTTTACTGTTTCTGACATGCTCATCGGTAATCCCTGTCAAGTCTGTTGTAAACTGGCTCAAGGGATGGCCTGGATTGATAAATTCATCAAATTCAGCAATCACATTTCCCTTGTGCATCTTAGAGGCCGCAATCTGAATCAGGCTGTTGTACACCGCAGAAAGTCCTGTGGTCTCCACGTCAAAGACGACATAGGTCGCATCGGATAAGGAAAGGTCTGCTTCGTTGTAGACGATTGGTACGCTGTCTTCGACGATATTGGCTTCCATTCCAAAGAGTGCCTTGATTCCCGCCTTGCGGGCAGCATGATAGCCATGAGGGAAGGATTGGACATTGCCGTGGTCGGTAATGGCAATCGCCTTGTGACCCCACTTAGCCGCTCGGGCAACCAAGTCCTCGACGGGTGGTAGGGCATCCATGGTAGACATATTAGTATGGGCATGAAACTCCACCCGCTTTTGGTCATCAGGCATGAGATCCTTGCGAATATCACGCTTGACTTCTTGGATTTCCTGCACGTTCATAGTCAAATCGCGCGTGAAATTATTGGTCTCGATATTGCCGCGAACACGGAGCCAATTGCCTTTTTTCACCATGTCAAACTTCTGCGCTTCTTCTTCATTTTTTGCCCATCTTTGCATGGAAAAAGAAGAGGTGTAGTCGGTCATCTTGAAATTGATAATGACCCGACCTGTTCGTGTCGTCCGTTGCTCCACATCAAAGACCAAACCTTCAAAGACGATGCGGTTTTCTTCCGTGTCAATCTCAATCATCGGTGTAATCTCTGATTTTTCAAGGCTAACCTTGCGCGGAGCCTGCTTTTTAAATTCTTGGAAACTTGGCTGCGGACTGGCTTCTGGCGGTGGTGCCATTTGGGCTAATTGCTCCATAGCTTCCAAGGTTTCTTGGCTAGCTTTTTGGAGAAGCTCTTCATTTTGGGCCTGGAATTCCTCCACTTGGGCCTTGGTCATCTCCTCGCAGACCTCAATGTCCACCGCTAAATTGGCAAAGCCAAAGCGCGCAAACTGCTCTACCAGATTGGGCAAATGATTTTTTCGGAAATGTGGTGTATCCACAGAGGCGGGACCTTTTATCCACAAGACCCCCTCGCGAAATACAACTGGCAACTGCTGAAAGACCGAACGAAAACCCGCACTCTGGCACAATTCCTCGGTAAAGGCTTCTTGATAATAGTCCTGCACCAAGACGGGATCAAGGTTCTCTTGATTGGTGACCAAGCGAAAACGCACCTGATTGCCCGTCTTTTGAAACTCATTGAGCAATTTTGCCTTAAACAATTGATACTGAAGCAAGGGGAGGGGCTCTTCAAACCGGAAGGTGAAGTCCCAGACCTTGCTCTTTTTATGTACCAAGACCTGCTCAATCTTCGCACTCGAAAACGCGCTTGACTCTTTCAACTCAAGCGGTAGACCAATTTGATTCAATAGTAATTGAAACGTATCTGTCATTCTGATATCCCTTGTCTTTCTATTCCTCTTATTTTACCATAATTCTCCCTATTTTTCGAGCCTGTCCTTGTAGCGCAGGTCTGCCCATTCTCTAATCCTGCTCGGAAGCTGGCAATCTTCCTGCCTTCCAAGTCTTGCTCTTCGTGCGACACCAATGGATAGCTGCAGATAGAACTGGCGTTCATCAAAGCGGCTTAACGATGTCCTAACTTTTATTCAATTTACTATAAAAAGAGTGAGACCTCATCGAGACATTGACATCACGATGGAATCCCACTCCCCTCACCAAGCTGGTGCAGTTGTGTCTGCTTGTAGATAATCAAGCCAGCTGCCATCTTTGACACGGCAGAGGGTCACAGATAGTCCTGCTATGTCTAAGCTGGTCGCAAAGCGGCCCGTCTTGATAAAAGGAAGCCGCAATCCTTCCACATCCAATAATTGGCAAATATCATTGAGAAAGACACCCTGTTCCAGTTCTGAAATAGTGCCTAAATTGTTCACCAACAGGATAAATTCCTCGCCCTCCTGCCAACGAAAACGGAGCTTTAGTTTATTGACAATCTCATTGGCCAATTGTTCGGAGGACTCAAAGGCAACCGTCCGGTATCCTTCTTCCCCATGAATGCCAATGCCATAGGAAATCTGGCCTTCCTTTAAATCAAAGAGAGGCAAAGCGGCCTGTGGAAAATGCGCCGAACTCGTCGCAAAGCCGATGGTCGCCATTTCAGTCGACAGGCTTAGAGCCAGTTGCTCTAGCTCATCCAAGGACAAGCCCGACTGGGCTGCCGCACCTAAAATCTTATGGAGTAAAATCGTACCTGCCAAGCCACGATGGCGCTTTTGAAAGTTCTTTTTCGTATCTACCGAAATATCATCATGGGAGACAATGTATTTAACCTGAATGCCTTCCGCTCTTGCCTGATGAATCGCTGTCTGAAAGGATTGCAAATCCGCTTCAAAATTCTTGACAATCACAAAGACCCCTCGTCCTTTATCCACATGACGGATTGCCCGCAAGACCTCATCAGCCGTAGGCGGTGTAAAAAGCTCCCCATAGACGGCTGCTGTCAACATGCCCTGTCCAACAAAGCCAACGTGCATCGGTTCATGGCCTGACCCGCCTCCCGAAACCAAGGGTACACAGTCGGCACTTGGCTCTTTCAGCGTGATAATCGGCTCCTGATCCAGCCGCTCAAGTGCAGGATGCGTCAATAAAAAACCATCCATATATTGTGAAATCACCTGATGAGCTTGATTGATAATCGCAACCATTTACTTCCCTCTTCTTTCTCTAACGGATACAGTCAATACCCGTACCAACTGCGGATAGTGTGCGCAAAGCTGGCAGGGCGTCTGCCCGATTCCCTGCTCAATCAAGGCAAGCAAGGCCCCTGCATGATAGGAAATCAAAAATGACAGATAGTCTCCATCTAGCGCTACACGCTCCTGCCCTTGCAACTCCGTCAAAATCTTATCCATTAAAATCTGACAGTAGCCCTCTAGGTAGGATACAAAATCATTTTGCCCCTTGATTTCAAAGAGCTGAACGTAAAAATGCTGGTTGCTCTCGATATAATACAGTAGTTCATCTAACAAGGTCAAGCCGCTGATGTAGTTCAAATTGTCCGTGACCTGCTCCTGCAATTCCGTCTCAAAAATCCAATCCAGCAATTCATACTTATCCACAAAATAATTGTAAAAGGTCTGGCGGCGCATATGGGCTTCCTGCATAATATCCACAACCGATACCTTGTCAAAACTTTTGCTGGCTAATTGCCGCTTAAACGCCTTGGCAATCCGCTTTTTCGTAATCAGAGATGTCCCCATACGGTCGTCATTTCTCCCTTATTTTTCTTTAAAGGCTATCGCTCTCTAAGAGCAAGCCTAACAAGAGCTCTACTACTTCTACCTTACCATACTTTACCTGAAATCCAAAGGGACAGACCCATGAATTTGTCCCTTTCTTTTTGTTTAACTTTCCAGTATACTGAAAGCGTAATCATTCAGTTATCATGGGATAAGCATCGAGGTGTGGAAAAATGTTTTTTTCCTTACGTTGATTCGTTCCCATGACACATTATTTCTTAGGAGGAATACTCATGAAAAAAATTATCAACCAGCCTGAGCACGTTGTCGATGAAATGCTCCAAGGTCTCGTCTTTATGCATGGTCAATTGGTCGAGCGTCTCGATGGCTACGATGTCATCGTCAGAAAAGCGCCAAAACGCGGCAAGGTCGGTCTCATCTCTGGTGGAGGTTCTGGTCACGAGCCATCTCACGCAGGATTTGTCGGCCGTGGCATGCTCTCTGCAGCTGTTTGCGGGGCAGTCTTTACCTCACCAACCCCAGACCAAATCTTGGAAGCCATTAAGGCAGCAGACGAAGGCGCTGGCGTCTTTATGGTCATTAAAAATTACTCTGGCGACATTATGAACTTTGAAATGGCGCAAGAAATGGCTGAAATGGAAGGCATTGAAGTAGCAAGCGTGGTGGTCGATGACGACATTGCGGTGGAAAACAGCCTCTATACACAAGGACGGCGGGGCGTTGCAGGAACGATTCTTGTTCACAAGATTTTGGGACACGCCGCAGAAACAGGCAAATCACTAGCTGAAATCAAAGAACTAGCAGACGCACTCGTCCCTCAGATTAAGACCATTGGCCTCGCCCTTTCTGGCGCTACTGTTCCGGAAGTTGGCAAACCAGGCTTTGTCCTTGAAGAAGATGAATTTGAATACGGCGTGGGAATCCATGGTGAACCTGGCTACAAGAAAGAAAAACTCCAACCGTCTCAAGCATTAGCTGAAGAATTGGTTGCCAAGTTACTCCAAGATTTCAATGCCCAAGCAGGTGAAAAATACGGTCTTCTCATCAACGGCCTAGGCGCTACCCCACTCATGGAGCAATACGTTTTTGCAAACGATGTCGCTCAACTCTTGAAAGACAAGGAGATTGAAGTGGTCTACCATAAGATTGGCAACTACATGACCTCTATTGATATGGCAGGGCTTTCTCTCACCTTGATTAAGCTAGAAGAGACTAGCTGGCTTGAAGGGCTAGAAGCCGCTGTCGAAACACCAGCTTGGTAAGGAGGACTCTATGGAGACACAAGCAGTATTCAAATGGATGCAACTATTTGCGCAAAAAATCCAAGACAATAAAGACTTGTTAAGCGAACTGGATACACCGATTGGCGACGGCGATCACGGGGGAAATATGGCTCGTGGCATGGCAGCTGTGATGGAACAATTAGAGGGCAAGGAATTCGGAAGTCCTGATGAAATCTTCAAGATTGTTTCCATGCAGCTACTTAGCAAGGTCGGCGGAGCCTCTGGTCCGCTCTATGGTTCAGCCTTTATGGGACTGACCAAGAGTGCGCAAACTGGCGCTTCCTTGGTTGACAGCCTTCAGGCAGGGCTTGACATGATTCAAAAGCGGGGAAAAGCAGCCGTCGGTGAAAAGACCATGGTAGATGTCTGGACACCTGTCATTGCAGACCTCAAAGCAGGACAACTTAGCCTTGACTCGATTCGAGCTGCTGTTGACAATACCAAGGAGTTGCAGGCTACCAAGGGGCGCGCTTCTTACGTTGGCGAGCGTTCTGTTGGGCATATTGACCCAGGTTCTTATTCCTCTGGTCTTCTCTTTGAAGCATTGGTGGAGGCTGGACTGGTATGACACAAACAATCGGTATCGTCATCGTCTCCCACTCTCGTCATCTAGCGCAAGGAGCCATTGATTTAATCTCTGAAGTGGCAAAAGATGTTCCTATCACCTATTGCGGTGGGCTGGAAGACGGCAGTATCGGGACAGAATTTTCCCGAGTAGAAGACGCGGTAAACAGCAATCCCGCTGAAATGATTCTCGCCTTTTTCGATCTCGGCAGTGCCCGGATGAACATGGAAATGGTCGCTGATTTCTCTGATAAGGACATCCGCATCCAATCCGTTCCTATTGTTGAAGGGAGCTACACCGCAGCAGCTCTGCTCCAAGCAGGCGCTCCTCTTGAAGCGGTTCTTGCACAACTGGCAGAATTAGAAATCCATAAATAAAATGAGGAGTGAGGCACAAGCAGTTGGCCTTACTCCTTTGTTGTATGTTCAAGCCACATAAAAAAGAAAGGGAGCCCCCTTTCTTTTTTAGCTATTCAGCTTATTTTTCTTTTTTTACACGATAGACAAATCCTGCAAGAACGACCAAGGCAAGCCCCATCACGCCCATCCAAACAGATGCAGTTTCACCTGTACGTGGAAGAAATACTTTTGGTTTTGCAGGTACATTTCCACCTGGAGGTGGTGTTGTCCCTGATGTTGGCGGAAGGGATGTGCTCGTTGAGCTACTTGGTTCAGTAGATGAACTGCTACTTGGAGTGCTTGATGATGGTGGAGTTGGGGTTGGTTTTTTCTTATTGGCAAATTTACCAAGGTCAACCACTTGACCATCTTCTGAAATGGTCACTTCACGGGTTTCATCGCTCAAGACATAGCCATCAATGGTTGATTTTTCAGCAAGCGTGTAAGTTCCATGAAGAATATTCTTAAAGGTTGCAGTTCCTCGTGAATCCGTTTTTGCTTCTGCGATAACCTTGTCCCCTTGTTTCAAGACAAAGACTACACCTGGCAAGACTTTGAATTCATCGGCTGCATCGACTTTTGTCACGGTAACGCTACCCTTGATTTGACGGTTTTCAAAGGTGCTCAAATCAACCACTTGACCAACTTCTGTAATCTTGACATTGCGTGTTTCACCGCTCAAGACATAGCCAGCAACGGTTGACACCTCAACGAGTGTGTAATCGCCATAAGGAACATTCTCAAAAAGAGCGACTCCGTCTGCACCTGTTGTTGCTTGTGCAACTTCAGTATCGCCTTGTTTCAAGGCAAAGACTACACCTGGCAATAATTTAGACTTGTTGTCCGCATCCACTTTGGTGACTTTAACGCTACCTGTCCCCACGTTTTCAACCTGATAAGTGACAATCGCTGGAGCTGTATCATCAAGAGCTACTGCCTTTGGTTCGCTGTCAAGAACGTAACCTGCTGGCGCTTCAAGCTCGGTCACAGTATAGTTTCCAAACTCAAGGTCAGAAACAATCGCTTCTCCATTTGCATCTGTCGTAACAGTTGTATTCACTGTACCTGCCGCATTGCTAACTGCAAATTTCACACCTGCTAAAACCTTATCCTTGTTAAGGCTATCGACTTTCTTGATTTTAAGGTCTTTCTTAGGAACACAGATTTCTGGCTCTTTAATATCGCCACTTGCAACCCCATTGGCCCACTCTTTAGTACTTTCTTCTTTCACTAAAACGATAATACCTGAAGCCTTTGTAGTTCCTGAAGTTTTATCTGTATAGGTCGCGTCTGAAAGATGCCAAACCCTAGATTTGGAAGGTAGTTCCCGTGTGAAACAACGACATATTTGGTGTGAGTATTACTTGGAGTGGTGTATTCAATTTTATTACCTTTTTCCACCTTAGTAAACGAATCCGTTACATCAGTCCAAGTACTGCTATAAGAACGGAAACTTCCAACGAGGTCTTCATTTTCTGGCACGGCATAAATTCTGAGCTCACTATTCGGACTACGCGGAACTCTCGAATCACCGTCATAGCGTAGCATCAAGGCACTACCAGTTCCTGAAACCCGAACATTCATGACAGCTATAAAGGTATTAGTGATAGGGTTGACCTCTGTCAGTTTTGTAACAACCTGCACAGGTTCTTCCGAACTAACACTGTTAAAGCGATTCACATCGTCAGCTCTCCAGTTATCCAAGTAGTAAGTATAGGAAGATTGCATACCTGCATAGGTTCCTGTAAAGGTATAATCGATATTTCCTATGAGCTTATCTTGGTTCAGCGTTTCAATATATTCTGCATGGATACGAATATCTTTGTGGCTTTCTACATAGTCGGTAAAGATATAAGTAATCATCTTAGTTGCCGGATCGAAGTGGGCTGTTGCAACTAGCGCACCGCTACCATCAGTCGCGTAGAGATCTTTCGCACGAGCAAGATCTTGTTGAAGCAAATCGTTAAAACGCGTCTCTTGTGGCAATTGTACTGTGAAGAAATCACCTTTTTTCAAGGACATATCTTCATTCTTCAAGGTTCCATCAAAAAAAGTATGAATATTTTGATAGTTATTAGGTTGCCAGTTTTTATCACTAGGATCTGCATAGCTACCTACATTACCATTCCACTTTTTATGTTCGATTTTGATATCTGTAAATTCATTGTTGATATTTTTACCAACCTTACATGAATCATCCACTGCACTAACCGTTGTATAGGGACCATCTACCGCAAATACTTGGCCTACGCTACCGATATTGCTCACCAGCAATCCCAAGGTAGCCCCAAGGTATACGAACTTTTTCAAAAGTTTTTTCATATTGTTCACAATCCTTATTGTTTATTTCTTCGATACAGTGTGTCATTAGGGACACAAGGTATCATCTTCATCTACTTCCTGTACTCGCTTTCTTAGCCCTATCCCCTCAATAGGTCAAATAAGGAAATCATCTCCTTAAGCCGCACAGAAATAGAAAGTTTATGTCACTAAGATAATTAGGGAAATGGAGCCGGCTATCGGCTCAAGCGATACTTGCTACCGTTGACGTTCTCTTCAGAACGCAAGAATAAAGCTTTTAACAAACAGAGCCCGTCTAATCTATTTGTCAATCAACTATCCTCTCCCTTCTCCACGTAATTTGATTGCATCATCTTATTGTCATTAAGTGTCTGCTCCAAAAGCTAGCATTTGTAACCGCATACAAAATCGAGCTTTTTCATCTTTTCATAACACTCTCTTTGATTATAGCACATCGGGGGTGGGGTGTAAATACTTTGAGGCATTATATTTATGACTCCCCTAAATGTTGGAACTCTTTTTTTACAACGGCTTTGCGTATCTACCATACTAGACCATAAAAAAAGCTCAACCAACCTGGTTGAGACCTTTTCTTATTATTTATTAGCTAAGATTTTCAAGGTTTCCAGTAACTGGTCCACATGCACTTCAACGGTGTCAGCTGTGCCCTTGATCTTCACTTCGACAATGCCTTCCGCTGCTTTTTTACCAACGGTCACACGGATTGGCAAGCCTATCAAGTCGCTGTCTGAGAATTTCACACCGACACGCTCGTTGCGGTCATCGGTCAAGACTTCATAGCCTGCCGCCACCAAGCTATCTTCAATCGATTGAGTCAAGCTCATGGCTGCCTCATCTTTGACATTGACTGGAATCAAATGCACGTCAAATGGCGCCAATTCTTTCGGGAAATTGATGCCCCAAGCAAAGCGGTATTCGCCTTTTGGTGTCTTATTGACAAAGAGACGGGCATGTTGCTCTAGCACTGCTGACAAGAGGCGACTCACACCGATTCCGTAGCAACCCATGATGATTGGGACTGCGCGACCATTCTCATCTAAAATCGTCGCATTCATGCTGTCTGAATAACGCGTACCCAACTTGAAGATGTGGCCGATTTCAATTCCGCGGGCAAACTGCAAGGTTCCTTTTCCATCTGGTGAAGGCTCACCCTCTTTGACTTCACGAATGTCCACATATTCTGTCACCTGATAATCGCGCCCTGCATTGGCACCTGTATAGTGGAAACCATCTTCGTTGGCGCCAACCACGGCATTTTTAAGACCTTCCACCTTACGGTCCGCAATGATTTTCACATTTTCTGGCAGTCCGACTGGTCCAAGTGAGCCAACGTTTGCCCCAAAGACATCAAGAGCTTGTTCTGGCGTTGCCACATCAAAGAAATCCGCTCCCAAGTGATTTTTCAATTTCACATCATTGACTTGATCATTTCCGACAAGAAGGGCTACAACAGGCTCCCCATCTGCCATAAAGAGCATGGTTTTGATGGTTTGCTCTGCTGGAATGTCCAAGAAAGCTGACACTTCATCAATGCTCTTGCTATCTGGTGTTGCCACTTTGACCAAGGCTTCTTCTGCTACCACCACGTTGCGTGGCTTGTGCTCGCTCGTTGCCATTTCAAGATTGGCTGCGTAGCTTGATTCATTTGAGTACACAATCGTATCCTCACCTGATACCAGCCATGCGCCTAATTCTTCCTTGATCGCTGCTAACACATCTTCTGGAATTTCATCAAGGGAAGCAACCGACTTGTCCAAGATTACCCAGCGGTCAAGGTCGGTACGGTCTGGGGTGATGGCCATAAATTCTTGGCTATCCTTACCACCCATGGCACCACCATCACCAATGATAGCCTTGAATTCAAGTCCTGCACGTGTAAAAATGGCTTCGTAAGCAGACTTGTAATCATCATAGGTCTGATCCAAACTATCGTAATTGGCATGGAAACTATAGCCGTCTTTCATGATAAATTCACGACCGCGGAGCAAGCCATTGCGCGGGCGCTTCTCATCACGGTATTTAGGCTGGATTTGGTAGATATTGAGCGGCAATTGCTTGTAAGATTGCACCGCATCACGGGCCAACAAGGTCACCGTTTCTTCATGGGTAGGACCTAGGATAAAATCAGAACCTTCCCGATTTTTTAGTTTATAAAGGTCGTCACCATAGGTGTCGTAACGGCCTGACTCACGCCAAATGTCTGCTGACAAGAGGGCTGGCGCTAGAAACTCGACCGCACCAATCTTGTCAAATTCCTGCCGCATGATGGTTTTAGCCTTTTCAATCACACGATTGGCAAGCGGTAAATAGCTGTAAATCCCTGCTGATACCTGACGAACATAGCCTGCACGCACCATCAAGGCATGGCTGATCACCTGGGCATCAGATGGCATTTCCCGTAGGGTTGGGATAATCATTTTCGACTGTTTCATAAAATTTTTCTCTCCTTTAGCTCAATCTTTTAAAAAAAGACACGTAAAATATCGTTCCAGGTAACCGCAATCATGAGGATAACCATGACAGCAACACCTGCTAGGGTAATGTAGGATTCGGTTTCTTGTTTCAGCGGTTTTCTACGAATAGCTTCGATGATGTTGATAACGATTTTTCCACCGTCAAGGGCTGGAATCGGAATCAGGTTAAAAATTCCCAAGTTAATAGACAACATGGCAAGGAGACGCAAGACAGAGCCCCAGCCATTATCGGCTGCCTGTGAGCTGATTTGGTAAATGGCAACTGGTCCACCTAATTTATTCAAATCAAATTGGGCAATGATATTTTTTAGAGCCTTCACAATCAATAGACTGGTAGATACGGTCTCTTTCAATCCACCGACCACTTTATCCGCAAAGCCTGTCTTCAAGATGGGTGAAACACCTAGGTAATAATGACCATCCTGCTCTTTTGTCGTCACATCGAGGGTCTTTTTCTGCCCCTCATGACTGATTTCAACAGATAGGGTTGGAGCTATTTTGGCACCTTGGCTCGCTTTTTCAATCGCCTGAGCAATCGCATCGTAGTCACGGACCTTTTCACCATTGATGGCAAGAATCTGATCGCCTGTCACGACACCAGCCTGCTGAATCGCACCACCATCTGTCACCGTTACGTGGTTGCTGGCATAATCTGGCACTCCTCCTTGTAGAAAGAAAAAGAGAACAAAAGCGACAAAGCCCAAGATGAAATTATTCATTGGACCTGCAAAATTCGTGATGAGTCGTCCCCAGACCGAGGCATTTTGATACTGGACATCCAGCGGTGCAATGCGAACCTCCGTACCATCTTCTTCGACAATGGTCGCATCGTGGTCAACGGGGAAGGTCTTGCTTTCTTCCAAGACTAAACCTGTGATTTCCAGTTTTTCCTCAAAATCATAGGCTGTCACATTCATCGGAAGGCTGGTATTATCTAAGACCTTATTGGACAGATTGATTCGTGTGACCACTCCTTCTGCATTGACACTAAGAGAAACAGGAGTCCCTGTCTTAATCTCTGTCTTGTCTTCACCCCAGCCAGCCATGCGCACATAGCCACCCAAGGGCAGAATCCGAATCGTATAAGCCGTGCCATCTTTGCCAATATGAGCAAAGATTTTCGGTCCCATCCCAATCGCAAATTCCCGCACGAGAATCCCTGATTTCTTGGCAAAGTAGAAATGCCCGAATTCATGGACCACAACAATCACGCCAAAAATAAAAATAAATGCTAAAATTCCCTTCATCATTCCTCCCTAGAATAACCCAAAAAAGTGCATGATAGGAAAGACAAAAATCAAACTATCAAAACGGTCTAAAATGCCACCGTGTCCCGGAATCACTTTTCCTGAATCCTTGACCCCAAAGCAGCGCTTAATGGCACTTTCCACCAAATCCCCAAACTGGGCAAAGATGGAAAAGAGAACCACCAAGAGCAACATAGTGACAAGTGAATACCCCGATGCCACTCCCTTATCTACCAAGATAAAGATAGCAGATACTACAAGAGCAGAAACAATCCCACCGAGGCTCCCTTCCAACGTCTTATTCGGTGACACCTTGGGCATGAGCTTGCGCCTTCCGATGCGGCTACCAATCATGTAGGCTCCAATATCTGTCGCCCAGACGATAAATAGAGCAAAGAGAACCTTATCTAGTCCGTCCATTCGCGCCAAAATCAAATGATGAAAGCCAATGCCGACATAAAAGCTAGAAGCAATGGGAAAGGCCACTTCGGAGTAAGAATAGTGCTGAAGATTAAAAACAGTTGACCCCAATAAGCAAAATACCACAATGGCATAGGCTGTGTAATTCCCATCCGTCGGCAGGAAGGTCAGATAGTTCTCCAAGGGCAAGGTCAAGACCAAACTCCCCAACATGGCCAACATGCCCTCGATGGAATTGGGCAATAAACCGTGCATTTTGATGAGTTCAGCAGTCGCTATCATGGCGAGAAGACCAATAAACAGTTGAAAAGGCACTCCGCCTTTTAGTAAGAAAGGGATAAAGATGGCCAGAGCCACTCCCCCAAAAATCACTCGTTTCTGTAAATCCTTTGACATCATTTCTCCCTCTTAGATACCACCGAAACGTCTGTGGCGTCTATTGTATTCTTTTATCGCTTCATGAAGCGCTTTTTCATCAAAATCTGGCCAGGCAATATCGGTAAAATAAAGCTCACTATAGGCTGTTTGCCACGGCAAAAAGTTGCTCAACCGCAATTCACCACTGGTCCGAATGACCAAGTCTGGATCGCGTAGACTAGCCGGTAATTTATTGGTATAAAGATAATCAGCAATCAACTGCTCATCAATCTCCCCAGGATTGAACTTAGAATCCAACACTGCTTGAGCAATCTCTCTTACCGCATGGGTCATCTCATCACGCCCCCCATAGTTCAAGGCAAAGTTTAAAATCAAGCCTGTATTGTGCTTGGTCTTTTGCATGGCATTTGCCATAGCGGTTTTCGTTGCTTCTGGCAAGCGTGAATGTTCACCAATCATCTGGATTTTCACATTGTTGGCATGCAAGTCAGGCACATATTTGTCATAAAATTCAACGGGCAAGTTCATGATGAACGTCACTTCTTTTTCTGGACGGGTCCAATTTTCAGTCGAGAAGGCATAGACAGTCAAAACCTTCACACCCATATTAGAAGCTGCTTTGGTAATTTTTTGCAAGGCATCCATACCTGCCTTGTGCCCCATGACACGCGGCTGCAGGCGTTTTTTAGCCCAGCGACCATTCCCATCCATGATGATGGCGATGTGCTTTGGTACCTGAATAGCTGTTTCAATGATTTCTTTTTTCTTAAACGGAAAGCGGAACATGTTTTATCCTCACATTATAATCATTTCATTATACCATATTTTACTAAAAATGCGAAAGTGCAAGGGTTTCTGCCTGTCAGCTCAAATGCCACCTTCCCTAGCAAAAATAAAAAAACTGGACATGAGCCCAGCTTCCTGTGAATGCTTATTCTTCTGTCACAGCAGTGTCTTCCACTACTGGTTCTTCAACAACTGTTGCAACAGCTGTTGCTTGGTTCACACGGCCACGGATAGCCGAACGTTCAAATGTCAAATAGACACCATCCACATCTAAAACGACTTTTTGTTCGTTGATTTCATCCACAATTCCATACAAGCCACCGATGGTAATAATCTCATCACCCTTTTGAATTTGGTTCAAGACTTCCATCCGATTTTTTTGTTGCTTGCGCTGTGAAAAAATCATAAACCCTAACATTGCCACCATCAATAGTGGAAACAAAAATGGACCCATAGTATCACTCCTTTTTTAATATAATTTATTATAACAAAAGATTCTCCAAAAGAAAAGCCACCTGATGAGATGGCTTTCATTAAGGAGATAATATTGAAAAAGTTGAAAGGTGATCCAATTAGTAGGAGGTTTTTATTGGATGGTCTTAGTATAACCCGCAAAACTTAAACAAGGCTTAAAGGAATTCTCTTTTTTCATTTTCGGAATATTTAGCGGGATTGTCAGAAATAAACCTCAATCCGACACAACCCTTAATTGACCTAAAATAGCAAATAGTTTTTCTTGGGCTTCTTCTAAAGTGAAGCTGGTTTCTAGCAGCCAATAGCTGACAAAGGCTGTCACACCACCTGAAAAAATATGCAGATAGGAGATGTCAGGGGTCGTCATCAGCGTCTGACTGCCTTCTATGGTGGCAGAAAGAAGCATCTTATGAAAGGCAGCAGAAAAGGCAGCTGGCTGACTGGTCAATAGGCGATACATCACAAAACGATGTTGCTCCACTGCTCGGAGGATATTGTCCAAAAACAAGCGACCTTCAGCTGCGGAGATATGTGCCAAATCTTTGACGAGGGGCTTACAAGCCTGCTCAATTGATAGAAGAATATCGTTTAGCAGATTGTCATAAAGGTGCTCTTTCGTCTCATAATGCTGGTAAAAGGCATTTCGAGATACCTGAGCCAAGCTGCATATTTCCTTGACCGAAATTTTACTGATTTCTTTGCTTTGTAGCAACTCTAAAAAGGCGTTTTGGAGTGCTTTTTCTGTTTTTTGAAAACGTAAATCCTGTTTCAAAGTGACAGTCCTTTCTCTTATGTCTTTTAAGTGACAGATTGCCCAATAGTGTCAATTGACGAATCTAAATGACAGTTGTACTATATAAACTATAACAGAAAGAAAACAAGAAGGCAATCGGCACATCGTCTGATAAATTTCTATGCTAGTGCAAAGATTTTGATACGGATGGCCATGTCTAGAATGGAAAGGTTAGTGTAACAAAGATGAACAAACAAATGAAGATTGTCCTACAAATGGTGTCAGGCTATGGAGGTGAATTTAAGACTTGGCGCTTGCCTGAAGCCAAAGCAGACGCCTATACGGATATGGACCTCTATGTGGAAATGGCGCAGTTAGCCGAAAAAGGAAAGCTCCACGCCCTGTTTATGGCAGATACCCCTGCTCTGGTCAATGACCTGACACAGGATACGCCCATGCATTCCATGGACCCGCTGATAGCCATGACTTCTGTTGCGAGAGCCACCAAGCATATCGGATTAGTCGGAACCTTTTCAACGACCTTTAACGAGCCCTATAATCTCGCTCGTCACCTCAAGGCATTGGATGTGGTCAGCCATGGACGTGTCGGCTGGAATGCCGTCACCACTTCGACACCAGCAACAGCGGCAAATTTCGGGACACATCTAAAATCAACCCACGAGCGATATGGCAGAGCACATGAGATGATTGAAGCTGTCCAAGGGCTGTGGGGTTCTTGGGGAGAAGGGGCCTACCTCCACGACAAGGAGTCTGGGCAATTTGCAGATATGCGTCACATCAAGCCTGTCAATTACGAGGGAGAGTATATTCAAACCAAGGGTCCTCTTCCAATCCCGCCGTCTGAACAAGGACAGCCCCCGATTTTTCAAGCGGGCCCTAGCCCAGAGGGCATTCGACTAGCAGGACGTTTTGCTTCTGGTGTCTATGCTAATCCCTTTACCATTGAAGAAGCCCGTGAATATCGCAATATATTGCGCGAAAGCGCGATGGCGCACGGACGTTCTGCCGACGACATCAACGTCTTTACAGGTTTTATGTTCACCATCGCAGACAGTAAAGAAGAAGCCCTCGCTCGGCGCAGGACTGTCCTAGAATATGACAAGGAAGAATTAGCACACCGCCTGTCCTATCTTGGGGCCATGGTTGGCTTGAATTTCCAAGGCATTGACCCGTATCAACCGCTTCCTGAAAGCTGGCTCAAACTCGCTCGGGTCAATCTGCACGATCCTCGCTCCCCGCGTGCTCTAGAAGTGTTAAAAGAAGGATATTCTCCTATTGATACGCTGGCACACGGAGTGATTAACTATCACCCAGTAGTTGTCGGAACAACCAAGGATGTGGCCGACTTCTTACAAGAATGGTTTGAAGCAGGGGCAACTGACGGCTTTTCCATCGTTCCAGACTTGGCACACGATGGCGTTCGTGCCTTCGTTGAGCAAGTAGTGCCGATCCTTCAAGAGCGCGGCCTGTTCCATACCGATTACGAAGGGTCAACTCTGCGCGACCATCTCGGCGTTCCTCATCAATACGGCATTCGACACGAAAACTAGTAAAGACAGAAACAAAACATGAACACCTATAATGAATTGAATAAAGGTTAGGACATCGTTAAATCGCTTTGATGAACGTCAGTTCTATCTGCAGCTCCTTGCCTTGTCCTATTCCTTGCTCAATCCACTATAAAAACCAGAAGCTCGTCCACATATGAACTTCTGGTTTTTATGTTTAATATCGTTCCGTCCGTAAGGCAAAAAGCTGGGAGTGGGACAGAAATCGGTAACTCGCAAGAGTTCGATTTCGTAGACCTCGCTTTCTAATTTTTAGGCTCGGGTATCAACAGTCACTCCCCTGACTGTTGATATCCGCAAGTTGACTAGCTTTCACAATCAAGAATTGTGGAAGGTTGGAAATAAGGCTAGCGAACAATTCTTCGCTAGCCTCTTCTAATAGAATGTTGATTTATCAACGTTTTACTAACCAGACAACTACTGCGTCAACCTGTTAAAGCTATGAAACGTAACGAAGTAAGGGACTTTTATCCCAGCCTCATCTCTAGACTACCCCCATCTGGCTGGGACACACTGATACGCAGTCTTCCTATTTCCAACCTAAAAAGGTACACTGCACCTTATCAAGCAGTGAGGTTGCTACCGCAACCTCTTATCTCCCGCCTAAAACAACCCACTCTGGCAGGGACACACTGCTACGCAATGTTCCTATTTCCAACCTAAAAAGGTGCACAACTCCTTATCAAGCAGTAAGGTTGCTACCGCAACCTCTTATTTCCAGATTAAAAAGGTCCCCCGGACTTCATTAAGAAGAGAATTCGCTCCCGCGAATTTCTATCTCCAACTTAAAAAGGTCCCCCGGACCTTATCAAGCAGTGAGGTTGCTACCGCAACCTCTTATTTCCCGCCTAAAACAACCCGTCTGACTGGGACACACTGCTACGCAGTGTTCCTATTTCCAGATTAAAACGAGGCAGAAGGCAGGGACCCTTTGCTATGCAAAGCTCCCATCTCCCGATTGAAATAGTCCACTGGACTATTTCAACCCCATACACTTTCCAAGATGTTGGTTTGTTCGCGGCCTGGGCCTACGGAGAAGGTTGAGATGCGGACGCCGACGAGTTCGCTGACGCGACGGACGTAGTTGCGCGCATTCTCTGGGAGTTCTTCTAGGCTACGAACGCCTGTAATATCCTCAGACCAGCCTGGTAATTCTTCGTAGATTGGTTTGCAACGTTTGAGTTCTTCAAGGCTTGCTGGGTAGTGGTCAATGCGTTTGCCGTCTAAATCGTAAGCCACGCAGATTTTCACCGTTTCAAGCCCTGAAAGGACATCAATTGAGTTCAAGGAAAGATTGGTAATTCCTGATACGCGGCGGCTATGGCGCATCACAACCGAGTCAAACCAACCGACACGGCGCGGACGGCCTGTGGTTGTCCCATATTCATGCCCCACTTCACGGATACGGTCTCCCACTTCGTCAAAGAGTTCTGTTGGGAATGGACCATCTCCGACACGGCTAGTATAGGCTTTACATACCCCGACCACCTTGTCAATCTTACTTGGACCAACACCTGAACCGATCGTTACCCCACCTGCAACCGGGTTTGAGGAGGTGACAAACGGATAGGTTCCTTGGTCGATATCGAGCATGACCCCTTGCGCTCCCTCAAAAAGGACGCGTTTACCTTGGTCCAAAGCATCGTTTAAAATCACAGAGGTGTCTGTCACATATTGCTTGATTTGTTGACCATATTCGTAGTATTCTTCAAAAATCTCCTCAAATGAAATCGCTGTGCTATCGTACAATTTCTCAAACAGGCGATTTTTCTCTGCCAAATTACGCTCTAAGCGCTCTTTGAAAATCTCGCGGTCAAGAAGGTCTGCAATGCGGATTCCCACACGCGCAGCCTTGTCCATGTAGGCAGGGCCGATTCCTTTAATGGTCGTTCCGATTTTGTTATCACCTTTTGCCTCTTCTTGCAATTGGTCCAGTTTGATATGATACGGCAAAATCACATGGGCACGGTCTGAAATCCGAAGATTATCGGTCGTCACGCCTTCTTCATGCAGGTAATTCAATTCTTTGACCAAGGATTTCGGGTTGACCACCATCCCATTTCCGATCACCGAAATCTTTTCTGGGAAGAAAATCCCTGATGGAATCAAGTGCAATTTGTATTTTTTTCCGTCAATCACGATGGTATGACCTGCATTGTCACCACCTTGGTAACGTGCAATCACTTCTGCATTGGCAGACAAGAAGTCTGTGATTTTTCCTTTACCTTCGTCCCCCCATTGGGTTCCTACAACAACAACTGATGTCATATCTTTACTTATTTACAGCAGGGCAAGCCTGCTTCCTTTCTTCACGCACGGCAGGACTCTCACCTGCAAGTTTTTCTTACAACTCATTATAGCTGATTTTGGCAATTTTTTCAAGATGAGACCAAGGATTGTCCGTGAAATCTCTTTATCCGTCTTGAAAAACACCCCTCATTTTTGCAAAAGCTGAACAATCCAGCAAAACAAACATCCCAGCTAAAAAACTGGGATGTCTAAATTTTATCAAAAGAAATCTTTTTAGGATGAATGAGAGACGATTTCTCCTAGCTCGTAAAAACGGCAGGGCTAATTTACATCTGTTGGCGATAGGCCTTGGGGGATTTGCCACAGAGTTTGCGAAAAACTTTGTAGAAATAGCCTACATTGCTGTAGCCGACAGCGTAGCAAATATCCTCAATACTGTTATTGGTGGCAAGCAGGAGCTGTTGAGCTGCTTTGATTCGCTGCTTGTTTAGAAGCTCAGCAAAGGTTGAATTTGTCTCTTTCTTAATCAACTGACCGAGGTAGACAGGATTGATAAAGAGTTGCGCGCTGATGTCCTTGAGCGAAATTTCCTGACGATAATGAGAACTGATTAACTCAAGAACATTGGCTACATTTTCGTTCAGACGATGCTGGCTAAAGAGATGGGTAATCTCCTTGCGCATACACTGGGATAGCTCGTCAAAGGTCTTACTACTTTCCAAATTCTTGATGATTTGCGTCATATCATCTGGCTTTAAATGTTCAAAAAGATGAAACACATCCATCACAAACTGGATAAAGAGTTGCTTGGTCGTGGACACACGAGGCGTTGTTTTAAGGACAATCTCTTCTAACAAACCGAGTTCTTCCAGAATTTGCTGCAAGTTCCCTTGGATAATGACCCGATACATCGGTTCATAGTAGCGAAACACGCTGGAATTGGGCTGCAAGGCTACGTTTCCATAAAAGAAATAGGTTTCTAATTCCTTGGTAAATTCTTGAAAGGATGACACATAGGGAGCTGTAAAAGGTCTCGCAAGAAGAACATCCCCTTCGTGTTCCGTCAAGAAGAGAAAGCCTGACTGCCCCAATACCGTAAAGGGCACGGCATGCTCTCCCTGCTCTGTTCTTGCTGCCGCAAGTAAGACCCTAGGCTTGTCCTGCAGGACCTCTTTAAATTCTTCTTCTGTCGTGTCTTCTCGCAATAAAGGCAGAGCCGTTTTTTCTTTGGAGGCAAAGGTGTGAGCAATCCTGCCCAATAACTGCCCTAATTCCACCTTGTCCACCGGCTTGACCAGATAATCAGCTACCTGCAAATTGAGGGCTGTCTTGACGTATTCGAACTCCTTATAGCCTGATAAGATGATATAAGCAGCATGAGGCAATTGTTCCCTCATCTGGCGCACCATTTCAAGACCATTGATCCCTGGCATATTGACGTCTGTAATGATGACATCTACTGGGTGCCCTGCGATATAGGTGAGGGCTTCTGTGGCACTACTAGCACCGTAGACAACTTCCATATCATACTGGTGAAAAGGGATTAATTTTTTTAAGCCAGCAATCACCATGTACTCATCATCGACAAGTAAAACCTTGTACATATCTTCCTCTTTCTAACTCTCTGACATGACCAAAAAGGCAATCGTTAGGCGGATTCTTCCTGACGAATGAAGATGCGGTAGGTCACACCCAAGCCTTCTTCAGAATGCAGTTGAATCTCATAGCGGTCCCCGAAAAAGAGGACAAAACGTTCGTGCACATTGACAATCCCAATAGAGCGCTGTTCTGCATTGTGGACAAATCTGCGTTGCTGCAAAGTGGCTTGAAGCCGCTTCAAAACCTCTTCTGTCATCCCTTTGCCATTGTCACGAATCAATATTTCAATACCACCATTTCGCTGAAAAACCTTGACACTAATGGCATTATTATAGCGGTCATGCTCGATACCGTGGGCAAAATAATTTTCAACCAGGGGCTGGATACTGAACTTGGGAATGCGAAAAGTCCTTAATTCCGGAGCTATTTTGTAATCATAAGCGACGGATTTTGGATAACGCATCATACAAAGATAGCTGTATTTCCTGCAAAATTCCAATTCCTGCTCCAAGGTCGTCGTTTTTTCATCTGAAATATTGTTGCGCAAGAGACTGCTAAATTCATAGATAATATCTGCTAGCTCATCTTGATCATGCACAACGGCATACATGCGGATAAATTCCAGCGTATTGTACATAAAATGCGGGTTGATTTGAGCTTGTAGGGCGCGCAAATTGGCATCTTTCTGACTAAGCTGTAACTGGTAGATGTCGTGCAGATTCTGGTTGAGATTGTCCAACATCTGGTTAGTATTATCCGCAATCAGCAGCAACTCTCGCTCCTTGGTCTCCACATTGATGCGTCTAACGCTATCCCCTTGGGAAATCACCTGCATGGTCTCGACAATATCGCTGACCTGTACTTGGTAATTTTTAAAGACCCGTTTTAAAAGGAGATAGAGAATCCCTGATAACACAAGGCTGGTCCCCACAATCCCCAGCGTCTCCACAAAATTCGAGCGAAACAGATAGCCTTTTGGCAGGGCAATATCCACCCTGTAATCATGAGCCGTCTCCCTGCTCAACCATTCACTAACTTCCATGGTTTGGTTTTCCGTGAGAATCATCATTACTTGCTCGTAGGGAGAGGTGATGCGGATAATCAGCGGAATAGTCGTGTTTTCTGCTAACCTCCGAAAAACTTCTTCATTGACCGTCACATAGGCTGTACCGATTACTTGCTCAGACAATTTGTCATACATCAAGATGGGAAAAGCCTGCGGATCGGGTGTAAAGGATTCTGCTTCAATCTGGCGACCACTTTTTCGCTGGCGACTCGAAACAAAGACCGTCTTATAATCATTTAAAGCGATGGCAATTCCTTCAATCGCTTCATTTTGCATATAGATCGTGAGGATATTGCGGTGGATAGAAGGATCAATCCCTCGTGGTGCATCTGTATTCAAGAGCCAGGAAACATATTCTGACGGGCTAAGAGAAAAATACTTATACAAGCCTTCCAATTGAATCGCGCTCTGGGTCAAGGACTCAACGACCTGAGTCGAACGACGATAATAGTACTCTACCTCGTCTGACATGCGACCAGATACATGATGAACCACTCGCTGGGCTTCTTGATCTTTTATGTGCCAGTTGGAATAGGCCAGTAGGCAAGCGATAAAAAGCATGATGACAATCATTACAGAGGCATAGATGCGCAAAAGAGAATTTAACCAAAATCGTTTCATTCTACTATCCTATATTCTATCTGATTTTATCCTGCAAGCCTTGATAGATTGGCTCTAGTATATCACTCGCATAAAAATGCCAAGCTCCCACCAACAAGAAAAATCCTACTGCTGGAAAATGATAGCCTAGCCACACCAACAAGGCCGTCCCAATGAGCAATTTTATCAAGGCCATAATGCTGATAAAGAGCCCGATAAAGGACAATTTGAGACTGATCAGATAGGACATCTCAAAGTAGACCTGTAATTTCAAGTAAATCGGGTAGGCTAACAAGACAAAGAGCGCTAAAAGGACTTGCACAAAGATAACCATGACCATCAAGATAGACGGCGGAAGCTGAACGACTAGATAAAGTCCGTAGACCAGTCCCATTTCTAACAGAAAGAGAGAGTAAAAGACTAGATTACTGCGCTTGAGGTTCGACCGAAACAAGGTCCAAGCCTCCGACCATGTGTAGCTACGATAGTCATACCCGTGTGCTGCAACTAAGGACATAACCGTCGCACCAGCAGGCGCAAAGCCACCTACAAGCCCACCGCACACCGTCAACAGAAAAAAGATTCCTGAAACCAGTAGCGCAAGATACACTTTTTGAAAGACAAACTCAATCACTTTCCCCATCTCAAACCTCCCCTATAAAACGTTTTCATATACTAAGTATACCATATTTTCAGTAGGAAATACACAGCTAGAACATAGCTAGCCTCATCTCCCTTTGGAACTATAGGAACCTATGACTGAATGGTCACAACCACCTGCGAACAGGCACCTAGTTGCGCTCCTTTTTCTCCCACTAAATCTAATGTGAAATAAAGCGGTCCCTTTCCTTGAGGTTGGGGCTGTGTTTTCACCAGTATCTGGCCTTCACACTCACCTACTTCAAACATCTGCACACCAGCTACCGATGTATCATAATCGCCCTGAACCGCAGAACCTGGATTATTTTCCAAGTATACTTCTGATCGTTGGTCACTTGCCCCAATCCGTCTTACGACTAAAGAGACGGTTTCTCCCGCAGCTAGGCTGTAGTGGCTCTGGTCAAATTCGATATAGCTGCCATCAGCATACACCAACAAGTAGACATAGGGCAGGTCTTTTTCTTCTAGGCGCACACCGATCGTATGCGAACTGGTGTCCGACAAAGGCCAGTCAAACAGAGCCTGACATCCTTCTGAAATCGCATCATAATCAAGAGCTTCCATCGCCTGACCATCTAGCACAAGATCTAGCGAGCCCTTAGACAAACCAGCTTCTCCCATGAGTCTCACATGGCAACCTTGCACTTCTAGCTGACGCAGTTGCCCATCACAGAGTTCTCCGAGCACTAGAGGAATCTTCGTAATCCTTGAGGAAGTATTGGTCGTCACTTGAAAATCAGGAGCAGCTTGGTATAGGCCGACGCGACTGAGCATGGGATTTCCCCTTTCTGTCTTGATCCAAATCCTAACAAATCGCGCCTTGGTTCCATGCTGGACAATCAGGCGCTTGGCACCAATCGTCCTTCCTTGCTCCACCAAGTGCCAGTCTGCCTGATTCAGACTAACTTCTACTTGATACTGGCAAATCTTCTGTCCCTCTTGGATGGCTTCTTCTATGGATACAACATCAAATGAGGTCAGCCCTCCCAACTCCAGAGTGAGCCTAGCCTCTGTCACACCTTCTTCAGGAGACCAGTAGGTCAAGGGATTGTCATCTAGTAGGTTCTCTACCCCCTGCTGATGAGAGACGTCCGTATGCAAGGCCGCACCTTGCGCTAGATTGGTCGCAAAGGTCGTTTCTAGGGCACGTCCAAACTCGCTGACCCGATCGAGAATGTCCTGATCCACCTTGCCTTGATCATTCAAGGGAATATTTAGCAACAAGGTTGCACCATGACCGACGGAGCGTAGGTAGATTTCGGTCAACTCAGACAAGGTTTTCGGGCGTTTTTTATCTGGACCCCAAAACCAGCCCGAGGTCATTCTGGCATCTGCTTCAGGCACGGTCCAAACATCACCAGTTGGGTAGCCTTGGCTATAATGGTTGCGCATATTGGTATCAATATCGACTGCGACTCCCTCGTCATTATAGATGAGGCGCGCAGGCGCCCACGTTGTTTCATGGGCAAAACCAGATTCATTTCCAATCCAGCGAACCGTGGTATAGGGACCTGCGCCAAATAAGAGGGCATCGGTCTCATAACCTGCTTGTCTGCCTTGATAGCGCTGAATCGTCTCAATCCACTGGTCTAGCTGATAGCGCTGGGCAGCAGCTCCTGTTCCTTTTGCACCGTCCAGCCAGATTTCGGTAAAGCGACCATTACAGCCATAGCGAGGATTGCTCAAAATTTCCTCTAATTGCTGCATATAAAAGGCATTATAGTCAGCAGCGTCTAGTTGCTCGACTTCTTCCCATGTCCGACCCAAAAGCGGAACACCGTCCTCACCCACCAAGGGATTGCCATCCTGATCATAGTAGCCATAACTTTTCTCGTGAATATCCCAGGGAGAAAGATAGAGCCCCATCGCTAGACCATATTTAGTCGCTGCTGCGGAAATATCTGCTAGGACATCCCCTTGGCCATTTTGATAATCGGTATGACCAATCTCATAGTCTGTAAAACGACTGCGCCAGATGGCAAAGCCGTCATGATGCTTAGCGGTGACAATCACCTTTTTAAAACCTGCCGCTTGCAAGGTCGCCATCAAGGGCTCTACATCTACTTTCTCTTTTAGCGGAAAGACCTCCTTGGCTGACATGTCTCCGTAGTGCTCACCCCATTCCACATTGTGAAAGGTATTGGGACCAAAATGGATAAAAGCCGCCAACTCTTCCTTGTGGTATTGAAACTGTGCAGCGTTTGGTATCAAGCTGTTCATCTGCATTCCTCTTCTGTCGGTTTTCTTGAACGAAAAAGTGAGGAGAAACCGGCTCACAAGCAGTTCGATTTCTTCTCACTCATCATTTATGTGCGGTCACAAGACCTATTGTAGCATCTTATTTTTTTGCACTCAAGAATTCATCATATTGTTTTTGCAATTCCTTCAACACTTTTTCATAAGCGCCTTCTGATTTGAGTTTTTCCATGAGTTTTGGAATTTCAACATCAGGGTCTACTGTACCTGTATTGATAGCAGCTGCGTATTGTTTCATTGTATTTGTCACAGCAGTCAATTCAGATTTAACAGGCTCTGTATTGAAGTTAAAACCAAGGGCAGGAGATTCTTGTGCTTCTTCAAGGATTTTCTTAGATTCTGCAATTTGTTCATCTGTTACATTTTCATTTAGATAAAGCAACCAGTTATTTCCTGTGTTCCAACCAGACATGTGGGTATTTCCATTATAGCCTTCCAAAACTTTCACACGGTCAGTCCCCGCTACTTTTTCCCAGTTTTCGCCTTCTGGACCATATACAAGCCCGTTCAATAATTCCTTGTCAGTATTTAACAAGGTCAAGATTTCCATGGCTTTTTCTTTGTTTTTGGAGGTATTTGAAATAATAAAGTTGGCAACTTGTGTGGTTTGATTTTTCTTAATAAACTGTGTCAATGGGTTGATGATAATCTTACGATTTGCAACACGAGTCAATAGGCTGTCACCATAGTCTGCTGGTCCTGCAGTTTCTTCGCGGGCAAACCAAGTATCTTCCCCTAATCCATAAGAAGTATCACTAGTAGCTGCATCTTGTGGAATATAGCCTGCCTTGTAGTATTGATGCAAGGTTTTTAGATGTGCTTTAAAGCGATCTACTTCATAACGGTTGACAACCTTTGTAGTATCCCCTTTGAGGTCGATGACAAATGGCAATTCATTAGACATCGGATAGTCAAAATCTTCTGATGGTACAAAGTTTTTACCAATCGCAAATGGTGTGGTTTCTGGAGCTTTTTCTTTAATAGCTTTCAAAACAGGCTCGAGTCCTTCATAGCTATTGATGCCACTAACATCAATTCCATATTTTTCTACCATTGGACCGTTAAACGCTAGATGTTGAGCAGAAGTCACATTCGCGCTGACTGGTACGGCGTAAATCTTTCCGTTCACCATATTTCCTTTAATATAGGCTGGATCAAGTGAATCGTAAAGGGCTTTTCCTTCTTTTTGATAGAGTTCTGTTAAGTCAGCATACCCACCTTTTTGCGCATTGATGACATAATTTTGTGCAAAAGCAATATCAAAGTTTTCACCAGACTGAACCATTACATTCATCTTATCAGCGTATTCACCCCAACCAATATATTGAATGTCTAATTTTGCACCTGTTTTTTCACTAATAATCTTATTGGCATTTTCCAGCAATTGATCCAGATTATCTGGCTTATCCCCAATTTGATACATCTTAATGACGGTCTTGCCATCATCTGACGTAGCTTGCTTGCTATTGTCTCCTTTCAAACTACCACAAGCTGCTAAACTAGCTACAGCTACTGCACTTGCTGATAAAACAGCATATTTTTGCCATTTCTTCATGGTCTTTCTCCTTTTTTATTTTTTGACATATTGAGTAATGAAACGCCAAGCGTTTCTGGACACCTGAAACTTTTCTTATTCCTTTACACCTCCTATTGTCAATCCTTTCACAAAGTAACGTTGGAAAAATGGATAGATACAAGCAATCGGCAAGGTAGCAATGACGACCATCGCCATCCGGGCAGATTCTTTTGGTATGCTACTGTTCAGAGCAGCAAACTGGGTACCTAGGCCAGCATTCTTTGAGAGATATTCTATATTCGCCTGAATTTTCATCAGCAAATATTGGAGAGGAACCAAGTTCTCACTCTTAATATAAAGAAGTGCGTTAAACCAATCATTCCAAAATGCTAAGGCAGTAAATAGACTGATCGTTGCAATACCAGGTAGGACGAGCGGTAGACAAATCTGGAAAAATATTCTTGCTTCACTCGCCCCATCAATCCGGGCAGATTCAATAATTGACTCTGAGATTGTCTTTTTAATAAAGGTTCTCATCACCATGATATTAAAAGGGCTGAGCAACATTGGCAAAATCAAGGCTAAGACCGTATCCCCTAAGCCAAGTAGGCTCGTCATGACAATATAGCTTGGCACAATCCCTGCACTAAAGAGCATGCTCAACATGGCAAAGAGAGTGAAGAAACGTCTGAACCGGAAGTTCTTTCGTGAAATCGCATAGGCATAGGTTGTTGTAAAAAAGACATTCAAGGTTGTCCCTACAACTGTCACAAACATGGTAATAAAGAGAGATTGAAATAACTTGTCCTTTAATTGAATAAGAAATTCATATCCTGCTATACTAAACTTGGACGGCCAAAATTGAAAGCCATCAATCACTAACCTTGTTTCATCTGTTACGGAAATAATGATGACAAAAAAGAAGGGGAGGACACAGGACAAGGCAAAGAGGGCAACGATGATATTGAAGAAAAGGTCTGCTTTCTTACTGAAGGAATGGATGCCAACTTTGTCAATTTTTTCTTTGGAAATCGTTGATTTCATAGGACTCCTTTCTAGAATAAAGCAGATTCTTTATCAATGCGACGGACAATGAAGTTCGTCGTCAACACTAAAATCAAACCGATTACCGATTGATACAAACCGGCGGCTGCCGCCATACTGATGTCACCCGTCGTTGCCAATCCTCTATAAACATAAGTATCTAAGACATTGGTCACATTGTAAATGGTACCTGAATCCCGCGGAACTTGGAAAAAGAGACCAAAATCTGCACGGAAGATATTTCCAACTGCTAAAATGGTTAGAATAATAATGAGGGGTGTCAATTGCGGAAGCGTCACATGACGGATTCGTTGCCATTTGCTTGCTCCGTCTACTGTCGCCGCTTCATAATAGGTTGGGTCAATTCCCATAATGGTCGCATAGTAAATAATACTATTATAGCCCAACCCCTTCCAAATCCCGATGAAGAGAAGAAACGGTGGCCAAAAGGCAGATACATTATACCAACTCTTTCCTTCCATCCCCATGCTGGTCAATACATGGTTGAGCAATCCTCTATCTGGGCTCAAAAAGGCATAGACGAAAAAGGAAATGATAATCCATGATAAAAAGTGGGGAAACAGCATGGTAGTCTGGTAAATTTTCACTAGGCGCTTGGAACGTAATTCACTAAAGATAATCGCAAGTGAGACAGCCGCTATCAGACCTAGGATAATGAAGCCTCCATTATAAAGAATGGTATTTCGTGTAATAATATAGGCATCGCTTGAACTAAATAAAAATCTAAAATTATCCAATCCGACCCATTCACTTGTCTGTAAACTATGGATAAATCCTTCGCCGCTTAACCGATAATTCTTAAAGGCTACAATATTTCCGACAACAGGAATATAGAAAAAAAGTATTAGCCAGATGACTCCTGGCAAAACCATCAGCAGAAATATCCAGTTTTCTTTCAGCGTTTTTCCTAGCTTTTGCATCTGAATCCCCTTTCTTTGTTAACGTTTACATTATTAGTGTACCTCCTTTTCCTCAATAGTATTAACTACTATTTATAGAAAAAGTTCTACAAATTTTTTAAATCCTGTAGAAAATAAATAAAGGTTCCTTCAATATCTATAACGATGAGATTTTTTTCTATAGTTTGTGACTAGCTTTTTCTCCCAAAGATACTATAGTGGATTGAGAAAGGAATAGGACAAGGCAAGGAACTGCGGATAGAACTGGCGTTCATCATGTCCTAACCTTTATTCAATTCACTATAGAATCAAAAATAGAAAGGAGGAAAATCATGTTTCACATCCTCAAACAGCGAAAGCAAAAACTCATCAGTGTTAGCTTGCTAATCATCGCTGGGCAAATCTGCCATGTCTATGCAGCGACCATTAATGCCGAGGCCTTGAACCAGCTGATTGCCCTGCGCTTTAAAGCCTTTCTCGTTCAAGAAATATATCTGATGTTGGTCTGGTGCGGTCTGATTTTCTTTGACTGGCTGACCAAGATTTACCAGATGAAGGTCATTCAGGAACTAGACACCATTATTCGCAAAGACATTAGTAAAAGGCTAGCAGATACGGATTACCAAAGCTACCATCAGCGGTCTGTCAATACCTATCTTTCCTGGCTTAACAATGATATTCACAGCCTGAACAAACAGGCCTTTGAACCTCTCTTTTTGATTATCAAGGGCATCTCTGGCACGATTCTTGCGGTCATCATGCTCTTTCGCTATCACTGGTCCTTGGTGCTGGTCACCTTTATTTCTGTCGCTTGTATGCTCGCCATCCCTAAATTATTCGGCCAAAAAATGCAGGAAGTCAGCCTAAAAACGAGCCAGCAAAACGAGCGTTTTCTCAAGGACAGCGAGACAATTTTAAACGGATTTGACGTCTTTTATTCCCTTTCCTTATTGAAGGAAATCCCCAAACGGATTGTCCAGTCCTCGCTTCTCCTCAAGCAGGTGGTGCTCAAGCAAACCAGTGTAGAAGCAGCTGTTGGAGCGCTTGGTTTTACAGGAAATATCTTCTTTCAGATTGCTTTGACTGTTTTTACAGGCTATCTAGCCATTCAGGGATTTGTCTCAATTGGAACCATTGAAGCAACAGGTGCTCTGACTGGTATTATCTTTACAACCCTCGGTGAGCTGAGTGGGCAATTAGCCTCTGTTCACGGCTGTCAGCCGATCTTCCAGAAATTCCAAGAAACCATTCCAAAACCTGTAACAACTGCCACAAAACCTGTACAAACAACCACAAATGAACAGGAGCCCGTCTTAGTTGCTAAACACTTAGGCTATGCCTACGGCCAACAGAGCCTCTTCCAAGATTTGCAGGTGCGTTTCGAGAAAAATGGTAAATACCTCATTACCGGAGAAAGTGGTAGCGGCAAGTCTACACTTCTAAAAATCCTGATGGGCTTCCTACGAGACTACGCTGGAAGTATAACCTTCCATGGGCAAGAAATCCGCGACCTGCCACCCCACTACCTGGCTCAGCACATTCTCTTCCTCCCACAGGAAGCCTACTTGCTTTCGACAACGATTCGCGAAAATCTCTGCCTCGGGCAGGACTTCTCAGAAGGACAACTCAAAGCTGCCTGCCTTCAAGCTGGCCTGACCCACCTTGAACCCTTTGAAGACTTTCTCAATCGGGAAGTCGGAGACCGTGGACGGTCCTTGTCGGGTGGACAACGCCAACGAATAGCACTAGCCCGTGGCTTATTGCGAGGACAAAAAATAATCCTAATTGACGAAGGAACATCCGCCGTTGATCGCGAAACAGCTATCGCCATCGAAGGAGAACTACTCCAACAAGCCGATTTGACCATTATCATGATTTCCCACACCTCCCATCCCGAACTAGCTCATTACTTCACCAAGGAGCTCGTGTTCCCAGAGGGATTTCAGTAGCAAAAAAGAGCGAAGACAGCGGTGACTACGAATCACGGCTGTCTTTGCTCTTTTATTGACATTCAAACCAGTCCTAGGGTCGGAGTAGGTCTTGATGACTTTGAATTGTTGATTGTCAACTTCAAGGATATTCGTCTGATTTTTATTTGACGGAGATTCTACGACCTGATTTGTCTTATTTTTCCGAGAAAAGTCCAAATTAACACTATAGACATATTTACCTCTATTTAAATAATTTAGCTGTCTATCTGTATATACAAAATCACTCATTGAATTCCCTTCTCTCCATTAGAAAATATAACTCTGACCTGTTGATGCGTTATACCATAATAATTATCTAATATATCTACTACATTTGGATGGGCTACGGCTGAACCATTTCTCTCATCAGTCAAACTATGTCCAAGATGATAGCCTACTTTTTCCTCATCTGAAAATTCTATTTCCACGTAACAAGACCAATCTCCCGGTGGTTTTGCATAAACCGGACTACTCATACGTATTTCCTCAATATCTCTATATGTATTCTTCAACGCCTTTACCAGACTGACTTCATATTCTCGATTGCGTTGTTCTTCTTTTTGCTTTTGGATTTCACCATTCAGACGAAGTGCCATCAATAGCCCTCCTATGACCACAATTAAAATGAGTAATTTCTTTTTCATGCTATGCCCTCCATAAAGTGAAAGTGCTTGATGGCTTATCTACGATATGTTTATACTTTTTGCCTTTTTTTATTTTTCGGTTAACAAACCTGAATTGACACTATAAACATTTTTCCCTTTATTTAAATTATTTAATTGTTCGTCTGTGTAGCTAAAGGTCATTACTGTATTTCCTCCTCACCATTTGAAAAAATGACTTTTACTTTACTTTTCGTACTCCCATAATGATTCGATAAAACTTCAGAGTTTGCATCATTAGTAATTGCAGATTTATTTATTTTCAAATATAGACTATGCCCTAAAAAGTATTCTACAACTTGTCCATCAGAAAAAGTTAATTGAACCGTACAGTTCCAATCTCCTGGCGGAACTGAATAATCAGGGCTACTAAGCTCTATCTCTTCAAGATCCCGATAACTATTCTTCAACGCCTTGACCAAACTAACCTCATATTCCCGATTGCGTTGTTCTTCTTTTTGCTTTTGGATTTCACCAGTCAGGCGAAGTGCCATCAATAAACCTCCTATGACCACAATTAAAATGAGTAATTTCTTTTTCATTCTATGCCTCCTGCAACATTTTACTGAATATCCGCAACCGCTATTTCTAGATGTTCTTGATCAGAATAAACATTCATTCCATCCCTCTTTCTAGCAAGCTAATAATAGCCTCTGACCAACTGGTGCTACTGCCCTCCACATCACCGCGAGAATCCTTGTACAAGATAAACCCTACCGAGTATTCCTCATTACCATTAATGATGATGTCAAACATGACTGCGCCCATAGGATTGTGTTCGACCGTATTCTTATCGACTTCATAAGTCTGAATAATTCCTTCACTAGTAAACGCCTTCGGGTCTTCTTTTTTTAAAACATTTTCAACGGCGACAGCGGCCTCCTTACTCTGAACAAATTCCAGCATCTCTTGTTTTCGTTGTTCTTGTTTACTTACCTGTCCCAAGACTACCATTCCAACGACGACTGCTATACTTGCGACAATACCGAGTAACCATTTCTGCCATGTTTTCATTTCGATTTCCTCATTTCTTTTTTACCTTTCCGCCTGTGCAACCGCTATTGCTAGTTCTAACTGTTCTTGACTAGTAAAACTACTCATACGCCTCCCTCAACAATGTTGCTAACTTTTCAGAAGCGCTACTCGTAGCAATTGATATATCATCTTGATTCGGATATATTATATAGTCAATAAAAAGTTCACCATCTCCATTAACTACTACTTTCACCATTACTGCGCCCATGGGATTATACTTGACCGTATCCGTATCAATTTCATACTTCTGAATGATTCCTTCGGAAGTGAGGGCTTGAGGGTCTCTATTTTTCAGAACAATTTCAATCGCTTCTTTAGCCTCCCTACTCTGAACAAATTCCAGCATCTCTTGTTTTCGTTGTTCTTGTTTACTTACCTGTCCCAAGACTACTATTCCAAGTATGACGGATACGCTTGCGATAATACCGAGTAACCATTTCTGCCATGTTTTCATTTCGATTTCCTCATTTCTTTACTAATAGTGACCTGTTTTCTTCGACCTAATATGACTGTTCAGCAATCCATTTTATCTGTAAATTATTCATTCTAGTCACCTAAGTAGGTAATTCTAATATCTATTTTCTCTTGAACCATGTCACCTTTTTTTCTTTCCAACATAGCAAAGTTTTCTACAGGACTCAAACCTATGTTATATGCTACATCGTCTAATTCTTCAATATGTGAAAATACTAGACCTGTTTGTAATTTTTCGTCATCATTTATCGTAAATTTCAAATAATATGAGCCCGTATTTCTATCTTTCGTAAAACTCGTAAACTGAATAGATGAAATAGTATAATTTTGGATAATCTCATCTACAATTCTATCCTGCTGTTCCTTAGTCAAGTTCTCCTTGTTCATGCCACAGCCTGCTAGTGCACCTATTATACACATGACCAATAAGATAGATGTCACTAATTTCTTCATATTCTCTGCCTTCTCCTTTTAGAAATTGACTGGGCACGCAACTGTCATACTGTAGCCATTATTTTGGGGATGCCATTTGAGTTCATATTCTCGGTGCCCTTGTTTGATGGTCGTTCGCTGGATTATGGTGCTTGAGCCAAAATCTGCAAAGACCAAGATACCAATCATATGCTTTGCTTTCATGCGGCTCCCTTTTCTCTATTATACACTATTTTTCAAGCATTCACGAAAAGCACCAAGGAAGATGAGTAGACTTTCGCTTCAGCATCCACAGTTGGTCCAATGCCGATAGGCGCTAAAAATAGCTTCCGTAAAATGCTCTATGACGTTTGTCACGAGCCTTGAATGAAACTGTCGTTTCCTTTCTAATCAATCATAAAAAGAGACCCGCAGGTCTCTTCAGAACGTAGACAAACTCAAGATCTATTTAAACAAGTTCAAAAAATCTGCTAACTTACCATTCGATTTTCGCGAGCGGAGTGAGCCACATCCGCTACTTTTCGCTGTGGTAAAAGTAGGGAGTGGGACTCAATCGTGATTTCGCAGAAATCGATTATCCTCGCTCCTTTGTTTCTGGGCTCGGGCTAAAATAATCCACTGGATTATTTTAGCCCGCAGGAAGTCGCTACCGTCCGCACCACCTAAGAAAAGTAGCACAAAAGAACTTTTTCTTCAATATAGCTCTCTTTTTTAGGTCGTATAAATGGTTGACGCGGTGGCGATGAGGTGCCATTGATTGGCGGTTGTGGCTGTTGGACTTTTGCCCGCATAGAAGTCCGTAAATGGCAACAGGGCTTCTTCTAATTCTGGCAGGCTAGCGAGTTCACCCTTGGCATAGAGTGTCAGGCGTTCCTTGGCACGGCGCACGCGCTGGAGCAAGCCACCCATGCGAATGTCCACCGTATCAAGGCCAAAGACCTTGTTTTCTCGCAACCATTGGCGGCTGAAACAGTCTATAAATTCGACCAAAGCTGCTTCGAGCTGAACCAAATCTTTTTCAGCATAGGCGAGCAAGCTGGCCGTATCTCCTTTTTCATAGGCCTTTCTGATGTCCTTTGGCAGACAAGTCTTGACAGCGAGTATGCGGTTGAGCAAGGCTTGGGTTTCAAAGAGGTAGGCAAAATTTCCTGCTGTCTGTGCGATAGTTGCTAGCTGACTGGCCGACTGGAGAAAATGCTCCGCATCTTCTGCCAAAATATGCTGATCCAGCAAGGGACAGAGAATATCTTGGTAGAAAACATATCGGTTTGGATTGATTCCACTAAGATGTTCAGGAATATGCGGCAACAAATTCGCCAAATCAATCTGCATGAAGTCCTCAAAGGTCACACCCGTATTCACCACAAAATGATGGGAAACCTTCTCCAAATCATTCCGATAGGCTAACTCTGCCCAGATTTGCAAGGCAGGAAGGATGGAAAATTGAGCGGTTTCGCCCCCATTGTCTCCCCAGCCAGTCACAATCACTTCCTTGACCTGATACCGCTGACAGGCCTGATGCGCCTCCTTGGCAATCAGCTGACTGAAGTGATTATGCGGTGTAAAACCAATCCATTTCCATGCTCCACCTGCAAAGGCAATATCAGAGCTGATGCTTAAATGTCGTTCAAAATTGCGCTCGTATTTCTCGCTGGCATCTTGGTAATAATCCCAGTAAACCAAGGTTACACGATCTTTTAAGCGTTCGAGATAGGCCTGCGTTTCAGGTTGAATCTGTAATTCACCCTCGTAGTTAGCGGTCGCAGACATCAATTTGAAAAACATGTCACTCCACATCTGGCATGTAAAACCGTATTTCTCCGCCACGGTCAAAACCCGATCCAAGTGCTCACACATGATAAGACTGCGCTCTCGTGCACCATGTTTATCATAATAGCGACCAAGCCCGACTAGATAGGCTTCATCCATGCCAATATTCATTCTACGTGTTTTGAGAGCAGACAGGCTCGTGAACATCTGCTCAATTAGTTGGTAAACCTTATCTTCACCAGCTAGCAAAATATCATCTACATCCCGCAGTTCCTGAACTTCTTTGACCTGCCATTTGACAAAAGCACTCAAATGGGCAAGGGTTTGGATACAAGGGACAAATTCCATATCAAAGAGATTGGCATAGGCCTCAATCTCTTTTAATTCCTCAACCGTATACCGTCCTCTAAAGTAGCCAAAGTAGGGTTGCTCCTCAATTTCATAGGTATCTTCCATGTAAAGCTCAAAGGTGGAATACCCCATTAAAGCCAGAAGTTCAATCATCTCCTTACAGGCATCAACTGTTAACACCCCATTGCGCGAGCAATCAGCCATATAAGCCAAGCGCTCATAGGCTGCATCTTCTGTAAGAGAAACTTCATCTCCCTCTTCCAAGGCTGCTGTTAAGAGGCTGAGCCCTCGGTAGAGCCGAAAAGGCTGGTCATAACCGAGACGATACTGGCCTTTTTCTCCTTCAAGGACGATGGAATGCTCTGCACAAGGCGAGATTTCGATCTGACAATCCCCTAGATTCAACCGTTTTTGTATTTGCTCAACTGCCTGCTGTTGCTGGTCTGATAACCCCGTTATAACTACCATTGTTGTTCCTCCTGAAGCCAATTCACCAAGGCTCCATATACATTTGCATCTTCCTGATAATGGCAAGCGACAATCTTTGGCACAATGCTATATTCAGGATACCGATTGACGATTTCTTCAACCTTTTTCTGTACTCCAGCGATAAATTCCTCATTTTGACTGATACTACCACCAATGCTAATCACATCTGGGTCAAGGCTGTACTGGATATTCAAGATGCCCAAGGCCAGATGATGATACATCTGCTCGATACTTTCCAGACAGATTGGATTGCCCAGATGGGCTTCTTGATAGACCTTACGGCCGTCATAACTGACATCACCAGTCTGTTCTCGAACGGTGCGAACTAATTTTCCCGTCGAGGCCAGCGTCGACCAATTGTGAAGTTCTTGGTCTGGCTCACGCAAGGTCATATAGCCAAATTCTCCGCCTAAATTGTGCCGCCCTCGGTGCAACTTCCCATTTAAAATAATGGCTCCGCCAATCCCTGTCCCAATGACAACGCAGGCTAGATTTTGCAAGTGAGGTCGCGACAACAGTTCACTCAAGCCGACACAATTGGCATCATTTTCCAAGGTCACAGGCACCCCATAGGTCGCGAGCTTGTCATACCAAGAAAAGCCATGGATATAAGGAATCGCACTGATTCCCTCGATGACCCCTGTCTCTCGGTTGACCGCCCCTGGCACACTAAAGGCTATTCCCTCATAGTCTGCCTTGGCTAGACAAGCGTCCAGAAAGGCGAGCAGGGCTTCCAAATTCTCTGGTGTCGGACAGGTTTCTTTTTCAAGCACCGCCCCTTCTTTGGTCATTTTGGCAAATTTGACGCTGGTGCCACCAATATCAATACAGGCTATTACCATAATATTCTCCTTATTGTATGATATAAGAGCGTTAAAAATCGACAGAAAATTAGGGAGACTACCGAAGAAATCGTATTTCTAGGGAGGGTCGTCTATTTTCCGAGATTTTAGCTCGCATTCAAATAGGTATAGTCTTTTGAATGAACTTTGATACATCGTCACTTTCGACTTGCCGTACTGCAAGTATAGTGAATTGAATAAAGGTTAGGACATCGTTCAGTCGCTTTGATGAACACCAAGTTCTATCTACAACTCCTTGCCTTGTCCTATTCCTTTCTCAATCCACTATAGTCTTAAGTTCCTTGTCTGAAAGTTCGTTCATTTGACTATAGCAATTCCGTGCGAATTTCTTGTGGGTTCACAAAGTCTGTTTCTACCTGACAAGGCTCTTCCAAGAGATTCAGATACTGGGCTTCGTGTCCCAATGAGACAGGCTCTTGGCTCATATTATAGTAGCGTAGAAGGACCTGTTGACTAGCTGTTTTCTGTTTCAAAGCAGCTGGGCAAATCTGTTCTTCCTGCAAGGCTTTATGCTCCAAAGCATGACCAGTCGCTGCAACTGTTCCTGTTTGGACAGGTACTTGAAGAGTGGTCAAAGGTGTCTGGAAAGCCTTCGCCCGTCTGAAAGCCGCAAAGCGTTCTTCTGGACGGTGGCATTCCAGCGCATATTCCACTTCAAACGTCCGTAGACATTGAGCATCTGGTGTTGGGAAATAGCCCCAATCGCCCAATTCCCCTACCGCGCGTAAAATGGTCAAGGCAAGGGTCTTATCATCTAACACTTCATACTCATAGAGCCCTTTATTTGCGACCGTCACTCCTTTTTCATCGTCTGTCAGACTGACAAAGGCCTGTTGGCGTTGGGTATTTTCTGGATTTTCCCAAGCTGCTGATGGCTGATTGGAGCGCTCCACCACTTCAAAAATACTCTCCGCCTCATGGCTTTGTCCCGCATGATGCGCCTGGAAGAGCACGCGAATGCGGTGGTCTTTTGCAGTATTGGTAAAGCGTGTCTTAAAGCGAATCTGAGGGTCGAAAGCAAGGACACATACATCTGTTGTAAGCTCTATCCTTGTCCTGTCCTGCGAACGACCAGCGGTCCGTTTCATGTATTCGACCAATCCTTCTTGTTCCCTTTCTAACTGCTCATCTGCACTAACGGGAATTGTCAAGGCATGGGTCAAACGCAAGCGAGCGGTCTGGCTGGTATTTTCCACTACCGCTACATTGACCAATTCAGCATAGATTGGTTGAGTGTTGAGCGGTTGGAAATAGAGGTATTCATTGCCAATATCACCGCGGTCTTCAAACTGGATAAAGTCTTCATAGACCTGACCTGTCCGCTTATCATGGAGCGTCAAGCCATACTCTTCCACACACAGCTTGAGATACTCTGTCTCAATCTGTCCATCTTGATAGAGCCCTGTTTCGTGAGCTTGCTCGCCTTCAACCAACTGGAAGGTCTGCCAAGAAACAGCCTCGAGGTCAACAGGTATGGTCACTTTGATTTGACGCGCGATATAGGCCTTCCGAAAGGCATCGTTTGGTAACTGGTAGTTGAAATGTGCCCCTAAATCTTCAATGATGGCAGGAATAGACTGTCCATCCAAATCCTGCACACAAAAGTTGGGGAGCACCAAGTCTGACATCCGCTGAAAAGCCATCGTTGGAGCAGCTTCTTTGAAATCGCATGTGGCAACTTCTAGCACGACAGTCGCCTGATCTCGTTTACGGTGCAAGCCAGTATTCACCACGGTAAAGAGGTATTCGCCACTTGCTTGCTCGGTATCGAGCTGGTCTTTCCAAGCGTTGAGGGCATTGGTCTTGACAAAGGCTGCCACCGACTTGGCTTTTTCAAACCGCACTTCCATTTCGCGGTGAACCTCATCTACACTACAGCCGCAGATGCTATCATGCGGAGCATTTTGCAGCAAGGTTTTCCAAGCGTAGGTCAATTGGTCTTGGTAGTGGTCGCCCTTGGTCAAGACGAGCAGAGGCTCCACCACCTGCTCTAAGAGATTGCTGGTCTCCACATAGGCCTGTTTCAAGTAAATCCGTGCAGAAGCTGTATTGGCCAAGGTATACCAACCGTCTGTCTCCTGACTGGTCAGTTCACCTGTCACCTGCGACAAGTTGGCAGGAAGATGTTCCTTGACGGCTGCCACGTACTCATCAAAACTACTGTGGACAAAGGTGATTTCTGGGTACAATTCATTGGCGACTCGAATGGCCTCACTCAGATTTTTCTGCACAGGCTGATGATCACAACCATTCATCATGAGCCATTGATTGGTCGCTGCATAGCGCTCTACATCTGCTAATTTTTGTTCCCAAAAGGCTGCTGCTTCCGCCTTATCAACTGGAATCTCATTTCCATTGCTGTACCAGTTCGCAAAAAGAATGCCTAAGACTTCACTGCCATCTGCCCCCTGCCACACCATTTCGGAAAATTGAGAGGTAAATTGCTGGTCTGCTAGCACCTGATTGTCAAAGCCAATCGGCTTCACACCACGGCCAAAGGCTGCCACATCTAGCCCTGTTTGCTTGAGCAATTGGGGCGCCTGCCCCATATTCCCAAAGGTATCTGGGAAATAACCAATCGCAGTTGATTTGCCCCATTTTTGACATTCTTGGTGACCGATGAGACTATTGCGGACATTGGACTCACTACTGATGAGGTAATCATCTTGCAGGATATAGAAAGGCCCAATCTTTAACTTGCCTTGGTCAATGTAAGACTGTACTTTCGCTCGATTTTCAGGACGAATGGCCAAATAATCATCGAGCACAATGGTCTGACCGTCCAGATGGAAGCTCTTAAATTCTGGGTCATGTTCAAATAGGTCAAACAAATCATCAAACAGCTCAACCAGCTGCATTCGATGCCCCTCAAAGGACTGGTACCATTCGCGGTCCCAGTGACTATGGGAAATAATATGGACAACAACGTTTTCCACTCTACACCTCCACTCTCATTCCATAATAATCAAGCACTAGTTCACAAAACATCATATTGGCCCATGAGAACCATTCGCGTGAGAACTTGGTCGGATCATCCACATGGAAACTTTCGTGCATGACACCTGTCCCACCGTCACAAGCCACCAACAAGTCCAAAATCCGCTCTTTTTCTGCCTGATCCTTGGTCGTCAAGCCCTCGATACAGAGCGCAATCGGCCAGATATAGCGGTAAAATGTATGGGAACTTCCCAAACCTTTGGCATATTCTCCCTCGTAATAATAAGGGTTTTCCGTGCTTAAAATCGTCCGGCGTGTCGCTTGATAGACCTCATCGTCCATCTCACAATAGCCTAGGTAAGGAGCCGCAAGGAGGCTCGGCACATTTGGATCGTCCATAATGCTGGCATTGCCCAAACCATCGACTTCAAAGGCATAGATGGTTTCCCCCGCCTGATTTTTAGTTCGTCCGTAGGTTTCGATTCCCTCTTTGATTTCTGCCTGCAATTCTCTTGCCTGTGGCACAATCTCATCGCTATCAGACAGCTGCAACTCTTCAAAGATTTCTACGACATAGCCCAAGACAACCGTCGCAAACATATTAGACGGAACAAGGTAGCTATACTCACAGGCGTCATCGCTCGGCCGAAAACCAGACCAGGTCATTCCCGTAAAACCAAAGGCTGGTCCAGCCCCGTCATTCACCAGGGTATCTTCCTGACGGTCTCCTTCTCGAACAAACGAATACTGGGAACGGCTATGGTCCTGTTCCAATTTCCAAAGCTGGATAATTTCTTTCGTAGCTGCGATGAACTCCTCATCAAAGTGACTTGTTTCCCCCGTCACCTTCCACAAGAGATAGGCCAACTGCAACGGATAGCAGAGCGAATCCACTTCATATTTCCGCTCCCAGATCCAGCCGGTCAAATCCGTCTGATCCGTCTCGTGATGCCCTTTCCAATTTTCTTCCATGTTAAAAGCGTTGGCATACGGATCGTGCAAAATAAAACGAAGCTGGCGTCTCAACACTCCTAAAATGGTCTTGCGCAGGCGGTCATCGGTCTTAGCCAAAAACAAATAAGGCTTAATCTGAGCAGTCGAATCGCGCAACCACATGGCAGGAATATCTCCCGTCAAGACAAAGGCTGTATCGTCATCTAACTGTTTCACCGTATTGTCCAGCGTATCTGTATAGCAACGCTCAAAGACCTGCACCCATTCTGGATGATCTTTTGCCTTTTCTGCAATCGCTTGCAACCATTGATTGACTAGTTCTTTTGAATACATATTGTCTCCTTTACTTAGACTATTTCTCAGTTTCTAGTATAAAACAAAGCACGATAAAAATCCTACACAAACTATAGTCCTTTCGATAATATCTTTTCCACTTGTCCCTATGGAAAAAAATCATGATATAATCATGTTAGAAAACACTTTCACGGAGAGATAATACATGAAAACAATCCTCGAACACATCGACACCCGCTACGGCTCTGAAAACTGCCACGCCTACTCAAACGGCAACACTCTGCCCTACACAGGCCTACCATTTGGCATGAATTATTTTGTTCCCCAAACGACCGATAATCAGGGGTCCTGGTTCTTCAATCCGACCATTCCGATTTTTCAAGGCATACGGCTGACCCACCAAGCAAGTCCATGGATTGGTGATTATGCTTGGCTGCTATTGACCCCTGTTACAGGAAAGATGACACAAGCCAGCCTCTTTCACCGCCAGAGCAGTTACCGACCAAAAGAGGCCACCTTCCATCCGCACCACTTGGCCATTCACTCCGAGCGCTACCAAATCACGACTGAGCTGACACCTACGACCTATGGTGCCTGCCTGAAGCTCCAAAGTCTCAGGCAACAAGACTTGGCCCTTTTTCTCCATAGCGAAAAAGGCTGTACATTTGAACAAATCGACAGCCACTCCCTACGAGGTTGCGTACAGGATGTCACCGAAACTACCCACAAACCTATTACACTCTATGTTCATCTGCGCTTTGACACAGCGATTACAGCCGTGAGCCAACTGGAGCAGGATACCCTCATTGAACTGGCTGCACCACAGGCAGAAGTACAGATTGGAACGTCCTACATTTCCCACGAGCAGGCCTTATTCAATACACCAGACCGTCCTTTTGAGGACTGCAAAATCCAAGCCAAGGAAAGCTGGCTCCGGTACCTCCATCGCTTTGAAATTGTCGATGACGGAGGCTACGATACCCGCATGTTTCACCATGCCCTCTATCGAACTTTCCTCTTCCCACAGACCTTCTATGAACTAGACCCTCAAGGGCAGGAAATCCACCTTGACCTTGCTTCTAACCAAGTCCGCCCCGGGAAATTCTTTACCAACAATGGTTTTTGGGATACCTTCCGCACCTCCTTTCCTCTCTTTGCCCTCGTAGCACCCGAGCAATACACTGCTTTTTTAGAAGGATTCTTGCATTTCTATCAGGAAACTGGCTACCTGCCAAAATGGCTGGCGCCTGACGAACGAGGGATGATGCCCGGTACCCTAATCGATGGGGTTATTGCCGATGCCTGCACCAAAGAGATTGCTCCAGAGCTTCACGAACAACTCTTTCAGGCCATGCTTGATACGGCTGAAAAGACCGATCCGAAAAATATCTTTGGACGTCATGGAGCCGATACTTACAAAGAACTTGGCTACCTCCCCTATACCCAATTTCATGAAAGTGTCAGCCATACCATTGACTACACCTACAGCGACTTTTGTATTGCGACTGTCGCCAAAAAACTCGGACACGATTCCATCGCTGAAGAATACCAGCAACAGTCCAAAAACTACCTACACCTTTTTGACCTTGATACGGGCTATCTCCGAGCCAAAGATGAGCAGGGCAACTGGCGTCCAAACTTTTCACCCTATAGCTGGGGACAGGACTATGCCGAATGTTCCAGTATCCAAGCGACTTTGGGAATTCTCCACGATATAGATGGGCTAAGGCAAGCCATGGGAGGAGAGCAAGCCTTCACCGACTATCTCCTTCACGTCTGCAACAGCAAGCCCCTCTTTGAGGTCACGGGTTATGGCTACGAAATCCACGAGATGAGCGAGATGGCGACCCAAAACTTCGGCCAGCTTGCCATTTCCAACCAACCGAGCTTCCACATCCCCTACCTCTTCCAAAAAAGTCTGCGCCCAGAATACACTAGCCTCCTGATCAAAAGCATTCGCCAAGAAAGTTTCCAACCGGGCTTTGAGGCCTATCCGGGTGACGAAGACAATGGCAGTATGTCTGCCTGGTACCTTTTTAGCTGCCTAGGCTTTTACCCACTCTGCCCCGGTAAGGACGAATATGTCTGCGGCGTCCCCCTCTTTCCAAAGTTCAAGATTTATCTTCCCACAAATGACAAATGGCTCACGATTACAAGCCACGATAACCACCCTCATTTCAACTTTGTCAAGAGCATTGCCCTTGATGGCAAGCCCGCAACCAGCCTTTCTCACCACGAGCTCCTTACCAGCAGTCAACTCGACTTTAGCCTTTCTTGGTTACCAGTATCCTAGCAAAGCAAAAATCCCAGCCACACGACTGGGATTTTTATAGTGGGTTGAGAAAGGCAAGGAGCTGCAGATAGAACTGGCCTTAATCAAAACGACTGAACGATGTCCTAACCTTTATTTAATTCACTATCTAATGTATCATTTTCGTTTTCACTCCACGGTTCTCACTACTCCTCAACTCGATAGTAGAACTGGCCTTGTTCAGCAAAGGTATTGATTCCAACACCTGTCCAGATACGGTCCTTGCTAGTGTCAGATGTATCGGTGAACTGGTCATTGCTTTGAATCGTGATACCTGCGGGGATAAATTCAAGCAAGAAACCACCTGTATCCCCACCATAGACACCGCCAGAAGCTGTCCCATAATCTGTCGCAGACAGACCATAACTCGTATAAACATCTGAAACCAAGCCGTGTTCATCAAAGGTCAATTGGTTCCCTGCTGCGTCCTGCCAGCTTCCTTTTACACTAGCATAATGACCATCAACCAGCTCTGACACCTGCATTTGACTTACTCCAAGGTTCGTGGACGATGCTGAAGGTTCTACACTACTAGAGGAAGTATCACTTGCGCTCATCGTGGAAGTGGACGCATCCATTGTAGCTGGAGTCGTAGAACTACTACTTGCACCTGCTGACTTGCCTGTTGACAGCGAACAAGCGGTTAACAGAGACACACTCACTACCGCCATCAGAGATAGGCTTTTCATCCAACTATTTGTGTTCATGAAAACACTCCTTTCGCATTGCTTTCCTACCCCTATTATATCCTTTTTCCCAAAATAGAAAAAGACTTTGCGCTTATCCCCTCTAAACATACCCTGATACAGCAAAAAAACGAAGAACGACCTTCGTTTATTTCAATAATAAAATACTCAAGAGCGCTAAAATCGCTGGTCCACCTTGTTTCAAGAGAATCGATTTGTTAGAGGTTGCTGCACCATAAACCGCTGCGCCAATCACATACAAGACGAAAATCGTCACAATTTCCAAGTTATGAGAAATGAAAATCCCATAGAGAAGAAAGACTGCTAATAATCCATTGTAAATCCCTTGGTTTTTAAAGAGAACTGTAACAGATGGGCGCGCCAACTCGTCTTGAGCCATATGAAAAGTCTGACTGGTCTTGGCTGATGTCGTTGCAATCGTCTCAAGATAAAAAATGTAGAGGTGTTCGAGAGCAACAATGGTTGCTAAAATCGTAGTAATGAGTGACATAGTTTCCTTCTTTCTAATCTTTGTCAATCGTAATCGTTTCTAAGCCTGTTACTAGCTTGTCCAACAAGTTTTGAAACGTATGCGTTTCCTCATCCGTTAAAATCTGCTCTATCTGCGCTTTTACAGCCAAATGATGGCGCGGAGGAGACGTGACGAGCTGTTTTTTTGCAAACTCTGTCACATCCACCAGAATCTCCCTTTGATTTTGCGGATTGCGGGTCCTGGTCACATAGCCACTTTCCTCCAAAATCTTAAAATGACGAGTCAGAGCAGCCTGATCAATTTTCAACACTTCCTGCAGTCGAATCTGGCTACAAGGAGCTGATTCCAATAAAAACTGCAAGAGTTCATATCGTGTCAGACTGATTCCCAAACGCTTTTCAAACAACTGGGTAATCGCCTGATCCGTTACGTGGAGTTGATACAGTAGGTCGTTTATTGCTAGCATGACATTTCCTTTTATGATTGACTTATCAATTATTGACTAGTCAATTTTAATCTAAACAAAAGAAAAAATCAAGACTTATGCTTGAAATTTTCATCATTTTTCAAAAAACTTACAAAGTTACTTTTCAATGCTTCTGGACGAACGGTTGGCATAATGCGTCCAATCAATTCCCCGAGCCGAACACCAGGCTTGGACTGCTGGCGCTAGGACAAGGTCCGTTTGACGTAAATCAGCTACATTTCGAGCGCCTAGCAAGGTCATAATCGAAGCAATACTCTCGCAAAATACCTGCACTTCTTCAACAGCCTGTTCAACGGAATTTTTCTCCTTGACTAGTTGCAAAAAGCGGTTGGACAAGCCTACTGCTTCTGCCCCCACTGCCAGTAATTTGACGATATCTAAGGGATTCTTAACACCGCCTGAAGCAATGATTTGCGGACGACTAGCTGCAGGTAAACTTATGGCTTCTACCATGGAGATCATAGTCGATTGCCCCCAACCATGTAGATAGTCATAGCGACTTCTTGTCCGACGAGCATTCTCAATTTTCGCAAAGTCCGTCCCGCCTACTCCAGAAATATCAACCGTTTCAACACCAATAGAGGCTAATTGAGCCACCGTTTCACGGCTCATTCCAAAGCCGACTTCTTTCACAATGACTGGTACCTCAAGCGCAGCAACAATCTGCTCTATATTCTTCAACCACATTGAAAAATCACGGTCTCCCTCAGGCATAACGATTTCTTGAGGGGCATTCAAGTGGATTTGTAGACCGTCTGCTTCTAGTAAATCTACAGCCCGCTTGGCATTGTCCACACCATGATGAGCTCCTAGGTTTGCAAAGATAATCCCATGAGGATTTTCTTTACGCATAATGGAAAAAGTATCTGCCACACTTGGATCTGTTAAGGCTGCACTCACCGAACCCGTCGCCAAAGGAACCTTGGTTTCATGGCCTAGAATCCCTAATAGTTGATTGATTTTCCCTGTTTTTTCACTCCCACCTGTCATCGCATTGACAAAAAAGGGCATGGCAAACTCTAGGCCTGCTACAGAAGTTTTTAAACAAACATCGGCCACTTTCATCTCTGGTAATGAATGATGGACAAAGCGTGTCTGTTCCATATCGCTTGCTGATGCCATTGTAAATTGCTGATTGGCCAAGGCCACATGCTGATCTTTGCGATTTGGAGCAACAAGTTCATTTTCCAACATGATTTCTCCTTATTCTCTATAAGCGATTGACAAGGGTAAGGGAACAATTCCTACTTCTTCCCAGGCCTTTGTAATCTTCTCTTTCTGTTTAGGGGAATCCACCAAGCAAATGCCACAGTCCCCGCCGCCTGCTCCTGAAGATTTGGCAACGGCTCCTTGTGCTAGAGCCAGCTGGCATAATCGGGCAAGTTGAGGTGTTTCAATCACGATTCCCATACCAGCCGAAAAGTCCTGTAACTGCTGCCGATTGGTTCGAATGGCTTCTCTGACAGTTTCCCTATCATTTGCTTTACAGGCTTGAATGAACTGCTCCAGACAAAGACGATTGGCAGTTAAAAATTGACGGTGGACAGCTTCTTTTTCTTCCTGCTGGAGTTGTCCCTGCATACCTGCCACCAATTGGTCTGTCGAAGCCGCAGAGCCTGTCCAACCAACCAGTAGCTCTAGTCCCTCTGGTAAATCAAGCGACTCGATAGATAAGCCCTGCCAGTCTTGCGCTACCAACTCAAGAATCGTCAAGCACTCCATCGCTTCTTTGAGCCAAGTCCTATCAACCGAATGATAGGCGACAATTCCACCAAAACTGGAGGCGGCGAGGTCACCAAAGGAGCCTGACGCACCGATGCGTAACTGGGCAAGAGCTGAGAGCTTATACACCAATAGCGGTACCGCAGCTTGTTTATAATAAGCTAACAAGGCCTTGACGACGCCAACTGTTACTGCCCCTGAAGAGCCAAGCCCATACTTGGTGCCAGACTGCTCATCATCTAAGTCCGAACGAATCTCAACTTGATAGAATGTCTCTGTGTCAACTCCCAACGCACGGACATAGTCCTCCACTACCTGCATACTGCTGGTAATCAACTGGTAGGGATTGGTCGCACCTGGACAAATGTGATGGTCATGACGAGTCCAAGTAACAAATAAGTCAGGATGTTGAGTGGAATGAATCTTTCCTGTCTCAACCTGCTCCAAGCGGACAAATAAGTGCTGGTCAACCGCTGCAATAACGGCTGGATACCCCGCTTCAACGACCGCATATTCCCCTGCTAGGTACAATTTCCCAGGTGCGCTCGCTTCAATCATGGTCTCCACCTCTCGAGAAAGTACCTTGCGACTCCTGCCAGTCCGCGTCTGATAAGGTATAGGCGCCACATCCCGGAAGACTGGTCAAGACTTGCTCTGTCGGCAGATACTCTGTCAAGCCATTGACCAGCCGCTCCATGTCGCTCGCTCGGCAGAGCACCTTGACATTGGGACCAGCATCCATGGTCATATAAGCTGGCAATCCTAAGTCTTCCCGCACCTGACGAACTGCGTCCTGCGCTCGTACCGTATCGGCCGTCCAGTAGGTAAAGGGAGGATTGGCAGACAGGGTTGTCGCATGCATTTTCATACCATTATGCTCGGTCAGTTGCCCCACTCGCTCAAAATCCCGCTGTGCAATCGCAGCCTTTATCTCTTTCAAATCTTGAGCTGCTGTTTCCACCCACATCGGATAAAAGGGCGAGGTCTGAACCGTATGCTCCATGCCGACACGGCTGGCAATCTTTTTCTTGCCCGTATCAACTGCGAGGATAATCATGCCAATGTCCCAACTGGCATCGTCAATCGGATGCGCCATCGAATCTGCTGAACTTGTCCCCATGTCCCATTCGACAAAGCCACCGAATAAACTACGGGTACTAGAGCCTGAACCACGTCTGGCAAAGGTCGATAATTCCTCGCGGGATATTTCCAGTCCCAAGGCCGTTGCGGTCGCTAAGGCTAGAGCTGCAAAGGCAGAAGCTGAACTCGCTAGACCTGCCGCTGTCGGGACAAAATTGAGACTGTCGACACGAGCGTATGTCCTCTCACCTGTATATTCGCGAAACAAATTCAAAAATTGCGAAATTTTTTGATTTTCTTTTTCGGATTGTTTTTGATGGTTCAAATAAAACTCGTCTGCCGTCAAGGAATCATCAAACACAACCTTGGTGTCTGTGTAAAAAGCGTCCAAGGTCAACGATAAACTCGAATTCATCGGCAAAAATAAGTCCTTGTCTCGCTTTCCCCAATATTTAATAAGGGCAATATTGGTATGGGCACGCGCGATTCCCACTTTCTTACTCATGTCGTTCTCCTAAATACTGTATCCACGTTTGGCTAGCACCTGCTCCAGCTAAGGCCTGCGCAATTGTCTCGGCTGCTTCCTTGGTTTTAGCAAGGGCAATCATACAGCCACCTCTGCCACCACCAGTTAATTTTGCCCCCAAGGCCCCCGTTTGACGCGCAATGACAACCAGCCTATCCAAGCTCTCATCTGACACCGTCAAGTCCTTCAAATAGGTGTGAGCTTGATTCATCACCTGCCCTAGCAATTCTGCTTGGTTGTGCGCCAAATAATCCCTTGCTTGATAGGTCAAGTCTCCTAGGGCTTTTATCCAATTTTCCACTTCACTACGGCGCCTGTACAGCAATGCCACATCGGTGATGGCTTCCAAGGTATTGCCCGTCTTTCCCGTGTCTGCTACGACAAGATAGGCATCCAAGGACAGTGCCACGGGCTCAATCGGCTGATCCTTGATAAAAAAGACTGGGGCTGTTCCCGTCACCGTCGTTGCATCAATTCCTGACGGATTGCCATGAGCGATTTTTTCAGACGACTGGACAATTTCCCACAATTCCTCATCGGATAAGTTCTTTTGATAAAAGGCAAACAAGGCCCGCGCTACGGCTGCGGCTACGGCCGCACTAGAGCCCATCCCTCGTTCGGCTGGAATGGTGGAGTGAATTTCAATATGAATAGCTGGATCTGTCGGCGCCCCAATTCGGTAAAGGGAAAAACGAATGGCATGTTTCAAACTTTCCCAGATTTTGGGCATCTCATGAACCAACCCTTGATAAAAATCACAACTAACAGAAAGAGCCTGCCCTTCTTCTTGGACTTCCGCCGTAATCTGAACAGCAGAAAAAGGCATGGCAATGGCTGGCTGACCATAGACCACCGCATGCTCTCCCATCAAAATAATCTTACCTGTCGAATTTCCTCTTGCAATCATGATCTCTCCTTATACTCGTCAAAAATCAAGGTCTGACGTCCTTCGTTCACCTTGCTGAACTTTCGTTCAACCTGCAGTTTCATTACCTGGTCAGATTTTGAAATTTATAGAGTATTCTGCAGCTTATATTATACCATGTTTCAAGAAAAAGTTTCTACTATCTGACATTTCAGCCCCAAGAAAGCACGTAAAACGTAGCAAAAATTTGTTTTTCCTAGCTAAAGTCGCTACAATATTACTAGTAGAAATGACGAGGAAACAATCTATGACGATGAATTATTTACTCCAGCAAGCACCACAAAATCTCCCTATTTTGCAAGCCAGTTTTGGATTGGAGCGCGAATCATTACGCATGAACGCAGCCCATCACATCGCACAAACCTCGCACCCAGAAAAGCTAGGCTCTCGCAATTTTCATCCCTACATTCAGACCGACTATAGCGAGTCCCAATTGGAATTGATTACCCCTGTGAGCAGCTCTACCAAGGAAGCCAGACGGGTGCTGGGAGCCATTACCGAAGTCGCCTACCGCTCCATGGAGGCAGACGAGTACCTCTGGCCGCTTTCAATGCCCCCGAAAGCGAGCGAAGAGGACATCCGCATCGCCCAGCTAGACGATGCCTTTGAGTACCAATATCGACAAGGTCTAGGACAACGCTACGGCAAACTCCTCCAGTCTATGTCTGGCATTCATTATAATATGGAGCTGGGACCTGATTTGATTCAGCAGTTATTCGAGACGAGTAGCTATAGCTCTCGGCTTGCCTTTACCAACGACCTCTACCTCAAGCTGGCTCAACAATTCTTGCGCTATCGCTGGTTTTTAACCTACTTATACGGCGCAAGCCCTATTGCTGAAACAGGGTTTTTAAAAGAGGACTTGGAGCATCCTGTCCGCTCTCTTCGTAATAGCTCCTACGGCTATGTCAATGCTTCTACTATCCACGTGTCCTTTGCGGACTTGGCAAGCTATGTCCGTGATATTGAGCACTATGTGGAAACAGGCGACCTCTCTGCCGAGAAAGAATTTTACTCAGCTGTTCGCTTGCGTGGCCACAAGCACAATCGGGCTTATCTGACCGAGGGAATCCGCTACTTAGAATTTCGCTGTTTTGATCTAAATCCTTTTGATACTCTTGCTATCAGTCAAGAAACCTTGGATACCGTGCATCTCTTTGCCCTTGCTCTGCTTTGGATCGATAGCCCTGAACAGGTAGATGAAACGCTCAAAACGGCTACAGAGCTTAACAACCAGATTGCCCTAGCCCATCCACTCACCCCACTACCCCTAGAAGCGGATGCGCAGACCATTCTTGATGCTATGGAAGCTATCATCTCCCATTTCCAACTGGAAGAGTATTACCAAGACTTGGTCGATACGGTTAAACAACAGCTTGCCCAGCCTGAGTTGACTCTATCAGGACAATTAGTCCGCCAGGTCAAAGACCAATCACTTCAGGAATTTGGCCGCATGCAGGGACAAACTTTTCATGACCATGCTTGGAGCGCACCCTATGCCCTCAAGGGCTACGAAGAGATGGAACTCTCGACCCAGATGCTCATGTTTGATGCCATTCAAAAAGGAGTTCATCTTGAGATTCTCGACGAAGAAGACCAATTTCTCAAACTCTGGCACAAGGACCATGTCGAATATGTAAAAAATGGCAACATGACTTCAAAAGACAACTACGTGGTTCCCCTTGCCATGGCCAATAAGACGGTCACGAAAAAAATCCTTGCAAGAGCAGGATTTCCCGTACCAGCAGGTGCTGAATTTTCAAGCAAGGCTGCAGCCCTACGCTACTATGGACAGATTGAAAAACGTGCCATTGTGGTCAAACCGAAATCAACCAACTTTGGGCTTGGCATTTCCATTTTCCAAGATGGTGCCAACCTGGCAGATTACGAAAAAGCCCTAGACATCGCCTTTTTAGAGGACACACAAATCTTGGTTGAAGAATTTATCGCAGGCACTGAATACCGCTTCTTTGTCCTAGACGGAAGATGCGAGGCTGTGCTGCTACGTGTCGCTGCAAACGTGGTGGGAGATGGGATTCATACGATTGCAGAATTGGTGGACCTGAAAAACCAAGATCCACTGCGTGGACGCGATCACCGGTCTCCGCTTGAAATCATCAATCTAGGCGAGATTGAGCTACTGATGTTAGACCAGCAGGGCTACCGTCCAGATACCATTTTAGAAGCAGGACAAAAAGCAGAATTGCGCGGTAACTCTAATATCTCAACAGGCGGTGACTCAATTGATGTGACCAATCAGATGGATGAGAGCTACAAACAACTGGCAGCCGATATGGCGACGTCTATTGGAGCTTGGGTCTGCGGCGTTGACCTGATTATTCCAGATACGACCTTACCGTCTAGCAAGGAAACTCCGAACTGCACCTGCATCGAGCTCAACTTCAATCCGTCCATGTACATGCACACCTACTGCTACCAAGGACCCGGACAGGCACTCACTCCCAAAATCATCGCTAAGCTATTTCCTGAGATAGTATAGTCTTTTGACTATAGATTAGAGAAGTAGCAAGATAAACTATGGAACAAAAAAACAGCTGGTTTTTCAGCTGTTTCAGAACGTAGACAACCCCAAAATCTATTTAAACAAGTTCAAAAGCCCTGCTAACTGAACACTCGATTTGTCGATTTTCGCGAGCGGAGCGAGCCCCATCAGATACTTTTCGCTGTGGTAAAAGTAGAGGTTGGGATAAAAGTCCCTTACCTCGTTACGTTTTATAGATTTAACAGGTTGACGTATATATTAACAGTCCAGTGGACTGTTAATACCTGAGCTCGGAAACTAGAAAGCGAAGACAGTCAGGGAAGTGACTATTGATACCTGAGCCTAGAAATCCGAAAGCGAGGCTTGTCGCTGGGTTCAATGCTCCAGTGGAGCATTGAAGAGAATAGAAAGTTGTGAGCAACTTATCCATGACATTGATAAATCAATATTCTATTAGAAGAGGCTAGCGAACGATTCTTCGCTAGCCTTATTTCCAACCTTCCACAATTCTCGATTGTGGAAGCTAGTCAACTTGCGGGTATCAACAGTCAGGGGAGTGACTGTTGATACCCGAGCTTAGAAACTAGAGAGCGAGGACAGTCAGGGGAGTGACTGTTGATATCCGAGCCTAGAAATGAGAAAGCGAGGACTACAAAATCGAACTCTTACGAGTTATCGATTTCTGTCCCACTCCCTTTTTACTCCCCTAAATATTTTCCTTTCACTTTCAGGGCCTGACAGACTGCTCTAAGGTTATCCTTTGATAAGACATTGTTTTCTGCGATTGGTTTTCCACTAATCCGTTGCAAATCTAAGGCCAGTTTTGCTGCCTTATCTGCTGTTTCAATCAAGCCAAAGCAATCTTGATAATCAACCCCTGTTGATAAGACGCCATGTTTGGCCCATACGACAATGCGGTGCTCCGCCAATTCCTCCGCCGTGTCCAGTCCAATCTGGTGCGTACCAGGCACTTCCCATGGCAACACCGCAATCCCATCTGGAAAAACAACGATTGATTCTGTTAACACCGACCATAAATCAAGCGTCAACGATCGACTCGTCACCTCATTTAAGAGTGAATACAGCACGATATTCGTCGCATGATTATGCACCACCACTCGATGATGGGGGTTGATTGACAAGCGTTTTGCATGCGCCAAGATGTGCATATAAAATTCACTCGTAGGCTTGCGATTTTCCTCAAATCCCCAAAGAACTTCATACCCATTTGTTACAATCCGTACAACTCCTGTATCTCTTTTTACATGATCCTTTAAGGTCCTAAAATGGCTTCCCGACGCTGTAATCAACAAGTACCGCCCAACAAGGCTCTCTGGAATAGCCTCGACTTCTACCTTGACCCGAGGTGCTGCCTCTTGCAGTTCACCTACCTCATCTTCTGAGAGCAAATAACTGACGTTTCCACCATTATATTCATCCCAACCATTGCGCCACATATCATACGTTATCGCACAAAGTTCCTGGACTACCTGAGAATGCTCAAACTGTTTCATATCAACTGTCTCCTCTATGCTTATTTACAACCAAAAGGAGGCTGGTCTTTCTCCCAGCCTCTCCCTCTCATGTCTACTTATTCATATCCTTCATCTTGTTCAATATGATTCCAAATCGGTCTGTGATGAATTAAATCATCAATGGTTCCGATTTTACGGCCTTTTGAATAGTAGCCATCCAAAATACCTAATTTTTGGAAAATGGTCTGTTTATATGCTATTTCTGCATTCCACTCGACTGTATCAAGAATTTGAAGAGCTTTGTTTAAGGCCTCTTCTCCATCAGCACCCGGCGTTAAAATCAATACCCCATGGCTATCGAGCAGGTATTCTTTCGGCAGTTTGCCATCTGAATGCAACAACTCTTGGCGGACAATTTCTGCTAATTCAGGTGTCGTATTTGGAGCAAAATCCAAGACCTTGATATATTCTACTTTCTGCGTTGACTCTGTCACATTTGGCATGTCCAGATGGCTCGTTGCCCAGAACATAGCATTTGGTGCATGCGCATGGAAAACACACTTGATGTCAGGATTTGTACGATAGCAAGCAAAGTGCATGTTAATCTCACGCGTTACTTTCCCCTCACCAGCAACGACTTCCTCTGTATCATAATCCACAACTAAGACTTGTGATGGACTAATCTTTCCATGGTAAGCCTCTGACATCATTGACGGTGTCATGATAATGTATTCCTTACCATTTTTATCAACTGTTTTGAAGGAGAAATTCCCTCCAGCTGTATTTGTATTCTTACGGTGATATGTTAAATATACCGCATCTGCGAGAGCCTTTCTTTCTTCTGAAAATAGAATTTTTCCACTCGTCATCTACTCTTCCCCTTTCTTTTTTCCTTGGCGTAAGGCAGCATAAATTTTTTCTGCTGTTTCACGTTTTTCTTTTTGACTGTCATCATATTCTTTAAATAATTCATCGTATCCTTTGCGATAGACGATAAAACTTAGCACAATCGCTACGAGATTATAGAGATAGTAACCCGTATTGAGACCAAGCAAGAACAAGATGACAGCAACCAACAATAGCATTAGCCAAAAGGCTTTTTTAGTTTTCATAACGTTTTGACGGTACTTCTTGTTGCATCATTGTTTTATACAACCATACGAACAAGACAAGGAATAACACCGCCCCTCCAATCGCAAGCACATTGGCATTAAAGGTTTCGGCAAATAATATCCGCAGTTCTGGTGCTTCAATCGTAGACCAAGTGATTAATTTCCCTTTTTCTACATCAACAGCGCCAGTCTGGTTTGCTAGACCTGTTAAAATCGGTGCAAAGTATGTTGCACTGTAAAGATAGAGTGGTAGGTAGATAACACCTAAAATCATCATCCGTGCCAAATTACCACCGGTCAGCAAAAGTCCACCGACTGCGATAGAATAGTTTAATACACCTGCAATTGGTAATACCGTATTCCCCGGTAAAATCAACGAATAACCAATGAAGAATGGTACCATCAAGATAAGAGTTACCCAAACTTCTGAACGACCCGCGAGTAGCGGCCAGTCCATTCCGATATACACTTCACGGTCATTAAAGCGTTTTTTCATAAATTCAGACATGGCATCCGCAAGTGGTGAGAGAGATTGCATAAACAACTTGCTGACCATTGGGAAGAGGGCCATCGCTGTTGCAACCTGAATCCCTAGATTCAAGGAATTAGAGACAGTATACGCTCCTGCAAAACCAAGACACACCCCGATAATGAAGCCCATCACAGAGTTTTCTGAGAAGATACCAATCTTCTTACGGAGAGAGTCCGTATCTGCTTTTTTATTCAAGAATGGAATTTTATCCATCAATTTATTCACTGGCAACATGAATACAGCCGATAAATTCATACAGTGTGTAACAGTCACCATTGGAATACCTGTCAAATCTTCAATATGTTTTTGGAACATATCGCCAAGTTTCAACTCAAGGACAACTTGGAGAGCTGCTACGAGGAAACCAGCCCACAATTTTCCACTCACATAATATACGAGGTAGCCCGTAAGAGCCTTGCCCCAAACGTTCCACATATCCACATTCAATGTTTTGGTCCAGTTAAAGCTGAGCATTAAAATATTAATCGCAATTTGAACAGCAAAGAATGTGAAGGCAAAGGTCCAAGACCATACAATACTAGCGGCACCTGTCCAACCCAAGTCCAAGGCTGGCAGAGAAATACCTGTATTCAAGGCGAGTGCTTCAGAGGCAGGCGATACCGCTCCAGACATGAATCCAATAATCATGCCCATTCCTGTGAACGCAACCCCTAGCGTAATAGCTGAAATAAATGCTTTTTTAACCTTCATTCCAACCAATAATCCTAAAACTAGAATAATCAAGGGAACAAAGATAGCTGATCCTAAATTCAAAATCCATTGAATGACATCTTTAAAGATACTCATAATTTTTCACTCCTCTCAACGCATCATTTTTTTGTTGCGGCTACAATTTCTTCATAAACACCATCTACACCCATACCAGTTAAAAATGGTACACCCGGAAATACCGCTACACCTAGACGCTCTGCTTCTTCCAGAACTTCTGTTTCTGGTTTTGCAATGTAGACATAGATACTTGCTTGAGGTAGCTCGTTTAAAATTGATTTGTAATCAACCGCTTCAACAGGATAGCTAATGTTATCATCTTCAAAGCGTGATTTAATTTTCTCTGCAATGGTAGTACTAGTTGCCACTCCGCTACCACATGCGACAATAAGTTTTTTAGCCATAACAATGGACTCCTTTATAAATAATGATTTACTAACTGATACATGTCCAAATCTGTTGTTGTTTGAACAAATTCCTGTACAAATGCTTCCTGTGAAAAAATTTCCATCAGCTTTGCAAGTAGACCTACCTGTCCTGTAGGATCTTTGATTCCTAGGAACATGAAATAGCAACACGTCATCTCGGAATTATCTCCCATTTGGAGCATATCGAGGGGGGTACTATTTTTTACAATAAAAATAAACGGTTTTTCAATCACTTGCGGATCGGTATGAGGAATTGCAATATTGACAAATTTTGTCTTTAGGCCTGTTGGAAATTGCTGTTCTCTCTCCAATAACGCCTCCACATACTGATCTGTTACATATCCTTTTTCTTTTAGCTCCTTTCCAATTAATTGAAACAGATCAACATGGTTAGAAACATTACAATCCAACTTTACCAAATCAGCTTGCAACATATCTTTATACATTTTTCACCTCTTTTTGTTAACATTTTGTTAAACTTTTGTTATAATTTGATTATAAGTTATTTTTTAGATGTTGTCAACGCTTTCAATGATGTTTTTTTGATTTCTTTGTTAAACTTTTGTTTTTTTAGAGAAAACATCTACCATACCATTTGTTTTTGTATCTAGTTTTTTTATGATATGATAGTCTTAAAGTGTCTGAATATAAGAAAGGAATAGAAACTATATGAAAGCCAATCGGCAGAAGGAAATCCTCGCACTAGCAGATAAATTTGAGATTATTTCTTACACAACACTCGCTCAATCATTAGGGGTTTCCGTCATGACCATCCGTCGTGATATCAATGAGCTCGTAAAAGAACAAAAGATTATCAAAGAACATGGTGGTGTACGAAAAGCCATTCGCATCAAACCAACTTATGAAAAGATGACGCTCTTTACAAAAGAAAAAGAGTATATCGCCGTCCTTGCGGCCAATATGATACGCCCTAAAAGCGTTCTCTACTTAGGAGCTGGAACAACTGTTCTTGCTCTGGCAAAACATCTCCGTAATGATCACAAGCACATCATCACTAATAGTTTGATTACATTTAATTGGTTAATTGAAAACCACTTTGAAAACGTTCTACTAACTGGTGGAGAATTTTATGCAAAAACAGGAGAATTCCATGGACAGCATGCCGAGCGACTGATTACTGATTTCTCAATCGACTACGCTTTCCTTGCAACAAATGGAATTACTGATGAAAACATGACCACTTTCTCCCCAACTGCAGGACGCTTGCAATCGGTGGTTCTCAATCAGTCCAAGGAGACCTACCTATTAGCAGATCATTCAAAATTTGGGAATAGTGATTCATATATCTTTGGAAAATTAGACCGTCTGACAGCGATTATCACCGATAAAGATATTTCAGACGAGATCAAAGACTACTACGGAGTGTATACCGAAATTATCAACTAGTCTTTATCGAGAAAGGAATCATATATGGTACTAATTGTTACATTAAATCCATCTGTTGATCTACTTTATTTTGAAAAAAACTTTTCTCTTGCCGCTCATAATCGTTTTCAACATTCAACTATTATGGCTGCCGGAAAAGGCATTAACTGTTCACGCGCGCTCTCCTATTTAGGAATCCAAGCGACCTCACTAGCACTCGTAGGCGGCAAGACAGGTGTCTTCTTTAAAGAGCTACTCAAAACAGAAACCTTTCACCCCGTCTTTTTATCTATAGACGATGAGACACGGCATTCGATTACCATCATGCATAACGATGGTGTTCATACCGAAATTGTAGAGGCAGGACCAAAAGTATCAAGCCCTGAGCTCAGAATGGAAATATTTGATACCATTATAAAACTCGCAACAAAAGAAAAACCACGAGTTATCTCACTCAATGGCTCTGTTCATTCAGATGACCCTTACTTCTATAACGATTTAATTGCTCTTTTAAGACAAAAACTTCCGACAACCACGAAAATCTTTGCAGATTTCTCCAAAGAGTCGCTCCACCTCATCGTAAATGACTCATTCTACAAACCTGATTTCATCAAACCAAATATAGATGAATTTTCCGAGCTGATCGGTCAAGTCGTACGTGATAAACAACAAGTGCTCGACTACTTAATAACCAATCCTATTCCTGTTCCATACACCTTGGTGTCCTGCGGCGAACAAGGAGCAATCGCCCAATTCAACGGCAAATTATACGACGTCACTGCGCCTAGTATCGAGCTCGTCAATCCGACTGGTTCAGGCGATTCTACTGTTGCAGGAGCAATCTATGCTTTTGAACATGGAATGAGCGATGAAATGGTGATTCGCTACGCTATAGCTAGCGGCACAGCTAACGCTATGGAGCAAGGTGTGGGGATTGCCAAAAACGAGGTTGTCTCACAACTCCTTGATCAAGTCATCATCAAACCAATTCAATAAGCCTTTATTTTACAGAGGCTGGGCAAAAGTCACTTGCCTCGTTACGTTTCATAGTTTTAACAGTTTGGCGCAGTAGTTGTCTGGTTTGTAAAACGTTGATAAATCAACATTCTATTAGAAGAGGCTAGCGAAGAATTGTTCGCTAGCCTTATTTCCAACCTTCCACAATTCTTGATTGTGAAAGCTAGTCAACTTGCGGGGTATTGACAGTCAGGGGAGTGACTGTTGATACCCGAGCCTAAAAATTAGAAAGCGAGGTCTACAAAATCGATTTCTACGAAATCACGATTGAGTCCCACTCCCTGTTTTTTGATACCCCAAACCGTTTTTAGATGAGCTTCCAAACCCAACCTGCTGGCATTTTGACGCTGTTGTGCTATAATAATTCTTATGGACAAAATGATTAAAACAATTTCCGAAAATGGGCACTTTCGTGCCTTTGTATTAGATAGTACGCAAACAGTCAAGACAGCTCAAGAAAAGCACGATACCATGGCTTCGTCAACGGTTGCCCTAGGTCGCACCTTAATTGCCAACCAGATGCTTGCCGCAAATGAAAAGGGCAACACCAAAATCACCCTTAAGATCCTCGGCAACAGCTCTCTTGGTGCCATTATTAGCGTGGCAGACACCCACGGTCACGTTAAGGGCTATATTCAAAATCCAGACATTGACTTGAAAAAAACGGCAACGGGTGAAGTTATCGTAGGCCCTCTGGTCGGTCAGGGGCAGTTTTTAGTGATTACGGATTATGGTATGGGACATCCCTACAACTCCATGACACCCTTGATTTCAGGGGAAATTGGTGAAGATTTTGCCTACTTCTTGACAGAAAGCCAGCAAACACCATCAGCAGTTGGTCTCAATGTCTTGCTTGATGAAGAAGACAAGGTCAAGGTTGCAGGCGGTTTTCTCGTGCAGGTCTTACCTGGTGCGACAGAGGCGGAAATTGCACAGTTTGAAAAACGAATTCAAACCATGCCTGCCATTTCTAGCCTGCTTGAGTCGGATAACCATATCGAGGCCGTCCTTGAGGCCATTTATGGTGACCAGCCTTTCAAGCGCTTGTCTGAAGATACTGTCAGCTTCACCTGTGATTGCTCAAAAGAACGCTTCTTAACTGCTCTTGCGAGTCTGCCAAAAACAGACCTAGAGGAAATGAAAGAAGAAGATCAGGGAGCGGCAATTACCTGTCAATTCTGCCAAACCCACTACCAATTTGACGAAAACGACTTGGAGGAACTCATCAATGGCTAATCTCAATACCCCATTTATGATTGGAAATGTCGAAATCCCCAACCGAACAGTCCTAGCCCCTATGGCTGGCGTCACCAACTCTGCCTTTCGTACCATCGCTAAGGAAATGGGCGCAGGACTCGTGGTGATGGAGATGATTTCAGAAAAAGGACTGCTCTATAACAACGAAAAAACCTTGCACATGTTGCACATTGAGGAAAACGAAGCCCCAATGTCGATTCAACTCTTTGGTGGCGATGCGGACGGACTATCACGCGCCGCAGAATTTATCCAGAAAAATACCAAGGCCAACATGGTCGACATCAACATGGGGTGCCCTGTCAACAAGGTCATCAAAAATGAAGCTGGTGCCAAGTGGCTCAAAGATCCAGACAAAATCTACCACATCATCCAGCAGGTAAGCTCTGTTCTTGACATTCCTCTGACTGTCAAAATGCGGACAGGGTGGGCAGACCCAAGTCTAGCTGTTGAAAATGCCCTTGCCGCAGAAAGTGCTGGTGTAGCGGCTCTTGCCATGCACGGTCGTACTCGTGAACAGATGTATACTGGAACTGTCGATTTGGACACCCTTAGCAAGGTAGCTAAAGCCCTGACCAAGATTCCATTCATCGCAAATGGCGATATTCGCACTGTCCAAGATGCCAAACAACGGATGGAAGAAGTCGGCGCAGATGCCGTCATGATTGGGCGCACCGCCATGGGAAATCCCTATATCTTCGAGCAAATCAATCACTATCTGGAAACAGGGGAAATCTTGCCTGATTTGAGTTTTGACGATAAGCTCAACATCGCCTTTGAACACCTCACTCGCTTGGTCAACCTCAAGGGGGAAACCATCGCCGTGCGTGAATTCCGTGGCCTTGCTCCTCACTACCTACGTGGAACAGCTGGTGCGGCTAAAATCCGCGGAGCAGTTGCCCGCGCCGAATCTGTCGAAGAAGTCGAAGCATTATTTAACCAAGCACGCGAAGCCTATAAACAATAAGAGATTGGGTATTTTCCCAATCTCTTATTGTTTTCATTAGCGATTTGTCTCAAAATGCAATTTTCCAGCTTTAACACCGATTTTCAGCGTATCCCCTGCCTGTAATTCTCCACGCAGTAACATTTCAGCTAGTGGATCTTCCACTTTCGTTTGAATCACACGACGGAGCGGACGCGCTCCCATTTCTCTATCATAGCCTTCTTGCGCCAACAATTTCAGCGCTGATGGTTGAATCTTGAACTGGATGCCTTTTTCAACCATGACGGCTTGAAGCGGACGAATCATCACTTTCACCACTTCTTGCATGTCTTGAGCAGTCAGACTATGGAAGACAATTTTCTCGTCAATCCGATTGATAAACTCTGGTCGGTAGGCCTTTTTCAATTCTTCAAAAATCCGTTTTTCCACATGTTCCTGACTCTGCGACAGATCAAGCGCACCAAAACCAACCGTCTTATCATCCCGCAAGGCTGTCGCTCCAAGGTTTGAGGTCATGATAATGAGGGTATTTGAAAAATCAACCTTCCGCCCCTTGCTATCGGTCAGAACCCCATCATCCAAGACCTGCAAGAGGATATTGAAGGTGTCTGGATGGGCTTTTTCGACCTCATCAAAGAGCAAGACCGCATAAGGCTTGTTCCGTACTTTTTCGGTCAACTCGCCACCTTCTTCGTAGCCGACATAGCCCGGAGGGGCACCGTTCAAACGGCTGGCTGCGAATTTTTCCATATACTCACTCATGTCAAAGCGAATGAGGGCTGACTCATCATCAAACAGGACTTCTGCCAAGGCCTTTGCTAGCTCTGTCTTTCCGACCCCTGTCGGTCCTAAGAACATAAAGGAACCAATCGGACGTTTTCCTGTACGAATCCCTGATTGATTGCGGCGAATAGCACGGCTGACTGCAGAAATGGCTGCATCCTGTCCAATCACGCGCTTGTGCAGTTCCGTTTCTAAGTTCAAATATTTCTTGACATCCGTCTTACTCAACTTGGCAACTGGAATACCTGATAAACGGCTGAGCGTGAGTAAGACATCTGCTTCAGTCACTTGGGCATCACCTAGGATTTCTTGGTTTTCTGCTTCCAATTCCTTGATCAATAATTGGCTGACTGTCTTGTGTTTTCCAGCCATGAGCGCCTGATCTGCTGCGGATAATTCAGACTGCCGACCGCTTGATTTTTGCTGATTTTGCACCGTCGCACTCGCCTCATCGAGCAAATCAATAGCCGAATCTGGCAAATTTTTACTGGTCAAATAGCGCTTGGCAACCGTTACCGCTGTGCTAACCGCTTCATCTGTAATCTGAATCTTATGATGGCGTTCGTAAGCCTTCTTCAAGCCCTGCAAAATGGCGATACTATCTGCCACACTAGGCTCTTCAACTGTCACCTTGGCAAAACGACGAGAAAGGGCTGCATCTTTTTCAATATGCTTTTGATACTCGTCCTGTGTCGTTGCCCCAACCGTGCGAAGAGTTCCACGGGCAAGAGCAGGTTTCAGGATATTGGCCGCATCTAGGGTTGAGTCAATCCCGCTACCAGAACCCATAATCGTATGCAATTCATCGATGAAGAGAATGACCTGTCCATCTTCTTCAATGTCGTTGATGATATTGTTCATCCGTTCTTCAAAATCCCCACGGAAACGCGTTCCTGCGATGACATTCATCAAATCCAGTTCCAAGACCCGCATCTTAGCTAGACTAGCTGGGACTTCACCATCCGCCACTCGTTGAGCCAAGCCTAGAGCAAGCGCTGTTTTACCAACCCCTGCATCTCCGACCAAAACAGGATTATTCTTGGTCTTACGAGAAAGAACCTGAATCATCCGGGAAATTTCAGCCTCACGACCAATGACTGGTTCAATCTGTCCCGCACGCGCTAGGGCAGTCAAATCCCGTGTGTAATCTTCCAAACCACCTGTCTGTGGTGCTGGAGGCATGCCCATCATATTGGCCATGGTAGGACGATTCGTCTTGCCACCTTTCATGATACTACGAATCGACTTCAAATCTTCTTTCGTAAAGCCAGCCTTTGCTTCTAAATTCTTACGCAAATCGATGAAACGAATCTTGGTATCTGAATCCTCAAAATGAAAGCCAGCCTTATCCAAGATTTGAGAAGCAATCGAACGCTTGTCAAGGAGCATGGCCATGAAGAGATGCTCTGTCCCAACTTGCTTTGCCTTGACGACTTCTGCAATTTTTTGAGCAAAACGAGTCACCTCATCGAGGCGCTTTGAACTCTGCAACAGCGTAAATTCCTCTAATTCCTCCCGATAGACACGCTCGGTCACCAGATAGGTCGCATGCTCATAATCCGCAACATCTGCGGGGTAATCCGCCAAAGCAGCCCCTGCAATCGTGTCCGGGTTGATTACAAAAGCCAATAAAAGATGCCATGTCTCTAAGTAGTCACACATATAACGTTGCCCGATTAACTGCGCATCCTCATAGGCACGTTGTAATCCTTTTGAAAATTTCATTCTAATCCTCTTTCCTATCCAATCGGCGTAAAATCTGTCGCATCATCCGTGCCCGAATCACACTCGCGTCTTGTCCTAAGACCTCATCGGTACCAGCTGCCAGAAACAAATTGCCCTCTCTCTCTGTCATCAACTGCTCATCAAATAAGAGCTGCAAAATATCCGCAAAGACTGTGCTGGACAATTCTGTTCCCATATTGTGTAACAAATCGTGGACCAATTCATGCTTATCCGAAAAGGTAATCCGACCAATCCGAATATAGCCTCCGCCCCCGCGCTTACTTTCTACAATATAGCCGCGACTAGCTGTAAATCGTGTCTTAATCACGTAGTTAATCTGACTCGGCACCACCTCAAATCGGCTGGCCAACTCACTCCGACGCAACTCTGCCACACTCACCTGCTCTAAAATCGCCTTGATATGTTCTTCAATATAATCAGATGTATTTTTCATCGCCATAGAATCCACCTCTTTCTCTGACTATCTTTGACTATTATACCGTAAATCCCTAACTTTGAAAAGCAAAAGCAACAGACCTCAATCAATAAAATCACTTGCCTTTCTCACCAGCTTTTCCTATAATAAGTAATAATGATTCGAATGCGAGCTAAAATCTCGGAAAATAGATGAGCCACCCTAGAAATGCGGTTTCTTCGGCTGGCTCCCTAATTTTCTATCGATTTTTTAACGCTCTTATATCATGTTATTCGAATGCGAGCTAAAATCTCGGAAAATAGATGAGCTGCCCTAGAAATGCGGTTTCTTCGGCTGGCTCCCTAATTTTCTGTCGATTTTTTAACGCTCTTATATCATGTTATTTGAATGCGAGCTAAAATCTCGGAAAATAGACGAGCCGTCCTAGAAATACAATTTCTTCGTCCGTCTCCCTAATTTTCTGTCGATTTTTTAACGCTCTTATATCATAAGATTTAGAAAGGAGATACTATGTTTACCCATTCATTTCAAGAACTTGTACAAGATTTTACAACTATTTCAATAGAAGAAGCAGAACGCTTACTGGTGCAAGAAGGGACTATTCTCTTTTTAGGACGCGAAACCTGTCCCTATTGCCAGCGTTTTGTACCTAAACTCCACAGCGTGGCACAAGCAACTGGATTAACGGTGTATTTTATAGATAGTACCAATCCAGACCCTAGACTACAAGCACTGCGTTCCCAATACCAGGCAGTCACCGTTCCTGCCCTCTTATACGCAGGTCCAACGGGCGTACACGTCCGCTGTGACAGCTCCATGACAGAAGACGAAATCCGTCACTTTTTGGCCCGCTAATATGACGGCTCTCCAAGTCCACTTTCAACCCAACTCTGTGGTCATCTACCATAAAAATCAGTGTATCGGCACAATTGATTTCCACAAAAATCCCTACCATCACCAGCATACTTACCTAAAGTGTCATTTGAAGCAGTATGATACAAGCCTTGCACCCTCACTTTTTCAAGTAATCCGCCAGCATACCAAGCAGCCTTTACAGGTCATGCTTGACTCGACAGACCAGACCCGCATCACCTTTTTAGAGTCAGGAGGGTTTCGATGCCTGCGAAAATGTTACCAAATGGACGTTAGCGCTCAAGACTACCTTGGAAATCCCGAACCATGTGACTTCCAAATCGCAGAGCAAGCTAGTAGCATCTATAATCGTTGTTGCCAGCTCCTGCTGGATTACTATAAAGAAACGCACGAGGCCATCAGTCCGTTTACAGGAAGCAAGGAAGATTTTTTCAACGAGCTTCCCTCAACGGTTTACTATCACACCGCGCACAATGAGATTCAAAGTCTAGCCTTTATCGAAGACAATGAGATTATGGGGAAAGAGTCAAGAACACCTCCGTTCCCTCGCTAATCAGACATTCCCCATCTCTTTCAAAAGCATGACCAGATTACCTTTGAAGCAGACGATGTGGATTCCTGCGCCATGACACTCAAGTCCCTCTTTACAGACCGTACAAACGAGTATTGGGATACCTATGTTTTGGCATAAAAATGAAAACACAAAAAGAGAGAAACGCTTGTTTCTCTCTTTATTAGCATTCTTATTTACCAAGAGCCGCAGCCATTGTCGCAGCAACTTCTGATTCAAAGTCGTTTGCTGCTTTTTCAATTCCTTCACCTACTTCGAAACGAGCAAATGCTACAACGCTAGCGTTTACTGAATCAAGGTATGCTTCAACTGTCTTGCTGTCGTCCATGATGTATACTTGTGCAAGAAGTGTGTAGGCTTGGTCAACTTTTGTGTTGTCAAGCATGAAGCGGTCCATTTTACCTGGAAGGATTTTATCCCAGATTTTTTCTGGTTTGCCTTCAGCTGCCAATTCTGCCTTGATATCTTCTTCTGCTTGTGCAATCACATCGTCAGACAATTGTGCTTTTGATCCATATTTCAAGAATGGAAGAGCTGGTTTACCAACCATTGCACGGCTTTCATTGTCTTGTTCAATCTTGTGGTTCAATTGTGCCAATTCATCTTTCACGAATTGCTCATCCAATTCTTTGTATGAAAGAACAGTTGGTTTCATCGCAGCGATGTGCATAGATACTTGTTTTGCAAGCGTTTCGTCGCCACCTTCGATGACAGAGATAACACCGATACGTCCACCATTGTGTTGGTAAGCACCAAATGCTTGTGCATCTGTTTTCTCAATCAAAGCGAAACGACGGAATGAGATTTTTTCTCCGATAGTTGCTGTTGCATTTACATAAGCTGCTTCAAGAGTTTCACCTGAAGGCATTGTAAGAGCAAGAGCTTCTTCGTTGTTCGCTGGTTTGCCTTCTGCGATTACTTTTGCTGTTTCGTTTACCAATTCCACGAATTGAGCGTTTTTCGCAACGAAGTCTGTTTCAGCATTAACCTCAACAACTGCTGCTACGTTTCCATCCACGTAAACACCAGTCAAACCTTCTGCTGCTACACGATCCGCTTTTTTAGCTGCTTTTGCCATTCCTTTTTCACGAAGCAATTCAATCGCTTTTTCGATGTCACCATCTACTTCAACAAGGGCTTTCTTCGCGTCCATGACACCAGCACCAGATTTTTCACGCAATTCTTTTACAAGTTTAGCTGTAATTTCTGCCATAGTTTTTCTCCTATTTTAATATTTAAGTAAAAAAGGGGAGGGCTGAGCCCCGCCCCTTAGGATGTTTTCGAGTGATTAGTTGTTGTCGCCTTCTACAACTTCAACGATTTCTTCGATTGATGTTGCTTCTGCTTCAGTAGCTGCCAATTCTGCTTCTACTGACTCAACGCTATCTTCACCTTGACGGCCTTCGATAATTGCGTCAGCCATTTTCGCAGTGATCAATTTAACAGCGCGGATAGCATCATCGTTTGCTGGGATGATGACATCGATATCATCTGGATCTGTGTTTGTGTCAACCATCGCAACAACTGGGATACCCAATTTTTTCGCTTCTTTAACAGCGATTTGCTCTTTATGTGGGTCAACAACGAACATCACGTCTGGAATACGTGGCATATCTGCGATACCGCCCAAGAATTTTTCAAGACGAGCACGTTGTTTGTTCAACAATGCGACTTCTTTCTTAGGAAGAACGTCAAATGTTCCTTCTTCTTCCATACGGTTGATTTCTTTCAAACGAGCGATACGTTTTTGGATTGTTCCCCAGTTTGTAAGAGTTCCACCCAACCAACGGTGGTTGATGAAGTATTGACCAGCGCGGATCGCTTCGTCTTTCACTGCTTCTGCAGCTTGTTTCTTCGTACCAACGAACAAGATGACTGCATCGTTTGCTGCTGCATCACGGATAAAGTCGTATGCTTGGTCAGCCAATTTTACAGTTTGTTGAAGGTCGATAACGTGGATACCGTTACGTTCTGTAAAGATGTATTTCGCCATCTTAGGATTCCAGCGACGAGTTTGGTGACCAAAGTGAACACCAGCCTCAAGAAGTTGTTTCATTGAAATTACTGCCATGAGTAATGTCTCCTTTTTGTTTTTTCTCCTCTCTCAAACGTCAACTTGCAGTCCAACCTTTCGGCAACAGGCCCACAATGGATTTGAGATGAGTATTTGTTGCTACTGCAACTCTCTTATCTTATCAAATTTCCCGCGATTTGGCAAGGGATTTGTTGAGGTTTAAAAGGATAAATGCAATTCTCGCACATTTCCCACTTGACCAATCCAGTTTTTTTCGGTAGAATGTTATTTGTTATGGCGGTATAGCCAAGTGGTAAGGCACGGCTCTGCAAAAGCTTGATCGTCGGTTCAAATCCGTCTACCGCCTTTTAGTACCTGATTTGTCAGGAATTAACCGAATGAAAAGCCCTTAAAATCGGGCTTTTTTGATTTCCAATTCGGATAAATACTGATAAAAAAAGAAATTATTTCGGACGATTTTCGGACGATTTTATTTTTCGCGCAACAAAAAAGTGGCCATCATTGACCACTCTATCTTAAACTTGCAATTCCTCACGGATTGCTTTTTGCAATAGCTGACTAAAATTGACCTTGTTTTCTTTTCCGACTTCCACAAGCCAACTTGGTAGTGTAACAGTCTTATTGACAACCTTAGAGCGTTCACGCTCACGGACAAGCTCGGTATCAACTGAAATAGCCTGAATCACATCTTCGTCACTTGCTAAATTACCGGCAAGAGCCTTGAATGATGATGCTTTAGGAAATTCTTTTCCTTCATCTTCGAACATAATAGTATAGATTTCAAGCACTTCCCGAGCATTGAAAATGGCCTCGTTCAAGCTATCAGCTTCACTAAATGCTCCAGGAAAATCAGGGAAAGAAATGCTATATCCACCGTTTTCTTTATCTGCTTCAAATAATGCTAAATAAGTGTATTTCATAATGTTAGATTAAACCAATAATCAGAGTAAGCCCTCTTGAGGGGATAAGGGGGGATTTTCTCACTCCCCATGCAAAATTTTAAGAATGTTGTTTAGTGTACCAGGTCTGTAATCTTTTTCCTTTGGTTTGGGTATCGTCACAATCCGTCCATCTGAATGTTTCCAAACTTCATGTGAGCCCTTGCCAAAGTTGGTCTTACTGAAACCTTGCTTCCTAGCAATTTTCTTAAGCTCTCGCTCTGTCATTGATCTCCTTTCCTTATCTTTAATGATATTATACACTTGTTTTAAACAATTGTCGACAAAACACTTGTTTTAAACGAATATTTTTAACATTTTGCTATCAAAGTCCGTTATAACTGAAAACGAAGCCTTCAATCAATGACGACAACACTCTCTACATTTTTTTGCGTTGGTCCGACAAGTTTTTTTAAATGTGCTATAGCTAAGTTGAGCACACCAATTCTGATAAGCAGGTCTGATGTTAAACATTTCATAGTTATATACTATATCGTTTTTTAAACTTATCCTCCTGCTTATCTATTCGAAAAAAAGAAATAAAAAACACCAGCACAAGGCTGGTGCAGGAGATTATGAAAAATTTTAGGATTGACTATAGTATAAAGGAAATAAATCACAAATACATCCGTCTGAGGTCGGATATTTTAACTTAGTTGTTCTCTTCAGCTTTCCCTAACTCTTTCATGGTCTGCATTAGCTCATGATAACGCACCATGAGATTGTAGACAGCATCTTGGGACAGGACACCTCGCGAGATACTCTGCGGAATTTTCCCTGCCTCATCCATCTCGTAATGGCGCAGCCAGTCGCTACTTTCATAATACGCAAATAAGCGCTTCAAGGACGGAAGGAAATCCTCAAACTCTTCGAGAGATTTTTCTAAGGCTGTCAAAACAGGCTCTGCCTGCTGTAAAATGTCTTCCATTTCCTGAATTTTTTTGATATCGTTCATACTATCAGTATATCAAAAACACTAGCGGATTTGCTAGTGTTCTAAGGAGATTATGAAAAATATTTAGGATTGATTATAGTATACCCTCTTTTGTTTCAGATGAAATCGGTCTGTAGACCGATTTTTTTATTTCCTATAAAAAACTCAGCATCATAAACAAGAAGAACAAGATCGACAAGATGAGTAAGGGCCTTTTAAGTTTTTGTAAGATGGCTACATATTCACGGATAAAGGCGCTTGGGAGGTAGTAGGAAGCAGTCTGACAGCCCAATCCTGCCCCTCTCATCTTTAGTTTTTTAGCATAGAAACTCGTCCGCAAAACATGGTAGTCATTGGTCACAAAGAGGTAGTAAGGATTGTCCCCTTTATCTGTCAATTGTTTGGAAAAGAGGAGATTTTCATAGGTGGTTCGTGACATATCCTCCAAAATAACCGCCTCATCTGGAATACCTTTCTCACGGAGATATCTAGCAATGGCTGCGGCTTCTGACACCTTCTCATCAGGCCCTTGACCGCCACTTGGAATCAATGTAACATGAGGTTTAGCTGCTTTTTCAAAGGCTGCAATCGCCTTGTCAATCCGTTTAGCAAGCAGCGGTGTCACCGTCTCCCCATTTAACAAGCCCGCCCCATGGATGATAATGTAGTCATAATCTCGTTTCTTAGGCAGTATGTGGTACAAGATGGAATAGAGGAAAAAGGCGACAAAAACCACCGCAAAGAGGACAAAGAGAAAATTCATATAGACGAAGACATAGTAGACAATAGGGTAGTCAAGCGCGAGGAGCTTTGCATGCTGGATTCCCAAAAATGCCAGTCCCATATAGCCTAAAAGGCCTAGCCCCAATAGAAGCGACAGGCTATTGCCAAGGGATTTTCCTTCTTTTTTCAAAATAATAAAGCCATTGATGAAAAGAAAGATACCGACTAGAACAATCACCAAGGGCACCGACAGAAAAATCAAGAGCAGGAGCATATAAAGCGTATCCGAATGCGCAAATGCTAGCTCTAATGCTGACAGATACAGAAGGCCCAGCGCAAATAAGAACAAAAAAGCATTGAGGAGATTGCGCGGATCACGCAAAAAACTAATGATAAAAGCCAGTACAAAGACGGCAGTTAAAATATACAACAGCATCCTATTTCCTTATATTTCTAATAGTCGATATAAAAACAAAAGAGAGAATGCATTCCCTCTTTTCAGTCCAGACTACAATTCTGCAATCTGGCTCAAGTTCACTTCAGCAATCGTGTCATTTCCAAACATAGAGATGACCATTTTGACCTTGTTGTTATCAATTTCGGTAATCTTACCTGTGTAGTCAGTAAAGGCACCGTCGATAATCCGCACCGTGTCTCCGACCTTGACATCAATGTCAAATTCTTGAACGGTTTGTCCCATAGATACCAAGATTTGACGAATTTCTTCTTCCAAGAGCGGTGTTGGTTTTGAACGGTTTCCGTGGGAACCGACAAACCCTGTAACGTTCGGGGTATTCCGCACAACAAACCATGCTTCGTCCGTCATGACCATTTCGACCAAGACATAACCCGGGAAGCGGTTTTCTTCTACTTCTTTGACCTCGCCATTTTTCTCGACTTGGACGGTCTGAGTAGGGATTTCTACGCGGAGGATATTTTCCAGCATATTGTAGGTATGGGCGCGTTGCAACAGGTTTTCCTTGACCTTGTTCTCATATCCAGAATAAGTTTGAAGGACAAACCAGCCTTTATCAAAACTATCTAACATAGCTTTCTTCCTTTCATAATAAAAAAGCCCGAAGGCTTTTCCCTTTTCTTCATTATAGCATGGCGATTTTCGTCTTGCAAGTATTTTCTAGAAAAGATTGATAAGGTTGATAATGCCTTTAGACAAGATTAAGTCAAAAAGATAAATAATTGCTACGAAAAAGATTGTGTATTGAATGACAGACACAAAATCTCTCCAGCTTTGCTTTTTGGTTGGCCAGGTTGTTCCTTTTAAAATCTGTATTGTATCGCTTAAAAATTTCACAACAAACTCCTATCTGGTTTCTTTGTGGACGGTGTACTGTCCACAGTGTTTACAATATTTATTTACTTCTAATCGTGTCGGCTTAGGATTGCTTGAAAGTTTAATCGAATAGTTTCGCGATCCACAAACTGCACACGCTAGGCTTGCTTTTTTCAGTGCCATAAAGCCCTCCATCTTTGCTATTTTATCATGTTTTCTAAGATTTGGCAACTACTCAAACCAACTCTTGAATTTATCCCAAAGGGTTTTAGCCCGCTGTGGAAGTTTGGCATCGATAATTTCTTGCTTGGTTTGGTCAATCAAATTCTGAGCCCGAGCCTTGATATCTTTGATTTGGTCTTGGTAATTGCCTGTACTTGGGGTTGGTGCAGGTTGAGCTGGTGACTCAATACCATTTTGAACATAGGCATTTTCCACTGTAAAGTCTGTTCCAGCTGTATTTGGTAAGATGGATGCAGCAACCGTTTGAAAGACATTTGGTGCCATCCAAGAATTATTGCCATCGATGTAATGCTGCTCATCTGTCTTTTCAAATCCGACCCATTGGCTGATGACCAAGTCTGGCGTATAGCCAATAATCCATTGATCATTGGTCAAATTAGGATTAAAGCTGGTTTCTGTCGTCCCTGTTTTTCCTGCAAGGGTATAACCATATACATCGGCATTGACCCCAGTCCCATTGGTGAAGGTTCCCAGCATCATCGAGGTCATCTTATCTGCTACCGACTGATCCATGACCCGGCTGCTTTCTTCCTTGTGCTTGACCAGAACTTTTCCACTTGCTGTCTCAATCCGTGTAATCAGGTGACCATCTTTCATCACTCCAGCATTGGCAAAGGCTGAATAGGCTTGCGCCATTTCAAGGGGATTGGTGGATACACCGCTTCCGATTGCCACTCCCAATACAGGATCGACCTTGTCCATATTGAGACCGAATTTCTTGCCGTATTCAAAGGCCTTATTAATCCCCAAAGTATTGACCGTTGCGACCGCAGGTAGATTGTAAGACACGGCTAAGGCTTGATACATCGGAACCGTGTCGGAAGTTGAATAGTCAAAGTTATGGAGCGTATAGGTCCCGTAGGTTTCAGTATGATTGTCTAGTTCCTTGTTCATCGACCAGCCTGCTGCAATGGCGGGCGTATAGGCCACCAAAGGTTTAATGGCAGAACCTGGACTGCGCTGAGATTGGGTCGCAAAGTTAAAGCTGCGGAAGGTTGGATTTTCCGAACTATTGACCCGCCCTACAAGCGCACGAACACCACCTGTTTTGGGATCCATCGCAACACTTGCAGCTTGAGCATAGGAGCCGTCATAGTTCGAGGCTGGAAAAAGCGATTCGTTATCATAAATCAGCTGCATGCTGGCTTGCGAATTTTGATCCAATTCCGTGTAAATACGGTAACCGTTATTGATAATATCACTTTCTTTCAGACCGTATCGGTCAATGGCTTCTGCCATAACAGCGTCAAAATAAGACGGGTAGCTGTAATTGCTCTGCTTGCCTCCGTAGGTATCATTCAGCTGACTAGCCAAATCAATCTGGGCATTCGCATCTGCGGTCGCCTGATCTAGATAGCCTGCATCTACCATGGCCTGTAGCACCGTATTTCTTCGATTGGTCGCATATTCAAGGGAATAGTAAGGATTGTAGATTTCAGGACCTTTGAGCATTCCTGCAATCACCGCCGCCTGCTCAACCGTCAGTTGACTCGCTGATGTCCCAAAGTATTTCTGACTGGCATCTTCAACGCCCCAGACACCGTTGCCAAAATAGGCATTGTTGAGATACATGGTCAGAATCTCTTCCTTGCTGTATTTTTTATTGATTTCAAGGGCTAGGAAATACTCTCTGGCCTTTCGGCTGATGGTCTGGTCTTGGGTCAGAAAGGCATTTTTGGCTAACTGCTGGGTAATGGTGGAGCCACCGCCTGATCGTCCCAAGGTCAGGATTGCAAGAATGGTCCGCTTGTAGTTGATCCCAGAATTTTTATAAAAGGTGCGGTCTTCCGTAGCTATAACAGCCTGCTGTAAATTGGGGCTAATCGCATCTAGCTCGACATAGGTCCCTTTTTGACCAGAAAGGGCACCTGCTTCATTGCCGTCCTTGTCATAGATGACTGTGGTTGCTTTTAAGGCAGCCTGTAAATCTCCAACATTGGCGGTCTTAGCAAGGAAAAAGAGATACCCTCCTACGGTCAAAACCAGTAGCCCCATCAAAATCAAGGCAATCTTGGTTAACTGATATCTTCTCCAAAACTTGCGAATAGGCTCAGGAATGCGGGATTTCTTCTTGGGTTTCGCTTCGTGGTCGGTAGGCTTGCGCCGACTGCGGCGCATCTGACGGCCTTCTGCAACTAAATCTTCATCTTCTCTTACATCGTATTGGTCCATAACCCTCTCTCTTTCTACTTAATTTTGTACCATTATACTACATTTTGCGCCATTCGACCCGATAGAACCTTCAAAACGGCTTGTAGGAGCTGGAAAAGCCTTTCAATTTATGGTAGACTAAAAAGAAAGCGCTAACAAGAACGGAGAGCCCCATGTATCATCCTTTCAAAAAAATCCGTCAAGAATACCGTGAAACTCGTGGCAGGTCAAACGAAGATTTTTTAGAATGGTTTCTCAAGCGCCATCTCTCTGATAAAGGAAAGATTATCCTGATAGTTCTTTGCTGGCTTGCTTGGACGCAAATGTGGATTTATCCTGCCCTCTTTGTCTACCTGTTCGAAGGCGTTGTCGTCCTGTGTCTCCTCTATGGCATTGCCTTTTTAGTGACCCATCGCAACCATCGCAAATGACAGATTGTCATTTGTTTTTTCATTTGAGCGATAGCGCATAGATTGTGGTAAAATAGAAATATTCTGATTGAAAAGAGGCATTTGAATGACGGAACTGTATGATATTACGATTATTGGAGGCGGCCCTGTAGGTCTATTTACTGCTTTTTATGCGCATTTACGCCAAGCTAAGGTAAAAATCATTGACTCCCTCCCCCAACTGGGTGGTCAGCCTGCTATTTTGTATCCTGAAAAGACCATCTTGGATATTCCAGCCTTTCCACGTCTGACAGGTCAGGAATTAACAGACAATCTCCTTGCGCAATTAGAACCTTTTGAGACCAGCATTTGCCTCAATGAAACCGTGACGGGTATTGCACAAGGCGAGCATTTCACCATTACCACTTCAAAAGGGGAGCATGCTTCAAAGGCTATTATCATCGCTATGGGAGGCGGGGCTTTCAAACCGCGTCCGCTAGAGCTTGAGCATGCGGAGGACTTTGAAAACATTCACTATCACGTGGCCAATATCCAGCAATATGCGGGGCAACATGTGGTCGTGCTTGGAGGAGGAGATTCTGCGGTGGACTGGTCACTAGCCTTTGAGCCAATCGCTAAAAGCACTCAAATTGTGCACCGGAGGGATCACTTCCGTGCTATGGAACATAGTGTCGAAGCCCTCAAATCATCCACGGTGACGATTCATACTCCCTATATTCCTAAAGCCCTTCAAGGAGAAAATGGACTTGCGACAGCAATTGAATTGACCAAGGTCAAAAGTGATGAAAGCCTGAACTTGCCCTTTGACCATCTCTTTGTCAACTACGGTTTCAAATCGTCTGTCGGTAGTTTGAAGGAATGGGGACTGGAGTTGCAACGCCATCGCATTCTCGTCAATAGCAAGCAAGAAACTTCTATCCCGGGTATCTATGCGGTCGGTGACTGTTGTTCTTACGAGGGAAAAGTGGACTTGATTGCAACGGGTCTGGGTGAAGCCCCGACTGCTGTTAACAACGCCATGCATTTCATCAATCCTGCTGAAAAGGTGCAACCAAAGCACTCTTCAAGTTTGTAAGCCTATGAAATATACCATTACCATTCCTGCTCAATTTCCCGCTATGACGGTAAAGGAAGCCTTGGAAGATTACTTTTTGATTCCGCGCAAAATTCGCCATTTCCTGCGCACCAAAAAACATGTCCGCGTAAACGAGCAAGTCATCAACTGGCAGAGCCCGATTACGGCAGGTGACCAGCTAGAACTCATCTTTGATGAGGAAGATTATCCCGAAAAAGCCATTCCTTGGGGGAAAAGTGAATTAGTCGATGTTCTCTATGAGGATGAACACCTGATTGTGGTCAATAAGCCTGAAGGCATGAAGACCCATGGCAATGAGCCGACTGAAATCGCCCTGCTCAATCATGTGTCCGCTTATGTCCAGCAAACCTGCTATGTCGTGCATCGTCTCGATATGGAGACCAGCGGTGCGATTGTATTTGCCAAAAATCCTTTTATCCTACCGATTCTCAATCGACTCTTGGAAGACAAGGTGATTTTCCGTGAATACCTGGCCCTCTGCCAAGGACGATTCCCAGAACACACACAGACCATAACAGATAAAATCGGACGCCACCGCCATGACAGACGCAAACGAGTGGTCGACCCGCAAAAAGGGCAGCCAGCCCTTACCCATGTCACTCGATTAAAAACACTAGGAAAAACGAGCCTTGTTGCCTGCCAGTTAGAAACGGGACGAACACATCAAATCAGAGTCCATCTCTCTCATCACGGATATGCCATTATCGGAGATCCTCTCTACAGCACGATTCCTGCTAGTAGGCTCATGCTCCATGCCCACAAGCTCACCTTTACTCACCCTTTTACCCTTGAGATAATTTCTGTTAAGGCAGTATCAAGTAGTTTTGAACAAGGGTTGGGAAATCGCTAGCTATCACCGAACATAAATAAGACTAAAGGAGACAAGATGACAAAAACATCATCGCAACAACTCTGCCTCTATGGCCTACTATTACTCGGAGCTAATTGGGGCTTGGGGTTTCTCAGCTACTTCTTCACTGGTACTACCTACTATGTTATCAAAACAGGCTTACTGGCCTGTATTTTCTACCTAGTCGGGCATCACTTTCTCCATTTAACAATGCCACTAAAAGCTCGTATTGGAGTAGGAGAGCAATTACGGGTCAACTGGATCAATTTTGTCTACCTCTTTCTCGTCTGCATTCCTCTGTTGGTCTTTGGACTTGTAGAACATCTGAACTATTTGCCCGTTGCCTTGATAACGGCTCTGGGAGCTGGATTTGTGGAAGAGTACATTTGCCGTGGCATTCTGTTACAAATCGCCTTTAAAGACGGGCTGCATTCTTACAAGAATGTCCTGCAAGCTGTCCTTCTGTCAAGTTTGGTTTTCGGACTGGCTCATCTGGGAAACCTACGTACTCAACCACTTGATGTCACCCTATTTCAGGTTTACTATGCTATGGCAATGGGAATCTACTTTTCTGCCGTTGTCATTCGCACGCGCAGCTTGTGGTGGACAATTTTTATTCATTTTATGATTGACTTTGCTGCCATTTTAGCAACTGCGGGTACAGACTCCACCTCAAAACCAAGACTCGTTCCCTTTCTCATCTGGCTATTTGTCACGGTTATCGCCTTTATTCTCATCCGACCAAAACAAATCCAACGGCTGATAGACAAGCAAATCTGGCCCTAGGAATGATTTCAGAGATCGTTAAGAAAAATTTAAGTTTATTGCGCTATACTGTATCTATCCTAAAAAACTTTTCTTTTTCATAAAATCTCCTCAAACACTCTGTGATTTACTGATATCTCGGAGTGTTTGTTTTTCACCCGATTGTCCCACTTCGGCTTCTTTGTGATATAATAAGAAGATGAACAATCTTGTGATAACTGTAGATAAGAGACAGAAAGAGAAAATCAAGGCCTACTATACTGCCTACCAACAGCCGAGTAACAATCCCTATGTAGAGGCATTTTTCAAGGTAGATGGCGTCAGCATCACCCTTTATCAGTCTGGAAAGGTCATGTTTCAGGGAGAACACGCTAATCTTCATGCCCAGAAATGGGGATATCAAGCAGAAAAAACAACTCCCAAGCAAGACCTGTCGCAGCAGGTTCCCATGATTGGAACAGACGAGGTGGGAAATGGTTCTTATTTTGGTGGACTTGCGGTCGTTGCGAGTTTCGTCACTCCAAGCGACCATGCCTTTCTCAAGTCATTAGGTGTTGATGATTCCAAACGATTGACAGACCAAAAAATCTGCCAAATCGCACCCTTGTTAAAAGAGAAAATTCCGCATCAGGCCCTGCTACTTACCCCCAAAAAATACAATGAGGTCATTGAACGAGGCTACAATGCGGTCTCTGTCAAGGTTGCCCTGCATAATCAGGCGATTTTCCTGCTTTTGCAAAAGGGAGTGGCACCAGAACAGATTGTCATCGATGCCTTTACTAGCAGCAAGAACTACAATCGCTACCTGGCTCAAGAAGCCAATCGCTTTCCAAATCCTGTCACATTAGAAGAAAAGGCCGAAGGAAAATACTTGGCTGTCGCCGTATCATCCATTATCGCACGTGCCATGTTTTTAGAAAATTTAGCCCAATTAAGCCACGAAATCGGGTATTCCCTACCCTCTGGTGCTGGGAAAAAGTCTGATTACGTCGCGCGCGACATCCTTGCCCAATACGGCATGGCAGGACTAGAAAAAACTGCCAAACTGCACTTTGCCAATACCCAAAAGGCACAAGCGCTTTTATCACATCGTAAATGAGGTTTTATCAATGAAACATTTTTTGAAAGAATGGGGCTTCTTTTCCTTTATTCTCGTACTGATTCTGCTTTCCAGATTATTTATCTGGAGTTTGGTGAGCGTTGAAGGACATTCAATGGACCCCACCTTGCGCGACAAGGATGCACTAGTCATGCTAAAAATTGGAAAAATTGACCGCTTTGACATCGTAGTCGCAAGCGAGATAGATGATGCTGGCAAAGAAAAATTGATTGTAAAACGCCTCATCGGACTGCCTGGCGACACTATCCACTATGAAAATGACACTCTCTACGTCAATGGCCAGGAAGTTAAAGAAAAATATTTGGAAGAGTATAAGGCAGCATTTGCCAAAGACAAGCTCCAATCCACCTATTCTTATAACCCAAACTTTCAGGCGAGTGCGCAAGACGCATCAGCTTTCACCTTAGACGCACAAGGGAACTCTACTTTCACCATCGAAATCCCTGAGGGGCAATACTATCTCCTAGGAGACGATCGCCTCGTATCAGCAGATAGCCGTAAAGTCGGAACCTTTAGAAAAACGGCCATCAAGGGTAAAATCATCTCCCGTGTCTACCCATTTAATCGTATCCAAGGCTTTTAAAATCAATCACAGGCTTATCAAGCGCATATCCAGCATCAATTCGCACCTGGAGAGCGAGTGGCTTGTGATTTTTCAATAGCTTATAGAACTAGGAACTGATATGAGTGAAGTTTATTTTACAGGAACCATTGACCGCATCATCTTTGAAAACCCGTCCAATTTTTACAAAATTTTGCTCCTTGAGATTGAGGATACCGATAGTGACTATGATGACTATGAAATCATCGTGACAGGAACGATTGCTGATGTCATTGAGGGGGAAGATTATCAATTTTACGGACACTTGGTCACCCACCCTAAATACGGTCAACAGCTACAAATCACGCGCTATGAACGCAGCAAACCAACCTCTGCTGGCTTGGTCAAGTATTTTTCTAGCGATCAATTTAAGGGAATCGGGCGCAAAACTGCTGAGAAAATCGTCGAACTCTACGGCGAAAATACCATCGACCACATCTTAGCTCAACCTGAAAAGCTGACGCAAATCACAGGACTTTCTGCTAAAAATCGTCAGGCATTTATTGAGAAACTGCGCTTCAACTATGGAACAGAGGTCACTCTGGCAAAGCTGGCAGAATACGGCATTCCCAACAAACTCGCCTTTCAAATCCAAGACCAGTACAAGGAAAAAACGCTGGACATCATCCAAGAAAATCCCTATCAACTGGTAGAAGATGTTCAAGGGCTGGGCTTTACCATCGCCGATAAGATTGCAGAAAACCTAGGGATTGCAAGCGACTCGCCGCAGCGTTTTCGAGCGGCCATGCTCTTTAGTCTGATTCACCAGTCCATGGAAACAGGCGATACCTATGTCGAAGCCCGTGACCTACTCGAACACACCATAGAAGTGCTGGAAACAGCCCGCAGAGTGGAGCTAGACCCTGCCCTTGTCGCACAGGAATTGACAGGCTTGATTCAAGATGGCAAGGTCCAGCAAGTAGACACCAAAATCTTTGACAACTCCCTCTTTTTTGCAGAGCAAGGCATTCACAAGCAACTCAAACGCTTGCTAGACAAGCAAGAAATCCACACCTTTCCTGCTGAAAAGATTGATGAAGCCATCGCAGAAGTCGAGCAAGTCTCTGGTTTTCGCTACGATACGATTCAAAAGCAGGCCATTCACCAAGCCCTCAACAATCCCCTCTTTATCCTAACTGGAGGACCCGGAACTGGTAAAACAACGGTCATCAATGGTATCATTTCCATCTACGCTATGCTCCATGGAATCAACCTGACCAAGGTGATGGGAGATTGCCCGATTTTACTAGCTGCGCCAACAGGTCGAGCGGCTAGGCGGATGAATGAATTGACGGGACTTCCAAGTGCGACCATCCACAGGCATCTGGGCTTGACCGAAGGACAAGAAGAAAGCTACCGCGATGACTATCTAGATGCTGAATTTATCATCATTGACGAATTTTCCATGGTGGACACTTGGCTTGCCAATCAGCTCTTTCAGCATATTTCCTCCAATACACAGGTCTTGATTGTCGGTGATGCCGAGCAGCTCCCGTCTGTCAGCCCCGGTCAAGTCCTCGCTGACCTGCTGAAAATTCCCGCTATCCCAAGCATTACCTTGGAAAAAATCTTCCGACAATCCGATGATTCAACCATTGTGACCTTGGCTAATCATATCCGTCAGGGACATCTGCCCCCTGATTTCCGAGAGAAAAAGGCTGACCGTTCCTACTTTGAAGCCCAGAACGAACAGATTCCCGCCCTCATCGACAGAATTGTCAGCGCAGCCGTTCAGTCTGGAATCAAGGCACAGGAAGTCCAAATCCTTGCCCCCATGTATCGGGGTCAAGCAGGGATTGACCAGCTCAATATCACGACCCAAGCCCTCCTCAATCCGCTCGCAGAAGGCCAACTGGAATTTCTCCAAAATGATACCCATTTCCGCCAAGGAGACCGCGTCATTCACTTGGTCAATGATACCGAAGCCAATGTCTTTAATGGGGATTTGGGCTATATTACAGACCTTCTACCTGCCAAGTATACCGATTCCAAACAAGACGAAATCACGATTAATTTTGACGGTAGCGAAATCGTCTACCCCCGCAACGAATGGTACAAAATCACCCTGGCCTATGCCATGTCCATTCACAAATCGCAGGGGAGCGAGTTTCAGGTGGTGATTCTGCCCATCACACGGACCAGCTACCGCATGCTCCAACGCAACCTCCTCTACACCGCCATTACTCGCTCAAAGAGCAAGCTCATCCTTTTGGGAGATTACAGCGCCTTTGACTACGCGGTAAAAAATGCAGGCACCGTCCGCAAGACCTACCTCAAAGAACGCTTTGATACAGGGCAGACCGAGCTGATGCTGGAGACCGACACCACATCAGACATAGCCCCAGAAGAGGCACCCCAATCCTACATGCTCACCGAAGAAAACCTCCTCAGCATTGACCCCATGATTGGCATTACTGAAGAAGATATTCAGGCATTTTTCAAGAATACGTAACCATCAAACTGAAGAAAAGTTCTTTTATGCTCCTTTTCTTAGGTGGTGCGGACGGTAGCGACTTCCTGCGGAGTAAAATAATCCAGTGGATTATTTTAGCCCGAGCCCAGAAACAAAGGAGCGAGGATAATCGATTTCTACGAAATCACGATTGAGTCCCACTCCCTACTTTTACCACAGCGAAAAGGAGCTGATGAGGCTCGCTCCGCTCGCGAAAATCGAAAAATCGAATGGTAAGTTAGCAGGACTTTTGAACTTGTTTAAATAAATCTTGGTTTATCTACGTTCTGACTGAAGAAAGCTCCCTTTCTTCAGTTTTTTTTTTGTAGATTTGTTGACATTTCCAGATTATAGGTGTATATTTAATATATAATAAAATTTGATATATATAAAATCAAAACGTATATTCAAAAACACTATAAGCAAAGGAGGTCTTGAGATGTATTTTCCTGTACCCGCTGTACTGACAGAATTTCTCATCCTAGCGATTCTGGAGTCCAATGATTCCTACGGTTATGAGATTAGCCAGACCATTAAGCTGATTGCCAACATCAAGGAGTCGGCCCTCTACCCCATTTTAAAGAAAATGGAGCAAAATGATTACTTGGCGACCTATTCCCGAGAATACCAAGGTCGCACTCGGAAATATTATGGCTTGACCCAATTGGGGCACGAGCACCTCATCAATCTCAAGGAAGATTGGGATACCTACACATCGACTATCAATGGCATCATAGAAGGGAGCATTCGTCATGACAAGAACTGAATACATGGAGCAGTTGGAAAAACACCTGAAAAAACTGCCCCACAAAGAATACCAAGAAGCCGTCAATTATTTTAAAGAATACTTTGATGATGCGGGTCCAGAAGGCGAAGCTGCCTTGATTGAAGAATTAGGCTCACCCAAGGAAGCCGCTAGCGACATTATCAACAATATCCTCGACCGCCATATCGAAGAAGAAATGACAGCCGAGCGAAAAAATAAGACCAAGACCATCTGGCTCGCTCTGCTTGCACTCTTATCACTTCCGATTGCGATTCCGCTCTTGCTATGCTTGATTGGAGTGCTCCTCCTCATCATCTCAGGAGTTGCAGGATTGATTCTTTCAGCCTTTCTTTTGGGCCTCGGTCTCATCGTGACAGGCGGCTACTTTATCTGGGAGGCCTTTTGTCTAGTTAACCAGTCTCTACCTGCCTTTCTCATGGGATTTGGGACCGGTATTGGTCTCATCGGTGGAGCTGCTATTCTCTACGTTGTAACAGGTCTCTTTGCTTACTGGTCAGGTCGCCTAGTCAAGACCCTCTTTCAATGGATTCTTAAGCGAGGTAAAACAGCATGAAAAAGAAAGTTACTATCACCTTATTAACTGGTTTTGTCGCCTTGATTTCTGGCCTGATTCTCTGCGGTGTCGGCTATTTTATGGGTGGCATTGAAGACATCGAAACCATGGCTACTCCTGTCTTGACAGAAGAAACCTATCAGGATATTCGAGAAATCCACCTCAATTTCCAAGCAAGAGAGGTGCGGGTTGAGCAGTCACCAGACGACAAATTCCATGTCCGCTATGCCAATTTCGATAATTTTCGCTATCACAATCTCTCCCTACACCAAGAGAAGCAGACCCTCACCGTAGAGGGGAACAATCCCACATTTCACATACAGGGAATCATGCAATTCCTAGGGCAGGAATTAGCCATTCATCGCAAGCACGAACTCCAAGAATTGGTAATTTCAGTTCCCAAAGGCAAAACCCTTGAAACCCTTTCTGGCTTTGGCTTTGCCTCTTCTATCTCATTAACCAATGTCCGCATCAAACACTTGGACTGGGGTGGCTATATCAATGGGGACAATGTGACAATGGAAGGCGGAACCATCAGTTCATCCGATATTGGAAGCCTTTATTTCGTGAACTCTCATTTGAAAAACATGACGATTGATGCGCCCGTTAGGACACAGTCCTACCAAACAAGCACCCTCGAAAATGTCACGATTCAAAAGGCCGCCTCCATCCACCTGCATGATGCAACGATTCTCGGCACCACCAAGATGGAGGCAACTAGTTTCTACCACACATACATCAACATCAACCTATCTGAAAAGAGCAAAAAAGATACCCAGCTCGATTTGGCAGTAACCTATGATTGGGATCTGCTGCGCGAACACTATTACTATCCAGAATATATCGATCCAGAAACAGATGAAGCGACCCAAGCGCAAGAAGAATTCCGCAAAGAACATCTGGAGCAGATGGGCATCAAGGCAGGTAGCGAGTACAAGGACGTCAAAATCGAAGAAAACAAAGACGGTGCCAAGGCAAGCTACACTCCAAAAGACGCACCAAATAAACTCATTATCCGTGCAACCAATGAACAAATCAACCTTGGAGCAGTGGAGTTGAGTCATTAAAAGCAAGAAAAACCAAAACATCAGTAGTCGAACACTACTGATGTTTTCATTTTCATCACTTTACACAATCTTTTCAAAGACCATCGTGGCTTGAATGCGGTCCCCTCCGCCCAAGCCTTTACTTCCACCATTAGCCGTTGTAATGGTGTGAAGCCGATAACCTTTTTGAACTTGCTGGTTGATGACCTGTTCTAGTTCCGTTAGATTGCCAGAACCTGTGCCCCAAAACTTCTCTTTTAATGTCACCTGAAGGACTACGTAATGTAGATTTTCCACGCCAGAAGCCACTGAAAAAGAACTTTCTTCTTTCATCGTATCAAAAAATCCCATCGTCTGCTCCTTTTCCTACACTTCCTCAAGAGTCACTTTTTCGAGCAGGTCTTGGTACTGCCCCTTATCCACCTCTGGGAAATACTGCAAGCAGTTGGCCGCAGAAAAGGCTGCCGCTTCACGCAAGTAGAGTTCAGGTGCTTCTTGTCGGCTCAACCCTTTGACTAGCACTCCCAAGTAAAAGTCACCTGAAGCAATCGGATTGAGCGCCTCCACCCGCAGAGGGGCTACTCGGAAGAAGCGTTCCCCAATTTTCGCTAGACTCCCCTTGGCACCCATGGTCACAATCATATTCTCATGAGGTGTTTTTTCTTTTAAAATCGCTAAAATCTGCTCTGGACTATTCTCGTCCAATTCTGGATAGATGTCCTTCAACTCCTCATTGTTAATCTTGACCAAACTTGGTCGGGATTGATAGGCTGCACGCAAGGCTGCGCCACTCGTATCCACAATGGTGTGCACTCCCGGGTGACGGTCAATCAATTGCTGGATGTAGTCATCTGGCATCCCCTTCATCAGGCTACCAGAAAAGACCAGCCAGTCTCCATCTGACAAACTATCTTCTAATTGACGGGTGAATTGCGCCAGCAAGTCTGCTGTCAAATCCAACCCCTTCTCGTAAAACAAGGTCACATCGCCTGTCTCTGTTTCCACATAAATGTTACAGGTGCGGGTATTTTGCGAGTTTTCCACAACCTGCAAGGCGTTGCCTTTATCCGCATTTAAGTCCTGAATATACTGGCCAATCCGACCTCCCAAAATAGTATGAATAACATAGTCAGACTCGCCATTTTCCTTGAGGGCGTAAGCGACATTAAAACTTTTCCCACCGGGATACTCCCTTACTTCGCTCGGACGAAGGGGAATATTTTTTTCAATCTGCTCTACTAAAAGCGTTCTGTCTAAAGCAGGGTTGGGACACACTAAATGAATCATGATACAAGGGCCTCCTTAGGCGTTTTCTTTTATTGTACCACCTTTTTTATTGTTTGTATATATTTATTTGTATATGTTATTATACTGATTTAAAAAATTCTACTATTGATAGAATTCCCCTCACAGACCAGTCAGTTTCTCTTCTTTCCAATGGATACTGTTGACTACTATTCAAAATTCGTTAGCGTGACCCCGAGCAGGCGAATGCCCTTAGACCAGTCTGCCACCTGCTCCAAGATTTCTTCGACCCGTTGCTGGATGAGTTCTGCCTCATCTGTCGCTTCTTCCATACTCACCCGCTTGGTCAAGGTGGTGAAATCAGCATAGCGGATTTTTAGGACAATGGTACGCCCTTTTTTCTCGTGGCGTTGCAGGCTGTCAGCCACCCGTTTGGAGAGGCTAGCCAGTTCTTTTTTAGCATCTTCTTCCAGATACAGGAGTTTCCGATATGTCCGCTCCTTGCCGATTGATTTGCGGATGCGGTTGACCTTGACAGGTGAGTTGGAAATCCCTCGCGCCTTGCGGTACAAATCATAGCCAAAGCGCCCGAAGGTGTCAATCAAGGTCATCTCTGGAACTTCCAGCAAATCCGCTCCCGTATAGACTCCCATATCATGCAGTTTTTCGACGGTCTTCTTGCCAACCCCGTGAAATTGCTCTACTGGTAAGTGCGATAGGACATCGATTGCCTCATCTGGTAAAATCACGGTCAACCCATGGGGCTTTTCCATGTCTGAAGCAATTTTTGCCAAGAATTTATTATAAGACACGCCCGCAGAGGCTGTCAGATGGAGTTCATTCCAGATGTCATGCTGGATGAGCTTTGCAATTTTGACGGCTGACTTAATTCCTTTTTTATTGTTTGTCACATCGAGATAGGCCTCATCGATACTCATGGGCTCCACAAGATCTGTATAGCGGTGAAAAATCTCCCGCACCTGCTGACCAACTGCCTGGTATTTTTCATGATTTCCAGAAATGAAAATCGCCTGTGGACAGCGCTCATAGGCTTCCTTGCTACTCATGGCCGAATGCACCCCAAAGGCCCGTGCCTCGTAGCTGCAGGTCGACACGACCCCACGCCCACCAGACAAGCGCGGATCCCGCCCAATGATGACAGGTTTGCCTTTCAAACTCGGATTATCCCTGATTTCGATGGCAGCAAAAAAGGCATCCATATCGATATGAATGATTTTTCGTGATGTATCATTGATTAAGGGAAAAATCAGCATCGTTTGATCACCTCTTTCCTCTAGTATAGCTTAACTTTTCCATTTATGCCAAAAATCGCTACAAGTCTATGAAAATCAATGAAAGAATGTAAGAGGGGTGTAAGTTTTTTCATTTATTTTCAAGTATTTCTCCCTTGTATAAAGTGGTTGCAAGTGGTATAATAAGAGGCATAAAGACGCATTGCGCCTAAATATAAAAGGAGAACCCTCATGTCAACAAAAGTTAAAACAAAAAATGTAACTGAAGACATTTTCGCCCAAGCTTGGGAAGGTTTCAAAGGTGATGACTGGCAAGAAAAAGCTAGCGTAACCCGCTTTGTTCAAGCTAACTACACTCCATATGACGGAGACGAAAGTTTCCTTGCAGGCCCAACGGAACGCTCTCTTCATATTAAGAAAATTATCGAAGAAACAAAAGCAGGATACGAAGACACTCGTTTCCCAATGGATATTGACCGTGCGACTTCAATCGCTGATATCCCAGCTGGTTTCATCGACAAAGAAAACGAAGTCATCTTCGGTATCCAAAACGATGAATTGTTCAAATTGAACTTCATGCCTCGTGGTGGTATCCGTATGGCTGAAACAACATTGATTGAAAACGGCTATACTCCAGACCCACTTTTGCATGAAATTTACACAAAACATGCAACAACTGTAAACGATGGTATCTTCCGTGCTTACACATCTGATATCCGTCGTGCTCGTCACTCTCACCACGTTTCTGGTCTTCCAGATGCTTACTCACGTGGACGTATCATCGGTATGTACGCTCGTCTTGCCCTTTACGGAGCTGACTACTTGATGGAAGAAAAAGTGGCAGACTGGAACTCTATCAACGAAATCGATGAAGAGTCAATCCGTCTTCGCGAAGAAATCAACTTGCAATACCAAGCATTGCAACAAGTTGTTCGCTTGGGTGACCACTATGGTGTCGATGTTCGCCGTCCTGCATTGAATACAAAAGAAGCTATCCAATGGACAAACATCGCCTTCATGGCTGTATGTCGTGTCATCAACGGTGCTGCAACATCACTTGGACGTGTGCCAATCGTACTTGACATCTATGCAGAACGTGACTTAGCTCGTGGAACATTCACTGAATCAGAAATCCAAGAATTCGTTGATGATTTCGTATTGAAACTCCGTACTGTTAAATTTGCTCGTACAAAAGCATTTGACGAAATCTACTCAGGAGACCCAACTTTCCTTACAACTTCTATGGCAGGTATGGGAAATGACGGTCGTCACCGTGTTACAAAAATGGACTACCGTTTCTTGAACACACTTGACAACATCGGTAACTCTCCAGAGCCAAACTTGACAGTTCTTTGGTCTGACCAACTTCCATACTCATTCCGTCGCTACTGTATGGCAATGAGCCACAAACACTCTTCTATCCAATACGAAGGTGTTACAACAATGGCGAAAGACGGATATGGTGAAATGAGCTGTATCTCTTGCTGTGTGTCACCACTTGATCCTGAAAGCGAAGACAAACGCCACAACATCCAATACTTTGGAGCACGCGTAAACGTTCTTAAAGCCCTTCTTTCAAGCTGGAACAACGGTTATGACGATGTCCACAAAGACTACAAAGTATTTGACTGTGTAGAGCCAAACAACTCTGAAATCTTCGAATACGACCAAGTTATCGCAAACTTTGAAAAAGCACTTGACTGGTTGACTGACACCTATGTAGATGCGATGAACATCATCCACTACATGACTGACAAGTACAACTACGAAGCAGTTCAAATGGCCTTCTTGCCAACCTTCCTTCGTGCAAACATGGGATTCGGTATCTGTGGATTTGCAAACACAGTTGACTCACTTTCTGCGATTAAATACGCACAAGTAAAACCAATCCGTGACGAAGATGGCTTCATCTACGACTACGAAGTAACAGGTGACTTCCCACGCTACGGTGAAGATGATGACCGTGTAGATGACATCGCAAAATGGCTCATGGAAGCATTCTTCACACGCTTGAACAAACATAAATTGTACAAGAACGCAGAAGCGACTGTTTCTATCTTGACCATCACTTCTAACGTTGCTTACTCTAAACAAACAGCGAACTCTCCTGTTCACCGTGGAGTATTCCTCAACGAAGATGGCTCTGTCAACACTTCTAAAGTAGAATTCTTCCCACCAGGTGCAAACCCAACTTCTAAATCTCGTGGTGGTTGGTTGCAAAACTTGAACTCATTGTCTAAATTGAACTTCAAACATGCAAATGACGGAATTTCATTGACAACTCAAGTATCACCAAAAGCACTTGGTAAGACATTTGACGAACAAGTCAACAACTTGGTAACAATCCTTGATGGTTACTTTGAAAATGGTGGACAACACGTCAACTTGAACGTTATGGACCTTCAAGATGTTTATGACAAGATCATGAACGGCGAAGACGTTATCGTCCGTATCTCAGGTTACTGTGTCAACACTAAATACCTCACTAAAGAGCAAAAAACTGAATTGACACAACGTGTCTTCCACGAAGTTCTTTCAATGGATGATCACGCTGCGGAAGTTGCAGGTAACTAAGACTCGTCAAAAATCAAACTCTAACGTTGTTAACTCACCTTGATGAACTTTAGTTCTATCTACGGTTTCGTTGCCTAGTTAGACTCTGATTTTTATAGAGTATAAGATTTTAAAAAGTAGTTCTGAGAAATCAGAACTACTTTTCTTATTGATTATTGTCTATGTACGTTAAGTTTGGCTTTCCAGAGCTGTCACGATGACCTGATACAACTCTCTACGTTTCTCAATCCACAAGGGACGATTGTCCTCATCATAGGTACGATTGGTGAGAAAAATGGCTGCTAGCTGCTGCTTGGGATTGACCAACAGAAAAGGACCTGTATAGCCTGTGTGATCCAGCCAACCACCGTCCTCAAGATTCCAGACAAGGGAACGAGGTTTTGATGTGCTGATATTGTGAGCCAGATGTCTCGCAAACTCCTCTTGCAGATAATGGTCGAGAAAGACTTTCAAGTCCTCTACAGTTGAAAATAGGCCCGCAGAGCCACAATGTACTCCCAATACCTTGGCCTTAGGATCATGGACCATACCTGCCTGTACTCCCTTGACGGTCGGAACAGCAGGAGAAACAGGCCCAAACTGTGTTTCTTCCATCCCCCACGGTATAAAGATACGCTCCTGTAAGATGACATCTAGGGGCTGACCGAGCAACTCTTCCAGCATAAAGCCAAGCAAAATCAGGTTGATATCGGTATAGCGAAACTGCTTATCACCTGTCACCTCAATCGCTTCAATCGCCTCTTTTAATCCTGCAAAATCTAGAGAATCCCGATTGGGAATATAAGGGTCAATCCCTGTCGTATGGGTGACAAGTTGACGAATGGTCACACTCTTGTCATGAAAACGAGGGTAATAAGTCACAAGAGGCTTATCTAGCTCGATGGTTCCCTCTTGTAGTAAAAAAATCAGGACTGTGCCTACTCCGACAACCTTTGAAACAGATGCCAAATCATAGGTCAATCCCGCTTGCGTTACGACGCTTTCCTCACTATGACCGAGGTAATATTCTTCCCATTTACCCTGATGATAGAGGGCTAGACTCGCCCCTCGGTATAATCCTTCTGCTATTTGCTGCTCGATTTTTTCTAAGATAGCTTTCATTTTTCAAACCACAGCTCAATATTGCTCATATCCTTTGTCTGTAAGAAGCGCTCTTTCTTATCCTTAAAGAAAGGAGCCTGTAGCTTTTCTTCTAAAGTTGCCCAATCCATATCGGCTGAAACAGGGATGCGCAAGCTGTCTAAGTCCCAAGTGGACTCGCTAGAAGCAAGCAAATCTTCTCCGACTGCTTCACGGAAGGCAAGCATTTGCTGCCCTGGCAAGATTTGCTCATAAAAGCTACGACTTTTTTCGGGTTGTGGCGTGTTGATAACAATTGTTTCAACGGAAAATGCCGTCAATTTTTCAAAACCGTCCAAGGCCTGAAAGACTACTGGTGGTAAGATTTCCACAAGTTGTGAAGCATCATCTTCTGCGTGAAGCAAGAAGCAATCATTTTCTGGCGAAATAGTTTCAAAAGCGTAGCCGCGAGCCCCTTTATAGAGCTTAGTAAAGACCGCACCACGCGCTAACAGAGCCTCGATTTCTGCGGGATGCTCCACCTGTATCACGACTTTGTGCAACTTTTTAGGACCTTTCACAGCCCGTGTCCGCATACTTGGTGACTCTACCAAAATAAGCTTAATCTCTGGACTTTCTTTCGCTCCAAATTCTGCAAAAGCAGCATCTTCCAAATAGGTCTTAAATCCGAGATTGTCTTCTAAAAAGCGCTGATTTGCGCCACGATTGTTTATTCGAATAGCTGGAATCATCTTCTTTACTTTCACCATACTCCATTTCCCTTACTTCAGTACCTCTCTATTGTAATGGAAAACGCTAAAATTTACAAATAATTGACTGTAGATTGAAAGTAAAATCTTCTTATCTTTAGACAACAAAAGAGGCTACAAGGCCTCTTTTTGTTTTATCCGTAGATGAGTTTGTAAAGTGCAACCGCACTGATACCTGCTGCGATTGGCGCAAGGACTGGTACCCATGCGTACCACCATTTTGAATCAGCTTTGGCTTGACCAAGAACAGATTTTGGTAACAATTGGTGCAAGATACGTGGACCCAAGTCACGAGCTGGGTTAAGCGCTGGACCAGTTGGACCACCGACAGCCGCTACAAGAGCCATTACCAAGAAACCAAGTGCCAAGTGAGCCACGTTCAACCCTGGGTTCAAGAAATTACTCATTTGAACTTTCATGGCTGGGTCAGATAAATCTACCCCTTGTTTTGTTGCAAAACTAAGCACTTCTGCACCGAAGTAGTGTTTGGTAATCGCCATTGCACCGAAGAACAAGACGAATGAACCGAAGAACTCGTTCAAGAATCCGTTAATCCATGATGCTTTACGGCTCGCTACTGTCCCGTCATCAAGTGCTGAAATCGTTGAAAATGATCCCAAAACATGATTTGGATTTTCTGTTTTCATGAAGTAAGGACGGTAAACACCAACGACTACTGCTTGACCTGCAATCGCTCCAAGCAATTGTGCTGCGATATATCCTGGAACCAAGGCCCAATCAAAGTAACCTGATACTGCTAAACCAAGTGTGAAAGCTGGGTTGATGTGGTTTCCAGAAACATTTCCGAACATCAACGCTGGCATCATCACTGCCAAGCCATAACCGATGGCAATCAAAATCCAACCTGCGTTGTTTCCTTTTGTGCCTTTCAAGTCCACATTCGCCACTGTTCCGTTACCTAAGATAATAAGCAAAGCTGTGGCAAGAAATTCTGTAATGTACTTAATATGTACTGCTACATCCATTTTTTCATATCCTCCGATAATTTTTAGACAAACACTATTGTATCAGCTATAATAGGTAATGTAAAGACTATTTTAACATTTAGGAGAATGTATGCGTTTTAATCAATTTTCTTATATCCAAACACCCCCAAAAACCATGCTAGCAGAGCTTGCAGACTTGGGATTCTCACTCCAGCCTGAACTCGGCGACAAGGAAAATTTAGAACACTTTGTCCGCAAGGTTTTCTTTTTGACAAAAAATACGGACTTTCCCCTGTCCAATCTCATCGCCGACTGGGAGACTGACCTGTTGAGCTTCTTTCAGTCAGACGACGAATTATCACCTCAAATCTTCTATCAAGTGGCTTTTCAGCTACTCGGATTTGTGCCTGGGGTTGACTACACAGATGTCATGGACTTTGTCTCAAACAGCCGATTTCCAATTACCTATGGTCCTCTCATCGAAAACCTCTACCAGCTTCTGGTCACCCGCACCAAGTCTGGGAATACCCTAATAGACCAACTGGTCAGCGACGGTTTCATTCCTGAAGATCAGACCTACCATTTCTTCAATGGAAAGGCTTTAGCGACATTCTCAACGAGCGACGTGATTCGTGAAGTGGTCTATGTTGAAACACCTGTTGATACGACCCAATCTGGGCAGACAGACATCGTTAAGGTGTCGATTTTACGTCCAGCCTTCGCAGGAAAAATCCCTGCGGTCATCACCAACAGCCCCTATCATCAGGGAGTGAATGACCAGGCCAGCGACAAGGCGCTCCATAAAATGGAGGGCGAACTCGCCATCAAAGAGCCCCACACCATCGAGGTAGCGCCACCAAGCACCGCAACGATCCCTGCTGACCAACGCCCACTTCCTATCAGCAGCGCAACAGAAAAGGTCGCACACATCGGCTCTTACTCGCTCAACGACTATTTCCTAGCCCGTGGCTTTGCCAGCATCCACGTATCAGGTGTCGGAACTCTCGGCTCTACAGGCATGATGACCTCGGGCGACTACCAACAGGTCTACAGCTTTAAGGCCGTGATTGACTGGCTCAATGGTCGGGCAAGAGCCTATACAGATCACAGCCGCTCGCAGCTTGTCCTCGCTGATTGGGCAAGCGGTAAAGTGGCTACAACAGGACTATCTTATCTCGGCACCATGTCAAACGCCCTTGCGACAACAGCTGTAGAGGGGTTAGAGGTTGTGATTGCGGAAGCTGGTATCTCGTCTTGGTACAACTACTATCGGGAAAATGGTCTTGTGACAAGCCCTGGAGGCTACCCGGGTGAAGACTTGGATAGCTTGACGGCACTCACCTATTCTAGAAGCCTGCAAGCAGGCGATTTCCTGCGAAATAAGACCCAGTATCAAGCAGCAATTGATGCTGAAAGACAGGCGCTTGAACGCACGTCTGGCGACTATAATCAATACTGGCATGACCGCAACTATCTCCTTCAGGCAGAGCAGGTGCGGTGTGAAGTTGTCTTTACCCATGGCTCACAAGACTGGAATGTCAAGCCCATTCATGTCTGGAATATGTTTCACGCCTTGCCAAACCATGTATCCAAGCACCTCTTCTTCCACAATGGCGCTCATGTCTACATGAATAACTGGCAGTCGATTGATTTTAGGGAAGCGATGAATGCCTTGCTCACGCAAAAGCTACTCGGGCAGGAAAACCACTATCAGCTTCCTGACATCATCTGGCAGGACAATAGCATGCCGCAGACATGGACAGAATTGGCTCAATTTGGTGGACAAGAAGAAAGGACCTTCCCTCTCGGAAACGGCATCCGCACCATTCAAAATCAGTACCCAGAAGAGCAATTTGCAACATATGGCAAATCCTACCCACGTTTCCTCCAAGACCTCTTTGAAAACAAGGCCCAGCAAATCACGATTGATATTCCGCTTTCAGAAGCCCTGCACCTAAATGGGCGGGCGCGCTTGCAATTGCGTGTCAAATCAAGCGTCGCAAAAGGACTTTTATCAGCGCAAGTATTGGACTTGGGACCAGCCAAGCGCCTCGCTCCCATTCCAGCCATGAAAGCCCGTGCTAGTCTCGACAACGGCCGCTTCTACGCTACGGAAAACTTGATGGAGCTCCCCTTTGTGGAAAGCCCACACCGCGTCATCACTAAGGGCTATCTCAATCTGCAAAACCGCAACGACCTGCTCACAATTGAAAGAGTACCTGCAGGGGAATGGATGGAGCTTGAGTGGGAATTGCAGCCGACTATTTACAAGTTAGGCAAGAACGCTACTCTGCGTGTCATCCTTTATACAACAGACTTTGAATGCACCATTCGCGACAACGGCGACTGGCAGCTTGACGTCGATTTGGACCATTCGCTATTAATCTTACCTCATGAATAACCAAAAGCAGGAGAGTCTCAAACTCTCCTGCTTTTTTGTTCAATATCGTTCCCCTTCTTTCAGTATCCAGAAGAAAAGAAGCGAATCTTCGAAAGCTAGTCTGTACTAGGAAAAAGATAAATAGGGTAAAGCGTCTCTCATTCCCATCCAGCCTAACCTTCTCTTTTGAATCCTATAATGGGTGAATGGTCACTCCCTGTACGACACGGTTGACTGTTCCTGTTGGCGATGGTGTGTCTGGGAGATTCTTGCATTTCAATGCTGTCATAATGGCAAAGGTTTGACCAAATAAAATGTATGGGAAGGTCAAGAAGACATCTGGTAAACTGGAACCGCCTTCTGCTAGGACTAAGTTCGGTGCCTCGGTATTGATCAATGTATCTGCTGACAGCGCAACGATACGAGCTGCAATCTGATCACCATAGACTTCGTTGACCAAGTCGACATCGTATTGTCTGGTGTAGGCATCGTTTGATGTGAACAGAATGACAATGGTCTTCTCATTGATCAGCGATTTTGGTCCATGACGGAAGCCGAGTGGAGACTCGTACATGGTCGCAATTTTTCCTGCTGTCAATTCCAGAATCTTCAACTGTGCTTCGTGGGCAAGGCCGTAGAAACCACCAGCTCCTAGGTAAATCACACGTTCAAAGTCTAGGTTCACCAATTCTTGCACATAATCTTCACGGTCTAAAACATCTTGCCCAAGGCGTGCAATAGTTTCCACCCAGCCTGCTTTTACTTCTGGTGTTTCAGGTGAAAATACCAACAAGGCTGTCAAGGCCATACAGGTATAACTGCCTGTCATCGCAAAGCCTTTGTCATTTGAAAGCGCTGGTTGAAGCAAGAGCAGATTGGTAGCATCACCTTCTGCTGCTTGAGCCAATTTCCCTTCCGGTGCACAGGTAATGGTCACTTGGTAGAGGGTATCGACTAGTTTTTTAGCAATCTCAACGGTCGCCAAGCTCTCTGGAGAATTTCCGCTACGGGCAAAGGATACGAGAATCGTTGGAATATCTGCCTGTAGATAATCATGTGGACGACTGACAATTTCCACCGTACCGACTGTCACAAAGCGGATATGCTTCATGTCATTGACCTGATTCAAATGATTGGCAATGCTTTGACCCACAAAGTCTGATGTTCCAGCACCTGTAAAGATGACCTGCACAAAGTCATGTTTTGCTTTAATGTCATTCAAAAATGCTGTAATCGTCTCTAACTTGTCATGATAGAGTTGATAGGCCTCTTTCCACAAGCCCGGTTGCTGATAAATTTCAGGCGCCGTGATAATCGCACCTAGTCGTTCCAATTCTTCTTTTGGTAAATGAAACATAGGACCTCCTCTATAGTGGTTATAACCAGTTTTTCTTTTATTATACTCCATAAAAACGCTTTCGTCAATAAAAAGTAGGTTAATATATCAAAAATATCGTTGACATCCCTGCCAACGATATTCTGTTTTTCATTTCTTACAAGTCCAAGGAAGATTTCAAGAGCTGTTCAATCTCTTGACTGGTCCTTGCTGCTTCAAACTGTTCCTTAAACTCTCTTCTCATCAACAGACGCGCCAGCTGAAAGACTGGTCTAAGAGATTATAAAAATTTTGAGGATTAAGCATAGCATGGGTTGGCAATAGGGTAAACTATTCCCTTTTCTCTTCCGCTATTTCTTTTCCTATCCCTCATAATGAAGCAACCTTTAAAAATAACGTTCTATTCCAGCTCTGCCATTTCTGTATGGGTCTCATTCAAAGCAAGTATAATATTATTCAAGGCTGAAACAGTGGTATTGAGCATTGGTAATTTAGCGTCAGCATCTGTCATAATAGCAATGATGTAAGGACCAGACTTGGCATAGACAATGCCTGCATCACTAGCTGCATGATAACCTGGATAGCCAATCCATCCTGCTTTACTACGGACACGGTACCGGCTGCCTAAAACACTCTTAATGGGCGATAAATTTGGATTTTCAAACCATAGACCAACCTGCTGACCTGTTTTGTCATTGGTAAAATACTCATAATTCCGTTGCCATAACTTGAAGAGTTCACGGCTACTATAGTATGGATAGAGTTTTCTAGCAATACTGGTCCGCACACCTGCTTCGGATGCCCAAGCAGATAGACTGGAAAAACCGTAAGCATTGGCCAAATATTCATAGCCGTCATTGCTAGAATAACGTAGCACATTTTGCATGGTCCCAACACTATTTCTAAGAGCACGTGGGTTCTTAGCAGCTAGACTCGCAACAAATGGACCTTTTACAGTGCTTGCTGAGTAGAATTGCTTGTCAGCGTTATACTCTACTCCTTTTTTTGTATGGACATCCATCATGACAAAGCCTATATCATGGCCTTGAGCTTGGAAAGATTTGATTGCTGTTACCAATTGAATCTTGGCAGACGGTGATAAGGCATAGCCTCCGGAAGTTCCAATTTTAGCAGCAATAGCCTCATCATGCGCATACTGCGTTTGGATAGGATTCCCCAGACGCAGAGCTTTAAATTTCACTCCTTCTTGTTTCCAATTATGCTTTGGTAAGATGCGATATTCATTGGTATCAGTGGTCCAATGATGCAAACCACGTAGACGAGCATTGTATAGACGGTAAATGGAAACATCTCCATCCGAATAAAATACTGGCTGACCGTTATTATCTTTTCGCCACCCGTGACGGCTGGTCAGAATATTGACTTCATTCGTATCAGCCGTATAAAGATGATTTTGAAGAACTGGGTTATAGAGACGATAGACTGGTGTTCCCTTGCTAGGTGCATACCAAGCTACACCCTCATAGCCCCACCCATGTCTACTATAGAGAACATTTTTTTCATTCACATCTTGTGTATATAAGTGTTCTCCATTCAATCGATTGTAGAGGCGATAGATAGCCACTTCAGTTGCAGTGGGTTCTTGTTGCGCTTTTTCTGCTTCAGCTGTAGCTGGAAGAACATTCTCTTGATTTTCTAAACTTGCAGAGTCCGATGACTCCAACACTGACTGATCTGAATCTATTGTATCAGTCGCCGAGGTCGCTGGTTCCACCTCAACCACTTCTTCTAGACTTGTACTCGTCTCAGTATCCGTTGGGGCTTCACTCTGCTCACTCACACTTGTTTCTAGCTCATCAGACTGACGAGTTGATGTTCCCGTTTGGCGACTAGTTATTTCTGAACGAGCACTACTTTCTTCTACCACACTTGAAGACGGCAAACTATCCACTCCTTGGGCTTGAAGAGATGTCGGAGTCGCTCCCACAAACAACACCCAAAAGCCCAATAATAGCATGCCTGCAATCGAAAATTTTTTCATACCATTCTCCTTTTTTGTATACCCCATTATTATACATGGCATTGATTGATTTGTAAATATCAACTCCCTTGCCAAATTAGCCCCGCTTACCCTCTTCGGCTTTAAGACAGAGCTTTCTTATTTTCCAGACTTTGAAGTCCACTCTAGGCTCCCTCTTTTTATCCTGTCACGCATTTTATTAGACGCTTATGCCGCTAGCCTCCGTTGAAAATGTGGTATAATGAAGAGTGTATTACATGACATCATCTTATCAGTCATGATGAAAAGGAGAATAATATACTATGATGAATATGCAACAGATGATGAAGCAGGCGCAGAAATTGCAAAAGCAAATGGAGAAAAGCCAGGCTGAACTTGCTGCAACAGAATTTACAGGGGCATCTGCCCAAGACTTGGTCTCTGTGACCTTTACGGGCGATAAAAAGCTCATCTCCATCGATTTCAAGCCTGAAGTCGTAGACCCAGATGATTTGGAAACCTTGCAAGAGATGACCATCCAAGCGGTCAATCAAGCTCTGACAAAAATCGATGAAACAACCCAGAAAAAATTAGGGACTTTCGCTGGAAAATTGCCGTTTTAATCTAGCTTTCCGTCACAAACCAAAAAACCAAGGAAATCCTTGGTTTTTTCGTTTATTTACGCCAATTCAGCGATAATCGCTTTGAGTTGCTCTTTGCTGTGGACACCAGCGACTTGTTTTACGACTTCTCCGTCTTTCTTGAAGAGAAGGGTTGGGATGGACATAATCCCAAATTCGCGGGCGGTGTTTGGATTTTCATCGACATCCATTTTCAAAATTTTCAACTCATCTTCATGAACTTCTTCTGCTAATTGCTCCAAAATCGGTGCTTGCATGCGGCATGGACCACACCAAGTTGCCCAAAAATCAATCAACACAAGTCCTTCTTTGGTTTCTTCGACAAAGTTTGCATCAGTAACTGCTTGAACCATATTCGTTCTCCTTTTTTTCTTTGTACTGCTATTCTACACCAAAAAAATGCTTTTTCAAAATATTTGCTACGCCTGCGGAATATCTACGACATAGGTCAATTCTTGGTAGCATTCCTCGATGTCAAACAAGTCCAGGTCTGTCTGATCCGTAACGATGTAAATCCCCTCTCTGAGGTAATAAGGCAGGCGCTGATTATCCATATCTTTCAAGGCTAACTGTCCCTTGTCCAAATCCACCCCAAAACGAAAAGCTGGCGTATCCTTGGGTTGCCCGATAACCAGATAATCGCTACAGACCAGTTTGCCACCCCATTTTTGATAGAGATGATTGGCCACATCGCCCGCGCGCGTAAAAATGGCTAGTTTTTCCACCTGATGTTCCTGCAACTCGCTCAAGGCTTTGGCATAGAGCGCTTGCGCAATGCTCTTTCCTTGATAATCTGGATGAACAGCTAGATTGGTGAAATAAGCTACCTTGTCTGCCGGCGCATACAGATAAGACTGGCTATACTCTTGATTGTAGATATCCATGTCCAATAAGCCGACAATCTGGCCGTCCATTTCTGCCACTAACTCGATGCGGTGGTCGTAGATGTCTGTATCTAAGGCTGGTTTTTCCGTCTCCCTGTCGTCAAAAAAGGGCGAAAAGAGATAGCTGAGTGCCTTGGTATAGACCCAGCCTTTTTCATCGCTGGCTTGGTATTGTCTGATGAGCATGATTGACCTCCTGTATGGTTGATATTCGTATTGTACTCCACAAATACTATCTGTCAAGGGGGTAGGCTCTTTAAAGCTCATAATGGTAGACCGCTTCCTTACTACTGAACTAGAAATAATCAATTTGTAAATCGTAGCAAGTAGCCATTGGGGTCTTGCAGGAGAAATTCGATTTGCTCTATAGCGATACCATTGACGAGATATGAACTTCTTGTCAATTCTCTATAAATCTCGATTTGCTCCTTTTGAATCGTTCGATAGAGCTCTTCCACACGGTCGCAGGTGATTGAAAAATTGATTCCCCGCCCTAAGGGATATTCTAATTCACCAATGTTCCAGCCGTCATCGTGGATTTGCTCAAACATAAACTGACTATCCTCAAACGTCATAAAAGCAAACTTGTCTTCTGCTCGCTCATACTCTAGTTTAAAGCCTAGGGTTGCATAAAAATCTTTTGTCCGCGTGATGTCAAAGACAGATAATGCTGGAATAAGTTTATTGAAATGCATGGCAGGTTCTCCATATTTTTAAAATCATCTACCGCTACTCATTACTTAAAGATCACAATGGTAGCACCGCTGCCTCCTGCATTCTGGGGAGCATAGCCAAATTCTTTGACCTGCTTGTTGCGGCGAAGATACTTGGTCACTCCCTCACGGATGACCCCTGTCCCGATACCGTGAATGATATCGACTTGAGACATATTGTTGAGAAGAGCCTGGTCGATAAATTCATCTAGTTCCTGCATGGCCTCTTCGTAGCGTTTTCCTCGTAAATCAAGGCGGGCCTTCGGCCCTTTGCCAGTTGTGCGTTTGACGACATGGACTTGTTTTTGTTTTGGCTTTTCTGCTTTTTCAGCCTTAACAAGTGTAAACTCGTCTGCTTTTAGGGTCATCTTAATCAAGCCAACTTGGGCTTCCCAACGTCCGTCTTTGAGCTGCTTGGTCAAGGTTCCGCGCTGTCCATAACTGGTCACCAAAATATCATCACCCACGCGCGCAGCCTTTTCTTTCTTTGCCTTTTTCAAGACCTTGTTTTTCGAAAGGTCAACGACTTCTGGTGCTAGTTTTTTCAGCTGACTTTTAGCTTCAATAATCTGATGCGGTTTGAGACTGGCCTGACTGTTGAGGTTCTTTAAAATATCATCACTTTCAGCCAAGGCCATGGTGACAATCTCCTGCGCCTCCAAGCGCGCCTTGTTTAACTCTGTTTCTTTTTCCCGTGAAAATTCATGGTAGAGCTTCTTCAAGACACGGTTCATCTTGAGATTTTCCTGCTCGACCTCACGAATGGTATCGAGGCGCTTGCGGCTTTCCACGGTCTGCGCTTCTAGCTTTTCAATGATGTGGTTGACATCACTATCGGTGCTGATCATATTTTCCGCATCCTTGATAATGGCTGTTGATAAGCCGAGGCGCTTTGCAATCTCAAAGGCATTGGAACGTCCGGGAACACCCTGCATAAATTTGTAGGTCGGTCGCAGACTCTGGCTATCAAATTCCATGCTGGCATTTTCCACGCCTAGTGTCTCAATTCCGTAGGCTTTTAATTCTGGATAGTGGGTCGTTGCCATGGTTTTAATGCCTCGCAAGCGCAAGTCTTCCAAAATCGCCATCGCAAGGGATGCACCCTCTTGTGGATCAGTCCCCGCTCCCAATTCATCAAATAGGATAAGGGAATCTTGATCAGCAGTTGCCAAAATATCCACTGTATGGGTCATGTGACTGGAGAACGTTGAGAGGCTCTGCTCGATGGACTGCTCATCTCCAATATCTGCAAAAATGTCGTGGAACAAGCCAACCCGACTGCCCTTATCGGCCAAAATCGGCAGCCCCGACTGGGCCATGAGATGCGTCAGCCCTAGTGTTTTCAGCATGATGGTCTTACCACCTGTATTGGGACCTGTAATCACGATTGCGGTTAATGCTTCCTTAAAATACAAATCATTAGGCACAGGATTAGCCAAGAGCGGATGACGAACATTTAACAGGGCAATATCCTTGGTCAGGGATAAGGTTGGAATGGTAGCCTGATAGGTACGGGCAAAGACATGCTTGGCACGAATGAAATCTAGATGCCCAATCACCCAAGCGTTGTTGCGAATGACGCGACTATGGGGACGTAGCATATCGGACAATTCCTGCAAGATACGGCTGATTTCATGGCGTTCCTCGGCCTTGGCATGGGTCAGTTCTTCATTGAGGGAGACGACCGCACGCGGTTCGATGTAGACGGTTGAGCCTGAAGCTGAAATATCATGCACAACACCTGAAATGCGATTGCGGTAGGTATTTTTCACAGGTAGGACATTGCGCCCGTTCCGACTGGCTAAGACGGTATCTGTCAACATATCGCTCTTGCTCTTGAGCATGTCTTGTAAGACCTGCCTGATTTGATCTTCGGATTCGCGAATCTTTCTGCGAATCTTGGTCAAGGTTTCACTAGCAAAGTCTTCGACAAAACCTGCATTGTTAATGGCCTGTAAACTCCCTTGGATATGGGGGAATAGCTCAATCTTTTCAAACAGGGACGGCAACTGAATCAGGTCCACATTTTCCAACTGCTGGTAAAAATCGACCAATTCCTTTGATACTTCCAAGACTTTTTTGACAGCCAGTATCTCAGAAATATTGAGATCGGCTTCCAAATCCAAACGTTTCATGGCAGGTGCGATATCAATCGTAGCTCCCAAGCTAAAACGAGGGTGTTCGACGAACAATTGCGCCATATCGGTCACTTCATCAAAGGCCTGCTGAATTTTCGCCGCATCTGTCATAGGCATGAGCTCTCGTAGTTCAACAGCTCCTTGTTCTGTCAACATAAGAGGTTCAAACAAGGCCTTGACCTTGTGAAACTCTAGGGTTTCCATAATTTTTTGATTCATATTCTTTCTCCGAGGATTTTCCTCTTTTATTCTTTATGAGTGCTATTCTTGGTAAAAACAGAGGGACTGGACACCCTGTGCTCAACCCCTTTTTACAAATGATACTCTATAAAACAGCTCAACTGACGGCCTAGTGTCCAATAGTGCCAATCCACAGATTTTTGAACAAACTGCTCGTCATCGGTGTGTATTGGATGATTGCATTGGCAAGCCAGCTCTTGTGGAGGGTATCCTGCACCAGCGCTAGGGGAATGGTCCCTGCAATCGTTAGGACAATCTGCAAGGAGATAAGGGTCACCACCACTGCCAATACACCACTCACCACATTGGTTACGGTCGTGTCTGGATCAGCAAATCGCACCAAGTGCATCAAGAGCCCTAGCAATCTCATCAAGGCATAAACGAGCGCATAGACTACTAGAAAGGCGAGTCCAGCATAAAAAATCTTATCTAAGCTGAACAGATACTTGCTATCAAAATAGTAGGTACTTGCGCCTTGAGAAGCAGTCGCAAAAGGCACCCAAAGATATAGGAGGCCAATCAGCTTTTTAAATTGACCCGCTGCGATTATCAGAGCAAAAATGCTTGCAAAGGTATAATAACTTTGCAAGACCAAGCCCCGGCTATAGCCGATGTAAAAACTCCACAGTAAAATAAGCAGCAACAATACTGTAATCATGATAGCTCCTCAAGTTCATCTAAGTCTAATAGGGTCACGTTTTTCTTGAGAACCTTTTCTTTCATACTAGCCAATTCAGCTTCTACCTTCTCATGCTCCATTTCCCGTTTCAACTGAACAGACAGGGCATTGATTGCAAGCAAAAGCGCTAGGGTCTCAGAATCTGCCGTCGGCATCTTTTCCTTAATCGCCTGGTATTTTTCCTGCGCGATTCGCTCAATCTCTTCCATAAAGAGATTGTCATGCTCTGTCGTGAGCGTTAACTGTTTGTCTCCGAAAGTAAATTTGTATCGATTTAAGTTTGCCATAACATTACCTCACCTACTATTATATCGTAAAATCAGCCGTTTGGCTAATCTCCATGCTCCTTAAAAGATTAGAGAACATTCTTTCTCCGTGCAAAATCAACAAAGCGAAATTTGTCGATTTTATGCTTACTCTCCGTGTATTGAAACTGCTGGGTGTTGCCTAGAAAGACGCGGGAACGAATCTGAACTAAATAATCATCCTTACTGTTCATCAATTCTCGCTCTTCTCGATTGGTCGGCTCCACCGTGATTTCCTTTTGGGCATAGGCAATATCCAGCCCCAATTCGCCCTCCAAATAGGCATAAATCGAGACTTGGGCAATTTCCTCGGTCAGATGAGGCACCAAGTCCTGCGAAAGATAGTCGGTATCAAGGACCGACACCTTGCCATCAATGGATCTTGTACGGACAAGTTTCCAAACCTGACTATAGGGTTCAAAGCCTGTTAATTGGGCGAGATTGCTCGTCACCGTCAGCAACTCCAAGCTCACCACTTCCGTGTGGCTGTCCATGTGAAGCGACTGGGTCAATTCCTGATAGGAGGTGAGGCCCGACACAGGAAAATCAAGCAGTTCCTGCTTTAGCACCAGTGAACCTTTGCCCTGCACCTTTTGAATCAAGCCGCGCTCTGTCAGCATGGCCAAGGCCTTGCGAATCGTGTCACGGCTCACCTGATACTGAGCTTGTAAGTCTTTTTCCGTGGGCAGGACATGCTCTGCAGGATAGACATTGGCTGCTATTTTTTCCTTTATATCATTGAAAATTTCTTGATATTTTTTCATAACTCTTTCCATTGGTCTGCTTTTTATCATACAACTGTTCCTATTATAACAAAATTTAAATTTTTTTTACAAAAAAGCTTGCATTCTATCTTGAAATCGGATACAATACTCTTGTCTTATAAATTTGTCCGTACAAATTTTGCAAAAAGGAAAGGAGACATCGTTCAACGATTGTCTAAAGGAAATATCTCAATGGGAAAATTTGAACAAGATGCTAAGACCTTGCTTGATGCGGTCGGCGGCAAGGAAAACGTTACAGCTGTAACGCACTGTGCGACGCGGATGCGTTTTGTATTGGGAGACCCGAAAAAAGCGGATGTAAAAACCATCGAAAACATCCCTGCGGTTAAGGGAACCTTCACCAATGCAGGGCAATTCCAAGTCATTATCGGAAACGACGTGCCTATCTTCTACAATGACTTCACAGCCATTTCAGGCATCGAAGGCGTTTCAAAAGAAGCTGCCAAATCAGCTGCTAAAAGCAACCAAAATCCTGTCCAACGTGTCATGACGATGCTGGCTGAAATCTTCACTCCTATTATTCCAGCCTTGATTGTTGGGGGATTGATTCTCGGTTTCCGTAATGTCCTTGAAGGCGTTCAAATGGAGTGGCTCGGCCAAAAAATCATTGACGGTGTGAAACAAGTCATGCCTGACGGCTCTCCTCGATATAATACGATTGTTGATGTATCAACATTTTGGCGAGGAGTCAATGACTTTCTCTGGCTACCAGGTGAAGCAATCTTCCAATTCCTCCCAGTCGGAATTACTTGGTCTGTCAGCCGTAAAATGGGGACCAGCCAAATCCTTGGTATCGTCCTTGGTATCTGTCTAGTTTCATCTCAGTTAACCAATGCTTATGACTATACTAAAGCCGTAGCTGAAGGGACTTTAAAATACTGGGATTTTGGCTACTTCTCAGTCGCTCGTGTCGGTTATCAAGCGCAAGTGATCCCAGCCCTCCTTGCTGGTCTATCACTCGGATATCTTGAGCGATTCTGGCGAAAAGTTGTACCAGAAGTAATTTCAATGATATTTGTTCCATTCTTATCACTTATCCCAGCCCTTATCCTTGCGCATACGGTTCTTGGTCCTATCGGCTGGACAATCGGTAAATGGATTTCTGCTGTAGTATTAGCTGGTTTGACTGGCTCACTTAAATGGCTCTTCGGTCTTGTATTTGGTGCCCTTTATGCGCCGTTCGTTATCACTGGTCTCCACCACATGACCAATGCCATTGACACACAACTCATGGCAGATACTGGCGGAACAGGTCTTTGGCCAATGATCGCTCTTTCAAACATCGCACAAGGTTCTGCTGTATTTGCTTACTTCTTCATGAAACGCCACAATGAGCGTGACGCCCAAGTTGCTCTTCCAGCTACTGTTTCTGCCTACCTCGGTGTTACAGAGCCAGCCCTCTTTGGGGTCAACGTCAAATATGTCTACCCATTTGTCGCAGGAATGATTGGATCATCTCTTGCAGGACTTGTCTGCGTGATGTTGAATGTCCAAGCCAACGCCATCGGTATTGGTGGACTTCCAGCCATCCTTTCCATCAACTCTAAATACTTTGGTGCCTTCTTATTGACGATGGCGATTGCCATTGCCGTGCCATTCATCCTCACCTTTGTCTTTGCCAAAACTGGTTTATTCATGAAAAAAGAAGAGGTCGCAGAAGAAGTTGTAACTGTCGCAGAAACAACTGAAGCAAAAACTCCTGCTGAAATCATCAGCCCTTTGACTGGTCAAGCCAAAGAACTCTCTACTGCAACTGACCCTGTCTTTGCTTCTGGCGTGATGGGGCAAGGAATCTTGATTGACCCAAGCGAGGGCGAATTGGTCGCTCCAATCGATGGGGTCGTGTCTGTCCTCTTCCCAACCAAACACGCTGTCGGTATCACAGGTACAAACGGTGTTGAAATGCTCATGCACATCGGTATGGATACTGTCACCCTTGAAGGAAAAGGCTTTGAAGCACACGTTCAACAAGGTGACCACATCAAGGCTGGTGACAAATTGATTAGCTTTGATATCAACGTGATTAAAGAAGCAGGACTCGTCGTTGAAACACCCGTCATCATTACCAACCATACTGATTTCCCAGCAGAAATCATCGGAGACTTGCCACGTGAAGTAGAGCGCGGACAAGCAATCCTAAAAGCCTAATACTCGTCAAAAATCAACCATTGAAGCTGAGCTCTCTTCCACCACCATTCTGACATGGGTTGGAAGGAACTCAGCTTCTGCCATTAGCTTTGAATTGAATAGAATAGGAGAAACACATGGCAATCGATAAACGCAAGGTCGTCTATCAAATCTATCCAAAATCTTACAAGGATACAACTGGAAATGGTGTCGGAGATTTGCAAGGAATCATCCAAAAACTGCCTTATCTGAAAGAATTAGGCATCGACATGATCTGGCTCAATCCCTTCTATCCTAGCCCTCAACGTGACAATGGATACGATATTTCAGACTACACGGCGGTCAATCCTGATTTTGGGACGATGGCAGATTTTGAAGAGATGATTGCAGTTGGGCAAGAACTGGGCATTGATTTCATGCTTGACATGGTGCTCAACCACTGCTCAACAGACCACGAATGGTTCCAAAAAGCCCTTGCTGGCGATCCCTACTACCAAGATTTCTTTATCCTGCGCGATGAACCGACAGACTGGGTGTCGAAATTTGGCGGAAACGCTTGGGCGCCCTTTGGGGATACTGGCAAATACTACCTCCACCTCTTTGATGTGACCCAGGCCGACCTCAATTGGCGCAACCCGCATGTCCGCGAGGAATTGTTCAAGGTCGTGAATTTCTGGAAAGACAAGGGTGTCAAGGGCTTCCGTTTTGATGTCATCAACCTCATCGGAAAAGATGAAGTGTTAGAAGATTGTCCGATAAACGACGGAAAACCTGCCTACACAGACCGTCCTATCACGCATGACTATCTCAAGATGATGAACAGAGCGACTTTCGGGGCTGAAGAGGGCTTTATGACGGTCGGAGAAATGTCTGCAACCACGATTGAAAACTGTATCCTTTATACCGCACCTGACCGCGAGGAATTGTCCATGGCCTTTAACTTCCACCACCTCAAGGTGGATTACAAAGATGGTCAAAAATGGACCATCATGGACTTTGATTTTCCAGAATTAAAACGCCTCTTCCACACTTGGGGAGAAGGCATGAGTGAGGGTAATGGCTGGAATGCACTCTTTTACAACAACCACGATCAACCGCGGGCCCTCAACCGCTTTGTCGATGTGGAGAATTTCCGTAACGAAGGGGCAACCATGCTGGCAGCCTCCATCCATCTTTCACGCGGAACTCCTTACATTTACATGGGCGAAGAAATCGGTATGATGGATCCAGACTATGATTCGATGGCGGATTATGTCGATGTGGAAAGCCTCAATGCCTATCAAATCCTGCTAGAGGACGGGAAAACACCTGAGGAAGCCTTCGCCATTATCCAAGCAAAATCCCGTGACAATTCTCGCACACCAATGCAATGGGATGCTAGTGAAAATGCTGGATTTACCACAGGAACGCCTTGGCTCAAGGCAGGAAAATCCTACCCAACCATCAATGTGGCTGCTGAAAAAGAAGGGCCAATCTTCACCTTCTATCAAGAATTGATTCGCTTGCGCAAGACCCTCCCAATCATTGCAGAAGGCGACTATACCGCAGCCTACAAGGATAGCGACAGCGTCTATGCCTTTGAACGTAGCCTCGGAGAACAAAAACTCCTCGTCCTCAACAACTTCTTTGCCAAAGATGTTGAACTGGAATTGCCAGCAGGCTATGAAAACGGCAAAATGCTCATTAGCAACTACACAGATACAACAATTCACAAAACCATCACCCTCAAACCCTATCAAACCCTTGCGATTATACAAGATACAAGACCGTAAAACACAAAGTGTACCCCTAGGGCATCCGTATCTGTACAACGAGTAAACTCGTAACAGCTACGACAAAATAGGAAATTCGATGAAGAAGCACAAGCTGGGGATTTTCCCAGCTTGTTTTACATTCGTTACTCAAAATCTCAAACATATAGTCTTTAAGTTTCAATTGAATATCGCCAGTTAAGAAAAAATTAAGGTTTAAAAGTTATACTTTATCTATCCTAAATAACTTTTCTTTTTCATATCGTCTTTGAAGCTGGACTAGATACCTTATCTAATACTCTATAAAAATCAAAATCTGACTAGGCAACGAAATCGTAGCTAGAACTGAAGTTCAGCAAGGTGAGTTAACGACGTCAGAATTTGATTTTTGACGAGTATAAGCAGTTTCCTGTGACGAAATCTCCTTCAAAAGCCCTGTCGCATGACAGGGCTTTATTTTGAAGAAAAAGTTCTTCTGTAATACTTTTCTTAGGTGGTGCGGACGGTAGCGACTTCCTACGGAATTCCATACCTACATTTTGAGCCCAAAGTCTCAAAATTTCCGAGTAGCGTCATCACCGGTCATGACGCTACTTTCACCACAGCGAAAAGTATCTGATGAGGCTCGCTCCGCTCGCAAAAATCGGAAATACAATGTTACATTAGCAGAACTTTTTAACTTGCTTCAATAGATCTTGAGATTTTCTACATTCTGAAGCCCTGTCGCATGACAGGGCTTTTGTTCGTATCCTATTTAAAAATATTGCCCAACTCGACATCCACCTTGTTTTCTTTGACGTCAATGTTGGTAACGGCTAGCAGCGATTTGTAGTTGGCTACATTGCGGGCACCTTTTTGATTTTCCGCAAAGACGGCCACACCTGCTAGGCTACTGTCAAATTCTGACAAGAGGCTAATCATCCCGTTAATGGTTCCACCATTTTTCAAGAAGTCATCGACAATCAGCACACGGCTACCTGCCTTGAGACTGCGTTTTGAGAGGAACATTTTTTCAATTCGGTCGCTAGAGCCAGACACATAGTTGACAGAGACAGTTGAACCTTCGGTGATTTTCAAATCACGGCGCACAATGACAAAGGGAACGTTGAGAACATTGGCCACTGCATTAGCCAAGGGCACCCCCTTGGTTGCAACCGTCATGACCGCGTCAATCTGCTCGTCCTTGAAGCTGTTGGCAATGATGCGCCCGACATTTTTCAAGGTATGAGGGGTTGACAGCAAATCAGAAGAATAGATGTAGCCACCTGGCAAGATACGGCTACTTTCTGCCATCTGACTGCGCAATTCTTCGGCGATGGCTAGGGATTCCTCGTCCGAAATCGAAGGGATAAAGACCACGCCACCACTCGCTCCTGTAATGGTCTCAATCTGACCAATGGCGCTTTCTTCAAAGGCTTTTTTGATAATGGCAATATCCTCTGAAATCGACGATTTAGCAGAGCTATACTTCTCTGCAAACATATTTAAGCTAGTTAATTCATAGGGATGGTTGATGAGATAATGAGAGATGACAACCATTCGTTCACTTCTTCTTAATTTCATAGCGGAATCCTTCTTTGCTTTTTTAATATTATACCATAAAAAAGGAAAAAACGAACTTTTTTTATCCATTAGCTCGCTTTTTTCGTTTTTTATCCTATTTTCCTTCTATTTCGCAGAAAGAAACGCTCATGCACCGAGCCTAAAAGAGGCATGACCTTAGTCAATATTCGGTTTGTAGAAGGAGCGATTATCCATGGCAAAAATGCGGCTCGTCATCTCGCCTGGTCCAATCTTGTCTAAGGCAGTTAGCATCATCATCATCTCCGCATCAATATTGTCAATCATGTGGAGAATCTCTGCTTCCATAATCTGTGGCCGAACAGGGCTGCCGTATTCCAACAAGCCGTGATGGCTGAGAATGACATGGCGCAGAACGGTCACTTCTTCCCTGCTATCATCGATACCAAGCTCTATCAAGACCTTGGTAATCTCCTCATCAATCAAGGAAATGTGCCCGATTAGATTGCCTCGTACAGTATAGTTAGTATTTTCAGGCCCTGATAATTCAATCACCTTGGCCAAATCATGCAGCATAATCCCTGCAAAGAGCAGGCTCTTATTGAGCTGTGGATAGACATCGCCAATCTTATCCGCCAAGCGTACCATGGTCGCCGTATGGAAAGACAGACCGGAGTAAAAGGCATGGTGGTTGGTCTTGGCCGCAGGATAGGAGTAAAATTCCTGCTCATACTTGCCGTATAAGGCCCGCACAATGCGTTGCCAAACTGCATTTTCGATTTTGAAAATCATCTGGTTGAGGTACTTGCGTGTGTCTTCCACATCAACAGGTGGTTTTTCTTTAAAATCCGCGGGATTATTAGGCTCACCCGGTTTTGGCAGTCTAAGGATAATCTGATTGACCTGCGGTGTATTGTTATAGACTTCTCTACGTCCTTGCATGTGGACAACGGTGCCCGCTGTAAAATCTTTGATTTTCCCCGGCTGGGCATCCCAGATTTTCCCTTCGATTTCTCCAGTATCATCTTGGAAGGTCAAGGCAAGATAATCTTTACCAGCCCTCGTTTGCCGAACATCGGCTGTCTTAATCAGATAAAAGCCTTCAAAGAGCTCATCTTTTTTCATTTGGTTAATTTTCATCTTCGTCCCCTTCCTCTTGGAAATTCAATAGGTTCAACGGTTCTGCATCATCTGGTAATTCGATATGGCGCAAGGTGCGTTCAATCGCATTGGTTCGTCTTGTCAAGAGATCATCTAGGTTGCCTGAAGCATGCTGTAAATGGCGCTGCGCTTTCATCAAGACAGTGCCAAACTTGCCAAATTCCGACTTGACATTGCCTAAGACCTTACTGATATCATCAGCTGAACGTTGGATATTCAAGGTCTTAAAGCCGACAGATAGCGAATTTAAGAGAGCAGACAAGGTCGAAGGACCTGCCACTACGATGTGCTCTGTCCGCCGTAATTCATCAAAGAAAATCGGATTGCGCACAACCTCTGAATACAGCCCTTCTGTCGGTAAAAAGAGAATGCCAAAATTCGTCGTGGCAGGAGGATTGAGATACTTTTGCTGAATATCCTTGGCAAAGCGCTTGACAGAAGCCAAGAGATGTTTGCGGTGCAGCTCAATCTGCTCCTTGTCACCTGCTTCATAGGCTTCTTCTAAACGGTAATAATCCGCTAGCGGAAACTTGGAGTCAATCGGAAGATAGACCGAATCGTCCTTGGTCTGACCGGGTAATTTCACGGCGTATTCGACCCGTTCATTCGAACCTACCACCGTAGCAAATTCACGCTCGTACTGGGAGGGTGTCAAAATATCTTCGATAATCTGTCCCAGTTGCAGTTCCCCCATGATACCGCGCGTCTTGGTATTGGAGAGAATTTTATTGAGGGCTCCGACATCACGCGCCACCGTCTGCATTTCTCCTAGACCACGGTTGACTGATTCCAATTGCTTGGACACAGTTTCAAAAGAGGCCTGTAAGCGCGTCTGCAAGGTCTGCTCCAGCTTTTCTTCCACCGTCTGGCGCATTTCTTCCAGCCGTTTTTCATTGGAATCTTGAATGGCCTGCAAGCGCTGATCCGCCACGTCACGATGTTGCGTCAAGTGGTGATGGATTTCCTGCCGCAAAGCGGTCAACTGTTGATACAGCTCCCTGCGTAATTCCGTCATCTCCTGATGGAGGGCCTGCTGTTGCGCAAAGGTCTGCTGATTTTTTTGATCCAAGAGATAGGTCAGCTGGTCTGACAAGTGATCAGCCGTATCTTCTGATTGCATGTAGAGACGCTTGGCATGCTGCTCTAGGCGAAACAGGCTAGCAACTGCAACCGCTAGTATGATAAAAGCTAGGATATCCGCCATCTTACCTCCTATCGCGACTATAGATAAGCACCATGTAGCCCTTATCTATAATACATTCGATTTCTTTTCCGATAAATTCATTACTGCTATAACATTTTTTGAAAAAATAATTGCTTTCATTCAGCGGGTACTTGGCATGAGCAATCGTCAAGCGACTCTCATCTGCCGGCATAAAGGAGACGTAGGTCATCCCCTCTATCGGTGAAATCTGATGTAGCCCCGCAGGGTAAAAGCGCACAATATTCCACGCATCAACCAGCTCAATCTGCCGCATATAAGGCGCCAAATCAGGCTCACTCGCTAGAAACAAATTGCTCATCATGTGGTCCAAACGCCCACCAAAGGCCCCATAAACCGTGACCATGGCACTTGGATAGCGAGCAAAAACCGCTTTTAAGGCCAGCTCCAAATCCGTATCATCTTTTTCAGCTGGCGCCTCTACAAAGACAGCCGCAGCTTGGGCAATCCGCTGCCGTTCGCTCGCTGTGACCGAGTCAAAATCACCGATAGCCATATCAAGAGGCAGGTCATGCTCAAGAAGATAGAGCGACCCCCGATCAACCCCTACATAAAGGTCGTAGGACGATGAAATCCCGTCTATGTCGCCACCTGCAATCAAGGCAATCTTAGTCATGGAGAGCCGCTTTCAAGGTATTGACATTAGCCTGCAAGTCTCCCTTAAACAGGTAAGAACCTGCCACAAAGACATTTGCCCCTGCTTCCTTGGCAGATAAAATCGTCTTGTTATCAATTCCGCCGTCTACTTCAATGTCAAAGGACAAGCCTTTTGCCTCACGAAGCTGGGCTAAAGCCGCAATCTTTTCTGCTACTTCTGGAATGTAGGCTTGCCCACCAAAACCTGGATTGACGGTCATCAAGAGCACTTGGTCCACCAGAGTTAGCACAGGCTCAATCACAACAAGCGGTGTCCCAGGGTTAATCACAACACCCACTTTCATTCCTGCGGCGCGAATTTTTTGTAAAGCCCCATGAAGATGCTTGGTTGCTTCGGCATGAATGGTCACAATATCGGCACCTGCACGGGCAAAATTTTCAATATGCTGCTCGGGATTCGACACCATCAAATGGCAATCAAAGACCAACTTGCTATGCGGGCGCATCGCAGCTACCACATCTGCACCAAACGTAATATTCGGTACAAAATGTCCGTCCATGATGTCAATATGAATGTAGTCAACACCTGTTGCTTCTAAGCGTTTCAACTCTGCTTCAAAATTCGCATAATCCGCAGCGAGGATGGAAGGGGCAATTTTATAATGTGACATAGGAATTCCAACTTTCTATTTTATTTTTTTGCTTACTTTTTTATAGGTTTCACGCACGTTCTGAATTTCAGTCAAAAACTGCACGTAATTGTCATAACGGCTTTGGGAAATTTCTTGGTCTTCCACAGCAGGTTTGACTGCACAATCTGGCTCGTGCGTGTGGGTACAGGTCCGAAACTTGCACGACTGGCTTTCTCTGGCAATTTCAGGGAAACAATCCGTGAGGGCTTCTGCTTCTTTCACTTCGTAATCGAGCGATGAAAATCCTGGAGTGTCCGCAATTTTTCCACCATAGACATTGTAGAAGCTGACCGCACGCGTCGTATGGCGACCGCGTCCTAGACTATCTGAAATGGCTCCCGTTTCCAAGTGCAATTCTGGGGCGATGCGATTGAGCAGGGTTGATTTTCCAACACCTGTCTGCCCCATAAATACCGTCACCTTGTCTTTCAAAAGAGACGTTAATTCCTCCAAGGTATAGACAAAATGATAGCCTATCTTCTCATAGATGGCACGGTAAGCATCCAGTTCGTCCTGATTTTCCAGCAAATCCAGCTTTGAAATATAGATAATCGGCGTCATCTCTTTCTGCTCTAATAAGACCAAAAAGCGATCCAAGAGATTGGCATTAAAGTCAGGCTCCTTGGCCGACATGATGACTACCGCCTGATCGATATTGACAATCGGTGGCCGCACCAAGCTGTTTTTCCGCTCATGAATCTTGAGGATATAGCCCTCGGACTGCTCCTCTGCTGAAAAATCCACAATATCTCCTACGTAAGGTGTCTGGCCTTTTTTCCGAAAATGACCGCGCGCACGCGTCTGATAGATTTGCCCCTCTGACTCTACATAATAGAATCCAGCAAGAGCTTTCATGATAATACCTTGCAAATCTGCTCCTTTTTCGCTTCCTACTCTTTCAGAAACTAGCTGCTAACGACTATTTCACCGAGTATACTTGCCCCTATTATATCAAAAAACGAGCGAAATAGTTGGTTTTTGGGGTGAAAACAGAAATTTAAAGGCAGAGAAATACGGAAAGCATCCTAGACACTTTCCGTTCTCTTCTGATTTGAACTATTTACGAGTCGATTAACTGACATTCTAAGGGCAGATGGTCGGATGGATAAGCGTCTCCTTTCCTTTCTGCTACAATCTCTACACATTGAATGGCGAATTGACCTGAAACGAAGATGTAGTCAATCTTTTGCAAGATTTTCCCTTCAATTTCTTCTGGGAAATCCTCGTCTATAAAGCTCCCCTTGGGACCCAAACAAGAGGTTGCAGCTACGCTGACATCTGTAAACAGTTGACACAAGATGGGATAAAATGGTTCATCTGGTTCTGCATTCAAATCACCCATCAAAATCACCTCTTGATACGGTTGCGCTTTAACAAATGCAAGTAGCTGCTTAGCAGATTCTTGTCTAGCTAGACAGCTCATATGATCAAAATGGGTGTTGATGACTAAGATTTCTTTTCCTGAGATTTTATCCTTTAGAACTGACCAAGTGGCAATCCTAAAACAGGCTGCCTTCCAGCTATCCGCTTTTGACATTTTCTGAGGTGTTGGCGAAAGCCAGAACGTATCGCTCTCCAAACACTTGTATTTGGCTTTACGAAATAAAATCGGATTGTATTCTCCATACTCTTCTGTGTCACGAATCGTGCCTAGCTGTTCAAAGTCTTCAAGCTGGGCAATGGTTTGCCATTGCTCTTCTGTGACCTCCTGCAATCCTACAATGTCCCAGTTTCGAGAGCAAATCATCTCTAGGATAGCCTCTTTTCGATAGGGCCAATTATGTTCTTTTCTTGCTACTGGCTGGGCATTTTTTATATTATATGTCGCAACGGTAATCATCTGGCACCCCTTACTTCCAACTACGTAGATAAATAGCTTTCATTTCGTCCTTGGTTGGTACAATTGGATTATTGGCTGGACTGCCACTCGCAAAAGCATCCTCACACATTTTATCGAGAGATGCTGTAAATTGCTCTTTTGTCACTCCGAAGTCACTATAGGTCGGTATAGAAAGAATCTGACAAATGTCTTCCAATTGTTGTAAGAAATAAGTGGCTTTCTCCTCATCTGTACCCGTAAACGCAGGGTAAACAGCTTGGGTCAACTCAGCTAATTGCTGTATAATCGCAGGCTTAGAGTAGGCCAATACTTCATGCATAAGGATTGCATTTGAAAAACCATGTGGAATATGGAATAGAGCTCCGATTGGACGTGACATCCCATGAATCAATGTGACGGAGGCATTTGAAAAAGCAATCCCTGCTTTCAAAGCAGCCAAGGCCATCTCTTCTCTTGCCGCTAAGTGATCTCCATCTTGATAGGCCGTCACAATATGGTGCATAATCGCTTTTACTGCCGATAAGGATAATTCCTGCGTCAAGGCATGAGCTTTTCTTGAAATGTAACTCTCAACAGCATGACAAAGAGCATCTAGACCTGTCGCAGCTGTAATAGATGGCGGGCTGGACTGAGTCATTAAGGGATCGATAATTGCAACTTTTGGCAAGAAATTCTTGTCTTTCATCATGTATTTAATCTGTTGTTGCGTATCTGTAATAACGGTGACATCTGTTGCCTCAGATCCTGTGCCAGCTGTTGTTGGAATAGCAATGACTGGTAAAGGCGAGACCTTGAACTCCTTGGCACTAGCTAAAGCAGGAATCGTCGAGTAGCCATTCCGATACATGACAGAGGCTGCCTTAGCTGTATCAATACAACTACCGCCCCCTAGTGCGATAAGAGCTTCAATCGGCTGTTCTTGGCCATGCATGAGTGTTAGAACTTGATTAACAATCGCATCAGTCGGCTCACTGGTCACTCCTGAAAAGATTGTCCAGCTCCCCTCTAATGTCTGCGTTAGTTTATCTACTAGGCCCAACTTCAGCATGGTTTCATCTGTAATAATCAAAAAGCTGTTTCCATATCCTACAATACTATCACACGCACTTTTAATCGCATCTTGTCCATAAATTATTTCTTGTGGTAAATATAGTCGTTTCATATTTTCTCCAAGCATCTATTTCTAATATCGCAAAGCGGCTGCCAATTTTTCCGCCTTTTCTTCCAAGGCAGCTTGACTTTGATCGTCTCGGGTAACTTGAGCAAGGCCTGTATTCCACCATGATAGATAATTACCTGTCATTGTTTTAGGCAGCACTTTAATATGGATCAAGCTAGTCTTGGTTTGCTGCTGTGCCTCTTTCAATGCTATTTTCAATTCTTCAGCGCTACCGACAGTATAACCTACTGCGCCATAAGCCTGGGCTAATTGAGCAAAATCAACCGTCATCAACTGCTGGTTGACATCAATAAATTCTGTTCCAAAAGATGGCATTCCGCTTCCCATTTGTAAATTATTGATACAACCAAAACCAGCATTGTCAAACAAGAGAATCGTAATCTTCTTGCTATATTGCACACTAGATAACAACTCTGAATGGAGCATGTGAAAACTACCATCGCCTACAAATGCATAAACTTCTTGGTCTGGAGCAGCTATTTTTGCCCCATAAGCACCTGCAATTTCATATCCCATTGTCGAATAACCGTATTCCATATGGTAAGTGTTCACATCTCTTGCTTCCCACAAACGCTGTAGATCCCCTGGCAATGATCCTGCTGCTCCTACAATAATGCTATCTTTCGAAATCGACTCATTGATGGTTAAGACAGCACTAGTTTGTGTCAAAGTGGTGCCCAAAGCTGCAACATAGTCAGCTAGATGTTCGGGCGTAAAGTGGCCTGCAATTTCTGGCTGATAATCTGTTGTATCAAAGGTGGTCTGTGATAGCCGCTTTCTCTCTTCTTGCCACGATTGTTGAATCTGCGCTATTTCTTCTCCATAAGCCGTTTGATAGTCCGTAGCAAGACTAGCCGTAATTTGCTCCAAGGCCCTCTTTGCATCTGCCACGATGGACACCCCATCTAGCTTATAGGCATGTTGACGGGATACATTGATATTTAAAAAGCGGGCACGACTAATAGCAAAACCTGTCTTTGATGAGGTGGTAAAATCCGAATACCGTGTTCCAACACCAATAATCAAATCAGCCTTTTTCATCACCTCATTAGCAGCTGCATTTCCAGTAACTCCCACTCCTCCTAAGTTTAGCGAAAAGTGAGCAACTACTGTCCCCTTCCCAGCCTGCGTTTCTACAATCGGAATCTGGTGCTGTGTAGCAAGCCTCTCAAGGATGCTTCCAGCCCCTGAATAATGCGCACCGCCTCCAACTACGAGGACTGGATAACGACTGCTCTGAATGAGCTCTACAGCCTGAGCAACTTCGCGATCTGTAGCTGCGCGCCGATCTAGATAATGCACACGTTTCTCAAAAAATTCCACCGGAAAATCATAGGCTTCTCCTCCAACATCTTGAGGAAGAGCCAAGGTCACCGGCCCACTTGATTCAGCATCTGTTAAAACTTCAAAAGCACGGAGCAAGGCACTCATCAATTGCTCAGGACGATGGATGCGATCCCAATAGCGCGAAACAGGACGTAGGGCATCATTTGTTGTAATACTAATCCCACTTTTTTGTTCAATCTGTTGCAGAACAGGATCGGGTTGCCGTGTCGCAAAGGTATCTCCCGGCAAAAAGAGAACCGGGAGATGATTCGCTAGAGCGCATCCAGCAGCCGTAACAAGGTTCGCTGCACCCGGCCCCACAGAAGTCGTTACGGCAAAAATTTGCTTGCGCAAGCTCTGTTTGGCAAAAGCGATTGCAGCATGTGCCATTCCTTGTTCATTCTTTCCCTGATAAATTTCCAAATGTCCAGGATCTTCTGCTAAAGCCTGACCGATTCCTAAGACATTCCCGTGACCAAAGATATGAAAGACACCTTTGACAAAGGGAATTTCTTCTCCATCACTGGAGAGATATTGCTGGTTTAAAAATTTGACCAAGGCCTGAGCGGTCGTTAAACGGATTGTTTTCTTCATCAGTCGTCACCCTCCCCATGTTTGTGTTTGAATGACTTCCTCAATTTCTTGAACTGTTGGCATGGCCTCTGACGAGCTATGACGACTCACAACGATGGCTGATGCAGCACCTGCATACTGGAGGGCAGCCTCAATTCCTTTTTCATGCAGCAAGGCATAGATGAAGGCTGCCGCATAGGAATCCCCTGCACCAAAGGTTTTTAAAACTTTGGCTTTATAGGCATAACCTCTCGTCACAGTTCCATTTTTCTCATAGGCATAGGAGCCATCCACACCATGCTTAATGACAATGAGCTCTGGTGAGTGAGCAAAGAGCGATGTGACTGTTGTCTCATTGTCTCCACCCTCTTTGTTTTCCAAAATGTCAAATTCATCCCGTGTGCCAATCACGATTGTAGCCTTTTGTGCAACCAGCTGATAATAAACTGCTGTTTCTGCTAGAGATTGCCAGGTGTAGGGACGATAGTCCAGCTCAAAAATGACTGGCACATCTTTTTCTCGGGCAATTTCTACTGCTCTGAGAACAGCTTCTCGAGATGGACTTTGGGCTAAGGCTGTACCTGAAACCAATAAGAACTTGGTTTGCTGAATGTAGTCTTCTGAAATCTCTGTCGCATCCAGATACAGATCCGCTACATCCTCACGATACATCAAGATACTGCATTCTGACGGGCTCTTGATTTCTGTAAAGGCAAGACCACTCTTATGGCCTGCATCATCTGAAATCATCTGAGATACATCCACGCCAGATTTTCTCATAAACTCACGGATAAAACGACCATGCTGATCATCTGATACTTTCCCAATAAAACCGACATTCTCACCAAGTTTTGCTAGTCCAATAGCAATATTAGCTGGTGAGCCACCAACATATTTCTGGAAAGTCATGGTCTCTTCCATCGGTTGATTGTAGTCCACCGCATTTAAATCAATACATGCTCTCCCAAGAGCAATCAACGAAAAGCTCATTTTACCATCTCCTATCTATTTTTTGTCCATTGATGATCCGGATCATCTGTAAATTTCCACACCTTATGCGGGCCAGCCATGATATTTAAATAATAGGATTCATATCCATCTGGCACCCCTACTGGATGATAGCCTTTGGGCACTAATACAATGTCTTTGTTATGGCATGAGAGACTGCTGTCCAGTAAGCGATCATCGGTGTAGACTCGTTGAAATACAAAGCCTTGCGAAGGATTTATTTCATGGTAATAGATCTCTTCTAACAAGGATTCTTGAGGAAGATTATCCTCATCATGTTTATGCGGAGGATAACTAGAGAAATGTCCGCTGTCTGTGTAGACTTCTACCACCAGTAAACGATCACTGATATCACTAGCATCGGATAACATGGTGTGTACACACCGTTGGTTTTGATTTTTTCCTCGAAATTCAATCTCAACCTCTGTATGAGGGATTAAGGTGACTGGCTTTTTCACTGTCGTTCTTGATTTTGCCAGTAAAATGCGGCAATCTGTATCTGCTACTAGCTTAGACTGATTCTCGATACCGAGGTAGACGCTGTCTGTTGGTTTTTTCTCAAAAACGGATTGTCGAGTGCCAAGATGCAAGAAAGAAGTATCAGAATCAACATATAAACTGGCCTGCCCGCACAAAACAACTGCACAGCATTCCTCTTGACCTGTAGCAATCATCAGCTCGGCATCGGCTTTCAACTCATAAACTTCAACTGCCGTATACTGCATCCTGCTATTTTCGTGATTGACATACTGGATGAGCTCCACCCCTTCCGTGACCGGAAAATAGATTGGGTGTTTGATTACTTGCATACTTCGTCCTCCTCGTCTTTCATTCCTACACGAACGGTTTTAATCTCATAGGGCTCTATTGTCATATGGATAGGACCTTCTTGTTTGATACTTATTGGGCGTTCTAACAAATCAACTTCCTGCCACCACTGACTATTCTCAAGCGAAAGTTCGAGGCTCTCTGTTCCTCCGGCATACTCGTGGAATCGAAGGATATAACCCTGTCCATCTTCAGCTTTTTTAAAGGCATCCATAGCTACATGTTCCCCACCTGTCAAGGTCATTTTCGGCATTTCAATAGCTGCATCTACTACTAATAAGGAATCATTGATCTCCCAAGCTTCTTTTACTGTTTCTCCCTCAATAAAGTCGCCTTTATGCGGATATAAGCTGTAGGTAAATTGATGACGACCAATATCTGCTGTCGGGTCTGGGTAGATAGCTCCTTTTAACAAACTCAAGCGTAAGGTTTGTCCTTTGACATCGCAACCATATTTGGAATCATTGAGCAGACTTACTCCGTAATCTCTTTGCGATAAATCAACCCATTGATGCACAACAGATTCAAATTTGGCCAATTCCCAGCTAGTATTCCAGTTGGTTGCGCGACGCACATTTCCATATTGAATATCGTAGGTTGCGTAAGTGTTTCGGACATTGACATCAAATTTGACTTTCAGCAATTGCTGGCGTTCTTGCCAGTCAACTTCGGTCACAAAGTCAATCCGTTTGGTATGATGATAGAGTCTCATCTCCTGCACTAAGGTTGATCTACCAAAACGATAACAAAATTGAACGCTGTCAAATAAAGGATTTGTCGCCAGCACCTCAATGCGGTCTACCGTCAATACACGGTGTTTCTCTTGATAGAAAATATCAATATCCCAAGCATCAAAATTCATCGGCTTATCTTCAAAGAGTTGGAAAACATTTCCTTTTCCTGCAAGCACTTCTTTTTGACACTCTTTATCGTAAATCCGTGTTAACTGCCCCTCCTCATTCCATTGAATTTGATACCATTCATTTTCAACAGATGACGGACCAAAAGTGGCGGCTGCTTGGACTGGCTCACCAGCTGTTGGACTGTCTGATAGTTGTACGGTTTCAGACCCATAAGCTGGTAGACGCTCCATCAAGGCATATGTCTTATCTTGCGCATTGAAGCTAGGCAATGGTTTTCCTTTGGAATCTGTATAGGCAGTTCCTAAAGGTGCTAGTGGTAATTCTAGGATGGAAGTCCGCTCCCAAGTGCTGCTGTTACAAACCGTTACAGCTGTGGAAGGCATCGATACTCCCTTGAGTAATCGATTGCAGCTGTCTACGACATCTCCCATTTCTAGGCGATAATCCTGATAAACTTCTTTAATCGATGAACCTGGTATAATATCATGAAATTGATTCCGAAGAACTGTCTCCCATAGAGCATACAATTCTTCTTTCGGATATTTAGTATGCGCTTTCACGTCAAGCAATGAGAACAGGTATTCCAACTTACGTAAGAACAATTCACATTGTCGATTGGTCTTTTTCACAAATGCTTGAGAGGTATACGTTCCCCTATGGTATTCTAGGTACAACTCTCCGTCCCAAGTGTGAACATACTCATCCGTATTCTGGAAGGTTTCTTGCAGAGTAGCAAAATAGTCATCTGCCCGACCATTTTTCACATGCGGCAAGCCAGGTAATTGGTCCATGACCCTGCGTTTCTCTAGCATATCGCGAGTAACACCACCACCGCCGTCTCCAAATCCATAAGAGATGAGCAGATTTTGATTAATATTTTTATCCCGATAAGCTTCATAAACCCCTAAAACCGTTTCAGGTTCTAGCTCACCATTATAGGTGTAGTACCAATTGGACTCCCATTCGTTTTCTTCTCCTGGCTCTGGCGTCGTAATAAAATGAGTTAAGACCTCAGAACCATCCAAGCCTTTCCAAATAAAGGTGTCATGGGGCATCCGATTGAACTGATTCCAACTGATTTTTGTGGTCATAAACGTATCGATACCACTCTTTTTCAGAATTTGTGGCAAGGCCCACGAATAGCCAAAGACATCAGGCAACCAGAGATAGTGGACATCCTTCTGAAATTCATCGCGAATAAATTGTGAACCATGTAAAATCTGCCTGGTCAAGGACTCACCTGACGGAATATTACAATCGGCTTCGAGCCACATGGCTCCATCAACCTCCCAACGACCTTCTGCCACACGTTCCTTGATTTTTTCAAAGAGCTCTGGATAATCTTCTTTGATAAATTGATAAAGTTGCGGTTGGGTCTGTAAGAAGATATAGTCTGGATACTCCTCCATTAAACGCAGAACAGTCGCAAAACTTCTAGCCGCTTTTTCGCGCGTATGCTTTAATCTCCATAACCAGGCCACATCAATGTGAGTATGGCCAACCGTTGTCACCGTAATCGGGCTATCCTTAGGCATGGATTGAAGCTCTGATTTTAGCGAGTGATAGGCACCTTCTACTGATTGATAAAAGGCCCTACTACCAGGCTCTGCCCAGTCAATCAATTGGAAAGTTTGATTTAGTAGGGTAGAGTAGCGATGATAGAGCGGGTGATTTTCCCCTAACTCCGCCATTGTCTTGTGGAGCAAATCTGCATGACAAATTAGGGCATCTACTGAACGGTTTAGACGGCACACGGCAGCTTTCCGAAATTCATGTGTCTGAATCTTTTCTTCGCCACCACCTTCTAAACCTGACCACAACTTGAGCGAAACTGTAATAGTCCGATTGCGATACTCATCCTTCAACTTGACTTCCTTATGATTCGAATCGACTCCCTGATAGATTTCTCGATTAATGAATAAAAGAGATTCAAAACCTGAATTATAACCACCACCAGTATGACCAAAATCCAAGTATAGGTACAAATCATCCTCATTAGGGATGGTTATATCTTGTTGAATCCACAGATAATAATCCCTTCCCTTCCATATATCTCCTAGCACGAAAGGAGCGCTATTGGCAAATGGAGAAGGAGGGTATTTCTCTTGTTTCGTCTCATCTTCCAACAATTTCCATTCTGGAATGGTCTGAATTGTATGAAAGCGATAATTTTCTAACTCATTGATTCGAGTACGTAGCTTCTCTGTTAGATAAAATAAACTCATTTATTAGCTCCTTGAAACGTTTTCTTTCTTTTTTTCCTGCTTCATCAACATGTCCATCACCTTGGTAAAACAAACACTAAACAAAATCCCTAGACATACTGAACGAAAACCATAAGAAGTATAGCCCAATCCTAGAACTAGCACATTGATATACCGCAAGTAAGTCCCAACTGAGTATCTAGGAAAACGATTGTGTAAAATAACCGCAAAGACATCCAAACCAGCTGTCGATGAATTTTCTGATAAACAGCAATAGTAGCCTCCAGCAATCAAGAAGACAGCAAGCAGAAAATCTACAGCAAGAACGGTATGCAGGGTGAATGGTAGGTGGTAAAAGACATTGAAAAATAGCAAGTAAAAAACACTGCTGACCATCGACGATAGTAGAAACGATCGCCCTACAAATAGATAGGCTATGACCAGTAAGGCTAAGGTAAGTCCATTTGTAAAAATCGTAATATCCAGCTGAAAAATACGACTAAAAATCAAGGATAGACTCGTCACCCCGCCATTAATAATATGATTCGGTACCATCAGTTTGGCGTAGGCTAAACCTAGCAAAATATTCCCAAACATTATTTTTAAGATTGATTTTTGCAATCCTGTACCTCCTTTTTAAAAATCTAGATCTAAGTCTCCGTAGCGATCCTCCTCTACTTTTTCCTGATATTGTTTTTCGTAGGCCTTAAAGAATGGATAATACATCGCTACTGCAAGTAGCAAAACGACAGCAACCAGTACCAAAGAGCGAATATCTAAAGTCGCAAGAAAAGGTGCAAGTGGAAGTGGTACATCTGCTACAAAAAAGATAGGTGGATTGACCCAACCTTGTCGAAAAACAAACCATTGAAATACCGCTAATAGCGGAGTTCCAATAACAAAAGGTACAAATAAGTAGCGATTCATTACCACGGGAACACCAAAGACAATTGGCTCTGATACAGACCAAAACATCCCCGAAACCGCTGCTTTCCCTACTTCTTTAAAGGTCTTTTTAGAACTAAACAAGGATAGGATTACCAAGGCCCCTGTTAGCCCAGAACCCGTCACACTAAAAAAATAATCCCACAAATTCGGTGTGAAAATATGCTCAGGAGTTTGCCCAGCTGCAAGAGCAGTTAGATTTGCTTGAAAATTGTTCACAGCAAAAAAGAGGACAAACGGAACCAAGACGCCATAACCGTTGATACCAACATACCACAAGAGCATCTCCATAAAAACAATGAGAAAAACGACCAAGGGATGATCCAATGTCACGTACTCAAAACAAGAAAGGAGAGAGTGAACAGATAACCACTGCGCTACCACCCACAAACCTCCAAATACCAGGATAAGATAGAGCACCTGACAGAAGTATTCCATCCCCTTCATCGGTAAAGATATAGAGCGCAAAAAACGCTCCAGCACTTGATGGTAGACTTGAAGAATCCCTGCACTGACAAGAAGCGAGAGAAAGGCGGCAGGCATATCTACAAGGGCCGAATTCCCTTCTCCTTTCAAGAGAAAGAAGACAATGACACTACAGCCATAAAACAGGTATCTTGTCTGATCTCGAGCAACTAAATAGGCTAAAAAAACCAGAAAAATCCATGAAAAATGTTGCGTCAAAAGCCCTAACAATTCGGTCGTCATCTGATTGAGCAATGGATAGCCTAAAGAGTGAGTGATAACCTTGAGCATGGCAAGAGCAGACATTGTCATCATCAGAATATTTAGGTGTATAAAGCATTGCTTCAAACCTTGAAACCAGTTATTTTTTTCAATTGTAGCAACCAAGGGCAACATCAACTTCTGAAATCGTTCAAGCCTATGATGAAATCTATCTCCTAGCACTCTTTACCCCTCTGAATTGGTCTTTATCAAATAGATGGCTTCTTTTAAGATATTTGCTGCATTCATGGTTCCGTAATCGGCCGCATGAATCACAGCTACCGGCACATGGTAAGGCCTAGCCTTCTCTTCAATTTCTTCTTTTCGGTGGCCAATCTGTGGCCCTAATAAAATAACTTGATACTTCTCTAAAATCTTTTCATCAATGCTTCCCGCCGGTACCGCATCGATGGTCACATTGCTACTTGATAGCTTCTCACTCGCTTCAACGATACTTCTCATTTTACCGACAAGTATGCTAGTAGAGGCGCCTAAATTACAAGCTAAACAGATTGATAATGTTTCCATCTTATTCTCCTTCTTTATATAACAAAATAAATTCTTCAACAATGGTAGACATCAAAATAGTATTCATCAGCGTTCCTTGGGCATGAACCAACAATACATTCACTTGATTTTCCTCACCATTCATCTCCTTCACAATCAATTGTGTTTGCAGATTATGGGCCTCATTCATCAATTGCTCTGCTTCTGCTCTTTTTTGTGTTGCAATCTCAAAATGGTGTCTCCTAGCTTCTCGCAACGCTTCTACTAATAGTGAAAAAGCAGTTCCTGCTTTTGAAATCAATTCAAAAGAAATCTCGTTCATCATCTTCCCTCTTTTTTTCCTAATAAAGTATTTATTTTTTGTATACATTTCAAACGATTGCCGCTATCCCGCAGGGTAAATAGCGATTCTTCCTGCGTAATCCAATGGATCAAGCCTTCAATTACCGGGTAGGAATTTTGTTTATCCATCGCAACGACAACGATGACTTGTATGGGCATCCCATCTGTCGAAGGGAAAATGACCGGCTCTTCAAAGACGTGCATACTGAGTCCATTTTGTCTCACACCGTCTTCTGCTCCAGCATGGACCAACATCACACCAGGAGCAATGACCATGTACATCCCGAATTGTTCGATATTGCGAATAATTTTTTGGGTATAGCGTTCTTCAATGCTACCGTGTTCTAGTAAGCATTCCGAGCTAAGTTGTACAGCCTCTCTCCATGCCAATCCCTCATGATTTTGATGATAGACGAGCATCGTCGGATCAAAGACAAAATCCACAGAAGCAATCGATGGTTTCTTGATAACATTGCTTGCTAGAATGTTGATAATCTTCGCTTCTATCCGATCCATCTGAATCTGATCGCCCAATTCTTCTACTAGAACTTCCATAATCTGCGAGAGCTTAGTCACATCGCGAGCGGGTGTTACACACATTTGGCCCATCAATAGGGGCTGGATTTTTTGCAAAAAGGCTTCTGAAAAGGCGTTTTCTGTATAAATCACTTTTTCTGAATCCACTTCTGGTAGTTTAATCGTGGTAATAATGTAATCGTAATCCTGAAGCTGTTGCGGCTTAAATTCAAAAACCGCTATCGTATCAATATAGCTCTCATCGACAAAGCGTGCGATACGTCCTTTTAAGACACGCGAAATAGCCCGTCCTTCTGCGCAAATAATGAGAATCCGCGGACAACTTTGACACACTACTGGGTGATCATCAATACCATTGATGTAATAAAGAGTCACCAAGGCGGCTTCTGATACGGTCACATGTTGAAATAGCTGCCCCTTGTAGGAACGGAGCGCTGTAAAAATAATCTGAAATAACTCAGGATGCGTTTTGACGAACTCTAAATTGACATCTTGCATCGGATTGTGTTGCTTTTGCCGCAAAATGAAGCGCTGGAGATGGCGCGTCAATACTTCTGTAGAATGTCGTGATTCGACCAGTCGAAATGCGGATGCGATTTTAGCATTCAGGTACGCCAGTAAGTCCTGTGCCAACTGTAAGTCTTCAATTTTTTGTTCATGATTCATCTCTAAACTAGATAGGAACTGGCTCAGTTGCTTCAGCCTTTCTTGTTGGCTTGGATTAGGCGCTTCCTTTTCCACCTTCATCAATTTATAATTGAGAATCATCATATTCAAAAAGGCCGTATCATCCATCTGATCATCTACCGTCTTGGAATATTCAATCGTTTTTTCCAAGGCTTCAAAGAGCACATCTAATTCAAAAATATCAAAGAAAACCAAGTCGCCTACTTTAGAGTAGACATTGTCCTTGTAATAGAAACTGTAGATTTCCCGGATATTGATTAATTTTTTTAGAATCGATACAAAGAAAGCAAATCGCTTAAAGCTGTATTCTGGTATACGATAGCCTCGTCTCAGCACATAGTCCAGTTGAATCGCTTCCCTCGCACATCTTTTTTTAACCTTTTCAAGCAGGTTGACAATGCTAGTTCTAGAAGATCCTAGCACTTTTGTAAAATAATTAATCGGAATATAGTCATCTGCGATGAGGAGCTTCAGTAAAATGAAATATTCCATCTGTCGGGGAGTAAATTTGAACTGCCCTGGTGTTGTATGAGACACAAAAAAGGTAAATTCTTCTAGGACTCTTTCTCGATTTCCAATCACAATACAGTCCTTCTCCACCTTTAACAAACTGGCTTTTCTGCTTCGTAAAAACTGATTGATTTTCCCTATGGTGTATCGAATCTGATTATCAGACAGGCCCAATCTTTGGCGGATATTTTCGATGTCCAGCCCATCTTTTTGTTCTAAAATGAACCGGAGTAAGTCAATTTCCCGCTGGGTCAACTTCATGGTACTCCTCCTTAGCACTAGCTTCTTTCTAGCATCATCTTCTCACTCATTTTATTGAGTAGCTTAAGAAAACTGCCGATTACTATCACCAAACAGGGCGGATAAACCACCACTGCAAAAACTGCCATTAACAACAAAGCAAATAAGACAATCCAACTGGGAACACCCAAAACCAACCCTCGCATCCCTTGATAGACAAGAGCCATAGATGGGACATAACCCCTAGCTAATTGCCATATACCTGTTGTCAAGAGTGAAAAACTGGTAATACTCAATACTGTTAGTAAAAAGCTACTGACAATGACCAAAAGATTCGGCAAGACTGGAAGAAGCTGAAGATTTAGGAACAGAATAGCTAAGAGAGCATAGACCAGAATCTGCGCCCCTATACAAACTGCAATAACCTTCTTGTCTTTTGTAACTGTCCACTTGCTATCTGATAGTGGAGCCAGATATACAAACGCAATCAATAGGCTGTATACCCCTCCAACGACCGTCAACAAGCCCAGCACAATCATCATACTCACGATGATGATATCCATCAATTTTGCTTGCCATTCTATTACTTTTTCTTTCATCGCCTTGCCTACTGTTTCACAGCCCCTTCTGTAATACCTGCAATCAACTGTCTACTAAAGATTACAAATACAATCAATAATGGAATCGTTGCTAATAGCGTTCCTGTAATGACCAATGGATAGTTAACGGTGTAAAGTCCTTTTAGCTGAGTGAGCGCCAACATCAAGGTATACTTTGACTCATCATTCAAAATAATCAACGGCCACACATAATCATTCCATGACCCCATAAAGGAATACAGGGCTAAGAAGGCCAATGCTGGTTTCATGATAGGGAGTGCAATCTTAAAGTACACTTTAAAGGTCGAACACCCATCTAATTTTGCTGATTCAATGAGACTATCCGGTATCGCATCTGTACAGTATTGCTTAATCCAGAAAATCCCAAAAGCATTTGCCATCCCTGGAATAATCAATGCTTTATACGAGCCAACCCAACCTAACTTATCCATCAAATAGAAAGATGGAATAATGTTTAACTGTCCTGGAATCATCATCGTTCCCAATAAAAAGGTAAACAAGAAGCCCTTGCCTTTAAATTTTAATTTTGCAAAGGAAAAGCCTGCCAGGGAATCAAAGAACAAAATAAGTATCGTTGATGTAATTGCAATAAAGAGCGTATTGAGTACCGAATGAAAGAACGATGTCTCTCTAAACACAGTCTCAATATTATGAAATAACTCAGAACCAAGTAGTAAATTGGGTGGAATCTGATAGATTTCCTTGTTCTGCTTACTGCCCATCACTAACATCCAGTAAAATGGAAAAATGGATAGAACCACACCAATTCCTAGAAAAATTCTCACGAATAATTTAAACGGCTTATTTCCCATACCTACTCTCCCTTGATGCGATAAGTCGTCAAATACCAGTTTAATAATGAGAAGATCATGATAATAATCACCAAAGCCCAAGCGATTGCGGACCCGTATCCATAATCATTATTAGAAAACGCTGTATTATACAAGTAATAGACAATAGTCATCGCACCACCTTCTGGCGTAGCGCCTTGCGGTACGAGAACCTGCGCTTCTGAAAATACCTGCAAACCACCGATTGTCGACATCATCACAGTAAATAAGATAATCGGCTTTAATTGCGGAATGGTAATGTGACGAAAGATTTGAAAATTCGTCGCCCCATCCATTATGGCCGCCTCATAATAATCATTTGGAATTTTCGTAATACCTGTCAGATAGATAATGGTATTGTATCCCAGATACATCCAAATATTAATGAGGGCGATAACAATCCGAACCCAGAATGTCGAGGTCACCCACTTTATCGGTGCCAAACCTAAAAACTGCAATAAACTATTTGCAAGACCATCCAGATTGGAGAAAATCAGACCAAACAGGATGGTAACTGCAACAACAGAAGTAATATTCGGTAAAAAGAAAATGGCCTTTAACAATTCTTTATGCTTCACAAACTTTAGATTGATCATAAAAGCCAACACCAAAGCTATAAAGAGCATCGGGAAGGTTCCAACTGCCCAAATAATCAATGTATTTTTTACGGATAGATAAAAATCCGCATCATGTATCAATCGGATAAAATTTCCCCATCCGACAAATCTCATTTCTCCCAGACCATCCCATTTGTTAAACGCTAAAATACCCGCAAATACAATGGGAAAGAGGCCAAAAATCAAAAACAAAATATAAAATGGAGAAATAAAAAGATAGGGAACATACTTGTCAATATCTTTTTTCTTACTCATCGTCCTACCTTTCATCTCTTTGAAAGATAAGTTTTGCTAGTAGAACACATTATCTACTAGCAAAACAATGTTCTATCAACTATTTAGAGATTTCTTCTACCTTTTTCATCGCATCATTCCATGCTTGTTCAGGATCTTTTCCTTGTTCTGCAACAAGAGTCATCTGATTTTCAAAACATTCAAAGGCAGCAGATTCACGTGGATCAAATGGAATGTACTCCAAGGCATTCGCTGCTTCAATAAAGTAATGATTGTATTGCTCATTACCGAACAATTCATGTTTCACATTGGCAAATTCATCATCAAATACTTTTTTATTTGCTGGGAAGAGCGCCAACTCTTTATAGTTCACTCGTTGGCTTTCTTCATTAGTGAGATATTTAACCACTTCAGCTGCTTCTTTTGGATGAGCAGTTGTCTTGATAACTGCAAGATAGGAACCACCATAGTTGGATGGTAAGAATGGTGATTTCGCAATCAACCATTGCTCAGGAGAAGCTCCATCTTCAGCCAAGTCATTGATCCCCCAAGAGGCTTCAATCATACCACCAAATAGGCCTCGTTGAACGGAGTTTGCACCATCGGCACTATTTCCTTTTGCCCCAAGTGTATAGCCATTCTTTTCTGCCATAACAGCATAATCCCAGGCTTTTTTCAATTCGCCATCAGCATAGATTAAGTTGCCATCTTTATCATAGATGTGCTTAGTCATCGCACGATAGCGTTGTTGAAGAAGAGACAATGAAGATTGGAACATCGGCATATCAGCTTTTTCCTTCATCTGTTTCGCCGCTTCCATGTACTTCTCATCACTACTCAACAACTCGCTGACTGACTTATCATCTGTTGGTAACCCTGCTTTTTTAAAGGCTTCAACATTGTAGAACAAAGCCGTTGGCCCAATATCAATCGGCATCGCAATCTGAGCTGATTTATCATTTGTAAAGCAAGAATCCCATTTCCACTCAACATAGTCTTTGGCTAGATCGGCTGTGCCATAGTCTAATAGATTCACAAAGCGATCACTATAAGGAATGTAGTCGGCAATGTTGCTATTGATTGCGGTAATATCTGGTGCTGATTTTGAATTTAGACTGGCTTTCAATTTGGTATCAAAATCCCCATTGGCTGGAATTTGCTTGAAGTTCAATTCATAATCAGGAAATTCCTTCTTTGCATTTTCGATAGCTGTGTCACTAATGGCACCATTATAATAGTTAATCGATAGCGATACCTTATCACTTGATGTTGACGAACTACTACCACAAGCACTAAGCAGAGCCCCACCTAGCAATACACTGCTCATCAATACCCATCTTGACCTGTTTTTCATCTGTATTTCCTCACTTTTTTAAATTGACAATAAATAATCAAAACTTTTTGCTAAACTATGTAGCATTCCAATCTTCGAGTAATCTTGTTCAATACAATAATACTCTACGCCGTTTGCTTCTCCCCAGCGAACAATCTGATCAAACCGTACATCTCCACTACCCAACTCCGTCAGGTTGTTGTCCATATCTTTAGGATCAAAGCCTTTTTTATAATCCTTCAAATGCACAATCGGAGCACGATACGAGAATTTTTTGAACTCTTCAACAGGATCTTTTCCTGCAACCGACATCCAATAAGTGTCTGGCTCAGCATAAATGCCCAAACCGTACTCTGGAGCAGTGATATAGTCCAAAACTGTCACACCCTCTATCTGGTTGTTAAAGTCATACTCTGGACAATGCAGACCAACACGAAAGCCTAGACCTTTTAACTGCTCTTGAACGCGCAATAGCTGCTGCTTGGTCTTGACATAGCCGTCCAAGTGCTGTTCTTCATCATCAATGTATTTATCATAGATTGTCTTGCAGTTAAAGAGCAAGGCCTCTTCAATGATACCGTCGATGTCATGAAAGAATCGATCATGCTTGATATGCATTCCAGCAATCTCAAAACCATATTGATCCACCAATGACTTGATTTCCTTAGGAGAATGACCACGCATTCCATCCAACTGCACGGCTTCAAATCCAATTTCCTTTAAAGCTTTAAAGGTTTCCTCTGGATTCTTGGCCAATTCCTTGCGAACCGAATAGAGCTGCGCCGCTATTTTCTTTTTCTCCACTGATTTCTACTCTCCTTTCCTTAAAGATTCCATTTCCTCATCTGAAAGGCGAATGTCCAATGCATCAAGCGAATCCTGAAGATGCCACTCTTCTTCTGGACCAATCGTTGCAAATACTGGAAATGGTTGATTTAATACATAAGCTAATGAAACTTGAATCGGTTTTACACCCTTTTCTCGCGCCAATCGATCACATATATCTAAGCGTTTCCAATTCAACTCGTTAAAATAGACATCTACAAATTCTTTTAATTCTGGATTATCCTTGTCTTCTTTTTTGAAGCGATGGCCAAAGAAGCCTTCCGCCTGAGCAGACCAAGCAATCAAAGGGAACTGATTGGCTTCATGCCAGTCTAGCATTTCTTGATTAGCTGTTACAGTATTGTCCCAGCGCTGACAGTTGACAGCAGCCAAACTTAAATTGGGGCTATTAAAGGATAGAGGATGCAACTGATGCTCCTGACAATAAGCTAGAGCTTCCTTGATTCGGCCCAAGGTCCAGTTAGATACTCCAAATGCTCGGATTTTCTGTTCATCTACCAGCTGACTAAGTGTCTCCATTAAAGGACCTACAGGATAGTTAATATCATCACGGTGGAGTAACAAAATATCCACATAGTCTGTACCAAGCATTTCTAAACTAGTCGTCAAGTCCTGAATAATATCCTCTGGGGTCACTCTCGGTGCGTGAGGTGCTTCTCGAACGGGATGACAACACTTGGTAATAATCGTATAGGCAGAACGCGGTTTCCCATTTAGCCACTCACCAATGACTGACTCGCTCTCTCTATAATGACGCGCAGTATCAATGGCTAATCCACCTGCATTGACATAAGCCCCAAACATCGCATGGACTTTTGACATATTGTTTAATTTCAGATAATCACTCGATCCCAAAATAATTTTAGATAGCCGAATTTCTCCACTGTCTACCTTTATGATTTCGTTTTTCACCAAGAAATCTCCTTTCTGTTTTTAGAAAGCGCTTACTTATACATATCCAGTCTACCATATACAAAAATGACTTTCAACAGAATGAATAACAAACTTTTACAAATTTTATACAAAAAAATGTTATTAATAAACTTGATTTTTAAGTCAATCTTGGTTATGGTAAAAGCATAGAAAATTTAACGAAAGGATGTTCTTGATGCTCACTTATCCAAACAAAACATTCACTATTTTACAGTTTACCGATATTCATATCGGTGAAGCACCTTTTAATCAGGAGGATCTCAAAAGTTTTGAAAAAATCAAGGCCACTCTTGAGTCAACACCAGCTGATTTGATTTGCATTACCGGTGATTTGATTTGGTCTGATGGCGTGAAGGACCCCCAAAAAGGATTGAAGGCCCTAGCAGACATCTTTAATCAGTACCCTATTCCACTAGCCATCACTTATGGAAACCACGACTCCGAACAATCCTTATCCCGTCAAGATTTGCAAGCCTTAGAACAAGAATACTTCCATTACCTAGCGCCAAAATCACATGTATTTTGCGATAGCCACCATAAAGAATGCTTTACCATTGAACTTTATAAAGACCAACGGTTAAGCAATGTGCTTTATTTCATTGATTCTGGAGCAGATGCTTTACTAGATATTGAAAGCTATGACTGGGTGTCCTTAGAGCAAGTAAACTGGTACAAAGAAACATCTCAACAATATTTGATGCAACACCCAGATTTGACTCACGATTTACTCTTCTTGCATATTCCACTCCCTGAATTTGAACAGGCAGGAGAACATATCATCGATGGGCATTATTGGGAAATGAACCCTCGTATCTCAGCCCCTAAATTAAATACTGGACTCTTCAGCCATATCTTGTATCAACACCACATACATGCTATTTTCTGCGGACACGATCACGATAATAACTTCGAGGGAGTCTTCTTAAACCATCGGTTTATCTATGGAAATGTTTCTGGCTATAATTGCTATGGTGTTTTACCACGAGGCTACCGATCAATCACTCTTTCTCCTGATAATATGGAAACTGAGATTCACACCTACTCATAAAAAATACCGAGAGAACACGGATACCCTGTTCTCTCGGTATTTTTTTCTTCAATCAATTTCTATCCCAATCCTTCTGCCTTTAGGCTATCTGCCAAACGTGCAAAATCTTCCAAGGTCAAAGCCTCCCCGCGGACAGACGGTTGCAAGCTAGCTGCTTCAAGCGCCGCTTCTAGCTTTTCTTTGACACCGTCTGCCTTGCCAAAATAGCTGGTCAGATTGTTCCACAAGGTCTTTCGACGATGGGTGAAGCTGGCTTTTGCCACCTTGAAAAAGAACTTTTCATCTGTCACCGCTACCGCGGGCTCTGGACGTCTGGTCATTTTCAAAATAGCGCTATCCACATTTGGCGCAGGCACAAAGACCGTGCGCGGTACGATAAAGGCTACTTTAGCCGTCATGTAATACTGCACCGCAATCGACAAGCTCCCGTAAGCCTTGGTGTTGGGCTCTGCTGAAATGCGGTCAGCCACCTCCCGCTGCATCATTACGACAAATTCGCTAAAGGGAATGCCACTTTCAATCAAGTGCATCAAAATCGGTGTCGTGATGTAATAAGGAAGATTTGCCACCACCTTAATCGGCAAGGCTGGATTTTTAAACTGCTTGACAGCTGCTTCCAAGTCGGTCTTTAGAATGTCCTGATTGACCACGGTCACATTGTCAAAATCACGGAGCGTATCCGCCAAAATCGGCACCAAACGCTCATCAATCTCAAAGGCCATAACCTCCGCTGCCCGCTCTGCCAAAAATTCCGTCAAAGCCCCAATTCCAGGCCCAATCTCAATGACATTGACCGCCTCATCAATCTCTGCCGTATCCACAATCTTCTGTAAAATATTGGTATCAGTCAAAAAATTCTGACCAAACGACTTCTTAAACGTAAAACCATGACGCTCCAAAATCGCACGCGTCACGCTGTAATCTGCAATATGCATACCTTCTTGTAACTCTCTTTCATTTCAGGGTTATCATTTACCCCACTATAAAAACAAACGTTTCCTACATCTCCATCAAACGCTCTACAACGCTCAACTTGCGGGCTGTCATGATACTGCCCAAGCGTTTTTCGAGAAAATTCGTGTACAAGCGTTTCTTTTTCGCATCACGGGGCAGGTACAAGTATAAGCACTCATGCCCTTGAACCAACTGTTCAGCTCCAAAATCTTCCCGCAGCAGCCTGTCCAAACTGTCTTGAGGAAGGAAATCATTGGTAAAGACCAGATGAATACGCGAACGATCAAGAAGCTCAGCAAACGGCTGTTCAGCTGCGGCTCTCTCCAACTGCTGAGGTGTTTTGACAATCACCGCCAAATCAGCCCCAATCCTAGCAACAATCACATCATGAACGATTCGCTTGACGTCTTCATCAGAGTGCTCTGTCTTCAATACGACATTCCCACTTTGAATGTGGGTCTTGACTTCTTTAAAACCCGCTTCCTCCAAAATTTCTACCAGATAAGACATCTTGGGAATGTGATTTTGCCCTGTCGGCATCACACCACGCAGCAATACAATCCTCTTATTCATACCCCTCCATAACCTTTTCGACTTCAGCTAGCGAGATGCCAAACAGCTCTAGGCGTTTCAAGAGCTGCTTGCCGTTGGTGTAGCCAATGCGGAGCTGCTCACCGAGGTACTCCCTACGCTTGCGGCTGTCTGATCCTGCCAGAAAGCCGAGGCGAATCAAATCGCTCCGTGCGATGTCAAAGGCAGGCCTTTCTTCCTCTGCACCTAAGACTTGCGAGAGGGCCTTGTCCAAGTCCTCAAAAGACGCATGCTCGATACCGAGCGACTTGCCCTTGGTCTTGGAGCTGGGTACTGCCTCATCGCGATTTAAAAAGGCGTGCTTGGCGGTCGGAATAGCCGCCATAATCAGCTTCCGAATCCGCTCACCGTTAAAGTCTGGATCTGTAAATACAATCACCCCATGCAGGTCATTCAAGCGCTTAATCCGCTCGAGATCCGCCTGCGAAATGGCAGACCCTCTGGTTTCATAGGTTTCTACCTCGTAAAATCGTTTGAGGTTAGCCGTATCATCTCGTCCTTCAACCACGATGATTTCTGTAATTTGTCTCTTTTCTCCCTTACTTGCTTGCATATATCTTCCCATTCGTTCTGATTCTCTTCGTCAAAAAATTGTAGTTGATCAGAACTGTCAATGACTCTAGTCTCTAATAATTTACAGATATACTGTAATTTGTCTTTTCTATTTAATTGTAATCCTAATACGAATTTTTTATTCTTTTTATCACTAATCACAACTTTACTATCAAAAATTGTATTATGTCTAAACTCATCCTCTTGCTGTAAACACGGAAGTGATGAAACATATTTTTCTCCAGAAGTCTCTTCCAAAACTCTAGAGAAAATATCTATCATCATTTGCCGTTGACTTTTTTGACTGTATAGCTGACCATATAAAGTGTAATCTATTGATTCTGAGTAACGCTGTTTAGATTTTTCAACAGAGTCTTGGGGAACTCCCATCAATTCCATAAACGACCAGACGTCTAATTTCTTAGCAATTAACCTTGTTCTTCTATGACATTCAATAAACATATCCTCATTTATATCTTTAGCATCTTCATTAACTACCCAATCACCTTTCTTTTCATTGGATAAAACAACCAAATATTTCTTATTATTAATATTTTTTTCTATATGTTCCAAAGCATCTAACCAAAAAATAGCATCCGAATAACTCCTATTAATGGGAATAGAATTCATAATAATATATTTATCTTTTTTACCATCATCTTCAAATCCAGGAGAAACTCTTGCCTGATAGCGAGAAGAAATTATTGATTCATATTTTTTTATTTGTTCTTCTGTATACATCTCACCTAGTTGAACATCATCTAGCCACCTTGATAAAGCCTCTACAATCTTTTTAGAATATTTCTCTATATAAAACTTCTTATCAAAATCTGCTTTATTCTGTTTTTCAAACTCAGCTGACTTTTCTGATAATTTTTTATTAATCTTATCATTAAGAGTATTTACTTCTTTCTCTATATCCTCTTTCAACAAGTTTTTTAAATCTTCTTCAAATGATTCTATTGTACCAATAAATGTTTTAAAACCATCTTCCTTGTCTTGATTTTTGATTTTTTCACGTATCTGTTCACAAATACGTTTCTCTATTAAACTAGATGATAAAATATTTTTTGTATTTTTTAAATTATTTATCGTCTTTTCACACTTATCTATATTAGATGCTGTCTGAGTAATAGTAATTTGTTCGTTATTGATATACTCTTGTTGAGTAATAAAGGGGATGTAGCAACTATCTTTAATTTTATTAAAATTCTTTATTAACTTTCCCCCTAACTTCATATCTTTTAAAGGATACAATAAGCAATTAGTATCAATAATAATTACCGATTCTTCTATAAGATCTTTTTTACTTATTGATTCCTTTTTTTGTGCTAAAACATCTTTACAATACTTTATATAATTCATAATTATAAACCTCTCAATTCAATACTTTCTACTTCACTTCTAAATTAAATATCTGCAGGGCATTTTGGTAAGTCGCACTTGCGACTTCTTCGCTAGATAAACCGCGGAGCTCTGCGATTTTATCGACCACATAGCGGGTATAGGCGGTGCGATTTTCCCGTCCACGTTTGGGAACAGGAGCTAGATACGGAGCATCGGTTTCAACCAAAATTTTATCTAGTGGCAAGTGAGTCGCTGCTTCTTGAATATCCGTTGCTTTCTTAAAGGTGACAACACCTGAAAAGGAAATGGTCATCCCAAGCTCAATAAACCGCTCTGCCATTTCCAAAGAGCCTGAATAAGAGTGCATAATCCCGCCACGAGGTCCCACGCCCTCGCTCTTGATGATGTCATAGGTGTCCTCTAAGGCATCGCGGGTGTGGACAACAAAGGGCAAGTCCAACTCTTTTGCTAAAGCAATCTGCCGGCGAAAGACCTGCTCCTGCACCTCTTTAGAAGCCGTCATCCAGTGGTAATCCAGCCCAATCTCTCCCAGGGCGATGACCTTATCGTGCTGCAATTGCTCACGCAAAAACTGCTCAACCTCGTCAGTATAGGTACCAGCTTCAGTCGGATGCCAGCCAATGGTCGCATAGACTTGCTCATAGCGAGTTGCCAAGTCCAAGGCACGTTTAATCGTCGGCTTATCAAAGCCCACCACATTCATTCTAGTCACGCCCATTTCTGCTGCTAAGGCTAATTCCTCATCAGCCCGTCCTTCAAACTCTTCAACGTTGAGGTGGGTATGGGTATCAAAAATTTGAATCATTTTTTCTCCTGTACTATTTGCAACTCAAAAACTCATTTTCTTTATTATACCGCTTTTGCCATAAAAAAACCAACAGACTCGAGTTTCTGCTGGCTTTTTTATCGTTTTATTATGCCACTGCAAGCACTTTGCGTCCTTTACGACGACGAGCTGCTAACACGCGACGGCCGTTTTTAGTTGACATACGGTTACGGAATCCGTGTTTGCGTGCGCGACGGATTTTACTTGGTTGAAAAGTACGTTTCACGATGAATACCTCCTCATAGATTTTGTATTCGTTTAGCCGGCTAGTTTTGATCAGTTACTAAACATACTTTACTATTCTATCTGATTCTGTCGGCTTTGTCAAGCTATTCTGGCTAGTCAAGTCTTTAAATTTCAATAATTTACCTATTTGCATGAAAAAGCGAGAGAAAAAATAGAAATTTTCAAGAAAAGAGGCTGGGACAAACCACGATGAGCGCGTCGCGCTCACCCACAAACATATGAAAACTCGCATAAAGCCCTCATTAGGTGTATACTCCTAGTGAGGGCTTTGTGGTTGATATTTTATTGAAAAATGAATCGAGGGACAAACTAATCCAGTCTACCTACGAGCACCCCAAAATATCGCCTTTATGGCATGAGTATAAAAATACGAATCTTTAGGTAGATAAGTCCTCATTATTTTGTTATGCAAGGAGGAAAAAAGATGGATATCCTATATAAGTCTTGTGCAGGCATTGACGTTCACCAAGCTATGATAGCTGTTTGTGTGTTACACGGCTCTCTCACTACTACTCGTCCTAAACGTGAAGAGGCCCAGTTCGATACAACAGCAGAAGGTCTTAAAGAGTGTCGCGATTTTCTAAAAGCATTGGATGTTCAGGTTGTTGGCATGGAAAGTACTGGCGTTTACTGGAAACCTATTTGGCATGCGCTCTGTCATGATTTTGAACTCATCTTGGCTAATCCAGCACACATGAGAACTATCCCTGGTAAAAAAACAGATAAGAAGGATGCATTGTGGATTGCCAAACTCACCCGTATCGGACTTCTTCCAAAAAGTTTTGTACCCGAGGAAAGGATTCAGGAGATGAGAGAGTTGACTCGTCAACGAAAACATCATGTAGAAACACGTAACCGAGAAGTGAATCGGATTCACATGATTCTTCAATCAGGTGGTATCAAGCTCACTACCTATATTGAAGATATTATGGGGAGTTCCGGTCGCAATTTGATGAATCTTCTTGTTAAGGGAGAACAGATAACTCCTCAAACCATTCGAGACAACGTATACACTAGTTTAAAACGGAAAGTGCCTCAGCTCGAAAAAGCTTTGGATGGTTATTTTTCTGAACATCATCGGTTTATGCTTGAGGAGTCCTTAGAGATATATGATTTCTACCAAAGGAAAATCCACTCATTAGAAGAACGAATAGAGTCCTATCTCGCCGAATATGAGAGAGAAGTAGACATTTTAGAGAGTATATCAGGAATTGATCACATTACGGCTTCGGTCTTTCTAGCTGAAGTTGGTGCTGATATGAATCAGTTTCCAACAGTTGGACAGTTGAGTTCATGGACGGGCTTATGCCCAGGAAATCATGAGAGTGCAGGCAAGAAGAAAAGTACTAGGATACGACATGGAAATGCTTACTTGAAGAAATGCTTATGTCAAGCTGCTTTTGCGGCCAAGCGACAGAAAGGAAGTCCCATATCCCAACGATTTAACAGATTACGGGCTAGAAGAGGACCACAGAAAGCCACGATTGCCATTGCCCATTACTTACTGAAACTAGCCTATGAACTCTTATCAACGAATCGAACCTATTCTGAATATTACCAACAAAAAAGATTGTTAGAGACGAGCTAACAATCTAATACATAAAAAGTTTCACCTATAGTATATCATAGGGGAGGATTTTTTGCACTTTTTTAGTTTTCGTATAAAAAGTCCCATATCTCCTTACGTTTTATAGTTTTAACAGTTTGACGTATATATTAACAGTCCAGTGGACTGTTAATACCTGAGCTCGGAAACTAGAAAGCGAAGACAGTCAGGGGAGTGACTATTGATACCCGAGCCTAGAAATCCGAAAGCGAGGCTTGTCTCTGGGTTCAATGCTCCAGTGGAGCATTGAAGAGAACAGAAAGTTGTGAGCAACTTATCCATGACGTTGATAAATCAACATTCTATTAGAAGAGGCTAGCGAAGAAGCGTTCGCTAGCCTTATTTCTAACCTTCCACAATTCTCAATTGTGGAAGCTAGTCAACTTGCGAGGGTGGGAGTAAAATAATCCAGTGGATTATTTTAGCCCGAACCTAGAAATAAAGGAGTGAGGATAATCGATTTCTACGAAATCACGATTGAGTCCCACTCCCTATCCATTTTTAGTCATGTTTTCCTTCGATGTCCACCACCACATAACGGTTTGGCTCGCTACCTTCTGAATAGCTGGTCAAGCCGTCCATTTTGGAAATGATGCGGTGAATAATCTTGCGTTCGCTACTAGACATTGGGTCTGTATGGTAGGCCTCTTGTTCCTCCAACACCCGTTCAGCTAGCTTTTGCGCATATCCTTGCAAGACTTCTGCCCGATGTTCTACATAGTCATTGACATTGATTGTAATATAGAAATTACGCTCGTAACGATTGTAGAGGAAGTTTTGCGCCAAGAGTTGCAAGGACTTCAAAACTTTTCCATGGTAGCCAATGACGCGTCCTGGCTCATCCGTATCCACTTGGAGATTGATTGTACGGCGATTGTGGGTTGTTTCGATACGGGCTTCCACATCCATGTCATCTAAGATTTCTTGGATATAGGCAGAGACTTCTGCTACCACTTGGTCAATGTCGTATTGTTGCTCAACCTTGATATCTAAGTCATCAAACGATTCGGCTTTAGCTGCTTCAGGCTCTGCTCCTGCTACGATATCTTCGTCTTTAAGAATCTCGATGCGACCTGTTTCAGCAAGAATGGCCTTCGCATCCTTCTTGTTTTTCAAGATTTTAGCCTTTACTGTATCTTCTAAATGCTGACCCGTTTTTTCAAATTCTTTGACTGCTGCAACCACTTTCCCAAGGTCAATCGTTGCTTCAGAAACACTTTTAACCGGCTCATTGAGCTCATTGACCTCACTTGGAACACCACGAACAGCCTTTTGATTGGCTTTAACAACCGTGGTTTCATCAATAACATCGATGTCGACTTGAGCAGGCTTTTTCCCAAATCCTAAAAATCCTTTTTTTTCACGTGCAAGTACGGTGATGTGTGCTCTCTTACGAGGAATGTTTAATTCTGCTAATCCATTCTGGATCGCTTCTTCTACTGTTGCTCCTGTAAATTTCATCTTTTATCTCCTAATATCCTATTTCTTTTTCCGAGCCTTTTTCTGAGCTTTTCTGATTTTAGCTTGACGCTCCTTCTCCGCTGCAACTTTGGCTTCTCGTTCCGCAATGATTTTAAAGGGATTGTTCAAGGCCAAGATTTGGAAGACCTGATAGGCATTTGATACCGTCCAATAAAGAGTGACCCCACTTGCTGCTGTTAGGGCAAACATCAAAATCATCAGTGGCATCGCAACCATCATGACGGTCATGGCGCCATTGCGCTCTGGCGCAGCCTTATTGCTCAACCACATACTCAAGAATGTCAACACAGTGGCTAGAATAGGCAAGATATAATAAGGATCGGTCTCCCCAAGATTTAACCAAAGGAACTGTCCAACCCGCAAGTCTGGCACCCTTGTAAGCGCCTGATAAAGAGCCAACAAAATCGGCATCTGGATAAAGACTGGAATCATGGACGCTGACATTTTGACGTCATTGTCCTTGTAGAGCTTCCGCGTTGCTTCCGTGAGAAGCTGTCTGCTCTCCAAATCTTTTCCTGGATACTGCTCTTGCAAAGCTCGCAATTGAGGCTGCAATTCCTGCATTTTCCGAGATGAGGTCATCTGCAATTGGAAAAGCGGCAAGAGGAGCGTACGGACTAAGATGGTAAAGAGAATAATCCCCACTCCCAACTGTCCATTGATAGACAACAATTTGATGATACTTGCGAACCAATAAATCAATCGTTCCCAAGCATCGGTCGATTGGCTAGTCACATCTCCCCTACCACAAGCCGTCAGTAAAAGCAGGGATAAAGTGAGCAGGCTAGCCCATTTAACTTTCTTTTTCAAGAGAAACACCTTCCTGGTATAGTTTAGCTAGTTTTAAAACATGCAGAAGATTTTGCTTGATTTCTTGATAGGATAACTCCTCGACCCCTTTACGAGCAATGACTACAAAATCATCTGTTGCTAGATAAGGAGCGCATTCCATCAGAACATGCCGAATTTTACGTTTAATTCTATTGCGCGTCACTGCATTTCCCAATTTTTTACTGACAGATAAACCGACTCGGAAATGCGCTTGCTCCTTAGCCAATCGATAAATCACAAACTTCCGGTTGGCTACATTTTTGCCCTGTGTAAAAATATCGTTAAAATCACGTTCACGCTTCACACGATACGTTTTCTTCAAAATCTAACTCCATCTTTCAAAATTACTTCTATTATACCATATTTTTCAAAAAAGCCAATAAACTGCTTAGTTATGCCCTTTCCCACGATTTTTTACAGATTTTTTTAAAAATTTATGGTATGCTAATTGCACTACAAAATAAGAGGAGCAGGTTATGTCAGAATACTGGAACGCCTATCTGGAAAACAGGGAGAAAACAGACGTCATTTTAGAGCGGGGCAAGGCTATTCCCACAGGACTTTATCACTTGGTCGTCGAATGTATCATTGCTCACAAGGACGGAAGCATTCTGTTCATGAAGCGAGACAGCACGAAACCCGCCTTTCCCAACTATTTTGAAGCAACAGCAGGTGGCTCTGCACTGCTTGATGAAGACCCTAAAACAGCGATTCTTCGTGAAATACATGAAGAAACTGGCATCCAGCTAGAAGCTAGTCAGCTCATTCATCACCACGACTTTGTTGCGCACGAACACCAATGTATCTTCGACCTCTATTGGGCAGAAGTCGACTGCAAGAAGGACAGCATTGTCCTCCAAGAAGGAGAAACGACTGATTTCATCTGGGTGGCACGCCAAGACCTCCCAGCCTTTTTAGATACCGCGCGCGTCATTCCGCGACAAAAAGAGTATGTCGAGCGGTTGTTTTTAGAAAAAGAGTAGCCCAAAGACAAGAAGCAAACTGATGATGCCATGAACGAGAAAATGAGACAGGTGAACCTGACCAAAGACGAATTTTCCCCCCAAGGGACGAATCACCCAAGCAAGAAAAAGACTAGCAATCAACAATCCTTGACAGGTAGCCTTGTCACCATTCCCTAGAACGGCTAACAGCGCTAGTAACATTGGCAGAGCATACACAATCCGCCAAACCGCAGAAAGCTGATTTTTCATGGATAGAGCCGCCACAAATGGCAAAGAAACATACACACTGATGAACATTTGAAACATATTTTCCTCCTTTTTTGCCATTAAATCATGAGGGGCTAAGCCCCTGTCAAGCATTTTTGAAAGGAAGAGCGATGAAAACTGGACAAATCACCCAAACCTATCACATCAGCCGAGATACACTTCGTTTTTATATCACGAAAGGCTTGCTTGCCCCAGCGATTGTCCAAGGCCACTACAAGTGGAGCAAAGATGATTGCAAGGACTTGGAAAATATTCTCCAATTAAGAGAACTAGGACTGTCTATCAAAGCCATTAAACGCATGAAAGAAGTTCACGATACCATGTGCGGTACAAGAGAACAATGGCTAGAAAACCGCCAAGTCTTGCAAGATGAAATCGCAGAGCGCAAAGCTCACATCCAGCAACTAGAACAGCAAATCCAAAACATGACAGAGTTGCTAGAGCAGTTAAACGAGAAAATAGCAGAAAAAGCCTAGGAAAAAGCCTAGGCTTTTCATTTTATTTATGTGGCTTTAAGCCCAGTCTCGCTCCGATAGGTGCGAGACAAATCAACCACCCGCTATGCGGGTGCGCATCGACTGTTATACAAAAAATCTCCAAACGCAATACAATAAAGGTGTTCAAGCCTACTGTAAAGCGAAAGGAGATACTAATATGGCACAAAAGGCACATAGTTTATCGCACACAAAATGGATGTGTAAATATCACATTGTGTTTACCCCTAAGTATAGA
>NZ_MSJM01000004.1 GCF_001921845.1 Streptococcus cuniculi | reverse complement strand
AGAGGCTGGTGACGAGTCAAGAGCAGTGAGGCTTGAACAAAGTGAAAGCCAGCGTCTTTAGGCGCTGGCTGGGAATGTGGGCTTATAGCCCCGGTTCAAACCACCCGTTAGACGGGTGGTCATGATTTTTTATGCTTTGAAAATGCGGTTGAGTGGTCGGTGAACCATGGTAATCATCAGCAACTTAACCAAGTCAGGAATCAGAAAAGGCAGGACAGTTAGGGCTAGTGTTTTCTCCAGACTGCTATGGGTGATGAGGGAGAAAACAAGGCTTCCTGATAAAAAGCAGAGGGCATCACCGAGAAGATTTGCCAGAAAAACCTGGATAAGAGATGATGTCGGTGATGTCAGCACGGCAGTTACTCCTGCGTAAAGCAAGAAGCCCCAGAGAAAGCCAGCAGTTGGACCAAAAAGTGCTGCCATGCCCCCTGACAATCCTGCAAAGACAGGTAGCCCGATGGCTCCTAGGAGGAGATAGAGGAAAAGGCTAGTCAGCGCCTCTTTAGGACGGTAAAGAGTGGCAATCAGCCCCACCGCAAGCGTCTGTAGGGTAAAAGGTACAGGACCAAGCGGAATGACAAGCTGTGATAAGACAGCAATCAATCCGGCACCGATTGCAGGATAGATAAGGGACTTGGTTGTTCGATGATTCATAATGTTATCCTTTCTATTTTTAGAGGGTAACGAAATTATAAAAGGATTGACTGCAAAAGTCAATCCTTTTTTTATCGGCTGTCACAGGAACCAGCTATTTTTGCTTTGCTCACTTCACGTCCTCTATAGATGATGAAAACTTGCGTAGCAAGTTCCCTCCCGTTGTATCTTGTGTCAATCCGAATTGTGTTCGAGCTAAGAGTTACGATGAAAAAGATAGGTAGCTGTTTCGGCTTTAGCTAGTTACGGAAAGCGAGGTCCACTTGAAGAAGCTATCGCAACTTGGTTACGTTACAGTTCCATTTTGGCGATAGCTAGCTGGTTATATGCAATAAGTAGCAAATGAATTGAACACAGCCTATGAGCTGTGTAAAAATAGAGCCTACAGGCTCTCCGTCAACCTCCTATTAGGAAACCTCCACTGGAGCTTTTCACTCGTCAAAACTCCTATTTTTGCTTTGCTCGCTTCACGCCCTCGTATCTTGTTTAACTGAGTTCGAGCTAAGCACTGTGTGAAAAAGATAAATACCCCTAGAAACTGTCGTATTTCCTATTTTCACTGTGTGCTTTATACGCTCTCACATCTTCTAATTGAACACGCCCTAAACTCTGTGCGAAAAAGACAACTACTCCTAGAAGCCTGTGCTTCTTCGTCGTAGTTTCTATTTTCGCTTTGAATTTTTAACGGGCTTTGTATCTTGTTTTAGCGCATGGTGACAAATTCTTCTGCCCCTGTTGGGTGAATCGCAACGGTTGCATCAAAGTCAGCCTTGGTAGCCCCCATCTTAATCGCTACTGCAAATCCTTGAATCATCTCGTCTACTCCGTAGCCAATGCCGTGGAGCCCGATGATGGTTTCCTCTGGTCCAGTCGTGACCAGCTTAAACTTGGCAGCTTGTCGGTGGCTTCCAAGTGCGGTATACATAGAGGTAAAGCCAGAAGTGTAGACCTTGACCTTTTCAACCCCAAATGCTGCTTCGGCTTCTTCTTGAGTGTAGCCGATGGTGCCAATGGCAGGGTGTGAAAAGACAACGGTCGGAATGAAGCGGTAGTCCATTTTGGCGCCTGTCTTCCCATTAAATAAGCGTTCGGACAAGGTACGGCCAGCCTTAATGGCAACGGGTGTCAATTCTTTCTCGCCTGTCACATCACCAAGCGCATAGATGTGTGGGACACTTGTCTCTTGAAATTCATTGACGGCAATATGACCAGATGCAGTAGTGGTGATGCCGACAGCTTCAAGGTTCAAGTTTTCAATGTTGGCTTTTCTACCAACTGCCCAGAGGATTTTATCAGCAGTATGCTGGCTTCCGTCCTCAAAGGAAATGGTCAGGCTTCCATCAGCATTTTTTTCAATAGCTTGCGGAATTTTATGAGTATGCAGGGTTAGACCAGTCCGCTCCATTTCCGCCACGAGGGCGTCTGTAATATAGCTATCAAAGCGGCGTAAGGGACGGTCACGGCGGACAAAGAGGTCCGTCTTGACCCCGAGTGAATGCAGGACACCTGCCATCTCAACAGCGATATAGCCAGCACCGATGACAGCTACTGACGCAGGAAGTGTTTCCCAGGCAAAGACATCATCAGAGACGCTGGCATACTCGCCACCAGGGATGTTTGCTTGGACGGGCTTCGCCCCTGTTGCAATAACAATCTTATCTGCGTAGATGAGCTCCCCATTGACGGCTACGGTATGTTCATCAACAAAGCGGGCATAGCCATGGATGACCTCGACCCCATTTCGTTCAAAGGTGCCCTTGTAGGAATTTCTAGAACGTTCAATGTAGGCATCGCGGTTTTTCTTTAAGGTCGCAAAATCAAAGCTGACGCTATCTGCTGTAAAGCCGTATTCTGGCCCATAGTGGTGGAGGGCTTCAGACACTTGAGCGCCGTACCACATAATTTTCTTTGGCACGCAACCAATATTGACACAGGTACCACCGAGGAGGTTTCCTTCAATCACGGCGGCTTTTGCACCGTGTTCTGCGGCACGGTTCATGGTGGCAATTCCTCCAGAACCTCCGCCAATCGCAATTATATCAAATCGTTTCATACTAGTTTCCTTTCTGATGATAGGCTTAGGCTTTCTTTTATTGTAACGCTTTTTTCAACTTCCTGCAAAAATCGGCTACGTTTGTCCAAACTTACAAAAGTGTAAGAAAATTGTCAGCGTGAGTAATGGCAAAAAAATAGATTTTTGTGTAAAATAATAAATAATCTAAGAAAATGCTTGCATTTTTAGTTGTATTGATGTATTATATAGACAATACAACAACTTGTTCATCACAAAAGGAGAAAAGATATGTTTAAGACAAAGAAAAGCAAAATCATTTTGTTTTCCAGCTTAGGAGTGGTAGCACTTGCACTTGTTGGAGGGGGCTTACTATTTGGAGGTAAGAAGACAGAAGCACCTGTTGCAGCCGAAGGTTTGATGTATACGACCGTGAAAGAAGGCTCGATTGCTTCTTCAACACTATTATCAGGGACAGTTGCTGCAGCTGATGAGCAGTATGTTTATTATGATATTTCAAAAGGAGATTTGAATGCAGTCTTGGTGGCCCAAGGTGACCAGGTACAGGTTGGCACACCACTCGTTCAATATGATACAGCCGAATTACAAGCAGCTTATGATACAGCGGTGCGGGCCCGTGACAAAGTAGGACGTCAGATTGAAGATCTTCGTGTAAATGGTCAGAGCGTTGATTTGACAGGTGACGCTACAGTTGACGGTAAAGCCACTTCTGCTGCGCAACGTACTGTCGACATGCAAATGCAAGACTTGAACGATGCCTATGCAGATGCCCAAGCAGCAGTGGATAAGGCCCAAGCAGCCTTTGATGAGGCGACTGTTACCAGCAATGTTGCAGGAACCGTTGTTGAAGTCAATAAATCCGTTTCAAAATCAAACACCAGCACCAACCAAACGGTTGTACACATTGTCAACCAAGGTAGTTTGCAAGTAACTGGTGAACTGTCAGAGTATGACTTGGCAAATATCTCTGCTGATCAAGAAGTGAACATCACGTCAAAAGTATACCCTGATAAAGTTTGGACTGGAAAAATTTCGTACGTATCAAATTATCCTGAAAATGGTCAAGCTGCAACAGCTCTTCCTGGTTCAGGAGGGGGCGCTTCCAATTCCAAATACCCATTTAAAGTAGCCATTACTAGTGAAATTGGAGAATTGAAGCAAGGATTCTCTGTCAATATTGAGGTTGTCAATAACAGTAAAAATATCCTTGTACCAGTAACTGCTGTTGTTCCAGAAGGCGATAAAAACTTTGTTTGGACAATCGTTGATGGAAAAGCTCAGAAAGTGGAAGTTACGCTTGGTAGTTCAGATGCGATGTATCAAGAAGTAACAGGAGGTCTGAAAGCAGACGACCACGTCATCTCCAATCCAAACGATAGCTTACAAGATGGAAAAGAGGTAGAAGCGCATGAAGAAACAACTCATCAAGCTGATCAACATCAATAAGAGCTATAAAAATGGAGATCAAGAACTACGCGTTTTAAAAGATATTAATTTGGAAGTAGAAGAAGGCGAGTTTCTTGCCATCATGGGTCCGTCTGGATCAGGGAAATCCACTCTGATGAACATCATCGGTCTCTTGGATCGTCCGACGGCAGGAGAGTACGTCCTTGAAGATACAGAAGTCAGCCAGATTTCAGAAGGGAAATTGGCTAGTGTCCGTAACAACCAAATCGGCTTTGTCTTCCAGCAATTCTTCCTCCTTTCTAAGCTGAATGCTCTTCAGAATGTGGAGTTGCCCTTGATTTATGCAGGGGTAGCTGCTAGTAAGCGTAAGAGCTTGGCTCAACAATTTTTAGAAAAGGTCGAGCTGGGCGATCGGATGACGCATTTGCCGTCAGAATTATCAGGTGGTCAGAAGCAACGGGTGGCAATTGCGCGTGCCTTGGTCAATAGTCCATCCATCATTTTAGCGGATGAACCAACAGGGGCTCTTGATACCAAGACAGGCGATCAAATCATGGAACTTTTGACGGAGCTAAACCGTGAGGGCAAGACCATTATCATGGTAACCCACGAGCCAGAAATTGCTGAATATGCCAAACGCCGCATCGTCCTTCGTGACGGAGTGATTACAGAAGACAGACGCAAGGAGGAGAACTAGATGGAAAATGTAAAATTTGCCCTAAAATCAGTCCTTGCCCACAAGATGCGCTCACTTTTAACCATGTTAGGGATTATCATCGGGATTGCATCCGTTGTTGTCATTGTGGCCTTAGGGGAAGGGTTTAGAAGAAGTTTATCCGATGCCCTAGCAGGCGATCGCAATAATGTGCAACTCTATTTCTCAAATACTACTACTGAAACTCTCCAAGATGGCCTTGTCAGTCGATTTTCAGAAACACAAACGACCGATGAACCAGAACCAATTTTAACAGATGGAGTTCTGAAAGGGCTATTGGAAGTGGATGGGGTCAGCAACTACTATACAACCAATAGTAATAATGGAGAAATCAGCGTTGGCGCTAAAAAGGTGGAAGGTGTTTTCATTACAGGGGTCAGCCTATCTTACTTTGATGTCAAAGACATCACCCTCTTAGCTGGGCGCAAGTTTACCACCAATGACTACTCTCAATTTGCCCGCATTATCATGCTGGACGAGAAGAGTGCCGAAACATTATTTGGAGATGCGCAATCTGCCTTAAACCAGACCGTCAGTCTATCCAATAAGGCCTACTTGGTTGTCGGTGTGTATAAGGAAGAAGGTGAAGGAGGCCTCCTTAATTTTGGAGCAGGTGGTGCGGCTTTGATGACCAATACACAGGTGGCTGCGGAGACAGGTGCTTCTGAAAATGCACAAGTATACGTTCACATAGAAGATGTCTCTCGTACTTCAGAAGTTGGTAAGGCTGCGGCTGATTACTTGACCAGAGCCACTCATCTTAGAGAGGCCAAATACGATATTCAAGATTTCTCTGAATTCCTGGATACATTCAATACTCAATTGTCAGGAATGACCCTATTTATTGGTTCTGTTGCAGGAATCTCCCTTCTTGTAGGCGGTATCGGGGTGATGAATATCATGCTGGTATCTGTGACAGAGCGGACACGTGAAATCGGTCTGCGGAAAGCCCTCGGTGCGACCCGTAGCAATATCCTCTTGCAATTCTTGATTGAAGCGATGGTCTTGACTAGTCTCGGTGGAGCTATCGGTCTAGGAATTGCACAGTTAGCGGTTACGCTGATCAATGTGAGCAAAGCCATGGGACCACAAATTACGGCGATTATTTCGCTTCCGGTGGTGCTTGGAAGTCTCGCCTTTTCAGCCGCAGTCGGTGTCATCTTCGGTGTCCTACCAGCCAACAAGGCTTCTAAACTAGACCCAATCGAAGCCCTTCGTTATGAATAATCTCTCATCATCATGTTAGGAGGATGGTATCATGAAAAAATTAGTTTATCTTTGTTTGTTTTTCCTGACCTGTCTTGGTCTGTCAGCCTGCTCCATCAGAAGCGGCGAAACGGCTGAAAAAAAGGACAAGGGTCATTCTGAAATGATTCGTGTCTATGATGCGGATGAAAAGAAGATTCTTGAGACTAAGGATAAGGAAGTTCTTGATACCTTCGGGGAATATGTCGGTTCAGCTGGTGAAAATGTTGAGGGAGAAGAAGTCTTTGCGGACATGCCTGCTGATGCCAAGGTCGCCTATCATTTTGTACTGACGACAAGGGATGGGTCCGACATCGATATGTATGTCTATGAAAACGACCATCACTTGCTGATGAAAGATATTCCCCTAATCGGCAATTTGAAACTCCCTGTTTCAGAAAAGGAGCTAGATTGGCTTCGCCATCCTGAAAAATGGTGATGAAAGAGTGAGGCAATCGATTTTTTTGAAACTGCGATTGTATAGTGGATTGAGAAAGGAATAGGATAAGGCAAGGAGCTGCAGATAGAACTGGCATTCATCAAAGCGACTTAATGATGTCCTAACCTTTATTCAATTCAACCATATCTCACTCCTTCGATTTATTGATACAAATGTCCACTAAAAAACTCCGGTAGCCGATGCTACTGGAGTTTTCGTTTATTTCATCGTTGGGAAAAGTAATACATCACGAATCGTAGTGGTATCCGTCAGCAACATGCAGAGGCGGTCGATTCCGATACCGAGTCCACCTGTTGGTGGCATACCGTATTCAAGGGCTTCTACATAGTCGTAGTCGATACCAGTTGCTTCGTCATCTCCCAATTCTTTTGCCTTGGCTTGAGCCTTGAAGCGTTCCAATTGGTCGATTGGGTCGTTCAACTCGGTGAAGGCATTTCCATACTCTTTGGTCATGATAAAGAGCTCGAAACGATCTGTAAAGCGTGGGTCAGTATCATTTTTCTTAGCAAGTGGTGATACAGCGACAGGATGTCCATAGACAAAGGTTGGCTGGATTAGCGTATCTTCTACAAATTCCTCAAAGAAGGCATTGATGATTTGGCCAACTTCTGTGTAGTGTTTTTCTACAGGAACCTTGTGCTCGCTCGCGACAGCTTTTGCTTCTTCAAAGGTCATATCTTGCCAGAAATCCACCCCTGTTTGTTCCTTGATGGCATCTACCATGTGGACACGCTTGAATGGCAGGTGGATATTGATGTCCGTTCCTTGGTAGGTCACAGGACCGTCTCCGACAACAGCTTTTGCCGTGTGTTGGATAATTCCCTCGGTCAAGTCCATGATGTCAAGGTAGTCTGCGTAGGCCTGATACACCTCAATCGATGTAAATTCTGGATTGTGAGTGGCGTCCATTCCCTCGTTACGGAAGATTCGTCCGATTTCATAGACACGCTCCATACCGCCGACAATGAGGCGTTTCAAGTGCAATTCGGTCGCAATCCGCAAGACCATATCGATGTTTTGGGCATTGTGGTGGGTGATAAATGGACGGGCAGCAGCTCCCCCTGCTTCATTGTGAAGAACAGGTGTTTCTACTTCCAAGAAACCAAGTCCGTCCAAGTAACGGCGGATTTCTGATATAATTTTGCTACGAGTGACAAAGCGCTCGAAGCTCTCACGGTTTGAAATCAAGTCCAAGTAGCGTTTGCGGTAAATGGTTTCGGTATCTGTTAAACCGTGGAATTTTTCTGGTAGCGGGCGAAGGGCTTTTGACAAGTGGGTCAATTTGCGGGCATGAATGGACAATTCGCCCATGTTGGTCCGCATGACATCTCCCTCAACTCCGATAAAGTCTCCGAGGTCAGCCTTGTTGAAGAGTTCGTAGTTTTCTTCGCCGACATCATCCTTGCGGACGTAGATTTGGATTTGGCCTTCGCGGTCTTGAATGTGGGCAAAGCCAGCCTTTCCTTTTCCACGCTTGGTCATCATCCGACCTGCAATCACCGCAGTAGCGCCTAATTCAGCCAAGTCTTCTTTACTCTTATCTTCGTATTGTGCCTTTAATTCTGCGGAGTTGGCAGTGCGTTCGAAGCGTTTTCCAAAGGGGTCAATCCCTTTTTCACTTAGGGCAGCCATTTTTTCACGGCGCACCAGTTGCTGGTCATTTAATTCTTCAAAATGTTCATTTGACATAGTCGTTTCATTCCTCCAAAGTCTATCTCACTTATTCTAGCATAAAAGCAAAAAAAAATCAGCTAGGATAGCTAATTTTTCTGATAAATATACGATTTTATGGCAATCGGTCCATGCTCATTTAACCGTCAAATCGGCAAAGCTGGCTCCTACAAAATCTGCCAAGGCTTGGCTATCGATGCGGATGGAGCGCCCGATTTCTCCAGCAGAGACAATCATCTGCCCCAATTCCAAGGCAGATTGGTCAATGTAGATGGGAAAGGCATGTTTCTGGCGAATGCCGACAGGGTTATTAGCCCCGTGGACATAGCCAGTCGTCTTTTCCAAGTCTTTCTGCGGAATCATGCTGACTTTTTTATTGCCTGAAATCTTGGCCAGGGCTTTTTCGGACAGGTGCTCGGTAATCGGCACAATTCCGATGACAGGTCCCGTCTTATCACCAGTCAAGGCTAGGGTCTTGTAAATCTGATGTTCTGCGACATCGTCTAGCAGTTTCCCTTCAAGAGCGTTGATTTCAAGGCTGTCATGAGCAATACCTGCCTTGTCTAAGATTTGGTCCACCAAGGTTTTCTTGATTTTCTTTTTCTTACTCATGACTTGTATTTCTCCTCCAGTTTGCTCATCCATAGGCCTAGCCAAATGCCTAGTGAAAATAGGAGAATGGCGAGCAGCCAAGTGTTTAGTCCTGCACCAGCGTAGGAGATGGATTCTTCATTTCCAGCCTGTGGAATCAGGATTAAAAGGGTGCTAGATAGGACGATACCGATGATGAAGTGGTAGACACGGGAATGGTAGTGTTTGAGCGCAAAGTCCATGGCTTTTGAAAAGGCCAGCATGGCAAGGACACCACCGAGGGCAATCGGCAAAAAGGTTCCAAGCAAGTCAAGGGATTTAAAGCCATTGAGCATAGGGGTGTAAATACCCAAGATGAGGAGCAGGTTGGACGGGCTAAGACCCGGCACTAGAATCCCCAAGGCAATCAAGGCTCCCGCTAGGACAAAGCTAGCAAAGCCAGCAGGTAGAGTACCAACGAGGTCATTGAGGAAGTAGAGGATGAGGCCAGAAATGACGAAAGTGCCAACCAACCAAGCGAGGTCTACCCTATCTCGTTCAGTCTGTTGAGTGGATTCCTTAACGAGGCTAGGAATGGTTCCCACAATAGCACCTGCAAATCCCCAGAGGACGATGACTTGATAGTGGGCTAACAGATATTCAACAGGGTAAGAAAAGAGGGCAATTCCTAAAATACCACCGATTCCTACAGGAATGAAAAAGAGCACATTTTCGATGAAATTCTCACGGATATGCGCGAGAAAGCGAATCATCCGCTCATAAATTCCTAAAATCGCTGCCAAGACCCCGCCTGATACTCCAGGCAAGATAAAGCCAAGGGCGATAATCATTCCTTTAATGATTCTTGCAATCCAAGATGACATAGTTTCCTCCATAAAAATAGGTATAATCAATCGAACGGAAACGAAAAACGTTCAAAACGATTCTATTATACCATATTTTAGGAAATTGTGTGCCTAGCGATTAGGCAAGAAAAAACGTGGGCTGGTAGGGATCAAGATGCCTAGGACAAGTAGGACGACAAAGAGGGTCAAACCGCCTGCTGTTCCATTGACAGTAAAAGAATACCAATAAGCCGACATTCCTTCAGGAGCGTAGCTGCCCCAAAAGATGACGCCTGCGATATAGTGAATGAGGTAACGGACGAATACAGCCAGACTAGCAGCGAGAAAGGCCTGTTTAACGGCCGTTAGCTGTTCTTTGGCCTTCAGAGCCTTTTGAAAGCTGGGTGCGAAATAGCCTGCAAGCCCCATTGCAAGAAAGGCCAGGATATATTCGAGCAAGACTTGGGAGAAGGAGAGATAGTAGACCTTGCCGAGGGCGAAGTGCAGCAATCCCCAGACTAGACCAGCTAATAGGCCATACTTTGCGCCTCTACGCAGGGAAATCAGCACCAGAGGAATGGCACCAAAGGATGGATTGAACCAGCCTATGAAGTCAGGAATAAAGGACAGAACCATAGCAAGGGCAGCAAAGAGAGCGACTTCGACGAGGGCGGTGAGATTTTTGGACATAAAGAAAAACTCCTTTTTATTTCACAAAAGGAGCCTTGGTCTTTGATAATACGAGTAAAAACCAGTATGTTTCAAACACAATCCCTACGCTAGTGTTAACTAGATCAGGTTCGAGGATTTCGCAGATGCGATCTCAGCCGAAGCACTCCTTTGTGATAGATATTTAATTATAGTTAGTATAGCATGTTATTGAGGGTTTGTAAACAACTTTTGATAAACTTGATTTGGATCTTTGAGAGTCGTAATCAAATTGAGGTCCAAATGGTGGGCAAAGCCGTTGAGATAACCTACAGATGTGTATTGATGCAGGTCATAATCTAAATTTGTATTTGGCGCGGCATTGTAGTAGCCCGAGTTGGTGCCATAGGTCGGAATCCAGAGGGCGGTAAACTTATTTACGGAAATCTGATGTTCTTCCATAAAGTAGGTCCCGATGTAGATTCCAATATTTTTCACCCCGAGGTCTTCCAATTCTTGGCGGAAGGCTTCGACACCGGCATTCATGTCCTCCATGGTCTTGTCTTCGACATCGAGCCAGTAGTAGGTCGGCTTGAACTTGTAGGAGGCTTCGTAGAAGGTTTTGGCCTCCTTTTTCATGGATTCGATGCTCGTTCCAGTGACATAGGCATAGACCGCAACGGGAATACCACGTGCTTGAAATTCCTTGATATGGGTCTGATAGTGCTTGTCAATGCCCTTTTCGTCAGATGCGTTGTTATCCTTTCGGGTATGCGAACCACTCTGTACACGAATAATAGCACCAGATATGTTGGCGGAAAGGGTGTCGTAGTCAATATCAGATGGGCGTTGCCAGCCAGAGACATCGATGATCGGTTTCATGTCCAGCGCATTGGTGATATGAACGGTGCTGGCATGGTAACTCGGCTTAGTCGACGTGCTTTCATCTGTTGGTTGAACGACTTCTTGCTTGTCTTTTTCTTGTTCTTGATGCCTTGCTTTTGTCGTAAGAATAATCCCTGTAAAACAGAGGAAAAACAAGGCAACAAGGATAGGATGTATTTTCTTTCTCATTGCTCTTATTCTATCCTAAATGGAGGGAAAAATCAAAAAAAATAAGCTGAAAGCAGAAGAATTTATCTTGACAGCAGGCAGAGAATCCGTTACCCTAGAAGAGGAAATAAAAGAGAGAGTACCATGTATCATGTCAACGAGACGAATCAGCCAGATTGTCATCTTAGCAGCTCTATCCATTGCGCTTCGTGCTGCATTTGGAGCCCTACCAAATATCAAGCCGATTTCGGCTATCTTTCTAGTCAGTCTTTGCTTTTTACCCCTTGGCGACAGTCTCTGGGTCATGGCCTTGACAATGTTAGGAAGTAGTCTTATATTTGGATTTGGCCTAGTCGTTTTTTGGCAGATTGCAAGTTTTGCAGTCGTCATGCTCTTGTGGCGTATCCTTGTGACTCCCTTTATTTTAAAGGGGAAGTTGGGGATTGAATTACAAAGTATCCTTGCAGGAGTAATTTTATTCCTCTATGGTTTTTCGATTAGCCTTCCGACTGCTTGGCAATTCGGGACAAATCCGATTCTCTATTGGCTAAACGGCCTATCGTTTGACGTGCTACACAGTGTTTCAACTGTTTTATTCTACCCTATTATTTATTCTATATTTAGGAGATATTACCCTTATGAAAAAATGGATGCTTAGCGTCGTAACAGTTATCGCAGGTCTCTTTTTAGTAGCTTGCCAACCGCAATCTGCTTCACAAGCAGAGCCAACCTATACAGCAACCTTGAAAGTGACTTTCCCAGACAATAAGGTCGTTGAGGAAAAGGTGACATTTGAAAAAGATGACTCGGTGATGGATATTTTAGAAGACCACCACAAAGTTGAAGAAAAAGATGGCCTAGTTACCTCTATTGATGAGGTCAGCCAGAATCCAGAAAAAAACACCTATTGGATGTATGATGTCAATGACGAATTAGCTCCAAAAGGTGCCAAGGAAATGCACGTTTCAGAGGGTGATACAATTGCCTTCTACCTGCAAACCTTCCAGTAAATAGAAGAAGAGAATGGGGTTGGGACATAAGTACCCAACCTCATTATTTTTATAATTTGAGCAGTTTGACGTATATATTAACAGTCCAGTGGACTGTTAATACCTGAGCTCGGAAACTAGAAAGCGAAGACAGTCAGGGGAGTGACTGTTGATACCCGAGCCTAGAAATAAAGGAGTGAGGATAATCGATTTCTACGAAATCACGATTGAGTCCCACTCCCATTTTTGTTTGCGAAGGGGACTGCTACATCTTGGAAACGCTTTTCCCTAAAATTGTCAGATTTTTCCGTATTTAGTAGCGAAATATGGTATAATGAGAGCAATACTCTAGAAGATGCTTAGGAGAATAGATGAAGATTGATAAACAGCATTTGCTGAACTATTCGATTTTAATTCCATATTTAATTTTATCAGTCGTTGGGTTGATTATGATTTACTCAACGACTAGTGCCTTGCAGGTTCAAAATGGAAGGAATCCTTTTCAACTCTTGCTCAGTCAGGCTGGCTATTGGGTACTTAGCTTGATTGCAATTGCGATCATTTACCGCATGAAATTGAGCTTTTTGCGCAGGCCAGGTTTAATCTATGTTACGTTGATTGTTAACGGATTTTTACTGGTCATCTCCCATTTTTTTGAGGCGGTCAACGGCGCCCACGGCTGGATTCGTTTGGGACCTAAGGGAATTATCGGTTTGCAGCCAGCTGAGTACCTGAAATTGCTGATTATTTGGTATCTAGCTCACCAGTTTGCTAAGATTCAAGGTGACATTCACAAATATGACTATCAGGCTCTGACCAAGGGACGCTGGATTCCCGATAAGCTAAATGATTGGCGGGTGGTGAGTCTACTGTCTCTAGGTCTAGTCGCTTCGCTTCCCGACTTGGGAAATGCAGTGATTGTTGCCTTGATTATGATGATTATGATTACGAGTAGTGGAATCGGCTATCGCTGGTTTTCAACAGCGCTGATTGGGCTTGTTTCAGTCTCTGCCCTGCTCCTTGGCTCTATTCGAGTGCTTGGTGTTGAGGTGGTGGCGAAAATTCCGCTCTTTGGTTATATTGCGAGACGTTTTGCGGCCTATTTCAATCCCTTTGAAAATGCGACAGAATCAGGTTTGCAGTTGACCAATTCTTACTATGCCATGAGCAACGGTGGCTGGTTTGGCTTAGGCTTGGGCAATTCGATTGAAAAAAATGGTTATCTACCAGAAGCCCATACGGATTTTGCCTTTTCGATTGTCATTGAAGAATTGGGATTTTTTGGCGCAAGTTTGATTTTGGGGCTTTTGTTCTTCTTGATGTTGCGCATTATCGTCGTAGGGATTCGAGCGAGAAGTCCTTTCAATGCTATGATGTCTTTTGGCGTAGCTGGGATGTTGCTCGTTCAGACCTTTGTCAATATCGGTGGAATTGCTGGCTTGATTCCAGCGACAGGCGTCACCTTTCCCTTTATTTCTCAAGGGGGAAATAGCTTGCTCATCATTTCTATTGGAATAGCCTTTGTGCTGAATATCGATGCCAGTGAAAAACGCGAGTTGATTCAAGAAGAGATTGAACGAACAATGGTTTAGAAAGACTAGGAAAAATAGGTAGGAGAAAAGGAAGATATGGCGATTCAAAAATTAGAAAACTACACCAACAAGGAAACCATCCAAGAAGAAGTCGGCATTCTGACGAATATCTTGCAAGATGTAGCCCGTCAGATTATGTCTGAGGAAACCTTTGATAAGATTATCGAACTTGGAAACCTCTCAAAGCAGGATGACTACAGCCAGCTAATGGACATTATCAGCCAATTGACCAACGATGAACTGGAAGTGATTGCCCGCTATTTCGCGGTCTTACCACTCTTGATTAACATTTCAGAAGATGTCGATTTGGCCTATGAAATCAACCACCAAAACAACCTAGGTCAGGATTACCTCGGAAAAATTTCAACGACAATTGATGTGGTGGCAGAGCGTGAAGATGCCGCTGAAATCCTAGAAAATCTCAATGTGGTGCCCGTCTTAACGGCTCACCCGACTCAGGTGCAGCGCCAGTCCATGCTTGATTTGACTAAGCATATCCACGAATTGCTCCGTCGCTACCGTGACGTGAAGCTAGGTCTCATGAACCGGACCAAGTGGTTGGATGAATTGCGCTGCTATGTGGAAATCATCATGCAGACCGAGATGATTCGGGAGAAGAAGCTCAAGGTGACCAATGAAATCACCAATGTCATGGACTACTACAATAGCGCCTTCATTAAAGCTGTGACCAAATTGCAGCGGGAATACAAGAATCTTGCCGCTGATCGGGGAATTGAGCTGGTCAATCCGCGCCCGATTACCATGGGCATGTGGATTGGGGGAGACCGTGACGGCAATCCATTCGTGACGGCTGAAACCTTGAAATTATCAGCGCTGACCCAGTGCGAGGTCATCATGAATTACTACCATGAGCAGCTGGAAAAACTCTACCGCAATTTTTCACTGTCTACCAAGATTGTCGCTGTCAGCCCTGCTGTTCAGGCCTTGGCAGATTTATCGGCAGATGCGTCTGTCTACCGTGAGCATGAGCCTTATCGCCGTGCCTTTCATTACATCCAGATGAAATTGGCCAATACCCGCGATTATCTGATTCACGACCAGAAAAACGATGAGCGCTATGCCAATGTCCGTGAGTTTAAGGCGGATATCATTGCGATTAAAGAATCCTTGGAAGAAAACAAAGGGGCAGCTCTCCTAAAGGGAGACTTGACCGAGTTGTTAGAAGCGATTGAAGCCTTTGGTTTTTACTTGGCAAGTATCGATATGCGTCAAGATTCGAGCGTCCACGAAGCAAGTGTGGCGGAGTTACTAGCTTCTGCGAAAATCGTGGAAGATTACAGTAGCCTGTCAGAAGAGGAAAAATGTCAGGTTCTCCTCAAAGAATTAGTGGAAGATCCCCGCATCTTGTCTGCAACCCATATTCCAAAATCCGAGCAGTTGGAAAAAGAATTGGCGATTTTTGCAGCAGCCCGTGAATTGAAAGACAAGCTGGGTGAGGAAGTCATCAAGCAGCATATCATTTCCCACTCCGAACACGTCTCTGACCTCTTGGAATTGGCCTTGCTTCTAAAAGAAGTCGGCTTGGTTGATGCGGAACGTGCGCGTGTGCAGATTGTGCCACTCTTTGAGACGATTGAAGATTTGGACAATGCCCCTACCACGATGCGCAATTACTTGCAGCTAGACGTTGCCAAGTCTTGGATTGCAGGTAACAACAACTACCAAGAAATCATGTTAGGCTATTCGGATTCTAATAAAGACGGTGGCTATTTGTCATCTGGTTGGACTCTCTACAAGGCCCAGAATGAATTGACCCAAATCGGTCAGGAATACGGGGTGAAAATTACCTTCTTCCATGGACGTGGTGGAACAGTTGGTCGTGGTGGCGGTCCGTCTTACGACGCCATTACCTCTCAACCGTTTGGTTCTATTAAAGACCGTATCCGCTTGACCGAGCAAGGAGAAGTGATTTGGAACAAATACGGAAATAAAGATGCTGCTTACTACAACCTTGAGATGCTAGTATCTGCGACCTTGGATCGTATGGTGACCCAGATGATTGTGGATACAAATGAAATCGGTGGCTACCGTGAGGTGATGAATGACATTGTCGAAGATAGCTACCATATCTACCGCGATTTGGTCTTTGGCAATCCGCATTTCTATGATTACTTCTTTGCAGCAAGTCCGATTCGCGAGGTGTCAAGCCTCAACATTGGCTCTCGGCCAGCAGCACGGAAGACCATTACGGAAATCGGTGGCCTGCGTGCCATTCCGTGGGTATTCTCATGGTCCCAAAACCGAATCATGCTACCAGGCTGGTACGGGGTCGGCTCGAGCTTCAAACGCTTTATAGATAAGGCTCCAGAAAACCTAGCCAAATTGCAAACCATGTATGAAAACTGGCCTTTCTTCCGTTCGCTCTTATCAAATGTCGACATGGTTCTCTCTAAGTCCAATATGAACATCGCCTTTGAATACGCGAAAATGTGTGAAGATGAAGAAGTGCGTTCGGTCTTTTACACCATTTTAGACGAGTGGCAATTGACCAAAAATACCATTCTTGAAATTGAGCAAAATGACGAATTGCTGGCAGAATTACCGTCCTTGAAATCCAGTCTTGCCTACCGCATGCCGTATTTCAACGTCTTGAACTATATCCAGATTGAATTGATTAACCGCCTGCGCCGTGGTGAATTGAGCCCAGACCAAGAAAGTCTGATTCACATTACCATCAACGGTGTTGCAACAGGCTTGCGGAATTCAGGATAAAATAGAAAAAATCGGTTTCTGCCGATTTTTCAGAACGTAGACAACCCCAAAATCTATTTAAACAAGTTTAAAAAATCTGCTAACTGGACATTCGATTTGTTGATTTTCGCGAGCGGAGCGAGCCCCATCAGATACTTTTCGCTGTGGTAAAAGTCGGGAGTGGGACTCAATCGTGATTTCGTAGAAATCGATTATCCTCGCTCCTTTGTTTCTGGGCTCGGGCTAAAATAATCCACTGGATTATTTTACTCCGCAGGAAGTCGCTACCGTCCGCACCACCTAAGAAAAGTATCATAAAAGAACGTTTTTCAATCTTAAAAATCGGTTTCTGCCGATTTTTTTGTCTTTTTTATGCTAGACTTGTAACCAAGAGCAAGTTCATTCGTTCTATAGTCAAATGAATTAACTTTCAGACAAGGAACTGAGACGCAGACAGTACTGGAGTACGGCAAGTCGAAAGTGACGATGTATCAAAGTTCATTCAAAAGACTATATTAGTGAAAGGAGGGGAGAAAGATTAACTTTGATGACTATGAAACAGAAGTAATGCGCATCGCAACGGAGATTTCCTACTATCTGCAAAAGTCGGGTGCCAGTCGGGCAGATAGTGATGATATTGCGCAGGATGTCTTGGTCAAGATTCTCGAAACAGACATCGTTCTTCCCTTCGAGAAACTACGAGCCTGGCTCTATCGCTCGGCTATTCGGGCTTACATTGATCGCTATCGACGGGACAAGCGCTATCATGATCTTGTCCAGCAGGAATTTTTCCACAAGGAGGCCCTGCTCAAGTACGATACAAAGGATTACAGTCCCTTGCATGAAGCTGTTCTTGCCCTACCGACCAAGTACCAGCTCGTGATTGATTGCTACTATTTTCAAGAAATGACGACCAAGGAGGTGGCCCAGGTGCTGGGCATTAGCCAAAGTTTGGTGAAAATCAACCTCTACCGTGGTCGCAAGCAGCTAGCAAGATTGCTAAAGGAGAAAGGATATGACTATGAAGACTTTTGAAGTGGTAACCAAGAAAAGCAAGCGGAGAAACCTGCTCAAGACGATTGGAATTTCGCTTTTGACCTGTTTGGGTCTTACGATGATGACATGTAAGGGGTTAGCCTGGCTGACTGCCCGCCATGCCAATGAACTGCGAGAGTGTCACCAAACCATGATGGAGATTAGTTATCCTAATGTCAGCTATATCAATTGGTCTTTTATTGCAGATTCTGAATTTACAGGGACTTATTATGCCGATCAGGTCAAGGATATTGCAGGAATCACCGTTCCTTTTGAAGATTTTCAAGGAGTTTACGGCCTCTCACAGGGCTATGAGGCACGCCAAGCCTTGAATGTCTATCTCGCCTCGGACGAAAAGGCCAGCTACACATACGGTAGTAGCTACAAGGTTCCAATGTTTTACAATATCCATCGCAATTATCATCAAATGGGGGAAGTGCTCACGCAGGATATCACGGCTTTGTCTCAAATGCCCAATCGTGCGGTTGAAATGGCGGTGACCTTTGATAAACCCTATACGTTTGACGAGATTCAAACCCTGATTCCTGATAACTTAAAAATCAAATGGTACTGGATTGGAACGGAGACTCTCCATGATACCCGCCGTTTAAAACTGGATGCCCAGATTGGTTTTCAGCCCAACTTGACGGAGCCAGAGACTTATGAGGAGATGAAACAGCAGAAGAAGCCTGAACAACGTTCTGCAGAAGAATCCAAAAAAGTCAATGAAGCCTATCAAAAGAAACTGGCTGAGCTGACCCCCAGTCAAGGCTTTCGCAATAGCTATACCTTCTTTCAAGCCCATCTTCAAGAGGCCCTATCAAAAAACTGGCTTCGTTATACCAGCACAGATCGGGCTGGAGAAGAGTTCGACCTGACCAAGGATGTGGAAGAATATCTGGAAAAGAATCCAGACGGAAAAACAGCCAAGTTTGCAGGTGTCATTTTGACAGGAAGGGCAGAGGATTTTGCTTCCCTTGAAAAAGCCAGTTGGATTTTTGCGTCCAACATCGGGCAGGACGTGGAAATTAAGCCCTATCATCAGTTGAGCACTCCATGAATCTTTCCAAACTGACAAGGATTTAGATAGCGTTTTTATAAATGTGATAAAATATAATGAGACCTGTAACTTTTACGGGTCTCGTTTCGTTTTATTAGTGAAGAAGGGAGGGAAGGATTATCAAACTAGATGAGTATGAAAAAGTCTTGATTGGGTTTGCTACGGACGTCATCGCTTATCTGATGAAATCAGGTGTGACAAAAGAGCAGGCAGAAGATGTTGTACAGGACATTTTTGTCAAACTCCTTGAAATGCCAGCGGCCATACCCGGTGAGAAAATCCGAGCCTTCATGTACCGCTCTGCTATACGACGTTACATCGACAAGTACCGCAGGGACAGGCGTTATATGGACATTTTTCGGCAAGAATTTTTCAAGACCCAAGAACTTTCCCCCTTTGAGACCACCGAGTATGACTTTTTGCTAGAAGAAGTAGAAAGACTCCCGCCACAGGACGCTCTCCTCTTGGACCTCTTTTATTTCCAAGGTTTTTCCATTGGTGAAATAGCAGAGCTTCTTTCTTATTCCGTCAGCAAGGTCAAGGTCAGTCTTCATCGCAGTCGTCAAAAACTAAAAAAGGCTCTTAAACAGAAAGGATACCACCATGGAAACATTTGAACTATTAGCTAAGAAAACGAAAAAAGAATGGAAAAAACGGACCCTGTTCATTAGTCTTGGAACAGTTCTACTCGCTGTGGTGGTGGGGTTTCTCATCTGGATAGGCTTGTCATTTCTGGCCACAAAGCAGCATCAACAGCTAGATGATTACTATTACCAGCGGACAACCATTGCTTTTCCGAATATGCAACAAGACAATGTTCGCGTCACATTCGCTCATAATCTCGGTGGGCATTATGAAGCGAACCTAATCAAAGATATAGATGGTATCTCCGTTAAGTATGAAGAGATTGAAACAGATTTTTCGGCCATGAAATGGAATCATGATTTTCTAGCAACTTTTGTACTGCCATCGTCTGTGGAGCAAGATAGTACCGAGATGGCCTATAGTTATAAAAGTCACCAAAAGGCAGCCTTGTTTTTCAACCCTAAAGCCAGCTACGGTTCAAAAGATGTTATCCGAAAACCTGCTCAAGAATTGCCTTACCTAGATCAGATGAAGGGGCAGTTGGTAGAGGTAGCCATCAGCTTTGACAAGCAGTACACCTTAGCAGAACTAAAAGAAAAACTTCCGAAAAATCTCAAGGTAAACTGGTACTGGATTGGTAGTGTGAGCACTGAAAATACAGCGCATAAGGCTATCAGCCATCTATTTGGTTGGGCACCAAGGAGACAATGGCCTGATCCATCCTATCAGGAATTTTATGAATTATTAGAAGAATTTAGCCACAGTAAAGAATATAAAGAGATGGGACAAGGGGGGCTAGCAGAAGATGTGAAAGCGCACCTTGCTTCCAAGGGGAAAGTCGGAAAAGCAACCTTTGGCGGCGTCATCCTAACAGGCAAGGCAGAGAACTTTGCCCAGCTAGAAAATCAAGATTGGATTTTCGCCTCAAGCATTGGTGCGTCTATCCCGAATCAGCCTTATTATCAGCTCGATGTGGAATAAATCATAAAAAAGATAGAAAATACTTGCATTTCTGCTACAATTTGATAGAATAGTAAGGTAAAGTTAGACTGTATTGCCTACTGTCTATCTATAAAATATATTTTATTGGAGGCTTTTACCAAAATGGCAAAAGAAAAATACGATCGTAGTAAACCACACGTTAACATTGGTACAATTGGACACGTTGACCACGGTAAAACTACTTTGACTGCAGCTATCACAACTGTATTGGCACGTCGCTTGCCTTCATCAGTTAACCAACCAAAAGATTACGCTTCTATCGATGCTGCTCCAGAAGAGCGCGAACGCGGAATCACCATCAACACTGCACACGTTGAGTACGAAACTGAAAAACGTCACTATGCGCACATCGACGCTCCAGGACACGCGGACTACGTTAAAAACATGATCACTGGTGCCGCTCAAATGGACGGAGCTATCCTTGTAGTAGCTTCAACTGACGGACCAATGCCACAAACTCGTGAGCACATCCTTCTTTCACGTCAGGTTGGTGTTAAACACTTGATCGTCTTCATGAACAAAGTTGACTTGGTTGACGATGAAGAATTGCTTGAGTTGGTTGAAATGGAAATCCGTGACCTTCTTTCAGAATACGATTTCCCAGGTGATGACCTTCCAGTTATCCAAGGTTCAGCTCTTAAAGCTCTTGAAGGTGATTCAGCATTTGAAGACATCATCATGGACTTGATGAACACTGTTGATGAGTACATTCCAGAACCAGAACGCGATACTGACAAACCATTGCTTCTTCCAGTCGAGGACGTATTCTCAATCACTGGACGTGGTACTGTTGCATCAGGACGTATCGACCGTGGTACTGTTCGTGTCAACGACGAAATCGAAATCGTTGGTATCAAAGAAGAAACTTCTAAAGCAGTTGTTACTGGTGTCGAAATGTTCCGTAAACAATTGGACGAAGGTCTTGCAGGAGACAACGTTGGTGTCCTTCTTCGTGGTGTACAACGTGACGAAATCGAACGTGGACAAGTTATCGCTAAACCAGGTTCAATCAACCCACACACTAAATTCAAAGGTGAAGTTTACATCCTTACTAAAGAAGAAGGTGGACGTCACACTCCATTCTTCGACAACTACCGTCCACAGTTCTACTTCCGTACAACTGACGTAACTGGTTCAATCAAATTGCCAGCAGGTACTGAAATGGTAATGCCTGGTGATAACGTAACTATCGACGTTGAATTGATCCACCCAATCGCCGTTGAACAAGGTACTACTTTCTCTATCCGTGAAGGTGGACGTACTGTTGGTTCAGGTATGGTTACAGAAATCGAAGCATAATTCGATTACGTTCCCAGAAATAACAATTATAAACAGACAAAAAAAACAGCCCACTGGGCTGTTTTTTCACGAGCTTAAAAACACGAAAGCGAGTACGCCCAGTGGGCTGTTTTTTCACGAGCTTAAAAACACGAAAGCGAGTACGCCCAGTGGGCTGTTTTTTCACGAGCTTAAAAACACGAAAGCGAGTACGCCCAGTGGGTTTCTTTTTGTCCTGTCACCTCGTTTTTCCCAATAAAACATGTATCGGCAAGAAGCTGTATGCTTTTTGTCATGTGTAGAACATGTTTTTTATCTATCAATACTTTCTTTCTTTGCTCATTTGTGATAGAATATACATTGAAAATAAATTTAGAAGAGGTATGTGAAATGTCACGGAAACCAATTATCGCAGGAAACTGGAAAATGAACAAAACAGCAGCAGAAGCGCGTGCATTTATCGAAGCGGTGAAAACAAAAATCCCTTCAAATGACCGTGTGGAGACTGTTATCGGCTCACCAGCTCTTTTCATTGAAGGAATGAAAAAAGGTGTTCGCAACTCTGACTTGAAAGTGGCAGCACAAAACTGCTATTTTGAAGACTTTGGTGCATTTACTGGGGAAAACAGCCCTGCAACACTTGCAGCACTTGAAGTGGATTATGTCATCATCGGTCATTCAGAACGTCGCGATTACTTCCATGAAACAGACGAAGACATCAACAAAAAAGCACATGCAATTTTCAAAAATGGTATGACTCCAATCATCTGCTGTGGAGAATCTCTTGAAACTTACGAAGCTGGTAAAGCTGAAGAATTCGTAGGTGCGCAAGTATCTGCAGCTCTTAAAGGTTTGTCTGCAGAGCAAGTCGCTTCATTGGTTCTTGCTTATGAGCCAATCTGGGCAATCGGTACTGGTAAGTCAGCGACTCAAGACGATGCACAAAAAATGTGTAAAGCAGTTCGTGACGTTGTTGCAGCAGACTTCGGTCAAGAAGTGGCAGATAAAGTGCGTGTTCAATACGGTGGTTCTGTAAAACCAGAAAACGTAGCAGAATACATGGCTTGTCCAGATGTGGATGGAGCACTTGTAGGTGGAGCATCACTTGAACCAGCAAGTTTCCTTGCTTTGCTTGAGTTTTAAGACCAAAGAATAGATAATAGACGATAAAAACTTCTAACATTTAGCTAGAAGTTTTTATTGCAACATAGGAGAAAACATGAAACTAAAATCTCTTGTATGCCTATCAGGGGTGGTACTGGCTTGTTGGATGAGCCCTGTGACCGCAGATAGTCTGATTACACCATTACAGCCACTGACGCAAGTGAGTCACGAAGCCTCTGTAGGAAATCTACAAGTGGTGGCAGAAGATGGCAAGGTTAAGGCTATCGTGTCTCAGTTACCAGATGACTATGAGCCTTCTGTTGGGACTTTGTGGACAAAAGAGGATAAGAGTGACCAAGTAACCATTTCCTCATTTGAGAAAACTGAGAATGGAGACTATGAGGCAGTTCTCGTGCGAGATGCTTTTCCTGTAACAGCAGACACCTTTTATCTTCAAGTCGAAGTAAGAAACAAAGAGGGACAGATTGAAAACTTGGAACCTTATCCATTTCAATGGACTCTTACTCCGCCAACAAGTTCGACGAGTTCATCGTCTCCTGCAACAAGCGCAGATGATGTGTCATCCAGCAGCAGTAGCCTTGCGAGTGCTTCTAGGGTAGAGCCTGGTTTGAGTAGCTCGAGCTCGCAGAGCACGAGTCCATCCTCTACTACTCCAAGTAGTTCCACTCAAACGGACGGTGTGTTTCGGAATGCCCCTGCTACCCGTAAAAGGCAGCCAAAGGTGAAAAGCGAAGCTTCCTCGTCTTTAACAGAGTCTAGGATACCCGTAGCTTCTAAGGAATTGCCTCATGAACTTAGACAAGAGCCAACTGAAGCAGTAGAAATAAAGTCTAGTGGGAAGATTGAAATTCAGCACATCAATGAAAATGACGGGACCTTTGATGTGTTGATCCGTGATATTCGTGCCTCTCAGGAGGTTCAGGGAGTACGTGTTCCTGTCTGGACCGGTAAAGGTGGTCAAGATGATTTGCGTTGGTATGAAGCCGAACGACAATCGGACGGGGCTTATCACATCCGAATTGATAACCGCCTGCACCACTACGAAACAGGCAGCTATCATGTGCATTATTACTATCGTTATAAAGATGGTAGTCAGGAGGGTATTGGTACGATTCGGACGGAACTTCCAGTGCCGACTAGACCAAGTGGGAAGATTGAAATTCAGCACATCAATGAAAATGACGGGACCTTTGATGTGTTGATCCGTGATATTCGTGCCTCTCAGGAGGTTCAGGGAGTACGTGTTCCTGTCTGGACCGGTAAAGGTGGTCAAGATGATTTGCGTTGGTATGAAGCCGAACGACAATCGGACGGGGCTTATCACATCCGAATTGATAACCGCCTGCACCACTACGAAACAGGCAGCTATCATGTGCATTATTACTATCGTTATAAAGATGGTAGTCAGGAGGGTATTGGTACGATTCGGACGGAACTTCCAGTGCCGACTAGACCAAGTGGGAAGATTGAAATTCAGCACATCAATGAAAATGACGGGACCTTTGATGTGTTGATCCGTGATATTCGTGCCTCTCAGGAGGTTCAGGGAGTACGTGTTCCTGTCTGGACCAGTAAAGGTGGTCAAGATGATTTGCGTTGGTATGAAGCCGAACGACAATCGGACGGGACTTATCACATCCGAATTGATAACCGCCTGCACCACTACGAAACAGGCAGCTATCATGTGCATTATTACTATCGCTATAAAGATGGTAGTCAGGAGGGTATTGGTACGATTCGGACGGAACTTCCACTACCAACTAAACCAAGTGGGAAGATTGAAATTCACAATCAAAATAGGGCAAATGGCCGTTTTGATGTATTAATTTCCAATCTGAGAAGTCCCCAAAAAATTCAACGTATTCTCATACCTGTTTGGTCTGCTAAAAAGGGACGAGATGACCTTCGTTGGTATGAGGCTACCAAGAAAAAAGATGGAAGTTATGCAGTATCAATTGATCCGGGCAATCATGGCTATGATCAAGGTCTTTATCATGTCCACTGGCATGTTCAGTATACAGATGGAATAAGAGTAGGGGCTGGCACCACTCGAACAACGGTCAGTATAAAAGATGTAGTAGCACGAGCAGATATAGCGATTCAAAAAATGAATCATTTGGATGATAGTTTTGAGGTTCATATCTCTAATCTTCGTGCCTCTACCAGTGTGGATGCTGTCTATGTTCCTGTTTGGGCTGATATAAATGGTCAAAATGATATTATCTGGTATAAGGCTAATCAGCAAGCAAATGGTTCATATAAGGTAAAGGTTCATGCAAGAAATCATCAGTTTGAATCAGGTGTCTATCACGCAGAACTCTATATTTTGAGCCAAGGAAAGCGTTACAGGGTGAGTGGAACAAAGACGCATTTGAATGTTAGTAGTCGCTCCCCTAAGGCCTTTGTGGATGTAAGTAGCCATAATGGTTCTTTGTCTGTGGCAGATTACCGCAAACTCTTAGAACAGGGTATATCTGGTGTTGTTGTCAAACTGACAGAAGGTACCAGCTATCAAAACCCTTACGCTCAGGATCAAATCAAGAATGCCAAAGCGGCAGGTCTAAAAGTATCTGTCTACCATTATTCGCACTTTACAGATCGTTCATCAGCTCAAGCAGAAGCACGTTATTTCACAGCCTTTGCAGCTCAATTAGGTCTTGCGAAAAGTACGGTCATGGTTAATGACATTGAAGAGTACAAAACTCGTAAGAATATCAATGCCAATATGAAAGATTGGGAAGCAGAGATGCGTCGTCTGGGCTATCAAAATTTAGTCCACTATGCAGGTGCTAGTTGGATTGATGTGAATACCTTGGGGTATGCTGGGCCGATTCAGACAGGCCAATTTGGAATTGGAAATTTCTGGGTAGCACAATATCCTTATAAAACGATGACCTTTGACCAAGCGAAAACAATGGGCTTACATGCCGGTGCAGCAGCTTGGCAGTATACATCAGCAGCTCAGTTACTACCAGGCCGACATCTCTTTGATGTGAATATCGACTACACCGGTCGCTTTACAGATTGATTGTTACTGATAGTACGAAATCGTGAGCAGAAGAAAAGGAGGTTGGGACGATAGTACCCAACCTCCTTCATTTTTATAGTGTAGCTGACAGAATCAATAGCCAAAGGAGTGGACAATCGAGGCTTCTATAGCACGATTGTTCCACTCCTTTTATTGGTCTATGATTTTCATTGAATATGAGTATGGCAAGTCGAAAGTGACCATGTATCAAAGTTCATTCAAAAGACTACAATACCCATTCTCTAATAGCGTGTGCAACCCCGTGTTCATCGTTTGACTTGGTGATATGGGTCGCGATTTTTTTGAGTTCAGCACTGCCATTTTCCATAACGACTGCTGTTCCTACAACTTCTAGCATGGAACGGTCATTTTCTTGGTCACCGATGGCCATGGTTTGGTCCATGGTCAATCCTAGTAAGGCGCTTAGTTGTTTGATAGCTTGGCCTTTATTGACTGTTTTAGGTGTAACTTCTAGATAGAATGGTGCTGATTTTGCGACATTGAAGCGTTCGGTCATGGCGCTTGGAATCTGTGGAAGAGCAGCATCCAGCTTTTCAGCCTCATCCACCAACATGATCTTGATAATGTCCTTGTCTGCCATTTCTTCTGGTGTTCGGTAAAAGACGGGGGAATCCACCAGTTGCGCTTCATAGACGGTGTATTTTCCGATGTTGCGATTGGCAGTATACATGCCATCTTTTAGGCTAGCGTGCATAGGGATATCTAGCTTGCGTGACAAGTATTCCCATTCCAGGTAGTCAGCATAGCTCAAGCCCTCTTTCACAACATCCTTTCCGGTCGCTGTTTCTTGAACCAGTCCACCGTTAAAGGTAATGACATAGTCTCCCTCGTCTAGGAGATTTAATTCACTTAAAATGCGCTTGACACCAGAAATCGGACGTCCTGTTGCAATGACGATTTTCACGCCTGCTTTTTTGGCATCTTGAATGGCTTGATAGACTTCTGGGGTAATTTGATGTTGGCTGTTTAGTAGGGTACCATCGATGTCAATGGCTACAAGTTTAATACTCATCGTGTTCTCCATAAATAAATTGATCGTTGTGAATATAGCTTAGAAACGTCGCACTCTGCTGGGCAAAAATACCTGTTTCCTTGAGCATTTCCTTAGGAAAATAGAAGCGGCTGTCGCCGTGAACTGTCCCTGCCAGAGAATGAACAATCGGAGAGAGCTGGGATAGTTCAATCAGGCTACCGTCCTTTCTGACCATCTCAATCTGCGTCCGTTTTTTCTTGGCATTTGGTCTGTAAATATCATAGGGCAAGTCAAAATTATGATGAATCGCCGTGTAGTAGCTAGGCTCAAAGCCGACTTGATTGACAATGGCTTCTAAGACTGAAAGATGGGCTTCTGTCTGTGTATCAAAGGTGATGGATTTGAAGACCTTGCGGTTGATGTAGCGCTGGGCTAGGTCTGATAAAATCTTATCTGGTCCAGCGATCCAAGACTGGAAATAGGTATTCATGACGCCATCGTCTAAGGCCAAATAGTCCTCTAGCGTAAAGGATTGTTCAAAGAAAGGAAGCAAGCGAGGTGAAGACGTTTCAAAGAAGGCCTGCTGGTCTTGATACAGTACCTTTGCTCGTTTGAGGAGGTTTTGGAGCAAGACTTCCATGGAACGACTAGCAGGGTGGAAATAAACCTGCATGTACATTTGATAGCGACTGAGGACATAATCTTCCACCGCATGCATGCCCGACTCTTTAAAGGCAATGCCGTTTTCTGTCGGGCGAATGACCCGCAAAATCCGTGTCAAATCAAACTGTCCATAATTAGTTCCTGTAAAGTAGGAATCACGGAGCAGGTAGTCCATACGGTCGACATCAATCTGGCTGGAAATCAGTTGCACCACCTGTTTATTGGGATAGGTGTGACGGATGACACTTGCCACCTTCTCAGGGAAATCAGGCGCAATCTGCCGTAATAAGCTGTTGATTTCCGTGCCGTTACTGGTGATAATCTGGCAGGTCATCTCCTCGTGGTCCGTGTCAAAGAGCCGCTCGAAGGTATGGGAGTACGCTCCGTGCCCGACATCGTGTAGGAGCGCTGCGACCATGGTCAAGAGCGAATCGTTGGTATCCCAAGTTTCTGGATATTTGGTGTCAAATGTGGACACGATTTGCCGCGCGATTTCATAAGCCCCGAGGCAATGCGAAAAGCGACTATGCTCACCACCATGAAAGGTATAGGAGGTGGTTCCTAGCTGTTTGATGCGGCGTAGTCGTTGAAATTCTTTGGTATTGATTAAGTTGTAGATGAGTTCATGATCTACATGAATATAATTATGAACAGGGTCACGAAATACTTTTTCACTCATTCTTTCATTATATCAAAAAAAGAGCGATTGTGCTTTTGTGAGCTATTTGCCCTGTTGTCAACTCTAGTACAACTACGAAATCGTTGCACTTGACTTGACAATAGGGCCTCTTTCGAAAGTGGAAAGGTGTGTATATGAAGATTTTGTGGTAGAATGATAGGTGGACATGTTCGCTTCTTTCTATACTGAGTTGGGGAATTCTAGTATAACAGACGAACATGTCTTTTTGTTGCACTTCATTTTACAACAGGGCCTGTGAACTATTTGCTGATTTCACGTCAAAACTTGTTTACGAAAAAGAGGTTTCATATTATAATAAGAGTATGACAGAACAGATGATTTTACACCTTATTCAGGCCCTCTTGATCGGGCTGATTTTGTGGATCGCGTGGACGATCTTTTCTTATGCGAAGAAGCATCAGATTTCCCTGAAAGAGCGCTTTTGGACAGGGTTTGGGATTGGCTTTCTTACCGATTTGCTGGATACCTTAGGGATTGGGACCTTTGCGACGACCACAACCTTGTTTAAGGCGACCAAGTTGGTGGAGGACGATAGAAAGATTCCAGCGACCATGACGACGGCCCATATCATTCCCGTCTTGGTAGAAGCCCTGCTCTTTATCACCATTGTCCAAGTGGACTTGCTGACCTTGGTGGCCATGGCAACGGCAGCTTTTTCGGGAGCTTTTGTTGGTGCACGCGTGACCCAGCATTGGAATACCCAAAAGGTGCAACGAATTTTGGGCGTCTTGCTCATCATCGCGGCTCTTTTTATGGTCTATCGCATGGTGACCAACCCAGGGGCTGACCTGACGACGGATGTTCGTGGCTTGTCAGGCTGGAAATTGCTAGTTGGCGTAATCTTTGACTTTATCGTGGGGATGCTGATGAGTATGGGCTTGGGCAATTATGCACCAGAGCTGATTTTCTTTTCACTGATGGGCATCAGTCCAGCCATCGCTCTTCCTGTTATGATGCTAAATGCTGCCATGATTATGACTGCAGGTGCCAAGCAATTCATCCAATCAGGTCGGGTCAATTGGTCTGGTGTGCTAGGGATTATTGTCGGAGGAGTTTTTGGAGTGTTGACAGCCGCTAAGTTTTTGAGTAGTTTAGATGTCAATAACCTGAAAATCCTCGTGGTCTTCATCGCTTCTTATACAGGCTTGACCTTGCTGCGTTCCTCATTTGTATCACAGATAAAGGAGAAAAAATGAAGATTATCATTCAAAACGAAATTGACCTTGACGGTGAAATGGAGGTAGTAGAGGAAATCCGTGATGTGGAGGCCGTTGAAAAGGGCGGTTTTCTCTATTTAACCTATCAAAATGACGAGAAAGAGCGCGTGGTCTTGAAAATCACCGATACGGACTGCACCATGACCCGCTTTTCCAAGCCCAAGTCCGTCATGCACTTTATCAACCAAGAAACAACAGTGACGCAAATTGCAACGCCAGTCGGCATTCAGATTCTTCATGTAGTGACAGACCGTTACGAGAAAAGAGAAAACCAAATCACGGTAGGCTATGCTCTCCAAATCCCACAGACTGGGCAAGACCTGGCTCGGTATCATTTAAAGATTAGATGGGGTATTTTCTAGGAAAAAATCCTTGCAAATGACCTAAAAATTTGCTATAATGGTCAACATATCAAGGGAGTAGCTGACGGAAGTATCCGTTACAAGGTCGTCAATCCGAAAGAAATTTCCGGCCTTGTATGAAATAGCGAGACTTGTTTGAATAAAACAAGTCTCTTTTTGTGTTTTCAAAAAGGGACGAAAAGGAGAAAAACATGCCAACAGAACAAAAGCGCCATGCTTTTTACACCCAAGATGCAGATCTTGTCTTGCGTGAGCTAGATGCGAGCGAAGAAGGTCTGTCAAGTAATGAAGCAGAAAAACGGCTTGAAACCTATGGTCGTAACGAGCTAGAAGAGGGCGAAAAACGCTCGCTCTTAGCCAAATTCTTAGACCAGTTCAAGGATATGATGATTATCATCTTGTTGATTGCAGCGATTCTATCCGTTGTGACATCAGGTGGTGAAGATATTGCGGATGCCATTATCATCTTGGCTGTGGTCATCATCAATGCGATTTTTGGTGTTTACCAAGAAGGCAAAGCTGAAGAAGCCATTGAAGCCCTTAAATCCATGTCTAGCCCAGCAGCGCGTGTCTTGCGTGACGGTCACATGACGGAGATTGATTCTAAAGAATTGGTACCCGGTGATATCGTCAGTCTTGAGGCAGGAGATGTGGTACCGGCTGATATGCGCTTGCTCGAAGCTAATTCCTTAAAAATCGAAGAAGCAGCTTTGACAGGTGAGTCTGTACCTGTGGAAAAAGATGTCCGCGTGACTCTAGCAGAAGATGCAGGAATCGGTGACCGTGTCAATATGGCCTTCCAAAACTCCAACGTGACCTACGGTCGTGGACTTGGTGTGGTGGTAAACACGGGAATGTTTACCGAAGTTGGTCATATCGCAGGTATGCTCCAAGATGCCGATGAGACAGATACACCACTCAAGCAAAACTTGAACAACCTTTCTAAGGTCTTGACCTACGTGATTTTGGTCATTGCAGCCATTACTTTTGCCGTTGCAGTCTTTATCCGTGGAGAACACCCATTGACAGGTCTCTTGACCTCTGTTGCCCTTGCGGTTGCAGCGATTCCAGAAGGTTTGCCAGCTATTGTCACCATTGTCTTATCCTTAGGAACTCAAGTCCTTGCTAAACGAAATTCCATTGTCCGTAAATTGCCAGCGGTGGAAACACTTGGTTCAACAGAGATTATCGCCTCTGACAAGACAGGTACGCTGACCATGAACAAGATGACCGTGGAAAAAGTCTATTACAACGGTCAGTTGGTTGACGCCAAGGAAGTGATTGAAGCAGGTCTTGACTTGCCTTTACTTGGTGCAGTTGTTCTGGCAAATGACACCAAGATTGATGCGGACGGAAAACTCATCGGAGATCCGACAGAGACAGCCTTTATCCAATATGCACTTGATAAAGACTATGATGTTAAAGGCTTCCTTGCCCAATATCCTCGTGTGGCGGAGTTGCCATTTGATTCAGACCGCAAGCTCATGTCTACAATTCACCCCTTGCCAGATGGTAAGTTCTTTGTAGCTGTTAAGGGAGCGCCTGACCAACTCTTGCAACGCTCAACCATGGTGGATATGGCTGGAGCAGTTAGCCCAATCACAGAGGAAGTGGCAGGAGCTATCAAAGCCAACAACTCTGAAATGGCTCACCAAGCCCTCCGTGTCCTTGCTGGTGCCTATAAGATTGTTGATAGTATTCCAGAGGAATTAACAACTGAAACGCTTGAAAGCGACTTGATTTTCTCTGGTTTGATTGGAATGATTGACCCAGAACGTGCAGAAGCTGCTGAAGCCGTGCGCGTGGCAAAAGAAGCAGGTATCCGTCCAATCATGATTACAGGTGACCACCAAGATACAGCAGAAGCGATTGCCAAGCGTCTTGGCATCATCGATGCCAATGATACAGAAGACCACGTTTTGACAGGTGCTGAATTGAACAACTTGTCAGATGAAGAATTTGAGAAAGTCGTTGGTCAATATTCAGTCTATGCCCGCGTATCTCCTGAGCATAAAGTTCGTATCGTAAAAGCATGGCAAAATCAAGGCAAGGTCGTTGCCATGACCGGAGACGGTGTCAACGACGCGCCAGCCCTTAAAACAGCCGACATTGGTATCGGTATGGGGATTACAGGGACAGAAGTATCAAAAGGTGCGTCTGACATGGTCCTTGCCGATGACAACTTTGCAACCATTATTGTAGCCGTTGAAGAAGGACGGAAGGTCTTCTCAAATATCCAAAAGACCATTCAATACCTCCTTTCAGCAAACACTGCTGAAGTCTTGACCATTTTCCTTGCAACCCTCTTGGGTTGGGATGTGTTGCAACCTGTTCACCTATTGTGGATCAACTTGGTAACCGATACCTTCCCAGCGATTGCCCTTGGGGTTGAGCCAGCAGAACCTGGTGTCATGAGCCACAAACCTCGTGGACGCAAGTCAAGTTTCTTCTCGGGCGGTGTCATGAGCTCTATCATCTATCAAGGTCTGCTACAAGGTGCCTTGGTACTTGCGGTGTACGGCTATGCGATTGCAAATCCAGTTCATGTGGGTGATGTAAAAGCGATTCATGCGGATGCGCTTACGATGGCCTTTGCAACTCTTGGCTTGATTCAGCTCTTCCACGCTTACAATGTCAAGTCTGTTTACCAGTCTATCTTGACGGTCGGTCCATTCAAGTCTAAGACCTTCAACTGGTCTATCCTTGTATCCTTCATTCTTTTAGCTGCAACCATTGTCATTGAGCCACTAGAAGCGATTTTCCACGTGACACACCTTGACCTTAGCCAATGGGGCGTTGTCCTCATCGGAAGTTTCGCTATGATTATCATTGTAGAAATTGTCAAGTTCGTCCAACGGGCATTAGGTATGGATAAGAACGCGATTTAAACGATTTACCGATTTATCGGGGGAGTGGGATAAAAATCGTGATTTCGTAGAAATCGATTTTGTAGTCCTCGCTCTCTAGTTTCTAGGCTCGGGTATCAACAGTCAGGGGAGTGACTGTTGATACCCCGCAAGGTTGACTTGCTTCCACAATCGAGAATTGTGGAAGGTTGGAAATAAGGCTAGCGAAGAATCGTTCGCTAGCCTCTTCTAATAGAATATTGATTTATCAATGTTTTACAAGCCCGACAAGCCTCGCTTTCTAGTTTCTAGGCTCAGGTATCAATAGTCACTCCCCTGACTATTGATATACGTCAAACTGCTCAAATTATAAAAATAAGGAGGTTGGGTACTTATGTCCCAGCCTTTTTCCTTTCTATTTATGGTATACTAATATAAAGGAGGTTACCTATGAAAAAGACACTAGAAGAAAAATTACAATCAAAAAAGCCTAGCTATTCAGATAGTGAAGTGGTATGGTTGTTAGATAATATCGGTCATCCTGATGCGGCTATTCGGGATGAATTGGTCTATATCAGCCTAGGACGGGGCTTGTTTGAAGGACTCTTTAGGGGAGAGCAGTTCCGCTTTTTACTGGAGGAGAGTTTGCGGAGGGACTTTCTGCTCTACAAGATAGACGAGATTGGGCTTCCAACTTTGACGCGCTCCTTTACAGCCTTGCTTTGGGGCCATCTTTTAGAAGTCAGCAGTCTGCCAGACAGCCCTTATTTTCAACAGATTTCAAAGCAGGAGTATCAGACTATTTGCCAGAAGACCTATGAATATTTGGAAAAAGAGCAGGACTTCACAGGATATTCAGAAGATTATGGCTGGGTGCATGCCTTTGCCCATGGGGCGGATTTACTGGTCGCTCTGGTTTGTCATCCTTACTTTAAAAAAGAGGCTTGGGAGAAGATTTTCCCGATTCTGACCGCGATTTTCAAGCGGTTGCCTAAGCGTTTTGTGGATGATGAGGAATGGCGCTTGGCGCGCGTGGTGCATGAGGCGATGAAATGTGGACACTTACAAGACGACAGCCTAGTAGCGTGGGTCAAGTCGCTCGATTTTCCACTTGCAACAAATCTTGATTTTTATCGTTTTTCAGCCATGCGGTCTTGTTTACTGGACATTTACCTACAATTAGACAAGGAAGACCTGCTTGCAGAAAGCGTAAAGGCTGCTATTCAAGCGTGGGGACCAGCTGGTCAATAAAAGGCATGTCGTTTTTGAGGCTTAGTGCCTTTTCTTGCTGGTCATCAGAAGCAGAAAGTGATAAAATAGTACAGTATATATTAGAAAGACGGCATCCGTTTTTCAAGAAAAATATCTAGGAGATGACGAATATGAACTATGCTCAAGCCTTTTTAATGGCGAACATGAATGCCTTTCCCCCCGAAACCTTACCCATTATCAAAGAAGAGCTCGATCGTTTGGATGAGAAATCTGTCAGCATGTTATTGATGACGGACATCAAAAATCCGATGACTGCTCTGCTATTTTCCATCTTCCTTGGAGAATTAGGAGTTGATCGCTTTTACATCGGCCACAAGGAGCTCGGCATTGCTAAGTTAGCCTTGACCATTATTGGCTATGTGACCTTGTTTATTGTTATCGGCTTTTTTATCCTGCTTGGTGTCTATATCTGGAAACTAGTGGATTGCTTTTTGATTATGAAGGCTTGTAAGCAGGCCAATTTTGAGCGCTTCATGTGGCAAGTGAATCAAGCAAAAATGTTTCAACAAGCACACTCTACATCTGCAAAAAACGGAGCAAGTGTCGTTGTGGAAGCTGCTGAAGAAGTACCAGTAGCAAATGAAGAAGAAGTGAGTGCAACGAGCGAAGTTGTTGCAGTAGAAGAGCCAACCCATGTCAGTGAAGAAGAGATAAGTGAAGTTGTTGCAGTTGAAGAGTCAGTCCTTGTCAGTGAAGAAGAGATGAGTGAGGCTGTTGAAGAGCCGACTTCTGTCAGTCAAGAGGACATGAGCGAGTAGGAGTGTGGCATCGAAAAGATGAAGATGAAAATGGCTCTTTACAAATAGGTCCATTTATATTATCATAGAGGATATACTATTTTTGAAAGAGGAGACACCATGTCAACATTTTCTGATTCCTATATTGCAGCCAATGCTAGCAATTTCCCAGCAGAAGCGATTCCTGCTCTGCGCCAACGCTTGGAGGCTTTAGATGAGTCTCAAGTATCCTACATCCTTGCAACTGAATTGAAAAGTCCAACAACTGCTTTGATTTTTTCAATCTTACTCGGTGGTCTTGGAGCTGACCGTTTTTATATCGGTCAAGTTGGACTTGGGGTTGCAAAGTTGCTCTTGTCATGGATGACATTTGGGATTTGGCCTTTGATTGACTGGTTCTTGATTATGGGCGCAACGAAACGTGTTAATCTTGAGAAACTCAATATGGCGCTAATGGCCGCTTCTTATAGTAGATAAAAGATAGAAAGAGGCTGGGATAAAAAGATTTTGATTTTTGAAATTCTTTCTCATCCATTCTTCAAGTTGATAAATAAGATATAAAAAGCGAACAAGACAGAATTCTGAGTGTCAGAAAACTAGTTTTGTTCGCTTTTTATATTTAGTGTTGGATTTTTGACCCAGCCTCTTTTTTGCTATTTGCGACTGCACTACCTTAGAAAATATCATAAATAGAAATGTTTTCTAGTTAATCAGTTTGATTTTGCAAACAATCTGTAACACGACTCCCTATTTGTCATCAAGGTGTAACGTTTTCTAGGTAAATTTTTGATATAATGGTACAATGTTTGTAAAGGAGGGAAGTTAGATACAGTCTCGTAACATGACTATTTTCTTATTTGCAATTTATCTCTCGTTTCTGACATGGATTATCCTATTTAAATTAGATGTGTTTTCTACCCTCCAAATGGCCTATAATCACGAAATGGGACGCAGTATCAACCTCATTCCCTTTGCAGGGACAGCTGTCTATGACGGGGTACTGGATTATCAGGAAATTGGCTTAAATGTCCTCTGTTTCATTCCCTTTGGGATTTACATGGAAATGCTGGATAAAAAGGCGACTTGGGTCAAAAATCTAGCCGTGATATTAACTGTCAGTACCGTCTATGAAGCGCTGCAATATACCTTCCAAATCGGCGTCGCAGACATTACAGATGTTCTGGCAAATGGTTTTGGTGGTGCAATCGGCATCAATATCATGTATATCTTGACCAGCATCTGGCATGACAAAGCCTACGAACGGGTCAATCGAATTGCTCTCATTTTGACAATCGTTGCCGCAGAGCTACTTTTGCTCATTTAGATATTGCAAACTTTCCCATTTTTGTTACAATAAAAGAAATGAACCTAAAAGAACAAATTATCGCATTATCAAAGGACATTGGGATTTCAAAGATTGGCTTTACCACAGCAGATGATTTTGCTTATTTGGAAAAATCCCTGCGGGCCGCAGTCGAAGAAGGGCGGACATCAGGCTTTGAGCATAAAAATATTGAAGAGCGCATCAAGCCAAGGTTGAGCCTTGCTTCTGCCAAGACCATTATCTCCATTGCAGTCGCCTATCCGCGCAGGCTCCCGCAAAAACCGCAGAAAACTCAATATAAGAGAGGCAAGATTACGCCCAATTCATGGGGGCTGGATTACCATTACATCTTACAGGATAAGTTGGAACGCTTGGCGCGTGGGATTGAAGAGCTGACAGCAGATTTTGAATACAAGGGCATGGTCGACACAGGAGCCTTGGTCGATACAGCAGTTGCCAGACGAGCAGGTATCGGCTTTATCGGTAAAAATGGTCTGGTCATTTCCAAAGAATTTGGCTCTTACATGTTTCTAGGCGAGTTAATTACCAATCTGGAAATCGAGCCAGATCAGCCAGTTGACTATGACTGCGGAGATTGCAATCGTTGCGTTACGGCTTGCCCGACCTCTTGCTTGCTTGGAGATGGGACCATGAATGCGAGGCGTTGCCTGTCCTTTCAGACCCAAGACAAGGGCATGATGGACCTAGAATTCCGTAAGAAAATCAAGACCGTCATCTATGGCTGTGACATCTGCCAGATTTGCTGCCCGTATAATAAGGGAATTGATAGCCCACCCGTGGTGGACATTGACCCAGATTTGGCAGAGCCCGAGCTGATTCCCTTTTTGGAGCTGTCAAACGGGCAATTCAAGGAGAAATTTGGTATGATTGCAGGCAGTTGGCGTGGGAAGAATATTCTCCAACGAAATGCCATTATCGCCCTTGCAAATGCTAATGACAGATCAAGCATTCCCAAGCTCTTGGAAATCATTGATAAGAAGCAAAATCCTATCCACATGGCGACCGCTATCTGGGCACTTAGCCAATTGGTCAAACAGCCCAATGAGGAGATGGTTGCTTTTATCGAAAATGTCCAGAGTGAGCATCCAGATGTCGTGGCAGAGCGGGAGGCCTTTCTATCATTCGCCAAAGAGCTACAAATATGATATAATAAAAAGAATACAGAAAATGAGGTACCTATGGATATAGCAGAAATTCGACAAAAAATAGAAGAGCTAGAAACCAAATTGAACTCATTCAGGAGGTCTCTTTGACTTAGAAGGTTTGGAAGAAGAAATCGCCATCTTGGAAAACAAGATGACCGAACCAGACTTTTGGAATGACAATTTGGCAGCTCAAAAAACATCGCAGGAGTTGAATGACTTAAAAGCAACCTATCAGAATTTTCATCAGATGATGGACTTGCTAGATGAAGCAGAAATTCTCATGGAGTTTCTCGCAGAAGACGAATCCGTCAAAGATGAATTGGAAGAAAAGTTGCTCGAGTTGGACAAGTTGATGACCAGCTACGAGTTGACGCTTCTCTTGTCAGAGCCCTATGATAATAACAATGCCATCTTGGAAATTCATCCAGGATCAGGCGGAACGGAGGCTCAGGACTGGGGCGAGATGTTGCTACGCATGTATACCCGTTTTGGGAATGCCAAAGGCTTTAAGGTGGAAACCCTAGACTATCAAGCGGGGGATGAAGCAGGAATTAAGTCTGTTACCTTGAGTTTTACAGGTCCAAACGCTTACGGCTTACTCAAGTCAGAAATGGGCGTGCATCGCTTGGTGCGTATTTCACCATTTGATTCGGCGAAACGTCGTCACACATCCTTCACATCAGTTGAAGTCATGCCTGAATTGGACGACACGATTGAAATTGAGATTCGGGATGATGAGATCAAAATGGATACCTTCCGCAGCGGAGGTGCTGGTGGACAGAACGTCAACAAGGTGTCAACAGGGGTTCGTTTGATCCACATTCCGACAGGTATTGTGACCCAATCAACCGTGGACCGTACCCAGTATGGGAATAGGGATCGGGCGATGAAATTGCTGCAAGCCAAGCTCTATCAACTAGAGCAAGAAAAGAAAGCAGCGGAGGTTGATTCGCTCAAGGGAGATAAAAAAGAAATTACCTGGGGCAGCCAGATTCGTTCCTATGTCTTTACCCCTTATACCATGGTTAAAGACCACCGCACAGGCTACGAAGTCGCGCAGGTGGACAAGGTCATGGATGGGGATATTGAAGGATTTATCGATGCCTATCTCAAATGGCGAATTAGCTAAAATAAAAAGAAAGGACTGTCTTAGACAGAATACCTTATGGGAATTATTGAAATGAAGGATGTTTCCAAGAAATATGGAAACGGAACAACCGCCCTTCGAGGCGTGTCTGTAAATGTGGAACCGGGGGAGTTTGCCTACATCGTAGGACCTTCTGGTGCAGGGAAATCAACCTTTATCAAGCTCTTGTACCGTGAAGAAAAGTTGGATAAAGGTTCGCTCAAGGTTGGAAAGTTTGACCTTGCTAAAATCAAGAAAAAAGATGTTCCAATGCTGCGTCGCAGCGTCGGAGTTGTCTTCCAAGACTATAAATTGCTTCCGAAAAAGACGGTGTTTGAAAACATTGCCTATGCCATGGAAGTTATTGGTGAAAAACCACGTAACATCAAAAAACGGGTCATGGAAGTCTTGGATTTGGTCGGCTTGAAGCACAAGATTCGTTCTTTTCCAAATGAACTATCAGGTGGTGAGCAACAGCGTATTGCGATTGCCCGTGCCATTGTCAACAACCCAAAAGTCTTGATTGCCGATGAGCCAACAGGAAACTTGGACCCTGAAAATTCATGGGAAATTATGAATCTTTTGGAGCGGATTAATCTCCAAGGGACCACGATTTTAATGGCGACTCACAATAGCCAAATCGTAAATACACTTCGCCATCGCGTTATCGCAATCGAAGACGGCCGCGTGGTACGTGATGAAGTAGAAGGAGAGTACGGATACGATGATTAGACGATTTTTTAGACATTTTATTGAGTCTTTAAAGAGCCTCAAACGAAATGGATGGATGACGATTGCCGCCATCTCATCAGTGACGATTACCTTGACCTTGGTCGGAATTTTCGCTTCTGTTATTTTAAATGCGACCAAGCTGACAGCTGATTTGACCAACAATGTTCGCATCAATGTCTACTTGCGTGCAAATTCGACAGACAATGCTCAAACCATTGTTAACGACCAAGGCCAAACGGTTGAAAACCCAGATTATCAATCGATTTATAAGCAAATTCTTGCCTTGGATAATGTCAAAAGTGTGGACTATTCAAGTAAGGAAGAGCAGTTGGAGCATTTGACTACAACCTTAGGTGAAACTTGGAATCTCTTTAAAGGAGATGCCAATCCGCTCTATGATGCCTACATCATTGAAACGACAGAGCCACAATATGTCAAATCTGTTGGAAAAGAAATTGCAAAAATCGATGGTGTCACAGAAGTTCGTGACGGTGAAGTAGAAACAGAGCGTATCTTCAAACTGAATAGCCTCGTGAAAACATGGGGATTTGCAGCAACAGGGCTCCTGCTCTTTACAGCGATCTTTCTGATTTCCAACACCATTCGGATTACCATTATCTCGCGTAGCCGTGAAATTCAAATCATGCGATTGGTGGGAGCTAAAAACAGCTATATCCGTGGGCCATTCTTGCTGGAAGGAGCTTGGGTTGGCTTGCTCGGAGCAGTTGTGCCATCTGCCTTGGTCTACTTTGCTTATCAGCTGCTCTATGCCTCTGTTAATGATTCCTTGGCCTCACAGAATCTCTCCTTGATTAGTATGAACGTCTTTGTACCAGCAATGATTGCAAGCCTCTTTGTAGTAGGAATTGTCATCGGTTCCTTGGGTTCTGTGATTTCCATGAGACGATTCTTAAAGATTTAACCATAAACGAAAAAACGAAAGTTGAGAAAACTTTCGTTTTTGACTGCTCATATTTTTTATTTCATGGATCGGGAGTGGGACTCAATCGTGATTTCGTAGAAATCGATTATCCTCACTCCTTTATTTCTAGGTTCGGGCTAAAATAATCCACTTGCTTATCCTCGCTCTCTAGTTTCTAGGCTCGGGTTACAATACTCTACTTGCTTATCCTCGCTCTCTAGTTTTTAGGCTCGGGTTAAAATAATCCACTGGATTATTTTAATCCCCTGCCTGTCCTCGCTCTCTAGTTTTTAGGCTCGGGTTATAATACTCCACTTGCTTATCCTCGCTCTCGATTTTTTAAGCTCGGGTTACAATACTCTACTTGCTTATCCTCGCTCTCTAGTTTTTAGGCTCGAGGCTGGGACAAAAGTCCCTTACCTTGTTACATTTCATAGTTTTAACAGTTTGGCGCAGTAGTTGTCTGGTTTGTAAAACGTTGATAAATCAACATTCTACAAACCTAGTCAACCTTGCGGGGGTGGGACTACAAAATCGATTTCTTCGAAATCACGATTGAGTCCCACTCCCCCTGCCTGTCCTCGCTTTCTAATTTCTAGGCTCGGGTATCAACAGTCACTCCCCTGACTGTTACTATCTAAAAAACGGGTTAACGTTTTTCTCATGGGAAATGGTGGTGGAGTGTCCATGTCCGGGATAGACCTGATAGTGACCTGGTAGGGTGAAGAGGTTGTTTTTGATACCTGCTATTAAATCTTCAAAATTGCTGGTTGGAAGGTCTGTGCGACCGATTGCTTCTCTGAAAAGAGCATCACCTGTGATGACAAGTTCCTGGTCTGGGAAGATGAAGGAGACCCCACCGATGGAGTGGCCAGGTGTCTCTACGACAGAAAAATGAAAGCCTTCGATGTGGTAGTCTGTTTCGTATTGGAAGGTGTTTTCGGCTGGTTGGCAGACGACATTGTCCATATCATCGTGACGGGCGAGACCAGAAAGGTTCATTTCAGGTGTATAGAGCCAGCTAGCCTCACTTTCAGCCACGTAGACAGGTGGCATGTCAAAATGCTCTCGTACCAAGTCCAAGCTCATAATATGGTCGTAATGGGTGTGGGTCAAGAGAATAGCAGCTACTGGCTTTCCAATTCTTTCAATCGTCTGTCGAATAGTTGTCCAGTCACTGCCTGGATCCACCACGATAAGATGGGAATCATTTTCCAAATAGTAGGTGTTTTCATAGGCGACAGGGTTTACGGTTTTATGCAGTTTCATTTCATTTCTCCTTTGGACAGTCTTTCTACTCTAGTCTAGCAAAAAATGAGGCGCTTGTCTCTTTTGAAAATTGCAAGGAGTGGTGGAAAGGTTAGGGCTTTTGATGGAAAATATGATATAATTTTACTGTTATGACAGAGAGAAAACAAGCAAATCGGTATGCGGTTGTAGACCTAGAAGCAACGAACAGCAGTAGTGATGCCAAGATTATCCAGATTGGGATTGTCATTGTGGAGGCGGGGCAGATTGTCGAAACCTACGCAACAGACATCAATCCTTACGAGAAATTGGACTATCATATCCGCGAATTGACCGGCATTACCGACCAGCAATTAGCAGTAGCCCCTGATTTTGGTCAGGTGGCAAAAGAAATTTATGACTTATTAGAAGACACGATTTTCGTCGCCCACAATGTGTCCTTTGATGCCAATTTATTGGCAGAAGCGCTCTTTTTTGAGGGCTATGATTTACACACACCGCGAGTTGATACGGTCGAATTGGCACAGCTATTTTTCCCGACCTTGGACAAGTATAGTCTGATCAATCTTGCAAAGGAGTTGGACCTTGAGTTGGAGCAGGCCCATACGGCTATTTCAGATGCGACGGCTACGGCTCATCTGTTGTTGAAAATCCAAGAGAAAATCCAGCAATTGCCCAAGCAGACGGTAGGGCATATCCTTGACTTTGCGGATCATCTGCTCTACGAATCTCGCTTGGTTATTGATGAACTATACCCGACTTTGTCAGATTATCTGCCCGAACATCTGGTATTAGTAGGTGGTCTTTGTTTGAAGAAACCAGCTGTGCTGCAAGCACCCTATCATCTATCAACAGATTTTGCGACCAATCTCGCTCTTTTAGGGCTGGATGAGCGACCGCAGCAGCTAGCCTTTGCCCAGATTATGGAAAAACGCCTGCAAGACGAGAATGCTCATGTGCATTTCATTCAGGCGCAGGCAGGAATTGGCAAGACCTATGGCTACTTGCTTTCGGCGCTAGCCCATAGTAATCAGCCTATTCTTGCGGTCGTTCCGACCAAAATCTTGCAGCAGCAGATTATGGAAAATGAGGGAAAAAGGCTGTCAGAGGTCTTTCATACGGATCTTGCTAGCATCAAGTCCCCTCGCCACTATCTCAAGCTGGATACCTTTTGGCGGACCTTGGAGCGGCAGGATGAGAATCGGCTTTTAAATCGTTACAAAATGCACCTCTTGGTCTGGCTTTGTGAGACGGAGACAGGAGACTTGGATGAGCTTAAGCAGCAGCGCTATCAAGCCTATTTTGATGAGCTACAGCATGACGGCAACTGGAATGAGCAATCCTTGTTTGGAGAGTGGGATTTTTGGTATAGGGTGCAAGAGGCTGCCCGCTCCAGTCATGTCACCTTGACCAACCATGCTTACTTTTTGGAGCATGTATCAGATACTCCTTGGATGCAGGAGCGGCTCTTAATCATTGATGAAGCGCAAAAATTGGTCCTAGCAGCAGAAGAATATGCCAGTCAGGAACTATCGATTTCAGACTGTGAAGCCCTGCTCCAGAGCAAGTTGGACAGAACTAGTCAGCTTCTTGAAAAACGCTTATTAGAAGCCTGTTCTTTTGAGTTAAGTCATCTTTTAGAGCAGTTCCGAGCAACTGGCAGGCGAGAATTAACAGCAGAAGACCTAGAAACTCTCAGACAAAATTTGGAAGAGCTGGGCGATAGTGATTTTCAAGACTGGGTTTGGCTACTCGGGCAGAAGCGGGAGTTTTGGCTGGAAGAGCGCAGGGTAGATGAGAAGCGCTTGAGCTTCCTAAGAGCCAGTCAGGAAGATGTACTTGATGTAGCTAGTCTTTTGCCAAATAGTAAAATATGCTGTATCAGTGCCACTCTTGAGATTAGTAAAAAGGTGAATGTGGCTGATTTGCTCGGTTTTAAAGAGGTGACCTTTGATAGACTTCCCAGTCAGCAGATAGAGAATCAATTGATTGTGTATCCTCGAACATTACCTGATTTGGTCGCCTTAAACAAGGAAGAACATGCAGCCTTTATCGCCCAGTATATTCAAGATGTAATCGTCCTTGGCCGACCGATGTTGGTTTTACTGACTTCAATTCATTTGCTTTTAGAATTGTCACGAATCTTAGAGGACGCGGGCATTCCTCATCTCGCCCAGCACAGACATGGGACAGAGATGGCTATCAAGCGCCGATTTGAAAAAGGAGAAGTGCCGATTTTACTAGGAACAGGAGCTTTTTGGGAGGGGGTAGACTTTGCCAGCCAACCTCAACTGGTTCAAGTCATTCCGCGCCTGCCTTTTGAAAATCCTCAAGACCGTTTTGTCCGTAAGGTCAACCGCCGTCTCAAGGCAGAAGGGAAAAATCCCTTCTATGATTATCACCTGCCGATGATGATGTTAAAGCTCAAACAAGCCATAGGACGGAGCAACCGTTTTGCAGGGCAACGATCCTGTATCCTCTTACTGGACAATCGCTTGATTGATAAGCAATATGGACAGCAGATTAAGACATTCCTCAAGACAGAATACCAGTTAGAAAGCCTTGAGCCAGAACGTCTAGTAGAGCGAATGGAACAATTTTTAGAAGAAAGGTAAGAAGGCTGGGGGAAATCCCTGGCTTTCTTATGTTGTTCAGTTTTGGGGTAGATTTTCCTCCATTTACACTCTCTTTCCGATTCTTGTCAGAATATCCTTGCTTACATAGTAGAATCGGTGGTCAAAATGCAGGAAGTATGCTATACTTTTCCTTATCTAGTTAGGAAATGAGAAGTAGGTATGAAAGATAAGCTAATCGTATTTAAGGTGGGGACTAGCTCGCTCACGCAGAAAAATGGCAGTTTGGATCGCATCAAAATTGCCCGTATTACCAATCAATTGGCCCAGCTACATCAGCAGGGTTACCAGTTGGTTTTAGTGACGTCAGGCTCGATTGCGGCTGGTTTTCGCCGTTTGGGCTTTGATAAGCGGCCGACCAAGATTGCTGAAAAGCAGGCCAGCGCTGCGGTGGGGCAGGGACTCTTGATTGAGGAGTACACCCAAAATCTCATGAAAGACGGGATTGTATCGGCTCAGGTTCTGTTAACTCAAGATGATTTTGCAGATGCGCGGCGCTATCAGAATGCTTCCCAAGCCTTGCAGGTCTTGTTGCACCAAAATGCCATTCCCATCATCAATGAAAATGATACGATTGCGATTGAAGAAATCAAGGTCGGAGACAATGACACTCTATCTGCCCAAGTTGCATCGCTTCTAAAAGCAGATTTGCTGGTGCTCTTGACGGATGTCGATGGTCTTTATACAGCCAACCCCAATACAGACCCTAATGCCAAGCATCTGGCAGAGATTGCAGAGATTAGTGACGAATTATTTGCCATGGCAGCTGGAGCAGGGTCTTCCAACGGAACAGGTGGTATGACGACAAAATTACAGGCGGCGCAGATTGCGACCAAATCAGGCGTACCAGTCTTTATCTGTTCGTCTAAAGAAGACACAGCCCTCTTACAAGCAGTCACTCAACGTAACAAAGGAACTCTCTTCCTTGCAGATAGACAGGCCATGAACCAGCGCAAGCAATGGTTGGCCTTCTATGCACGGACGGAAGCCTCTGTTGAGATTGATAGAGGAGCAGAAGAAGCCATGCTGAACAAGGGGCGTAGCCTACTGGTTGCGGGAATCAAAGCAATTGAAGGGACTTTCCAGTCGGGTGATATTGTATCTGTCTACAGTCAAGAGACGCACCGCATGATTGGAAAAGGTCGGGTCAAGCTCTCCTTAGAAGAATTGGAGCAGAAACTCTCCACCGAAAAAGCAGAGGGTATCTTTATCCACCGCAATGATTGGGTCAGCCTATAGAAAGGATGATAGGTGTTATGAGTACAACACAAGCCTTATTAGACAGTCTTTTAGCGCATAAGTCGGCTATTAACTTGGCAAGTACAGAGCAAAAAAATGCGGCACTTGTGGCGATGGCAGACCAGCTTGAAGCAGATTGTGAGCAGATTTTACAAGCAAATAGCCGTGATATGGAGCAGGCTCAAGGCGCTATCGCTCCTGTCATGCAGGACAGACTGCTTTTAACAGCAGAGCGGGTAAAAGCGATGGCAGACGGGATTCGGGCCTTGATTGCTCTTCCAGATCCGGTCGGTCTGACTCTTGATGACTATCAGGCGGAAAACGGTCTTCGGATTCAGAAAACATCCATCCCCTTTGGTGTCATTGGAATGATTTATGAAAGTCGTCCTAATGTGACTTCTGATGCTGCAGCGCTTGCCATCAAGAGTGGAAATGCGGTTATTCTGCGTGGCGGAAAAGAAGCCTTTCATTCTAGCCAAGCCATTGTTACCGCCTTGAAGACAGGTTTGGTCAAGGCCGGTATTGCGCCAGAAGTGATTGAATTGGTGCAGGACACCAGCCGGGCTTCGGCTCAAGAACTGATGACGGCAAAAGGCAAGATTGATTTGCTGGTGCCGCGCGGTGGCGCAGGTTTGATTCAAGCGGTGGTGGAGCAAGCAACGGTGCCTGTCATTGAAACAGGAACAGGGATTTGCCATGTCTATGTGGATCAAGCTGCGGATTTGGAAAAGGCGCTTGCGATTGTTGCCAATGCCAAAACCAGTCGCCCATCTGTCTGCAATTCCGCAGAAGTGCTCCTTGTTCATCAGGACATAGCAGCCCAATTCTTGCCTCTGCTAGAAGAAAAGCTAGCGGGTCAAGTCGAACTGCGGGCAGATGAAAAAGCCCTTGCTTATTTGAAACAGGGGCAACCAGCAGGGCCAGACGATTTTGACACGGAATTTTTAGACTATATCCTAGCGGTGAAAGTGGTGGAGCATGTTGCAGAAGCGGCAGCGCATATTGCGGTGCATTCGACAGGTCATAGCGAAGCCATCGTGACAGAAAGTGCGGAAACAGCAGCCTATTTCACCCAAATGGTTGACTCTGCAGCTGTCTATGTCAATGCCTCAACCCGCTTTACAGACGGGGGTGAATTTGGTCTAGGCTGCGAACTGGGCATTTCCACCCAGAAAATGCATGCACGTGGTCCAATGGGCTTGCGGGAGATGACCACCTACAAGTATATTATTACAGGTACGGGTCAGGTACGTTAGAAAGGAGCGGCTATGAAAGTTGGATTTATCGGTCTAGGCAATATGGGGTCAGCGATTGCTCTTGCAGTTGCCAAGGTAGCAGGAGTAGAGGTGCTCCTCAGCCATCACAATCAGGCTCGTGCAGCAGCTCTACAGGCACAAACGGGTGGGCGTATCCTCTCAAACAGTGACATCGTTCAAGAAGCAGATGTCATCTTTTTAGGGGTCAAACCGCATCTCCTTGCCCCTCTTTTAGAAAGTCTGGGCGGAACGGCGCTGCAACACTCTTCTACTGTTTGGATTTCCATGGCAGCTGGTATCAGCCTAGAGCAGCTTGCTCAATATTTGCCTGCTAGCCAAGTCGTTCGGATTATGCCCAATACCCCTGTTGCGATCGGGCAAGGAATGACAACCTATGCTCTGACCAATCCTGAATTGGCGGATGTGACCGAGCAACTCTTATCCCAATCAGGACAGGTCAAACGAGTAGATGAAAAGCTGATGGACGCTGCAACAGCTCTTGCAGGATGTGGTCCAGCCTTTGTCTATCAATGGATTGAAGCCATGATGGATGCAGGAGTAGCGCACGGCTTGAGTGCTGATGATGCCAAGTACCTCGCTGCCCAAACCCTTCTCGGTTCAGCCCAGATGGTCTTAGAAAGCAGCAAACACCCCGCCCAGTTGAGACAGGAAGTCACCTCACCAGGTGGTTCTACGATTGCTGGTGTCGTTAAACTTGAAAAAGAGGGCTTTCGCTATGCCATTATGGCAGCCATAAAAGCAGCTATTAAACGGACTAGACAATTAGGGAAATAAAAGGAATGTCGTTTATAAAAGATTTTTACTAATTAGCTAAAAAAGATTTAAATATATGGACGTTGAATAGTTTCCCTATCAAGTGGATAGTAAAATATAGTAGCATAACCTGACCTCTAAATGCTTATAGAAGTCAGGTTATTTTTGTTTTTCAGACGGTATGTAGCAGTATTAGGAAGCTAGAGGCTGGGCACAATGTCTAGTCTCTTTTAGCAAATTTAAAAAAATAGATTTAGTGCTTGATTGATATGATGTTCGCTTTATAAGCTCCAAAGATTACCTAATCAACTGTGCGGGGGTGGGACTAAAATAATCCAGTGGATTATTTTAGCCCGATCCTAGAAATGCGAAAGCGGGGCAAGTTGTGTGGATTGTTTCAGAATGTAGATAAGCCCAAAATCCATTGAAACAAGTTAAAATGTTAAGCTAGCAGAACATTCGATTTCCGATTTTTGCGAGCGGAGCGAGCCTCGTCAGATACTTTTTGCTGTGGTAAAAGTAGGGAGTGGGAAAAAAGTTCCTTGTTTCCTTGTATTTTATAGGATTAATAGGTTGACGTATATCAATAGTCAGGGGAGTGACTATTGATACCCGAGCCTAGAAATGCGAAAGCGAGGCAGTCTGTATTACTTGGAATTAGGTAAGGTGAATGAACGATGTCAGTCTTTGATTATTGACATCATGACACACGAAACGGCAGGAAAATCTTCCTGCCGTTTTAGCTTTTTAACTTATCGTTGATTCAACTGATTGGTCTTGTCCTTAATCCATTGGCTGATGTTGGAGAAGGTCTTGGTATCTTCCACCTTGTCTTTTTGCTGCTGGATAAAGTCTGAAAAACTCTGCTGAATCCCGTCTTCGTGGACCTTCTTTTGCAGTTGATGCCACTTGTCCATAAGATTCTGAGAAGTTCTGGCATAGGCCAATTCTAAAATTTCTTCTTTTGATTTATAATTGCGGTAAAAGGCATTGCGGGAAACACCTGCTTTTTTGACCAATTCTGAAATCGAGATTTGTCGCATGTCCTTTTTTTCCAACAAAAAAAGCAGAGCCGTTTCAATGGATTCACGGGTTAGTTGATTGATTTCTTTATTGGATTGGGCTAAATTCTTTAAGGATTTAGGGGAAATTGTCCGTTTCTTCATATCGTTTCTCTCCTCGCGTAACATGAACTCCTAGAGCGAGAAAATAAGGCTCGCTAAGTCAGTAGAGGCAGTTCTATATTTGCTGTGACAGCCGAAAGAAAATGCTTTCACTTCGCCTTATTTCATGATATAATTGTAAAGCAAGATAGTTTGCTTGTCAAATAAAAATCTTAGCCTCACTACTTATATAGAATGGAAATACATTTATGGCTAAATGGAAAATCGTCGCAGATTCAGGTTGTGATTACAAAGAACTAGCGAATCTCGCGCCAGATACCCTATTTGAAATTGTTCCCTTAACCGTTCGCATTGAGGATCAAACCTTCCTCGATGATGAAAAACTCGATATCGACCACATGATGGACGTGATGTATGCTTCATCAGCAGCGGCAGGTTCTGCCTGTCCAAGTCCGCAAGCCTACGAAGCGGCGTATCAAGGTGCTGACAATGTGATTGTGCTAACCTTGACCGGTTCCTTGTCTGGTAGTTACAATAGTGCCCGCGTCGCAAAAGACATGTTTTTGGAAGAACACCCTGCGGTCAATATTCACTTGATTGATAGCCTTTCTGCGGGTGGAGAAATGGATTTACTGGTCGGTGAAATCAACCGCTTGATTGCGGCAGGTCTAGACTATGATGCCTTGGTAGAGGCCATCACGGAGTATCAGAAAAAGACCAAGTTGCTCTTTGTCCTTGCCAAGGTCAATAATCTGGTCAAAAATGGGCGTTTAAGTAAGCTGGTTGGAGCAGTTGTTGGCCTGTTGAATATCCGCATGGTGGGTGAAGCAAGTAGCGAAGGCAAGCTCGAGTTACTTCAAAAAGCGCGTGGTCATAAAAAGTCTGTTGCAACGGCCTTTGAAGAAATTCTCAAGGCAGGCTACAAGGGTGGACGGATTGTGATTGCCCATCGTAATAATGACAAATTCTGCCAGCAATTCTCGGAAATGGTCCGAAACATGTACCCAGAGGCCCTCATTGAAGCCCTTCCAACTTCTGGACTCTGTAGCTTTTATGCAGAAGAAAACGGCCTCTTGATGGGATACGAAATTTAATGACAATGAAAAAGGCTAGTAACTTCGGTTCATTGCCTTTTTTATACGTTATCAGAATGGGGGAAGGAATGAAAAAATCAAGGATGATCCTGCTTGTACTGGTACTTGTTGCTGGTTTTGTAGGCTTTCAGCAGTTGAGACCAAGCTCCCATCCTGAGGAGAAGAGAATGCCTCGGCGACCTTTGGTTGGAGTTGAGCCCAACATCAAGTGGTCCGAGGCTAGTCAGGATGCGCAGACCTATCAGATTCGTTTTGATCAGGTGGTGGCTGCTGTCAAAAATGGCGCTAAGTGTTATGACGTGCGCTCCTTTATCGAATACCAGCTGGGTCATGTGGAGATTGCAGAACATTATCCGTTGACGACCCTAGGCAAGCAGGAATTTCCAACCTTGGTCCACGATGTGCCGATTTATCTCTATGGTTCAGATAGTGTCTCGTCAGCCCAGGCGGCCAAACTCTTGCGTGATGAGGGCTTTCAATATGTCTATGACTTGGGAAGTGTAGACCAGATAAAGGCGATTGGTGCGACTATTCAGGACTTGTGGCCATTTGGCGGATAAGATTAAGGGGGAAATATGATTACATTAAGGCCTATTGATGAAGACAATTTTCAGGCTTGTATTGCGTTGACGGTAAGCGTTGCAGAGGAGGATTTTGTAGATCCTGTCTTGTATTCGCTCGCAGAAGCCTGGCTCCATCGTGATTACATGGAAGCCTTTGGCATTTATCATCAAGACCAGTTAATTGGCTTTGTGTCTCTATATATTAACAAGGAAAATTCCGAAATCATCAACTTTTTGATCGATGATGCGTTTCAAGGTCAAGGCTATGGCAGCCAAGCTGCCCAAGGTTCGATGCAGTATCTGCAAGAAAGGCATCAGGCAAAACGCATTTCACTCCCTGTCCATATCAAAAATGAAAGGGCCAAGGCATTTTGGACCAAGCAAGGTTTTCGCCCGTCTGACAACATTGAAGATTCCTATTTGTTTATGAGGTATTACCCCTCTGGGGACGATAGTCAAATGAATTAACTTTCAGATTAGGAACGGAAGACGCAGACAGTACTTGATTTTCATTGACTATGAGTACGGCAAGTCGAAAGTGACGATGTATTAAAGTTCATTCAAAAGACTATAAAAGGTTATGATTGCAAAGCTAGGAAAGCATGAGAGATACACAATCAGCTAGGCAGATGCCTAGCTGATTGTTAGTTCTTCAAGTATTTGTCGGAGATGTTGCGCAAAGTCCTTGCTATAAGGAAGTTGGAGGTAGTCATGGGATAAACCTGCAATGATTTGCCTGCTCGTTATCCCATGTTTGAGGCGGGCTGTCATCCTGCCCTTTGGTAGCTGAATGGTCAGCATTTCTTGAGCGATATGGTAGGGATAGGCAAGGTGAGTGCCAGCCATCATCTCTTTCATGTCGGCATCGTGTGTCTGTTTCAACTGGTGTAGGTGGCGCGTGTTGCGAGCAAACATACCATTATCAATATAGAGCGACAATGCCTTTTGCATGATGAGATTGGTATCGTAGTCAATCAGGCTCTTATGCTGTAAAAAGGTCTCTCGCAACTGCCTAGGCAAGACAATGCCTCCCAAGCGCAGGGCAGGAAAGAGTGTCGGGGTAAAGGACTTGATATAGATGACACGGTCGTGGCTATCAAGATAGTGAAGCGGCAGGGTCTTTGCAGGATCAAAATCTGCCAGATAATCATCTTCAATCACATAGACATCATAGGTTTCAGCCAAGTCAAGAATGGCCTGCTGGGTCTTGCTATCGTAGGTCGTTCCCAAAGGATTGTGGAGGCGGGGAATGGTGTAGAAATAGCGGATATTCCCGCTTTGAAAAATAGTCTCTAGCTGCGTCAAGTCAATCCCGTCCAAGGTTCGTTCAATAGTCTGAAAGGGTAGTCCCTGTTGTTCCAAGAGGTTTCTCATCCGATAGTAGGTCGGCTCTTCAACCAAGACTTCTTCTTTACCATTAGACAACTGCATTTGGGTCAGAATATAGAGGGCCTGTTGGCTTCCCGCCGTAATGACCAGCTGGTCTTTTTTAGCATAAACATGATAATCCATCAGAAGCATGTGGAGAGAGTCAATCAATTCTTCCAAGCCTTCCTGCTGATGGTAATAATTAAAAAGATAATTTTCTCGCCCAATCAGACTTTCATGAACGCAGGTCCGAAAATCCTCGTAGGGTAGCTGCAAGAAATCTTCTGGATTGAGTGAGACGGTTGTGTCTTGAAAATCTTGATCTTCTAAGATATAGTAGCCACTTTTTTCTACCGCATAAATTCGATTTTGGTATTTCAGCTCAAGCATGGCCTTTTGAACGGTGTCCTTGCTGCACTGATACTGCTCACTCAAGCTGCGAATGGAGGGCAATTTTTGCCCTCGTTTAAAGCGGTGCTCCTCGATTCCTGTCAGAATATCTTCAATAATGCGTTGGTATTTACTGGTCATATCTGTCCCCCTACAGACTAGTATAGCGTCTTTTGAAATTAGAGACAAGTCTTGGATTAGACCATATAAAAGACAATGGCTAGATACTGCAAGAGACTAGCGAGTATGATAAACAAGTGCCAAATCATGTGGAAGTAGGGTTTTTTCTTAGCGTAGAAAATGGCGCCGACACTATAGGCAATTCCGCCTGCTAACATGAGAAACCAGAAGGCAGGTTTCGTTTGACTGACCACCTGTGGTAGAATCAGCACTACCAACCAGCCCATGATGAGATAGAGGGCGAGACTGAAGCGCTCGTTGACCTTTTTGGCAAAGATTTTATAGAGAATACCAAAAATTGTCGTTGCCCATTGAATGACGAGGACTAGATAGCCCAGCCAGTTGGGCATGAGGGTCAAGAGCACTGGAGTGTAGCTGCCTGCGATGGCAATGTAAATCATACTATGGTCGATGATTCGTAAAATATACTTATGAGTCGAACCATAGGCCATCGAATGATAAATCGTTGACGCAAGAAACATCAGAAAGAGGCTGATAATGAAAATGGAGACCCCAATCGCCTGCACCAAGCCCGTCTGTTCATAGCTATAAATGGCAGAAATAGGGAGCAACAGTAGCATGAAAAAGGCGCTGACAGCGTGGGTGACGGCATTGCCCACCTCTTCACCAAATGAGAGGGGGAGGGAGAGTTTAAAACTTTGGTTCATGAGGTTCTCCTTTCAGTTCTGGAATGAGCGCAAGTGTTTCTTGGTAAAAGTGAATGGTCTGACAAGCCTTTTGCAAAATGGGCGGATGCTCCGCCGTTTCATTACCTGAAAAGCAATCCACAAAGGCATTGTAGAGTTCAGGAGCCTCGTGCGTCTCCTTTAAGACATCGATGATGTCTTTTATCTCTGCAATCGGAAAAATCGGCTTACAGATACTGAGAATAATGAGACGTGCCAAATGAGTACGGTTGTATTTTTTCTTGATAGGTTTAGGAAGATAGCCATGCTTGACATAATTGTTGACCATCGAAGCAGTGAGAGGCTTTTCACGACTGCCTAACACGGGACTCGTCTGTTGGTTGACATAGAGCAAAACCTGATCCAGATACAATTCTAAATCGGGAAGTTGCTGCCATTTTGGTAAGTGATTCATTCTCTACTCCTTATCATCTAGTCTTTATAACCAGATGATAACATTTTATAAACAAAAAAGCAAGGAAAGAGCAAATGAAAGTTCATCAAGGGGTATCCAAGTTTCTAATTTGATGGGAAAAGATGTTTTCATGCCAATAGATATCAATTGAATTTTATGATTCATTTTGGTACGATAGATAGGTAGTTGTACTAACGACTATCAAACATACTTCATTAAGAATGAGTATGAATGAGGATATTAAGGTTAGGTGGAAGGAAATTATGAAAGATAAAAATATTTTAGTCGCATTGCTAAAAGGAATTGGTCTTGTTATTCTCTCAACATTGCTATGGCTTATTATCATGGTGGTTGCTGTGCCAATTGAAGGAGAAGATGTCTATGAACCATTTCCAGGATTTATTTTGGTTGCAGGTTTATTGACAAGTCTATGCATGTCTTTAATCATGCAATATAACCATGTTCGCCGCACTGAGCAATCTGTTAAATCGAGTAAGAGTCAGATTCAGATTGTTGAGGAAAGAAATGAAGCCCTTTTAGATAAAGCTACTCGTTTTGTGGAGAAACATCAAAAAATTGAAAAAGAGTCAGTGATTGACCTAAATAAATCAGTATCTAAAGTTAAGAAATTCGAAGAAAAAACTGTAATGAAGTCGTCTAAAATTGAGACCTCTGAAGAATTTGGGCAGTTTCTCCGTGAGATGCCTGAATTATTAGCAAATAAAAATGTTGAACGTTTGCTTGATGAAATTTTTGAGACAGAAAATGTATTAGCCCAATGGAAAATGCATTATAATAATCTCGTAGAGGAATACAATTCGTCTATCCACCAATTTCCACTTGCCCCCATTTCAAAACTGATTGGTTTTAAAGAAATGGAATTTTATACACGGAAAGTAGATGTTGAGTTGACGGACGAAATGCTTGGACTATAAATTTTTCTAAAAATTTAAACTCTCTTTATTTGGATATAGTCTGTAGTATTTTACAAAGGCAAGTTAGAAATAGCTTGCCTTTTATCATGGAATACTCGGATTGAATGGATCATCAGCCAGACCATGAAAAAATGAGACAAGTTGACTAGTGAATATTATTTGAAAGTGATATAATCATACTATGAAAATCATCCTTCCAAATGCAAAAGAATTAAATACCAACTTAGAAAACCATCCCTTTGCTCCTCTGTCTGAAAAGAGTAGGGCCGTTTTGGAAGCTCTAGGTCAGATGTCGGTGGCAGACTTGGCAGCTTTCTACAAATTAAAAGAAGATAAGGCCGAGTTAGAAGCCGACCGCTGGTACCGCATTGCCCACCAGCAAGCCAAATCCTATCCTGCTTGGACACTCTATGATGGTCTCATGTACCGCTATATGAAGCGCAGGGATTTGACAGACGCAGAGCAGGTTTACTTAGAACGCCATGTCTTGATTGCGACAGGCTTTTATGGCTTGATTTCACCCTTTACCCTGATTTCTCCACACCGCTTGGACTTTCAAGGTCAGCTAAAAGTAAAGGGCCAGTCGCTCAAACAATTTTGGCGGGCGCAGTACGATGAAGAGCTAGCAGATGAAGATTTGATTATCTCTTTAGCTTCGTCCGAATTTGAGCAGGTCTTTTCGCCTGCCATTCAAAAGCACATGGTGCAGATTATCTTTATGGAGGACAAGAAGGGACAGCTCAAGATTCATTCGACCATTTCCAAGAAAGGGCGGGGTCGCTTGGTTTCTCTCATGGCAGAACAAGATGTTCAAACTCTTGACAAGCTCCGTCAGCTGACCTTTGACGGCTTTGCTTATCGGGCGGATTTATCAGAAGAAAGAAAAATCGTATTTGTGAGGAAACATGTGCCAGTCTAAGGTAGCTGGTACCGAATAAAAAGGTTGGGACAAAATTCCCAACCTTTTTATTGAATTGCTGCAAGAAGGGCAGCGGCTTGTTTTTCTAATTGTGTAGCTGTTTCTTCGGAAAGAACGAATTGACCAGTTGCCCATGCTTCTGGATTGATTGGTGAAGCTGTAAAATCACCGACAACTTGGGTACGGATAAATGGAAGAAGGGCATGGTAGGCTGCAAAGAGTGGCTCATGTCCGCCGTTCGCAGCAGCAGATACAGTAATCAATTTATCTTGGAGGATAGAAGGTCCTTTTGGATTTGACAAGTCAAGCGCACGGCTGAGCCAGTCAAGAATATTTTTTACTGGACCAGGAATGCCATAGTTGTAAACTGGTGAGAAAATCCAGATAGCATCTGCTTGGTCAACAGCCTCACGAGCAGCCGCAACTGCAGGAAGAACAGGTGTTTCAAGGTCTTGGTTGAAAACAGGAACTTGGCTATAGTCCAAGTAAGTCACATTTGCTTTTCCTTTGAGCAATTCTTCGGCTTGTTTTGCCATTTGGTGGTTGAATGAACCGTCACGTAGTGAACCAACTAAAAATAATACATTTGCCATTGAGATGGCCTCCTTTAAAAGTGTAAAATGTGCTTTCATCGATGGGTGAGCATACTCGATGACGAAAGCGATGAGTATAGAATAACAAAATTATCACTAATTAGCAATAAAATTGTTTCATCTTTTGAATTTTTTTAAAATTGCATTGAGTGTTTCTTGCTCTTCAAGGTTGAGTACACCAAAAATACGCCCGATATTATCATAATGTTCGGGGAGAATGGCCTCGATTGTCTTGCGACCAAGATCGGTCAGGTGAATCCGAGACGCTCGTTTATCATGACAATCGGGTACTTTGGTGATATAACCGTCTCGAATCATATTTTTAATCACGACCGTCATATTGCCAGACGTGCTGAGGAGCTTGTCAATCAGTTCCTGAATGCGGAGGTCGCCTTTATTGTAAAGAGCTTCTAGCACTCCGAATTGCCCCATGGTCAAGTTGTACTTTTTTATGGTTTCGATTTCTTGTTTGTAAATGGTATCAGAGGCGCGGTGGAGAATGACCAGGCTGCGCAGGGCTTCTTGATTCTTTTCTAAGGCTTTTTGTACATTTTCTATCATAGGAATAGTGTAGCAAGAATTGGGCAGAACTGCAAGAAGAAGCGCTTTGCGTTTTTGAGGAGAAATAGGGGGAGGGTGTTGAAAAAATTGGTATAAATTGCCAGAAAAAATGGCATTCTGCACCAATATATAGTATAATAATTCTATTATGGCAAAAAAGAGAAATCGCACCAGTAAATCCAGTATGACGCTTGGCAAGCAATCCCTCATCGGAGTATTTGTCCTTGTATCTGTTATTGTTTTTTCAATCTTGTATATTTTGGAAGTGTCGGCGCGTCCTTTTTTACAGGGACAAGAGCAGGCAGAGCAGGTGGCAACCCAGTATGCAGGCGTGACCTCTATTTCTAAGGTCGCTCGCTACAATGGTGAGAAGAGCTATTATAGCGTGGCTGGAAAAAATCAGGCAGACGAAGACGTATTGGTCTTGATACCAGAAGAATCGTCGGAAATTCTTGTTTATAAGGTGGCAGAAGGGATTTCTCAAGAAGAGGCGAAAACCATTGCCAAAGAAAATGGGGCTGGAGAGATTTCAAAAGTGACCTTTGGCTACTTTAAAAATCAGCCGATTTGGGAAGTGAAATCTGGTCAGACCTACTATGCCATTGCGTTTGAAGGTGGGAAATTGCTGAGCAAGGAGGGAATATGAAGTTATCAAAACGAGTGCTTGAAATGGAAGAAAGTGTGACCTTGGCGGCGGGGGCGCGTGCCAAGGCCTTAAAGGCAGAAGGCAAGGATATCTTGTCTCTGACCTTGGGAGAGCCTGACTTTACCACTCCAGCAAATATCCAAGAAGCAGCTATCCGCTCGATTAAAGACGGTCGTGCTAGTTTTTACACGGTTGCAAGTGGTCTTCCAGAGTTGAAAGCAGCGATTAGCCAGTATTTTGAGAAATTTTACGGATACGCAGTCGCTCCTAATCAGGTGACAGTCGCAACGGGAGCCAAATTCTCCCTCTATACCTTTTTCATGAGTGTTATCAATCCACTTGATGAGGTCATCATTCCAACTCCTTACTGGGTCAGCTACGCAGACCAAATCAAAATGGCAGAAGGCGTGCCAGTCTTTGTTCAGGCAACAGAAGCAAATGACTTTAAGGTAACGGTGGAGCAACTAGAAGCAGCGCGGACAGACAAGACCAAGGTCTTGGTGCTCAATTCACCGTCTAATCCAACGGGGATGATTTACAGTAAGGACGAGCTCCTTGCGATTGGAAATTGGGCTGTTGCGCATGATATTCTGATTTTGGCAGATGATATTTATGGGCGTCTGGTCTATAATGGTCATACCTTCACACCGATTTCTAGTCTGTCAGAAGCCATTCGGAAGCAGACGGTGGTAATCAACGGGGTATCCAAAACCTATGCCATGACGGGTTGGCGGATTGGTTATGCAGTAGGTGAGGCAGAGATTATTGCTGCCATGAGTAAGATTGCAGGGCAAACAACGTCCAATCCGACAGCAGCCGCTCAATATGCGGCGATTGAAGCGCTTAGCGGTGAGCAAGATACCGTTGAGCATATGCGACAGGCTTTCGAGGAACGGCTCAATACCATCTATCCCTTGCTTGCTCAAGTACCAGGATTTGAAGTGGTCAAACCGCAAGGAGCTTTCTACCTCTTCCCAAATGTCAAAAAAGCTATGGAAATGAAAGGCTTTACGGATGTGACCGAATTTACCACAGCGATTTTGGAAGAAGTAGGTGTTGCCTTAGTGACAGGAGCAGGCTTTGGCGCACCAGAAAATGTCCGTCTCAGCTATGCTACAGACCTTGACACCCTCAAAGAAGCCATTCAACGACTGCATACCTTTATGGAAAATGATTGAGGTGGCTCTATGATTGACCATTTGAGTATTCGAGTCAAGGACTTGCCAGTGTCAAAAATTTTTTACCAAAAAACACTAGCTCCGCTCGGGTACGAGATTCGATTTGATCATGACCATGCGGTTAGTTTTGGAGAAAAGTCTAGTACAGACCCTGGTGGAGATTTCTGGCTAGAAACGGGTGAACAAGTTCCCATGCATGTTGCTTTTCATGCGAAAACTCATACAGAAGTGGAGTTGTTTTACCAAGCTGGTTTGGCAGCTGGCGGTAGAGATAATGGTAGGCCAGGTTTTCGACCACACTATCATGCCAATTATTATGCAGCTTTTTTGATAGATCCAGATGGCAATAATATTGAAGCTGTCTGCCATGTCAAACATGAATAGCGAATAAAGTAAAATTGCAATTTTAAATATTTAACTGATAAACGATTACGATAGAAAAAGAAAAGAGAAATTATGTCTAAAGATTTAGTAGCGATTATTGATGTCAAAGACCATGTTGGAGAAAAAGTGACGATTGGTGCTTGGGTTGCCAACAAATCAGGCAAAGGAAAACTGGCCTTCTTGCAACTCCGTGACGGAACAGCCTTTTTCCAAGCTGTTGCCTTTAAACCGAACTTTATCGAAACCTTTGGTGAGGAAGAAGGAGCAGCTAAGTTTGATACTGTGAAACGACTCAGCCAAGAAACATCTGTTCTTGTGACAGGAATTGTCAAGGAAGATGAGCGTTCAAAATTCGGCTATGAGCTAGATATTACGGACCTTGAGGTAGTTGGTGAATCAAAGGATTATCCGATTACGCCAAAAGAACACGGAACGGATTTCCTCATGGACAACCGTCATTTGTGGTTGCGTTCTCGCAAGCAAATGGCCATTATGCAAATCCGTAACGCCATTATCTATGCAACCTATGAATTCTTTGACAAGAATGGCTTTATTAAGTTTGACAGCCCCATCTTGTCTGGAAATGCGGCAGAGGACTCAACAGAACTCTTTGAAACGGACTACTTTGGCACCCCAGCTTATTTGAGCCAATCAGGTCAGTTGTACTTGGAAGCTGGAGCGATGGCGCTCGGTCGTGTCTTTGACTTTGGACCGGTATTCCGCGCGGAAAAATCAAAAACCCGCCGTCACTTGACCGAGTTTTGGATGATGGATGCGGAGTATTCATTCCTTTCACACGAAGAATCGCTTGATTTGCAAGAAGCCTATGTGAAGGCCCTTATTCAAGGTGTTCTAGACCGTGCACCGCAGGCGCTTGAGACTTTGGAACGTGATACGGACCTCTTGAAGAAATACATTGCAGAGCCATTCAAGCGTGTGTCTTACGATGATGCGATTAGTCTTTTACAAGAGCATGAAGCGGATGAAGATACGGACTATGAGCACGTAGAGCATGGAGATGATTTTGGTTCTCCGCATGAAACATGGATTTCAAACTACTTTGGTGTACCGACCTTTGTCGTCAACTATCCAGCTAGCTTCAAGGCTTTCTACATGAAACCAGTTCCTGGCAATCCAGAGCGTGTCCTTTGTGCGGATCTTCTTGCACCAGAAGGCTACGGTGAAATCATCGGCGGCTCTGTCCGTGAGGATGACTACGATGCCCTTGTTGCGAAAATGGAAGCCCTTGAAATGGACAAGTCAGAGTATGAATTCTATCTTGACCTCCGTAAATACGGCTCAGTTCCCCACGCAGGATTTGGAATCGGTATCGAGCGGATGGTAACCTTTGTCGCAGGTACCAAACATATCCGTGAAGCCATCCCATTCCCACGCATGTTGCACCGGATTAAACCGTAAAGATATAAAAAAGCGCCTCAGGCGCTTTTTTATGTATTCCACTCAACGGTTTGAAGTGAAATGGTCTGACTTTGGGCGATGAGTTTGGAAATGGGGCAACGTTTGTGGGCCTGCTGGACGAGGCTTTCAGCTTCTTCAAGTGTGAATCCTTGAATACTGGCTCTAGCATTGACTTGAAAGTAGTAGCCTGTGCCAATAGTGGCTTCTCGGTGGAGTTCACAGGTCACCTCAACCCGTGATGGACGCGCCTGTTTCTGACTTTCTAAGAGGGCTTGAATGGTTGCGTTGAGGCAAGTGGCCCAAGCAGTTGCCATGAGTTCTTCGGGGTTAAAGCCTTCATCTGTTGTCAGGGGATGGGCAGTTGGGAACGATTTTTGACTGGAAAGGGAAACGATACCATGAATCCCTTCTTGATTTGTCGCGGTAACGGAATAAAGCATAAAAACCTCCTGTGAATGGAATTATCTGATTTTATTATACACCAAAGAGGTGCAGAAGTCGGAAAGAACGATTTGCCTCGTATTTGCTAAAAATATGCTATAATAAAGAAAAACGAAAGAGGTATGAAAATGAGAACAGTTCACACAGATAAAGCCCCAGCAGCCATCGGTCCTTACGTCCAAGGAAAGATTGTGGGAAATTTGTTATTTGCATCAGGTCAAGTGCCCCTGTCTCCAGAAACGGGTGAGGTTGTCGGTACAACGATTGAAGAACAAACCGTGCAGGTGTTGAACAATATCCGCGCAATTTTAACAGAGGCGGGGACCGATTTTGACCATGTGGTGAAAACGACGTGTTTCTTGAGTGATATGAATGACTTTGTGGCCTTTAATGAAGTCTATAAGACGGCTTTTTCAGCTGAATTTCCAGCTCGTTCAGCCGTCGAAGTGGCTCGCCTGCCACGCGATGTGAAAGTGGAAATTGAAGTCATTGCAGCAGTAGAAAATTAGAGAGGAAAACGATGTCTGAAAAACTCCATCTTGTGATTGTCACAGGAATGTCAGGTGCTGGAAAGACGGTTGCCATCCAGTCTTTTGAAGATTTGGGTTATTTTACAGTCGACAATATGCCTCCAGCCCTTTTGCCAAAATTCTTAGAATTAATCCGCCACAGTCAGGACAATGACAAGGTCGCAGTTGTTGTGGATATGCGGAGCCGTTCCTTTTTTGCGGAAATCCGTCAGGTCTTAGATGAGATTGAAGCGGCTGACGATGTGGACTTTAAGATTCTCTTTTTAGATGCGACCGATAGTGAATTAGTGGCTCGTTATAAGGAAACACGCCGTTTGCACCCACTTGCAGCAGATGGCCGGGTTCTGGATGGAATTCAACTGGAGCGTGAATTGCTAGCACCGCTTAAAAATATGAGCCAAAATGTGATTGATACGACAGAGTTGACGCCTCGTAATCTCCGTAAGGAAATTTCAGACCAATTTGCCAGCCTAACCAACCAGCCCTCTTTCCGAGTGGAAGTCATCTCTTTTGGCTTCAAATACGGTTTGCCACTTGATGCGGACTTAGTCTTTGATGTACGCTTCTTGCCAAATCCATATTATCAAGTGGAATTGCGCAATCTGACAGGGCTAGATGAGCCAGTCTTCAACTATGTCATGGAGCATGAGGAATCCGAGGAATTTTACCGCCATTTACTGGGCTTGATTGAGCCGATTTTACCGGGCTATCAAAAGGAAGGCAAGTCTGTCCTGACCATTGCAGTTGGCTGTACGGGTGGTCAGCACCGCAGCGTTGCCTTTGCGAAGCGTCTTTCTGATGATTTGCAAAAAGGGTGGACGGTCAACCTCAGTCACCGCGACAAAGACAGACGAAAGGAAACGGTCAATCGTTCATGAGAAAACCTAAAATTGCCGTCATCGGAGGCGGTACAGGCATTCCTGTCATTCTCAAAAGCCTACGCGACAAGGATGTAGACATTACAGCCATCGTGACGGTAGCAGATGATGGGGGCTCGTCAGGTGAAATCCGTCATGCCTTGCAGATGACGCCACCCGGTGATTTGAGAAATGTCCTGCTCGCCATGTCTGATATGCCAAAACTCTATGAGCGCATCTTTCAGTACCGCTTTGCAGAAACAGACGGAGCGCTAGCGGGTCATCCCTTGGGAAATCTGATTATCGCAGGTATCTCTGAAATGCAGGGATCCACCTACCATGCCATGCAGCTCTTGTCCAAGTTCTTCCACACAACAGGGAAAATCTATCCCTCTAGTGAAAATGCCTTGACCCTTCATGCCGTGTTTACAGACGGTCATGAGGTGGTCGGAGAAAGTAAGATAGCAGGCTACAAGGGCATGATTGACCACGTCTATGTGACCAATTCTTACAATCAGGATGAGCCAACTGCCAGCCGGAAGGTGGTGGAGAGCATCTTGGAAAGCGACATGATTGTCCTTGGACCTGGCTCCCTGTTTACCTCTATCTTACCCAATCTCATGATTTCAGAAATCGGTCAAGCCTTAAAAGAAACCAAGGCAGATGTGACCTATGTCTGCAATATCATGACCCAGCGGGGCGAAACAGAATTCTTTAGTGATGCCGACCACGTACGTGTCTTGAACAAGCATCTAGGGGCAGACTGTATCGATACCGTGCTGGTCAATATTGAGCCTGTCCCGCAAGACTATATGAATACCCACCAGTTTGATGAATATCTTGTGCAGGTCAAGCACGACTTTACAGGCTTACAATCACAAGCTCAACGGGTGATATCGTCCAATTTCTTGCGGCTTGAAAATGGGGGAGCCTTTCACGATGGGGACTTGGTTGTCGAAGAACTCTTGAAAATCTTGCAGGTGAAATCATGAGTTTCAGTGTGCAAGTAAAAGAAGAAATTATCAGTCAAGGTCAAGCGACAAAGAGCGAACTGGCAGCTATGATTAAGCTATCGGGCAGTCTCGGTTTGGCCTCGTCTGGTCTCACCCTGTCCATCAGCAGTGAGCATGCAAAAATTGCCCGGCATCTCTATGAGATGCTCTACAAGTTCTACCACGTCAAGGCTGAGATTCGCCACCATCAAAAGACCAATCTGCGAAAAAACCGTGTTTATACCGTATTTTTGGAAAGTGGGGTCAATGAGATTTTAGATGACCTCTATCTGGCGGATAGCTTTTTTGGCCTGGAGACAGGCATTGCGCCTGCGATTTTAGAAAAGGATAGCTGGAGCCAGTCCTATCTACGTGGCGCTTTTCTAGCCAGCGGTTCTGTCAAGGATCCAGAAACGGGGAAATACCAACTAGAAATCGCCTCCATCTACGAGGACCATGCCCATGATTTGGCTCGTCTCCTGCAAAAATTTCTCTTGGATGGCAAGGTCATCGAGCGTTCCAAGGGCAGTATTACTTACTTGCAGCGGGCAGAAGACATCATGGACTTTCTCTTGATTATCGGAGCGGAAGAAGCCAAGACAGAATTTGAAAATGTCAAACTGCTACGAGAGACGCGCAATGACCTCAACCGAGCCATCAACGCAGAAGCGGCGAATATTGCCCGCACGGTAACAGCCAGCATGAAGACGATTAACAACATTTCCAAAATCATGGAAACGATTGGGCTGGACCAATTGCCGTCTGACTTACAAGAAGTCGCCCAGCTACGGATTCAGCATCCTGATTACTCGATTCAGCAGCTAGCCGATAGCCTTTCAAAACCGATTACCAAAAGTGGCATCAACCATCGCCTCCGCAAAATCAATAAAATAGCAGACGAATTATAAAATAATCAGCGATTTTACTTTACAATCATCGCATCTTTGTATATAATAGATAAAGTGTGTAATGGACACACCAAAAACGGTTAATCCGCTGGGACGTGAGCTCCCATGATTGGCAAGATAGGAGAAGAAAGAAACATGAATCCATTAATTCAAAGTTTGACAGAAGGTCAACTTCGTACTGATATCCCTGCATTCCGTCCTGGTGACACTGTGCGTGTTCACGCGAAGGTTGTTGAGGGAACTCGTGAGCGTATCCAGATCTTTGAGGGTGTTGTCATCTCTCGTAAAGGTCAAGGTATCTCAGAAATGTATACTGTCCGCAAAATTTCTAGCGGTATCGGTGTAGAACGTACCTTCCCAATCCACACTCCACGTGTTGATAAAATCGAAGTAGTACGTTACGGTAAAGTACGTCGTGCGAAATTGTACTACCTACGTGCATTGCAAGGTAAAGCTGCGCGTATCAAAGAAATCCGTCGTTAATCAACGATTGGGATTTCATCAAGCACCCGTCAGGGTGCTTTTTAATTTTTGCTTGCAATCTTTGCCCGTCTACGATACAATAAAAGAACCTTCCCTTAGTTAAATGGATATAACAAATTCCTCCTAAGAATTAGTTGCAGGTTCGATTCCTGCAGGGGAGATAGGATGTTTTATACTTGACTTTTCTAGGAAAGTGTTAGATAATAAAGGTGCTTAAAAGGTCGAAGAGTTAAGCGCATTAGAAAAACACCCAAGGCTGCAACCGAGGGTGTTTTTTTGTGCTTGCTCAAGGCACTCAGGCTAGTGTTGTTTGTCGCGTTTGTTTGCTAGCTGACGGATTAGCCATTCCGCAATGAGTTGAGAACCCACACCGATAAACAGTGGTAGCAAAACAAGGTCGAAAAGCATACGCATATAGAATCACCTCCTGCTAGCGCAGTATCGTGAGTGCGACAACAAGATTATATCACAAAAAATCAAGTGAGACCACTAAAAAAATGTAAAAGGAGATGGGCAGGCAATGGATGAAGAGATAAGTCCCCCCCTACCATTTTCTTTACCCATCCAACAACTTTCCCTCGAAAAATTGGTCTGGATTTGGTAGAATAGGAATAAGAAATGATTGATGCTCCTGAAATGTCTTGGTTCAGGTAGCCAGTTGGAGTATGAGGATAGGAGAAAGATTATGGAAAATCACCATAGGGAGTTCCGTTTTTCGGCGAGTTCCATTATGAGCTTTGTCTGGCGGGGCATTCTGGTCGGAATCGTGTCGGGTGTAGTGGTCAGCTTGTTTCGTCTAGCAATTGAACTGCTGTTTGAAGAGGTGATAGCTGTTTACCATGCAGCTCAGAGCAATCCGCTATTGTTAGTGCCGATTACCCTAGTCAGCCTCTTTGTCGTCTGGCTTATCAGTCTCTTGGTCAAGTCAGATCCAGACATCAAGGGTTCAGGGATTCCCCATATCGAGGGAGAATTGAAAGGAATGCTTCGGACCGATTGGTGGAGTGTTCTCTGGAAGAAATTTATCGCAGGGGTGTGTGCGATTTCAATGGGCTTTATGCTGGGACGTGAGGGACCAAGTATTCAGCTGGGGGCCATGTCGGCAAAGGGTGTAGCCAAGTTTTTGAAGGCCAGCCGTATGGAAACCAGAGCCTTTATCGCAAGTGGCGCAGCTGCGGGACTTTCAGCAGCCTTTAATGCCCCAATTGCAGGCCTCCTTTTTGTCGTTGAAGAAGTCTATCATCACTTTTCGCGCATGGTCTGGGTGACAGCCTTGGTGGCTAGTCTGGTTGCCAACTTTATTTCCTTAAACATCTTTGGCCTGACACCTGTCTTATCTATGAATCAGGAACTGCCCTTTCTTTCGCTCGAACAGTATTGGATTTTTATCCTAATGGGTATGTTTTTAGGAGTGATGGGCTTTGGCTATGAAAAGGTGATTTTAAACTTCCACCGTTTTTATGACTTCTTAGGGAGAAAATTCCAGATTCCACCATACGCTCATGGGCTTATCGGGATTCTCTTCGTGATTCCGATTGGCTATTTCTATCCACAGTTACTGGGTGGCGGGCATCGGCTGATTATTTCTCTTGCCCAGGAAAATCTGCTTTTGACTACAGTTTGTTTCTATTTTCTCATTCGTTTTGTCTGGAGCATGATTTCCTACAGTAGCGGTCTACCGGGCGGTATTTTCTTGCCCATGCTGACCTTGGGGTCTCTTTTAGGAATGGCCTTCGGCTTGGTCTTAGAACAGCTTCATCTGATTTCCGTAGATGCCTTGCCTCTCTTCATTGTATTGGGAATGGCAGGGTATTTCGGTGCGATTTCAAAAGCGCCCTTGACTGCCATGATTTTGGTAACGGAAATGGTGGGTGATTTGAAGCAGTTAATGGCGATTGGCGTTGTGACACTCGTTGCCTATATTATCATGGATTTGTTAAAAGGTGAGCCAATTTATGAAGCCATGCTAGCCAAGATGACCATTGCGCATACAAGCGATGTTGTTGAACCAACCCTAATTGAGCTGATTGTCTCAGATAAGATTGCAGGGAAAAAAGTGAGAGAATTAACCCTGCCGAAAAATATCCTCATTACAACCCAAATTCATCATAAGAAGTCTGAATTGGTGGACGGAAATACCCGTTTGCATGCAGGAGCAACCATTTTCGTGGTGGTCAATGAAAAAGAATTGGGTATGGTTAAAGAATTATTGATGTAGGAAGTGGAAAGAAAAAGAAGGAGCAGTGATGAAGAATATCAAAGACAGCTATCAACATTCCTACGGCTTATGCTTGCGTTTAGCCCTAGTTGGTGTGCTCATTGGCCTCATCGTAGGAGCGGTGGATACCATCTTTGGTCGCGTCCTGCTTCTGATTGGGGACGTCCGTTCAGCCCATCTGCCGTATCTACTTCCCTTTTTGGCGCTGGCAGGTCTTGTGATTGTCGCCCTCTACCAGCGTTTTGGCAAGGACACGCAGAAAGGCATGGGCTTGATATTTGAAGTGGCGCACGGAGACAGCGAAGTAATTCCCTTGCGTTTGCTTCCCTTGGTTGTCGTTTCGACCTGGTTGACGCATCTCTTTGGCGGGAGTGCTGGCCGTGAGGGTGTGGCAGTTCAGCTAGGTGCCACTATTTCGCATCGCTTTAGGCATTGTCTTAGCTTTCCCAATTCGTCTCAGGTATTGGTGGTAACGGGAATGGCTGCGGGCTTTGCTGGTCTATTTCAAACGCCCCTTGCTGGCCTCTTCTTTGCCTTGGAGGTTGTGACTCTCGGTCAGTTGAACTTGTATGCCTTGGTGCCTAGCCTCTTTGCAGTCTATACGGCTAGCAGATTCTCACATTTCTTGGGATTAGAAAAATTTTCGCATGTTCTTCCTCTTACGCAGACCATTACAGTTGAGGTATTTCTGAAATGCCTGCTACTTGGCCTCTTGTTTGGGTTGACAGGAAATGTCTTTGTCTCCCTGCAAAGTTTCTTCAAAAAACAGGCTATTGATTACTTGAAAAATCCTTATTGGCGGATTGCGCTTATCGGGGGTGTGCTTAGTCTGGCTCTATTCTTTGCTCATTTCGGGCGCTATGCGGGTCTTGGGACGAATTTGATTGAAGCTAGTTTTTCTACCCATCAGATTTACAGCTATGATTTTCTGCTGAAATTGCTTTTTACGACCTTGACCTTAGCGGTTGGTTTTCAGGGTGGAGAAGTGACGCCCCTCTTTGCCATTGGTGCATCTCTCGGTGTTATCCTTGCTCCTGTCTTTGGACTGCCCATCGAATTAGTCGCAGCTGCGGGCTATATCAGCGTTTTTGCTAGTGCGACCAATACCTTGCTCGCTCCTATCTTGATTGGTGGAGAAGTCTTTGGATTTCAAAATCTCCCCTTTTTTGCTATTACAGTGATAATCAGCTATATGCTCAATCGTAGACAATCCATCTATGGCTTACAAAAGGCTGTGGCGGTAGATGCAGAGTAAACAGAAAAAGAGGCTGGGACAAAAAGATTTTGATTTTGAGATTCTTTATCATCAAGTCTTCAAATTGATAAATTAGATGCAAAAAGCGAACAAAACAGAATTCTGAGTGTCAGATAACTAATTTTGTTCGCTTTTTATATTTAGGGTTGGGCTTTTGTCTCTGCCTCTTCAGAACGTAGACAAACCCCAGACCTATTTAAGCAAGTTGAAAAGATTGCTCAATTTCCGATTTTCGCGAGCGGAGCGAGCTTCATCAGATACTTTTCGCTGTGGTAAAAGTAGGGAGTGGGATAAAAATCGTGATTTCGTAGAAATCGATTATCCTCGCTCCTTTGTTTCTGGGCTCGGGCTAAAATAATCCACTGGATTATTTTACTCCGAAGGAAGTCGCTACCGTCCGCACCACCTAAGAAAAATATCTCAAAAAAATTTTTTTCTTCAATAAAAAAGAAGCCTTGCAGGCTTCTTTTTACACAGTCATATCATTATGCTTCCAAAGCTGCAACAAGGTCTGTTGCGAATTTTTCGAGGTTTACGATATCGTCTTCCTCAGCTGCCAAATCAACCTTGACATTTTCAGCCCCCTTGGTTGCTCCGCGTGATGCCAACATGAGGTCAAAATCGTCTACTGATTTACAGAAATCTTCATAGAAGGTGTCGCCTGATCCGCAGACACCGTAGATTTTTCCTGTCAAGTCATAGTCTGCCAAGTCCGTATAGAAATCGACGATTTCATCTGGTAATTCGCCGTCCCCACCATACGAATAGGTATAGGTTGCGACGATGATGATATCGGCATCTAAAATTTCTTCTGTTTCAACAGTCGTACACTCGTCGTTGTGCACTTCAAGACCGAGTTCTTCCAGTTTACTTGCGACAATATCCGCAATTTCTTCGGTATTGCCTGTCATACTAGCGTAGACAATTTTTGCCAGTGCCATAATTTCCTCCAAAAATAGATGATAGCACTAGTATACCACATTCTCCAAATTTTCAAAAGCGCCACTTTTATGATAGAATGAAAAAAAGGAGTATATAGCATGCTAGAAACGATTTTAGACAAGATAAAAGAGTACCAGACCATTATCATTCACCGCCATATGCGCCCAGATCCAGATGCGCTGGGTAGTCAGGTGGGCTTGCAGCGCTTGTTGCAAAAAAACTTCCCTGAAAAGGCCATCAAGGTGACGGGCTATACAGAGCCAAATCTTGCTTGGTTGGCTCAAATGGAGACAGTCGCAGATGAGGACTATCAGGGGGCCTTGGTGATTGTGACAGATACAGCCAATCAAGCGCGGATTGATGACAAGCGCTATGATCAAGGAGAGGCTCTCATCAAGATTGATCACCACCCTAACGATGAGGTTTACGGAGACATTTCCTGGGTGGACACCAGTGCTAGCTCCTGTAGCGAGATGATTGCGCATTTTGCCTTGGAAATGGGCTTGGACTTGGATAGCGACATCGCCTATCTGCTCTATGCGGGAATTGTCGGTGATACAGGGCGTTTTCTCTATCCTGCGACTACTGCCAAGACCTTTGACATTGTGGCGAAACTCCGCCAATATGACTTTGATTTTGCAGGGCTTTCACGGCAGATGGACTCGGTGGACTATACGATTGCTAAGCTCATCGGCTATGTCTACGACCATTTGGAGGTTGATGGAAATGGCGCTGCGCGCGTAATCCTTAGCCAAAGTTTGCTTAAGGAATACGGCATCACCGATGCCGATACAGCCTTTATCGTGGGAGTGCCTGGACGGGTTAATACGGTCAAAAATTGGGGTGTCTTTGTCGAGCAACCTGATGGTTCGTATCGCGTGCGGTTGCGGAGCAAGTTTTTGCCAATCAATGAAATTGCCAAACGCCACCATGGGGGAGGTCATCCCTTAGCCAGCGGGGCGAATTCGTATTCCTTAGAAGAAAACGAGCAGATTTACCAAGAATTACAGCAGGTGGCAGCAGATGCAAGCAAGTAATCGCCACATTCGTCTCATGGGCACGGTGATTGAGGTGAAAATCTGGCACCATGAGCCAGAGCCTATTTTAGATCAAGTAGAAGCGCTTCTTTATCTGTACAAGGATCGCTTTTCAGCTAATGATTTGACCTCGGAGCTCATGGAAGTCAACCTCAATGCAGGTGTGCAGCCTGTCCCCGTTGCAACTGATTTATTCGAGCTGATTGCGCTTGGAAAACAGCACAGCTGTGCACCAAATAGCCATTTGAATATCACGATTGGTCCCTTGGTGCAGACTTGGCGGATTGGTTTTGCGGATGCGCGTGTTCCCAGTCAAGTAGAGATTGAAGAAAAGCTCGCCCTTATCAATCCACGGGATATCGAACTGGATGCCGATGAACAGTCTATCTATCTCAAAAAAGAAGGCATGGCGATTGACCTTGGGGCTCTTGCCAAGGGCTATATTGCAGACCGAATCGTGGAACATCTAGAGCGAGTAGGTGTAGCAAGGGGGCTCATCAATCTTGGCGGCAATGTCCTCACTTTTGGTCACGCAGAGCATAATGAGGACGGCTTGTGGCAAGTCGGTATTCAACATCCGAAACTTCCGCGCGGAAACAATGTCGCGATTTTAAAAATCGGTGCGGAGTCGGTGGTGACGTCAGGCATTTATGAGCGGACCTTGACCTATGAGGGCAAGACCTATCATCACATTTTTGATAGCAAAACAGGTTATCCAGTAGCAAGCGATATTGCGAGCTTGACCATTGTCTCAAAGCAATCTGTAGACGGTGAAATTTGGACTACCCGTCTGTTTGGCGGGTCGGTTGCGGACATCTATCAGACTGTTCTAGGAGAAGCAGGGCTAGAAGCCATTATCATTACCAAAGACAACCAGATGATTGTGACGCCTGGTTTACGAGACCGCATCCTATTACCAAATGGAGGGCAAGCATGAACGAAGTCAACTATGACGTGATTGACCTGTCTTTATGGCAAGATAGTGTGCAAGATGTACCAACCGATACAGACTCAGGCGCATCTGAAGGTTATTTTGGAGCAAAGGTGGCTACTGATGCCAATTCTGGTGCATCGATTCAGTAAAAAAGTTGGAGAAAAGTCTTGCCAACGGGGTCAAAGTATGATAGACTATACAAGTATTATCTATGGCTCGGAAAGAGTCCATGGCAGAAAGGAATTTTTAAAATGAAAAAAGATATCCATCCAGAATATCGTACTGTTGTCTTCATGGACACAACTACTGGTTACAAGTTCCTTAGCGGTTCTACAAAGAACTCTAAAGAAACAATCGAATTTGAAGGTGAAACCTACCCATTGATTCGTGTGGAAATTTCATCAGACTCACACCCATTCTACACTGGACGTCAAAAGTTCACCCAAGCAGATGGACGTGTGGATCGTTTCAACAAAAAATACGGTCTCAAATAAAAAAACAGCCCAGTGGGCTGTTTTTTCACGAGCCGAGAAATACGCAAGCGAGTTCCAGCCCAGTGGGCTGTTTTTTCACGAGCCGAGAAATACACAAGCGAGTTACAGCCCAGCGGGCTGTTTTTTCACGAGCCGGGAAATACACAAGCGAGTTCCAGCCCAGCGGGCTGTTTTTTGATAACCCAAGCAATCAGAGCGTGTAAACAGCCTACAATCTGGTCCCATTACCCCATGCTCTCAAAATATTCCATCGCTTCATCTTCCTAGTTCAAAATTTTCCCATTTTCTGCTATACTGGAAAAGTGAATTGATTGAAAGTATGAGGACGAAAAATGAAGAAGACTCCGTCTCTGGAGAGCCGTGTTGACTATGCCTTAATTTTACCCGTGTTGTTTTTGCTCTTAATTGGAATTGCTGCGGTTTATATTGCTGTTAGTCAGGATTATCCAAACAATATTACCTCCATTGTCGGTCAGCAGTTGATTTGGATTCTCTTGGGGATTGGCCTAGCCTTTCTGGTCATGCTCTTTAGTACCAAATTCTTATGGACAGTAACACCGATGTTATACGCTTTAGGCCTCGGCTTAATGGTCCTGCCCTTGTTTTTTTATAGTCCAGCACTGGTCGCATCAACTGGGGCCAAGAACTGGGTGACCATTCGTGGTGTGACCCTCTTTCAGCCCTCGGAGTTTATGAAAATCTCCTACATCGTTATGATGGCCCGCAGTATTGTTAGCTTTCAGAAAAAGCATCCTGTAAAGAGTATTCAAAAAGATTTTCAGCTGATTGGCTATTTGACCCTGTGGACTATTCCCGTCTTGCTGCTCTTATATTTTCAAAAAGATTTGGGAACCTCTCTCGTCTTTCTGGCTATTTTTAGTGGGATGGTCTTACTATCTGGCGTTTCTTGGAAAATTTTGCTGCCGACCTTTATTGCAGCAGTTGTCTTGGTAGGAGGTTTCTTGCTCCTTTTCATCGCACCGGGTGGGACAACCTTTTTGCACAATATAGGGATGGATACCTACAAGATTAACCGTATCGCGGCTTGGCTGGATCCCTTTAAAAATGCTAAATCAACAACTTACCAGCAGGCACAAAGTTTGATAGCCATCGGAAGCGGTGGTCTCACAGGTCTCGGTTTTAACAAAACCAATCTCCTCGTTCCCGTTCGGGAGAGTGATATGATTTTTACTGTCATTGGAGAAGACTTTGGATTTATCGGTGGCGTGACCCTGATTGGACTGTATACCCTGTTGATTTATCGCATGTTGCGGATTACCCTGCAATCGAACAATCGTTTTTATACGTATATCTCGACAGGTTATATCATGATGCTACTCTTTCATGTCTTTGAAAATATCGGAGCAGCCATTGGTGTCCTTCCTCTGACAGGGATTCCTCTACCATTTATTTCCCAAGGTGGGTCGTCCATTATTTCCAATCTTATCGGCGTTGGCTTGATGCTATCCATGAGTTATCAATATACCTTGTCCAACGAACAGCGTCACAATAAGTCGCGGGCATATAAAAAAATCACGATTAAACGTGTAGAAAGATAGGTGTCTTATGAAAAAAGTAGCAGTTATACTAGCAAATGGCTTTGAAGAAATTGAGGCTTTGACCCCAGTAGATGTTCTGCGTCGGGCGTCAATGGAGTGCGATATGGTAGGACTCACTAGTCTAGAAGTCGAGGGTTCTCATGGCATTAAAGTGCAGGCAGATAAGGTCTTTGACGGGGATTTATCAGCCTATGACATGGTTGTCTTGCCAGGCGGTATGCCAGGCTCTGTCAACTTGCGAGACCATACAGGTTTGATTGCAGCCTTACAAGCAGTTGCGGAGCAAGATAAGTATGTAGCGGCCATTTGTGCGGCGCCGATTGTATTGGAAAAAGCAGGGCTTCTAGCCGAGCGTCGGTATACTTGCTATCCTGGACAGGAAGCAGCTATACCTTCTGGACAGCATGTAGTAGAAACAGTTGTCGTAGATGGCAATATCGTAACCAGTCGCGGGGCAGGAACTGCTTTGGACTTTGCCTACCAATTGGTTGACCTCCTTGGTGGAGATGGCGCTAGCCTAGCAAAAGCCATGGTGTACCAGTAATAGTTGTTCAAGGAACTAAAAAAAGCGGGAGTGAAGAAAGTCTATTTCAGACAGTTCTTGCTCCTTTTTTTGTAGGAAAATTGTGAAAAATATGATATAATGAAGGGTACTCGTTTGGCGAATATGATTGCTTGTCAAACAGTAGAGATGCCTAAGATACATACCTTTGAAAAAGGCGATGTTACAGAAAATAAAGGAAGAAGAATGACAGAAGAAATCAATAACTTACAGGAAAAAGCACAAGAATACGATGCCAGTCAGATTCAGGTCTTAGAAGGTCTTGAAGCGGTGCGGTTGCGTCCGGGGATGTATATCGGATCAACCTCTAAAGAAGGATTGCATCACTTGGTCTGGGAAATCGTTGACAACTCGATTGACGAAGCCTTGGCTGGTTTTGCGACCCATATCGAACTCTATATCGAAGCAGATAATTCGATTACCGTCGTTGATAACGGCCGTGGAATCCCTGTGGATATTCAGGAAAAAACAGGCCGTCCAGCGGTTGAGACCGTCTTTACGGTTTTACATGCCGGCGGAAAATTCGGCGGTGGCGGCTACAAGGTGTCAGGTGGTTTGCACGGGGTAGGTTCGTCCGTCGTCAATGCCCTCTCAACGCAACTAGATGTGCGTGTTTACAAAAATGGCAACGTCTACTACCAAGAATACCGCAGAGGTGAAGTGGTGGCAGATCTTGAAATCATCGATCAGACCGACAAGACAGGGACAACTGTTCATTTCACACCAGACCCAGAAATTTTTACCGAAACAACAGAATTTGATTTTGCCAAACTCAACAAGCGTGTTCAGGAACTGGCTTTCTTGAACCGTGGCTTGCATTTATCCATCACTGATAAGCGTGAGGGACTAGAGCAAAGCAAGGAATATCACTACGAAGGTGGGATTGCTTCCTACGTGGAATACCTCAACGAAAACAAGGATGTCATCTTTGAAACACCAATCTATACAGACGGTGAAATGGATGATATTACCGTTGAAGTGGCCATGCAGTATACGACAAGCTACCATGAAAATGTGGTCAGCTTTGCCAATAATATCCATACCCACGAGGGGGGAACGCATGAGCAAGGTTTCCGTACAGCCTTGACCCGGGTTATCAATGATTATGCCAAGAAAAATAAGATTCTCAAGGAAAACGAAGACAATCTGACAGGTGAAGATGTCCGCGAAGGCTTGACGGCTGTCATTTCCGTAAAACACCCCGGACCGCAATTTGAAGGGCAAACCAAGACGAAGTTGGGAAATAGCGAAGTGGTCAAGATTACCAACCGACTCTTCTCAGAAGCCTTCTCAGAATTCCTATTAGAGAATCCGCAAATTGCCCGCCGTATCGTGGAAAAAGGAATCTTAGCAAGCAAGGCTCGGATTGCAGCCAAGAGAGCACGGGAAGTGACCCGTAAAAAATCAGGACTAGAAATTTCCAATCTACCTGGGAAACTAGCCGACTGTTCCTCAAACGATCCAGCTCAAACAGAACTCTTTATCGTAGAGGGAGATTCAGCGGGGGGATCAGCAAAATCAGGACGCAACCGTGAGTTTCAAGCAATCTTGCCCATCCGTGGGAAAATCCTCAACGTTGAAAAAGCGACCATGGATAAGATTCTTGCCAATGAGGAGATTCGTAGTCTCTTCACGGCTATGGGAACGGGCTTTGGAGCTGAATTTGATGTAACCAAGGCGCGCTACCAAAAGCTGGTCATCATGACCGATGCCGATGTCGATGGTGCCCATATCAGAACCTTGCTCTTAACGCTCTTTTACCGCTATATGCGCCCGATTGTGGAAGCGGGTTATGTCTATATTGCCCAACCACCGATTTATGGTGTAAAAGTGGGAAGCGATGTGAAAGAGTACATCCAACCGGGTGTTAATCAAGAGCAGGAATTACAGGAAGCGCTTGAGCGCCATAGCCAAGGACGTTCTAAGCCAACCATTCAGCGGTACAAGGGGCTTGGAGAAATGGATGATCACCAGTTATGGGAAACCACGATGAATCCAGAAAACCGCTTGATGGCACGTGTGTCTGTTGATGATGCAGCAGAAGCAGATAAAATTTTTGATATGCTCATGGGAGATAAGGTAGAACCTCGTCGCGAATTTATCGAAGAAAACGCAGTTTATTCGACCCTCGATGTTTGATTTTCGAAAAAACAAGTGCATATCGCCAAAAAGTATGATATAATAAAGCGATATTTTCCAGTACAAATTATTATCTAAGGAGATTTACATGTCTAGAGGAACAATCATTTTAATCGTTGCGATTGTTGTTATCTTAATTATTGCTTATATTGCCTGCCTTATCGCCCGTAAACGAAATGATAATTTATTAATTGCATTAGAAGACCGAAAAGAAGATTTATTTAATTTGCCTGTCAATGATGAAGTGGAGGCGGTTAAGAGCCTGCATTTGATTGGCCAAAGTCAGGTATCTTTCCGGGAGTGGAATCAGAAATGGGTTGACTTATCTCTCAATTCTTTTGCGGATATTGAAAACCATATCTTTGAAGCCGAAGCCTTCAATAATTCTTTCCGATTTGTCCGTGCTAAGAATGCGATTGACAGCATTGAAAGCCAAATCGACTTGATTGAAGAAGATATTACAGCTATCCGTCAAGGATTAAAAGACTTAAAGGAACAAGAAGAAAGAAATTCGGGTCGTGTCAAACATGCCTTAGATCTCTTTGATAGCTTGCAAGAATCTGTCCGTGAAAAGGCAGAGCAATACGGAGAAACTTTGCCAGAATTGGAAAAACAACTCAAAAATATCGAAGTTGAATTTTCTGAATTTGTGATGCTTAACTCATCTGGTGACCCGATTGAAGCCGCAGGCATCTTGGATAAGACAGAAGAGCATATGATTGCCCTCAATCAAATCATGGATCGCATTCCTGCCTTGATTGAAAAGGTTAACAAGTCCTTGCCAGATCAATTGGAAGACTTGGAAGCTGGTTACCGCAAATTAGTCGAAGAAGGTTACCTATTTACAGAAGGAAACGTTGAGTCTCGTTTCCAAGAAATTCGAGTAGCCATTCGTGAAACAACTGCCCTCATCGTCTCATTTGATTTGGATGCGGCTGAGGCAGAAATTGGAGAAATCCAAGCCAAGATTGATTACCTATACCAAATCTTTACTCGTGAAATCGAAGCTCACAAGGGAGCTGTTAAGATTGGTAAGAATCTCCCGAAATTCCTCGAACACGTTGTGCATAACACAGGTATCTTGACAGAAGAAGCAGAACGCCTCACTCATTCCTACATTTTGGTGGAAAGCAAGCTGTCTCGTATTTCAAAACTCGCTACAAAACTGGCCTCAATGGAAACCGTTGTGCATGATAGTGTTGCTGAATTGGAAACACCACAAGTTGCCTATTCTATTCTTGAGGAGCGTTTAGAGCATGCTCTTACAACCCTCAAACAAATGGAGGAAGAGCAGCTTGTACTAGCGGATTATTTGAAATCCCAAGAAGCATCTGAGACCAATGCGCGTAAGAAAGCAACTCTCTATATCAATCAGTTGCATACCTTGAAACGCTACATGGAAAAACGTAGTTTACCAGGTATTCCAGAAGATTTCCTATCTGTCTTCTTCAGAACCAGTGGCCATGTGGAAGCCTTGTTGGCGGAGTTGGATTACAAACGAATCAATATTGAAATCGTCAATCGTTTGTTGGAAAATGCAACATTTGACATGAATGAATTGGAAGAAGTAGCCTATACCATTGTTCAAAATGCAGCTCTAACAGAGCAGCTACTTCAATACTCAAACCGCTACCGTTCATCAAATGCTTCGATTCAGCAGGCCTTTACTCGCGCATTAGCGATTTTTGAGAAGGACTACGATTATCAAGCGGCTTTCGAAGAAATTTCATTTGCCTTAGAAGCTGTTGAACCAGGAGTGACGGAGCGTTTTGTACGTTCCTACGAAAAGACGAGAGAAACCATTCGTTACTAAACATAAAAAGCCCTCGGGCTTTTTGTTTTATACAAATAAGGAGAAGAAAAATGACAGTAAAAGGCTTATTAGTCATGGATGTGGACAGCACCTTGATTTTAGAAGAGGGCATTGATTTGTTGGGAGAAGAAGCGGGTGTCGGAGAGCAGGTGGCTGCGATTACCGAGCGGGCCATGCGGGGAGAGCTTGATTTTAAAGAGGCATTGGCTGCACGAGTCGCCCTCTTGAAAGGTCTGCCCTTGAGCGTTTTTGACCGCATTTTGAACAAGATCCATTTCACACCAGGGGCTGAAAAGCTAGTAGCAGAATTGCATAGACGAGGCTACAAGGTGGCCGTGGTATCTGGTGGTTTTCATGAGACAGTCGATGTACTTGCAGAAAGGCTAGGGATTGACTATGTCAAAGCCAATCGTTTGGAAGTGGAGGAGGGCATTCTCACAGGACGTGTGCTGGGCGATATTGTCACCAAAGATACTAAAAAAGCCTACTTGGAAAAGTGGGCGCGCGAAAATGGTGTAGAGATGGCGCAGACCATTGCCGTAGGAGATGGGGCAAATGATTTGCCGATGATTCAGACAGCAGGCCTTGGAATCGCCTTTTGCGCCAAACCCATTGTCCAAGAACAAGCTCCGTATCGCATCAATGAAAGAAATCTGTTAAAAGTCCTTGAATTATTGGATAGGGGCTGCAAATAGATATAAAAATAGGGGAGTGGGACAGAAATCGATAACTCGTAGAGTTTGATTATCCTCACTCCTTTATTTCTAGGTTCGGGCTAAAATAATCCACTGGATTATTTTACTCCCCCCCCCGCAAGGTTGACGTGGCTTGTAGAATATTGATTTATCAATGTTTTACAAGCCCGACAACTACTGCGTCAAGCTGCTCAAATTATAAAAATAAGGAGGTTGGGTACTTTTGTCCCACTCCCTATTCTTTTACCCATTAACCAAATAATTTCTTCCAAAATGAGGACTTTTTCTCTGTTTTAGCAGGAGTGGGGTGGAGGATTGCTGCGAATTGAGTAGTCAGTTCCGGGTTTTCAATCTGGCTCGGACAATCCGTATGGATAACAAGTCCAAAAATAGCAGCGCAGTCTTCTGCGACAATGGTGGCTTCGCATCCTAATTCTTGAGCCGTTTTCAGATAGAAAATCTGTTTTTGACTGTCGATAAAGGGCGAAATTTTGACCAAGACGGGCTTGTAGTCCTGAGTGATTCGTTGCAAGATTTCCTTGAAATGGCTTGCCAGATTCTGTGCGTTTGCCTCCTCAATGCTGCACAAACCAATCACCCGTTCTTCAAAGGTGTTTAAAAATTTGCGCTGCTCGTCGGGATTGAGTTTCAATCCGCCAGCAGCCTGTTGAATAATAATGTCGTTGATATCTTTCATACTTCCAGTATACCATAAAAGAGGGCGTTGGAAAATAAGGGGATGTTCCCCTTGATCCAGTAAAAGAGAGAAAACTATGGTACAATAAGGTCAAGTATGACAAAGGAGGTACGAAATGAAGATACGAATGCGAGAGATTTTACCAGGTTTTATCCTATCCTTTTTGGTAGCTCTTGTGGCAAAAGGGTTGGCAGTCTTTTTTCCGAGCATCGGTGCGGCTAGTTTAGCGATTTGTATCGGGATTGTTTTGGGAAATACGGTTTGCAGAAGCAAGCGCTTGGAAAAGGGAACCAAGTTTTCAGAAAGTAAATTGCTGGAGTTTTCAGTGGCGCTACTGGGGCTGACGGTCACCTTTCAGACCATCGGGGATTTAGGTCTTTCAGGCTTGATGTACATTATCCTCATGATGACCAGTATCATTCTCTTTACCTATTTTTTAGGGCGAAAATTAGGCTTTAAAGACGAAATGTCCCTCATGATTGCTGGGGGAAATGCGGTCTGTGGCTCGTCGGCTATCGGAGCCATTGCGCCCGCCATCAAGGCAGATAGTAAGGATAAGGGGCAGGCTATTGTCCTCATTAACCTCTTAGGGACCATTCTGATGTTTGTACTGCCCTTGATTGGGGTGCAGGTTTTGGATTTTTCAGATTTGGCTAATAGTGCTCTGACAGGTGGTATCTTGCAGTCTGTAGGGCAAGTAGTGGCATCTGCCAGTCTCATCAATGCAACCGTGACCCAGTATGCAACCTTGTTTAAGATTACACGCATCCTCTTTTTGGTAGTCGTGGTCTTTGCCTTTGAACGCTTAATGGCGAAAAAGAATCAGGAAACTTCTGCCGAAAATACGTCTGCTAAATCGATTTTTGCCAGCATTCCTTGGTATATCCTCGCTTTTCTGATTCTTTGTTGTGTAAACAGCAGCCTACCACTACCCAGCTTTTTCAGTGCCGGATCAAAATGGTTTAGCACTTGGTTTGAAATTACAGCCCTTGCGGCCATTGGCCTACGATTAGACTTTAAGAAATTTTTGCAAGAAGGACCCAAATTCTTGATATACATGGGTTTGATTGGCCTTGTGCAAATTGTATTAGCACTGATTTTGATTTTTATTTTAAGAATTGGATAGAAGTGGCAAGACGGAAACGTTATCATTGCAATATATGTGAAATTTATGAGTTTTTCCTTGAAAAAAATGCGATTTTAAGGTAACATGGTTTAGTAAATAAAATTAACTCAAAGGAGAGTAAAAAATGTCAATTATTACTGATGTTTACGCTCGCGAAGTCCTAGACTCACGCGGTAACCCAACACTTGAAGTAGAAGTTTACACTGAATCAGGCGCATTCGGTCGTGGTATGGTTCCTTCAGGAGCTTCTACTGGTGAGCACGAAGCAGTTGAGCTTCGTGATGGAGATAAATCTCGTTACCTTGGTCTTGGTACACAAAAAGCTGTTGATAACGTAAACAACGTTATTGCAGATGCTATCATCGGTTACGATGTACGCGACCAACAAGCTATCGACCGTGCAATGATTGCTCTTGACGGTACTCCAAACAAAGGTAAATTGGGTGCGAACGCAATCCTTGGTGTGTCTATCGCTGTAGCACGTGCTGCTGCTGACTACCTTGAAATCCCACTTTACAGCTACCTTGGTGGATTCAATACAAAAGTTCTTCCAACACCAATGATGAACATCGTTAACGGTGGTTCTCACTCAGATGCGCCAATCGCTTTCCAAGAATTCATGATTTTGCCAGTTGGTGCGCCAACTTTCAAAGAAGGTCTTCGTTGGGGTGCTGAAGTATTCCACGCTTTGAAGAAAATCCTTAAAGCTCGTGGTTTGGTAACAGCTGTTGGTGACGAAGGTGGATTCGCTCCTAAATTTGAAGGAACTGAAGACGGTGTTGAAACAATCATCGAAGCAATCGAAGCAGCTGGTTACGAAGCTGGCGAAAACGGAATCATGATTGGTTTCGACTGTGCATCATCAGAGTTCTACGACAAAGAGCGTAAAGTATACGACTACACTAAATTTGAAGGTGAAGGAGCTGCTGTGCGTACTTCTGCAGAGCAAATCGATTACCTTGAAGAATTGGTAAACAAATACCCAATCATCACTATCGAAGACGGTATGGATGAAAATGACTGGGATGGATGGAAAGCTCTTACTGAACGTCTTGGTAAACGTGTTCAATTGGTTGGTGACGACTTCTTCGTTACAAACACTGACTACCTAGCACGCGGTATCAAAGAAGGAGCTGCAAACTCAATCCTTATCAAAGTAAACCAAATCGGTACACTTACTGAAACATTTGAAGCGATTGAAATGGCGAAAGAAGCTGGTTACACTGCGGTTGTATCACACCGTTCAGGTGAAACTGAAGATTCTACAATCGCTGACATCGCGGTTGCAACAAACGCTGGTCAAATCAAGACAGGTTCATTGTCACGTACTGACCGTATTGCGAAATACAACCAATTGCTTCGTATCGAAGACCAACTTGGTGAAGTTGCAGTTTACAAAGGGTTGAACTCTTTCTACAACTTGAAAAAATAATCTCTTTATGAGATGAGGGCTGAAAAGCCTTGATATGAAGCACTTTGGGGTCTCATCCCAAGGTGCTTTTTGCTGTTGTAAGAATTGACAACACCTTAAAATGTGTTACAATGTGACACAAAAAAACGAGGTAAATAATCATGAGTACAGTTACTATCAGATTAAATCAGGAAGAAGAAATATTTTTTAAAAGCTATGCTCAATTAACAGGGCAAAGTCTTTCTAGTCTTTTTAAAAAAGCTTTAGAGCGTGATATTGAAGATGAATATGACTTAAAAATCTATCACCAAGCCTATGCAGAATATAAAGCAGACCCAGAGACAATTAGCCATGCTGATTTTAAGAAAGAGCTAGGCTTGTAATATGTACCATATAGAATATTCAAAAAAGGCTCAAAAGCAGATTAAGAAACTAGATAAGCAGATACAGCGCTTGTTATTTGCCTGGATTGATAAGCACTTAAAGGGGACAGACAACCCACGCACCAACGATAAAGGTTTAACAGAGAACCATGCTAACGAATGGCGCTATCGTATTGGTGATTATAGACTTATTTGTGATATTCAAGATGACAAGATGGTTGTTTTAGCGCTTGAGTTTGGGCATCGTAAGGATATTTATTAAATATAAAAATAGCACCCGTTAAGGTGCTATTTTCTTGCCTGCTGAACTCATAAATATGAATAATCAAGAAGCATTGTACCACAATAGAAGTGGGTTGATGAATGTGTCCAGATAATGGAAAGAGTGGATAGTATGATGGAACAAGAGGTGATGATATTGAATGAAGCTGATCTACATGCGATTGAATTAGCTGACGCAGATTATTTATTGAATAAAGGAGCGTCGTTTTACCGTGAAGGAAACTACACGCTTGCCATTGAATATTATCGATTGGCGGCATTACTGGGACAAGATCAAGCTCTTGCGAATTTTGGCTATTACCACCTATATAGACGAGCTGTACTGCAAATCTATTCCTTGCAATGATGTACTTTAAGAGGACTGCTAGAAGTGGCAACATAGATGCGACGTATAAGTTAGGGAATTTGTATAGTACGGATAAGTGGGGAATCTAAAGTCATTGCTGTTTCCATTTCTTATTATCAGCGTGCAGTTCATCATTTAATCGGAGATAACTGGAGCGATCTTAGCTGGTATGATAGTTTGCAGGATTACCCTGGTCTATGTTTCGCCTTGGGTCGAGAATTTTTTCAAGGGGAACACCTACCGTTCGATTTGGCTCTGGCTTATTAATTTTTAAAATAAGCAGAAATAGGCAATGCAGGCAAGTTAGCAAATGGCAATGAGCAGTATTATAAAAAGGCTAAAAATTCTTGACACCCCTACCCCAGTGTGCTATACTAGATGTGTAAAATAAATAGCATATGAACAAGCAGTAAATTTCTTTACGTAGCCGGGTCTACAAGTGTGTAGACAGCAGAATGATTGAGCATCTAAAGCTGAGCATATCTGTGAGACAGTACAAACTGTCCACAGGTATGCTCTTTTTTCTGTTTTTCATATCAAACAAAAGGAGGAGCAGCAATGAAAGCTATTGTCAAAACGCAAAGAGGAATCTTTTTTCTTCTAGGAAGTATCAGTCTAGGAGTTGGACTAGTGCTGGAAGGATTGGAGCAGGGCTGGTCTGTCGGTTTTTTCTGCCTGGCTATTGTCTTCTTGGGTGGTCCTATCAGTCAAGATGTCATCAAAGAGATGCTGGAGACAGGGGATTTTCAAGTGGATTTGTTGATGATCTTATCTGCACTTGGAGCAGTCTCTATCGGTTATGTTAGTGAGGCAGCAATCTTGCTCTTTATCTTTGCGGCATCTGAAGTGTTGGAAGACTATGTGTACAGGAAGTCCATGAAAACAATGGAAACCTTGATGACACAAGTTCCTCAACAAGCAAGTGTCCTGATGGAGGATGGCCAAGTGGAGCTACGAGCGATTGATAATATTTGCATTGGGGACATTCTCGTGGTAGCAAAGGGAGAACAAATAGCCCTTGATGGGCAAGCCCAAGAGCCAATGCAAGTAGATGAAAGTCTTTTGACAGGTGAAAGTCTTCCAGTCACAAAAGAAAGTGGAGACACAGTCTTTGCAGGAACGATGAATGTGGGCGATACGGCTAGTTATCGGGTTGTCAAAGATAGTAGTGACAGTCGGTATGCGCAGATTGTCTCGCTGATTCAAACAGCGAGCACCAGCCAAAGTAAGCGTGATGAGCGGATTCATCAACTCCAAAAGAAGTATGTGATACTGGTCTTAGTGGGGGTTCTTGTCTTTATTTTGGGTTTGATGTATGGGCAAGGGCAGTCTTTTGTTGAGGCTTTCTATCGTGGGATGATTTTATTGACGGTTGCGAGTCCCTGTGCCTTGATTGCGTCCATTACGCCTGCTATGTTGAGTGCGATGAGCTTTAGCGCTAAGCAGGGAATATTGATTAAAAATGGTCAGGCCTTGGAGAATATGATGCACTTATCGGTGCTCTGTACGGATAAAACAGGGACCGTCACAACAGGAGAATTTCGGATCAATGACTACCAGTTAGACAATCCGGAGCTTTTGCCGCTGCTGTTATACATGGAAAGTAGGTCCTCTCATCCCTTAGCAACCTCTATCTTGAGTTATTTTAAGGATGTGGCCTATGGAGCATTAGCAGAGACCCAGCCTGTCAAGGAATGCGTAGGCCACGGGATACAGATGGGAGATGTGCTGATTGGAAATCAGCAGTTTGTCCAATCGTGTGTCGATCCACATCATTATTTGGATAAAAAGAGTTATGGAACCTTATTGTTTGTGGCTCAAGCCGGACGAATCGTAGGCTATATTGAACTGGTGGACACTATCCGTGATGAGGCAGAAGGCTTAATCGCTTCTTTGAAAGAAGCAGGGGTAGGCGTCGTCATGTTGACAGGAGATAGGGCGGAGACAGCGCAATTTGTTGCAGATAAATTGCAGATTGAGACCGTTCATGCCCAGTGTCTCCCAGAGGATAAGGTGGCTTACCTACAGCAGTATGCAAGGCAAGACAAAGTGGTTGGCATGATTGGTGATGGCTTAAATGATGCTCCAATTTTGGCCCATGCAGCGGTTGGGATTGCTATGGGTGGTGGTACAGATGTGGCTCTTGAGATGAGCGATGTCATCATCATTCATAACAGCTTGACCAAGGTAGGCTTACTCTATCAATTGAGTCGCAAATACGGCCGCATCACTCGTTGGAATATCGCTTTTTCGATTTCTGTTATTCTTGTTTTAATCCTGTTGAATGTGATGGGAATCCTGGACCTGACCGAGGGGGTATTTTTCCATGAAATGTCGACCATCCTCGTCATCTTAAATGGTTTGAGGCTTCTTAAAGGAACTTAAGCTAGAACTTGACTATTGCTATGCTCCAAAGGCTAAAAAGGGTTAGACTTTGCATCCAGTCTTGGAACGTAGACTAACCCAAGATCTATTTAAACAAGTTATAGTCTTTTGAATGAACGTTGATACACCGTCACTTTCGACTTGCCGTACTCATAGTCAATGAACATCAAGAGCAGACTAGGCGACGCCGATGCAGATAGAGCTGAAGTTCATCCAATCAAGTCAACAAGGTCTGCTTTTGATGTTCGAAGAGTATCAAGTACTGTCCGCGCCTTACGTTCCTCGTCTGAAAGTTCATTCATTTGACTATAAAAAGCCCTGCTAACTTGCCATTTCTATTTTTTGATTTTCGCGAGCGGAGCGAGCCTCATCAGATACTTTTCGCTGTGGTAAAAGTAGGGAGTGGGATAAAAATCCTTTACCTCCTTACGTTTCATAGGTTTAACAGGTTGACGTAGTGGTTGATTGATATCTTTGTTCGCTTTCAAGCTCCAAAGATAATCTAATCAACTGTGCGGGGGTGGGAGTAAAATAATCCAGTGGATTATTTTAGCCCGAACCTAGAAATAAAGGAGTGAGGCTAATCGAACTCTTACGAGTTACCGATTTCTGTTCCACTCCCTCTCTTATTTTTATAGGATGATATCTGCTGGCCCTTCGTATTTAGTCAGTTTTGTTTAGTGTCCTGTCGATGATGTGCTCGAGGAGATTGATGCTGTTGCCGAAGAAGAGATTGAGGTGGCTATTTTCAAAATCGCGGTGGGAGTGGCCATTTTGGACGATAAAGGAAAGGTCAGCAGCCTTGGTGTAGCTACTATTTTCAGTCGCTGTAAAGGCGACGACTTGACCACCGAACTCCTTGCATTCGCGAATTTTTTGTAGTCCGTTTTTATTTTCGCCCGAGTGAGAAAAGATGAGCAGGGTATAGGGGGTGCGGTCAGAGATATGGCTAATCTCCACACCGTTTAAATCGATTGGAAAAATCTTTTGCAGGAGTAATTTTCGGTAGAGGTAGTCGACAATAAATTGGCAGAAACCTTCTCCATATAGGTAGATTTTCCCGCTTTCAAAGGCTGCCTGAAAGAAGCTGTCGAGCTCTGTGACATCGGCATTAAAAATAGAATAGGGATAGGAATCGCTGCTTTCTGCACTACCTCGCTCCAGCGATGTTTTTAATTGGAAGATAAATTCCTTGTAGTTGGAGCAGGCAGAGCGTTTGACCAGTCGGGTGATGGAGGAGGCAGAGATGTAGTTTTTTTCAGCGACTTTCCGAATGTCTAAATCGTCGTTGTTTCGAATCATATTCAGAATGGTTTCGATAATCTCTTTATCTTCTTTTAGAAAATGATTGTTGGGAAAGTATTTGTTGAGATAGTAGATTTTGGCGTGCATATCGTTCCCTTTCTGAAAATGTTTTCGTATTTTTAAAATAAAATCAAGTCAGCTGTCAGATATTGAAAACGCTAACCTTGAGTATTATACTATATTTGTAACAAAAATTCAAAGCTGCGAATAAGTTTACTAGAAGGGATATTGTGATGAATAATGAAAAAAGTAATCATCAATGCAGATGATTTTGGATATTCTTCAGGTGTCAATCGAGGGATTCTAGAATCGTTTAAAAATGGTCTATTGACTTCCACCACCTTGATGGCCAATATGCCAGGTGCCAGTGAAGCAATAGAATTAGCAAAGGCCTATCCAGCTTTAGGCGTTGGTTGCCACCTTGTGTTGACATGTGGGTGTCCATTGACGAAGGGTCAGACGATTGCCTCAGATGGTCGGTTTTACAATTTACAGACCTATCAGGAGAAGCGTTCGACTATGGATGAGGAGGAGATTTTTGAGGAATGGTGCACCCAGATAGACTTCTTGCTGGATCAGGGGATGACCCTGACGCATTTGGATAGTCACCATCATGTGCATACCTTTCCAGAAAACCTCGCCATTACCCAGAGAATTTCTGAACGATACCAGTTGCCATTTCGGAATGCCTACGGCTTAGAAGAGGCTCTCTCGCTGAACTATCAACTGGGGATTACAGGATTTTTAGACCTGATGAATTATCCAGCCATACGAGATATTACTCATTCGTTTGAAAACAGGAAAGACGAGTGCTTGAAAGAACTGCAAGCTGTGCTGGATCAACTCAAAGACCATGAAGTGACAGAACTGATGGTGCATCCCGCTTTTGTCGATGAGGAATTGTATTACCACTCCTCATTTAACATCGGGAGAATCAAGGAAGTCGCGATTTTGTGTGATGAAACGGTCAGCCAGATGTTTCAAGAAAATGGGATTCAGTTGTATCATTATGGCAATATAGGAGATATGGAGAAAGGATGACATGATGAAAGAGAAAATGATGAAGTCGGTAAATGTATTTTCAAAGGCGATTATCCAGCCTGTGATGTTTATGGCCGTGACAGGGATTATTCTATCTGTCTGTGCGATTTTCAAGCTGGAATTTATGCCGGTGGCCCTACAGTCGGTCGGTCAATACATTTTTAGTATCTTATCAGGAGGAATGATTGGCCAGTTGGGCGTAATTTTCTGTGTGGGAATTGCAACTGCCCTAGCCAAGCAAAAGTACAAGACAGATGCAGCAATCTTAGGAATTGTTTCCTACTTGATTTTCCTATATGCCAACAATGCTTGGCTGACCCTGACCAATCGCTTGGCAGAAGCAGGTGAGCAAGGCCTATACGGAACAGGTCAAGGGATGGTCTTTGGCATCCAAGTGACAGACATGGGGGTTTTTCTTGGGATTTTCCTCGGGGTCTTAGTCGGTTGGGCAGTCAATAAATGGGGTGAAATTAAGCTCCATAAGTACCTCTCGCCTTATGCAGGAACAAAGTCAGTTTATATGATTCTGGTCTTTCTTGTAACCATATTTGCCATGGTGATTACCTACATTTGGCCGATGGTCAATGCAGGTGTTGAAGCAGTAGTGAAAACGACCACCACAGCAGGTTCTATCGGGTTCTTCTTCTATGGTTTCTTGAACCGCTTGTTGCTTCCTGTGGGGCTCCACCACTTCTTGTGGATGCCATTGTTTTATACACCACTTGGTGGTACGGCAGACATTGCAGGGCAAACCTTCCACGGTGCCTACAATATCTGGTTGGCTGAATTGGGAAATGCAAATCAATTGACCAGCATGCACCCATCCATTGGTTACTTATCAAACTTTGGTTCTATTTCCCTACCGATCGGGATTGCCTTTGCCCTATGGAAAACAGCTCGCAGTGAAAACAAGAAGAAGGTAGCTGCCATCTTGATTCCAACAGTTGTGACAGCCTTTATGGCAGGGGTGACAGAGCCACTTGAATTTTTATTCCTCTTCTTATCGCCTATTCTTTGGGTAGCGCATGCAGTCGTTTATGGTTTAACCTTGCTTGTGACCAATCTTGTAGGAATCAGTGTGCAGTTTGATACAGGGATCAACATGATTATCAACAGTCTAGCCTTGCCAGTCCGTTTGGGTCATCAATACTGGATTCCAGTTGTCTTTGTCTTGTCGGCCTTGCTAGAGTATGTAGTCTTTAAATTCTTGATTGAAAAATTAAATATTCCAACCCTAGGTAGAGAGCGGGAATTGGTGGCAACACCAGTTGAGAGCGCCGTTGCAGAAAGCACTACAGGAGCTGCTGGTCAGCAAGCAGATGCCCAGACCTTAAACATTGTCCATGGTCTAGGTGGAGCAGGAAACATCATCAACATTATCAATTGTTACACACGCTTGAGAATCGATGTGGAAGATGAGTCCAAGGTGGACATCGCCTTTCTGAAAGAAGAAGTCCAATCTTCTGGTATCGTGGACAAGGGCAAACATATTCAAATTGTCATCGGGGTTGATGTGCAACAACAACGTGAAAAGATTGAACAATATTTGGCAACACTCAAATAGCCATTAGAAAAAAGGAGGTATGTATACTATGGGCTATAAGTTTGTAATGGTGGGTGGAGGTTCTACTCAATCTCCAGGTATCTTAGAAGTGCTACGGCAACGGGCAGAGGAATTGAACCTGTCAGAGCTTGTTTTATATGATAATGATAGCGAACGGGTCCGTCTACTGGGTCAGTATACGGAAATGTACTATCGTGAAACAGGCTCTAAGGTACAGGTATCATATACAACCGATATAGATGCAGCTTTTACAGGGGCAGATTTCCTCTTTATGCAAATTCGTCCGGGCTTGAACAAGCAACGCGCGATCGACGAAAAAATCTGTATTCAAAATGGTGTCATCGGGCAAGAAACCTGTGGTTTGGGAGGATTCTCCTTTGCCTTACGTGTCATCCCAGCGGTCCTCGATATTATTCGCAAGGTCAAGGAACTATGTCCAAATGCCTGGATTTTAAACTACACCAATCCAGAAGCGATTTTGTCGGAAGCGATTTATCGGGAGTTTCCAGAAGCGAGAGTCTTGTGTATCTGTGATATGCCGATTTCAATTGAAGGCGCCATCGCTAGTTATTTCAACAAGGAGTTGCGCGATCTCACCTTATCTTACTTTGGCTTGAATCACTTTGGCTGGTGGACCCATATCTATGATGAAAATGGGCAGGATTTGCTGCCACAGTTGCGGGAAGATGTTGTGTCAGGGAAAATTGATACCCTCTTGCAGTCCAACGAAGAGACGAAAGAAGACCAATACTGGATCAATACCTATCGCCAAATGGTCAGCCTCTTCAAACGCTTCCCCGACTATTTCCCAAATTGCTACCTCCAATACTATTTGACGTGTGATGAAGCGATGAAGCATGATTCGGTTGACTTTACACGAGGGGATTATGTGATGCAGGGCCGTGAAAAGCGGATTTATGAAGAATGCCGCCGTGTTATCCAAGCAGGAACAGCCAAGGACTCTTCTCTTCATGCAGGGGTTCATGGTAATTATATTGTGGACATTGCCTATGCGATTATTCACAATACCAGAGAGCGTTTTACGGTCAACAAGAAAAACCATGGAGCCATTTCCAATTTTGATCCAGAAGCGGTGGTGGAAGTGCCAGCCTATGTGGGCAGCATGGGCGCTGAAACCATCAATATTGGTGCGATTCCGACCTTCCAAAAAGGTTTGATGGAAATGCAGAAAGCCTATGAAAAATTAACAGTAGATGCTGCGTTGACAGGATCTTACCAAACAGCTCTTGAAGCTGTCATGCTCAATAAGACCATTCCAAACTATACAGTTGGGAAAAAGGTCTTAGATGAGTTATACGAAGCGAACCGCGCATACTGGCCAGAGTTACGCTAGTGAGATGCCCAGGGTTTGAGTAGAAAACAGAAGAGGGAGTGGGACAGAAATCGATAACTCGTAAGAGTTCGATTTCGTTGTCCCACCCCCGCAAGGTTGACGTGGCTTGTAGAATATTGATTTATCAATGTTTTACAAGCCCGACAACTACTGCGTCAAGCTACTCAAATTATAAAATTAAGGAGGTTGGGTACTTATATCCCAGCCTCTCTTTGCATGAGTAACTTGGCTCATCTGAGAAAAAATGCCGTCAGATGGGTAGAAATTTTTCCTTCTGTAGGATTTATAGTATGATAGAGGTGTTCCAATAGATGTACGCTAGGAAAGGGTATTCTTTTCCAATCAAACGTGAACCGTTTCTTTTTTGGATCATACATGACATTTTGATAAGGCACTATAGTCTCCTTGGTCGTTTCACCGCTCCTGGGAACTATAGAGCCTCATTTTGTTGGTGCAAGAAAGGATTCATTCGCGATAAGGAAGCACGCTCTTCCTCATCTTAGAGGAGTCATAGAAAGAAAGTGACTATCAACATGAGATGCTATCAGCAAGGGACAGTTGTGAAGCGTTAGTAATAGAGCGCAAATAGATGAACGAATAAGGTGACAGAACCAAACAAATCGTTTGTTATCCCACTTTAGTGGGTTATCGTTTTCCTGACTTTCTAATTGTATTGTAATCATAAAAACTTACTGTTTGACAATGGACTATTAGGTCTTGTTTCTTTGTATAAGAATAGGAGGTTATTTTATGAAATACGGGTACGTTAGAGTATCTACAAAAGAACAGAATATTGATAGACAGATGACAGTGATGTATCAGGAAGGAGTTCAGGATAGACAGATTTATATAGACCGTTCGTCTGGAAAAAACTTCCATAGGGTCGCTTACAGACGACTCCTAAAAAAACTTGAAAAAGGGGATGAATTGGTAATTAAATCCATAGATCGCTTAGGTAGAAATTATGATGAAATTATTGAACAATGGCGTTATTTAATTAAAGAAAAAGAAATTGATATTAAGGTATGTGACTTCGCATTATTGAATACAAAAACGACCGATGATACGAATGTGACGGGAAAATTTATCTCAGACTTAGTCCTGCAAATTCTTTCCTATGTGGCCCAGGTAGAAAGAGAAAATCTGCTACAACGCCAGAAAGAAGGGATTAAAGAAGCTAGGAAGAAAGGGGTTAAGTTCGGAAGACCTAGAAAAAGAAAACCCATCAATTTCGATGAAATATTTCAATTGTGGAATAGTAAGAAAATAACAGTGCAAGAAGCAGCCAAGCGATTAAATATTCCCAAAACAACTTGCTATAATTGGCTAAAAAAAGCAAAAAAAGAGTAAAAATTAGTTCAAAATACTAGGAGTTTGGGAACAAGTATGATACAATTAGAATGAAATCTTTGTTCTGCTTACCATCTTCTCAATAGTGGGGGAGCTCGTAGCATATTAAAAAATGCTACCATCATAAAATGCGATGTAAAAGCTAGTTCAGAAACTCCTACGTTTTGGGATAAACGTAGAACAAAGTAAAAAAATAAAAGGGGTTAACAGATGCTTTTTAGAAAAAACGACAGATTTTCACTCCGAAAATATAAGGTTGGAGTGTGTTCCGTCTTTCTTGGTTCGATCTTACTAGGATCTCAATTAGTGGCGCTTCCACATGTATATGCTGCGACAGGTACATCGCTTGGAACTGATAACTATGCGACGGATGATGAGGCGCGTGCAGCGAATTTGACGGCGCCAGCGAATGCCAATCCAGTCCATGATATTAGGGTTCGCAACCAGACCTACATGGAAGGTGACGGGGCGAATCTGACACCGACCAATAACCGCTGGGATACCGACAATCTCCCAGGTTGGACTATAGAACCAGGTACGTCTGGAAGCAACGAGGTCAGTGTCTTTTATGACAATATGAATCCAGTGAATACCGGAGGCCTTGTTGCAAATGGGGTGACCTTGGGCTCCATCTATCAGCAGGCGCTGAATGGGCGTGACTTGCCGTGGCTCACGTCTTACTGGATGTCTTATAGGGCTAGACCATCTTGGGGAGTCATTGTTCCGTCTACGGAAACACGATTGCTCTATCTGAAAGCAGGGCAGGGGGTTTCCCAGACCTTTGATGTTGCACCAGGACAACATTTTGCGGTTGAAGGCTTTATGATTGGCGCACAGGGGACTGGTCCAAATGGGGCCCGGATTAGGTTTTACGATGCGGACAATGGTCAGGAATTGACAGGGATGTATAGTCCCGGTTCCAGTAATGCTGGGAAAAACTATCCTGCTAGTTGGGGTGCCGTTACCTCCTTTGGTAGAGTGCCAGCTGGTGTAAATCGCATCAAAGCAGTCATTTCTGCTCAGGCAACTCCCTTGATCTTAGGGCCAATGGATTTTATCGGTGGTTCTAATCTGGAAATTTTCAAGGACATCATCGAAACCGAACGAATGGGTAGTCCGACCTTGAGCCACGATAATGACAATGCTTACGACGGTGGCAAGGCCATTCGTGAGGGAGACATTGTAACGCTTGGTATCGAGGTTAAAAATACTGGAAATGGGATTACAATGGGCGATGTGACCATCAATGACACCATTCCAGAAGGATTTGAGTATGTGCCTGATTCCTTTAAAATTATGACAGAAAACGGTCGAGATGTCACAGCAAGCTACGGTGCAGGAAGTTTTGTCATTGGGAACGATGGAACTGTGATCTTTAAGCCTGTCTACAATAAGGGAAAAAATGGTATTTATAGAGCTCGCTATCTGCAAGGTCCATTTAACACCATCGGCTTTGCTGATTTTGATCCAGGAAATGGTCCAGACCGCAAAAAGACAAGCTCCTTCAAAGTGACCTACAAGGTAAAGGCAAAAGTTACCAAAGATACGGTTGGAGTTGATGCCAATGGTCAGCCAACAGATATGAAGACAGTATTTAGTCAGCCGTCTGTTAGTTTTATAAACTTGTGGCAGGGAGAAAACGAAAGACGAACAAACTATGCTCCTGTAGTACGGATGTCAATGGGGACAAATACTCCTCCAGTCATCGAAAACACGATTAAGACCTTGACCATTCAAAATGGAGATGCAGATGCTCAGGCGAAGCTAGATAGTCTTGCAGCAGCAGCTAATACTACAACAACCGACTATGAAGATGATATTAGACATCATCCAACAGCAAAAGCTATCAAAACGATTGTAGATGGAAAAGGTGTCGCAGTAGCGGATTTGGCAACGGCTCTAGAAAAAGCTGGTACCTATACCATTACCTATGAAGCAACGGACGCAGATGGCAACAAATCAAATCTAGTGACAACCACTCTGACAATTATTGATACGAAAGCTCCAGCAGCGCCAGCTGTTGATACCATTGATACTGCGGCAAAAGTCGTGCCAATCACCCCTCCAGCAGACGCCGACTTGAAGACCATTGAAGTGACCTTCCCAGGTAAGAATACTCCTGTGGTCGTAACGAAAAATCCAGACGGTACATGGAGTGCAGATGGTCAGCCTGTCCCAGTCGTAAATGGTAAACTTCAGCTGCCAATACCGACGGATGTGACCTTAAAAGAAGGCACAGATACCATTACTGCTATTGCTAAAGATGAAGCAGGAAATGCCTCTCAACCAGGCAAGGCTTCGGTGACTAACCAAGCACCAGAAGTGACCGTTCCTGGAGCAGCAACGACGCAAGAAAAGGGGCAGCAAGTTAATATTCTCGATGGTGTGACCACGACAGACACAGAAGATGATACAGATGCTCAAGACGGAAAAAGGACTGCCCTCAAACTCAATATCACAGCGCCAGATGGCAGCACCACCTCTTACTTGAAAAAAGGAGATGGTACCGTTGTCAAACTCGTCACTCAAGCAGACGGTACGGTCACAGAAGAGCCTGCGCAAGCTACAGATCTCAGTGCGTTTCCTTTGAATAAGGTAGGCAATTACAGTATTGAGGCAACTCCTATTGATAGCGATGGGAAAGCGGGCGCACCAAAGACCTATACATTGACAGTATCAGATACGACCGCTCCACAAGCACCAGTCGTTGATACCATTGATACTGCGGCAAAAGTCGTGCCAATCACCCCTCCAGCAGATGCCGACTTGAAGACCATTGAAGTGACCTTCCCAGGTAAGAATACTCCTGTAGTAGTGACAAAAAATCCAGACGGTACGTGGAGCGCAGATGGTCAGCCTGTTCCAGTCGTAAATGGTAAACTTCAGCTGCCAATACCGACGGATGTGACCTTAAAAGAAGGAACAGATACCATTACCGCTATTGCCAAAGATGAAGCAGGAAATGCCTCTCAACCAGGCAAGGCTTCGGTGACCAACCAAGCACCAGAAGTGACCGTTCCAGCAGCAGTTGCTCCAAAAGAAAAAGGAGAGACAGCCGATATTTTAGCTGGTGTGACTGCGACAGATACAGAAGATGATGCGGATAAACAAGATGGGAAAACGACTGCTATCAAATTTAAGATTACGGCGCCAGATGGTAGCACTACCTCTTACTTGAAAAAAGGAGATGGTACCATTGTTAAACTCGTCACTCAAGCAGACGGTACGGTTACAGAAGAGCCTGCGCAAGCTACAGAGCTTACCGCACTTCGACTGAACCAAGCAGGCGATTACAGTATTGAGGCAACTCCTATTGATAGCGATGGGAAAGAGGGAACAGCGAAAACGTATACTGTTACAGCGTCAGACACCACCGCTCCACAAGCACCAGCCGTTGATACCATTGATACAGCTGCGAAAGTCGTGCCAATCACCCCTCCAACAGATGCCGACTTGAAGACTATTGAAGTGACCTTCCCAGGTAAGAATACTCCTGTGGTCGTGACAAAAAATCCAGATGGTACGTGGAGTGCAGATGGTCAGCCTGTTCCAGTCGTAAATGGTAAACTTCAATTACCAATACCGACGGATGTGACCTTAAAAGAAGGTACAGATACCGTTACTGCTATTGCCAAAGATGAAGCAGGAAATGCCTCTCAACCAGGCAAGGCTTCGGTGACCAACCAAGCACCAGAAGTGACCGTTCCGGCAGCAACTCCAAAAGAAAAAGGCCAGACAGCTGATATTTTAGCTGGGGTGACTGCGACAGATACAGAAGATGATACAGATGCTCAAGACGGAAAAGCAACCGCTATCAAATTCAAGATTACGGCGCCAGATGGCAGCACTACCTCTTACTTGAAAAAAGGAGATGGTACCGTTGTCAAACTCGTCACTCAAGCAGACGGTACGGTTACAGAAGAGCCTGCGCAAGCTACAGAGCTTACCGCACTTCCGCTGAACCAAGTTGGTACTTACAGTATTGAAGCAACTCCTATCGATAGCGATGGTAAGGAGGGCACGTCTAAAACATATACCTTTGAAGTTGCAGATAAGCCAGATAGTCCCAAGATTGCTACAGTAGATACGAGTGCGACACATGTACCGATTACCATTGGAAATAAAGGGAATCCAACAAAACTTGAGGTGACTTTCCCAGGAAAAGATGGGAATCCTATTGTTGTAACGCTCACAAAAGATCCTCAAACAGGAACTTGGAAAACAGCCGATGGAGTGGAGATACCAGTTGCGGCAGATGGTTCCTTGTCCGTTCCAGTCCCTAATCATGCAACGATGCAAGAAGGCAAAGACCAGATTACAGCAGTGGCTTCTAATGGGATTTCAAGTTCTGATCCTGGAAAAGGTGAAATAACGAACCAGGCACCTGTCGTGACAACAGTAGATGCGTCTGAACAGGTAATTGGTACAACAGTAGACTTAACAGCCCAAGTCAAATCAGTCACCGACAAAGAAGATGATACCGATTCGAACGACGCAAAAGTATCTAGCATTACTGCCTATAAGATTCGCAAACCAGATGGAACAGAAATGACCATCACACCTGATGAAGCAAAGAACTTTGTGCCAGATCAATTCGGAAACTACATTGTCACCGTTGTGGCGACAGATAGTGATGGAAAAGTTGGAGAGCAGGTCTTTAACCTACCAGTTATCGATCGCGATCCAGTCTTTGACAAAGACAAGCATCACTCAGCGACAGAATTACTAACAGTAGACCAGCATACCCCGATTACGGATGCGGATATTTTGGCTAAAGTAACTCTACCAGATGGTTCTGCTGGAGTACCGAAAGTCATTGGAACAATTCCAACGACAGATATTCCAGGAAATAAAGGAACAGTTGCTGTTCAAATAGACTATCCAGATGGAACGAGTGAAGTCGTAGAAGTTCCAATTGTTGTAACACCAGTACCAAAGACTGATAAAGACAGCTTTAAGTCTGGGGCAGGTAGTCTTACCATTCCGAAAGATACGGTTCTCACAGATACGGATATCCTCAACAAGGTGACGATTCCAACAGGCTCAAATGGAGTACCAAAAGTAATCGGAAAACTCCCAGATACTGGAACCTCGGGCGATAAAGGAACCGTCGCTGTTCAAATAGACTATCCAGATGGCACCAGCGAGGTTGTCGAAGTGCCGGTTACCGTTACAGATACACCTGTTAAGGTAGACGATAAAGACGCCTATCAACCTGCTACGATCCTACTGGTTGTACCGCAAAATGGGCCAATTAGTCCTGACGATCTTCTTGCAAAAGTGACAATTCCAACAGGCTCAAATGGCGTGGCAACCGTAATCGGTACCATTCCAACTACCGATCAAGCAGGAGACCGCGGAACGGTTACAATTCAAATTGATTATCCAGATGGTAGCAGTGAGACTGTAGAAGTACCTGTTATGGTCACTCCTGCCCCACTAGCGGATCAGGACAAATATCAACCAGGTGCAGGTAGTGTGACAGTTTCCCAACATACTCCATTGACCGAGGCAGATATTTTGGCCAAGGTGACGATTCCAACAGGGTCGAATGCAAGTGTGAAACTATTAGATGCTGTTCCGACGACAGATCGTTCAGGAGACAAGGGGAAAATACGTGTTCAGCTTACCTATCCAGACGGTTCAACTGAAATAGTTGAAGTCCCTGTCATGGTGACACCAGTAACACCGAAAGATCCGATTTTACCAACTGTTACCCCACTGACTGTGCCTCAACATACTCCTATTACCAAGGATGATGTGCACAAACACGTGAAACTTCCAGCAGGAGCGAAGATTGTCTCTATTGGCGATATTCCAAGTACAGAGACACCTGGTGTGAAAAAGGCTATCCAAGTTGTGGTTGAATTACCAGATGGTCGGACTGTAACCGTTGCGGTTCCTGTTGTGGTGACACCGGTGGATGATCCACAACCTGAACCAATCCCACCGCAGCCAAATCCTAATCCGCAACCAGATCCAGGACAGCCTCATCAGCCAGGAACGAGTGGAACAACAACAGTTGTCCCTGGATCAACAAAGACTGCAAAAATTCTTCCAGCAACAGGAGAAGAACGATCGATTGCAGCTGTTTTATTAGGAATTCTACTGGTAACAGTAGCAGGATTGGTAGCCTTCATGAAGAAAGGAGTTCGCAAAGATGAAGCCGAATGATGCTCTCAATTTTCGAAAAAGTCGTTCTTTTGACTGCAAACGATGTGGCCAACACGTTGAAACCAAAGAAGGGGAATTAGATCGACGAACAAAGTTTTGTAGTGCTTTATGTAGCCGTCGCTATTTTAGACACCCAAATAAACAACGCTAACCCATCACGTGAATAGTTGTTGTTTGCAAAAGAGGCTGGGACCTATGTGCTCAGCCTTTTGCTTTGTGTAGCAGTTAAAGTAAGAGAGAAGTGGTATGATTATGTGAATGCGAGCTAAAATCTCGGAAAATAGACGAGCCACCCTAGAAATACGATTTCTTCGTCCGTCTCCCTCATTTTCTGTCGATTTTTTAACGCTCTTATATCATGGTATTTGAATGAACGTTGATACATCGTCACTTTCGACTTGCCGTACTCATAGTCAATGAACATCAAAAGCAAGCTAGGTGACGCTGATGCAGATAGAACTGAAGTTCATCAAATCAAGTCAACAACGTCTGGTTTTGATTTTCGAAGAGTATCAAGTACTGTCCGCGTCTTCCGTTCCTTGTCTGAAAGTTCATTCATTTGACTATAAAATCGATGATTTCAGATGATGACCTTTCACACCCGTTCTTATATTCTTACGAGATGACCAAGTCGTATGAAGATTCTGAATTTACAAAACCTTTAAAAATGAAGAGCTTCTGTCATCTTATAAAGAGTTTTTGGTATAATAAAGACTATTGAATTAAAAGGAGATTTTCATGATTAAAAAGGGTTCCTTAACAGGCTTACTCCTGTTTGGTATATTTTTTGGAGCAGGAAATTTAATCTTTCCGCCTACACTCGGCGCCTTATCGGGCGAGCATTTTTGGTCAGCCATTAGCGGCTTTGTGTTATCAGGAGTCGGGATTGCTGTCTTGACCCTCATCATTGGGACCTTAAATCCGAAAGGTTATGTCTATGAAATTTCACGCAAGATTGCGCCGTGGTTTGCAACAGCCTATCTGGTAGCCCTCTACCTATCCATTGGCCCCTTCTTTGCGATTCCACGGACAGCAACGACCGCCTATGAGGTAGGAATCGCTCCGCTTTTATCTAGCAATAGCCAGTGGGGCTTGCTCATCTTTACCCTCTTCTATTTTATGGCAGCCTATCTCATCTCGCTCAACCCATCTAAAATCTTAGACTTGGTAGGAAGAGTATTGACACCTGTTTTTGCCTTATTGATTGTGGTCTTGGTCGTCTTAGGGGCTACAAAATACGGCAGTAGCAGTCCGATGGTAGCATCAGGAACCTATGTGACTTCAGCCTTTGGAACAGGATTTTTAGAAGGTTATAATACGCTTGATGCCCTTGCTTCAGTCGCTTTCAGTGTGATTGCAGTTGAGACCATGAACCAGCTCGGCTTTGCCTCTAAAAAAGAATATGTATCGACCATTTGGGTGGTAGGAATCGTTGTGGCTCTTGGTTTTAGTGCTCTTTATATCGGCCTTGGATTTTTGGGCAATCATTTCCCAATTCCAGCAGAGATCATGGCTTCTGATGCCAACAAGGGGGTCTATGTGTTATCGCAAGCAACACAAGCCATCTTTGGCCCAACGGCTCAGATTTTCCTAGCCATTATGGTCACCATGACCTGCTTTACGACGACAGTCGGTTTGATTGTGTCGACATCCGAGTTTTTTGTCAAAACCTTCCCACAGTTAGGGTATAAGGTATATGCAACGCTCTTTACCTTGATTGGCTTTGGGATTGCCAATGTCGGTCTTTCAGCCATCATTTCCTACTCCGTTCCTGTGCTGCAAATTCTCTATCCGATTACCATTGCCATTGTTTTAATTGTCATTGTCAATCGCTTGATTCCACTATCAAAAATAGGAATGCAGCTGACCATTGCCTTGGTAAGTATCGTAGCCTTTGCCACTATTATCGGTGCGCAATTCAAATTGGAAGGCTTAAATCAGCTTATCAAAGCCCTGCCATTTGCAGATGCTTCGCTTCCGTGGCTCGTACCAGCCTTGATTGGCTTACTCATCGCTTTCTTATTACCTGATAAACAGGTCGCAGAAAGTTTTGAAATAGAATAATGTTTTCAATCTATCACGAAAGTGGTAGATTTTTTTCGTATCTCATCAAATTCAAGTTTTTCCACATCAAATTCTCTAGTTTTTAGGGTGAAAGAGGACTATACTAGACTTACAAATTGATAAGGAGTAACGAAATGACTTCAGTTGTATTTTTATTATCGGTGTTTTTAGCAGGAATCCTATCCTTCTTCTCACCCTGCATCCTACCACTCTTGCCGGTTTATGTCGGTGTTTTATTGGATTCAGATGAGCCGCGCACCGTGCGATTCTTAGGATTTGAGCTTGCTTGGTATGGCATTGTCAAAACCATCTTTTTCATCGCAGGACTATCCATGGTCTTTATCACCTTGGGCTACGGAGCTGGTTTCTTAGGAAATCTTCTCTATACTGATTGGTTCCGCTATGTGTTAGGAGCTATCGTTATCATCCTTGGGATTCACCAGATGGGCATTATCAATATTACTCAACTGCAGAAGCAAAAAAGCGTCCAATTCAAGCAGAACAAAAAACGCAATGATTTCTACAATGCTTTCTTGCTCGGTTTGACCTTCAGCTTTGGTTGGACACCATGTGTTGGGCCTGTTCTTAGTTCGGTGCTTGCGATTGCAGCATCCGGCGGAGATGGTGCTTGGCAGGGCGCAATCTTGATGCTCCTCTACACACTAGGACTTGCCCTCCCATTCTTATTGGTAGCTCTCGCGTCCTCATTTGTCCTACGCTACTTCAGCAAACTCAAACCCTACATGGGAACCTTGAAGAAAATTGGTGGTGCCATCATTATCTTGATGGGAATCTTACTCATGTTAGGCAACTTAAATATCTTTACCCAACTATTTGGATAAACAAAATAATTCATTATAAAAGGAGAAATCTCATGAAAACCAAAACATTATTACTCGCTAGCCTCTTGTCCGTAGGATTGTTGACAGCCTGCTCCACTCAAAAAGCAGACGATATGAAAAAAACAGATGACAGTTCGATGATGCAAAAAGAAGACAAGATGTCCGATGAAAAGAAAGACATGAAAGACGAAAAGATGTCTGACAAAGACGATATGAAGAAAGATGACATGTCTGACGAGAAAAAAGACATGAAAGACGAAAAGATGTCTGACAAGGATGACATGAAGAAAGATGGTATGAAAGACGGTATGTCCGATGAGAAAAAAGACATGAAGGATGAAAAAATGTCTGATAAAGAGGACATGAAAGGCGACGAAAAAATGGATGATAAGGATAAATAAGAGGAGGACAGCATGAAAAAACGCCACTTACTACTCACTAGCCTCATTTGTTTAGGTGTTTTAACCGCCTGCTCAACCAACCAGAAGACGGATGAGATGAAAAAGACAGATGATAGTGCGATGATGGAAAAAGAAGACAAGATGTCCGATGAAAAGAAAGACATGAAAGACGAAAAGATGTCTGACAAAGAGGATATGAAAAAAGACGACATGAAAGAAGGGGAAAACAAGGCGATGAATGATGGAAAACCAGCACCTAATTTTAATTTGGAAGGTGTGGACGGCAAGACCTACAAACTCTCTGATTTCAAGGGTAAAAAAGTCTATCTGAAATTCTGGGCGTCATGGTGTTCCATTTGCCTGTCCACCTTGCATGACACAGATGACCTCGCTAGTCAGGTAGAAGATAAAGACTATGTTATCTTGACAGTTGTATCTCCTGACCACATGGGCGAAAAATCTGCAGAAGATTTCAAAAAATGGTATGATGGACTTGACTACAAACACACTCCAGTCCTCCTTGATCCGAGCGGGAAATTGTTGCAAGAATACGGTGTCCGTGCTTATCCAACTTCAGCCTTTATCGGCAGTGATGGGGTCTTGGTAGAAGTCCACCCAGGATTTATGGATAAGGCCGGCATTGAAGACAAGCTCAAAGAGATTCACTAGGAGGTAGGATATGGAAGATAAGTCCAAATTATTCCTCATTCTAGGAGGTGTGCTCGTCGTGATTGTAGCCCTTGTATTTGGAAGTCGTCTGTGGACTGCCTCTTCCTCTACATCTACTTCGCAGATTAAGGATGCTGCAATGAGCCAGACGAATGAAGTCACAAGAAAGGATAAGAAAGACCATATGAAAGAAGATCTTAGAGAAATTTATCTTGCTGGCGGTTGTTTCTGGGGTGTAGAAGAATACTTCTCACGCGTTCCAGGGGTAACAGACGCCGTATCTGGCTATGCTAATGGAAAAGGCAGTACCACCAAGTACGAGTTGATTAGCCAGACAGGACATGCTGAAACAGTCAAAGTGACCTATGATAAGAACCAAGTGTCTCTGCGTGAAGTTTTGTTGCATTACTTCCGTATCATCGACCCAACCAGTGTCAATAAACAAGGAAATGACCGTGGGACTCAGTATCGGACAGGGGTTTATTACACAGATAAAGAAGATTCAACTGTGATCGAAGAAGTCTTTGATGAGCAATCTAAGAAATTAGATAAGCCACTAGCTGTCGAAAAAGGTGCCTTGGAAAACTTTGTCGAAGCAGAAGAATACCACCAAGACTACCTCAAGAAAAATCCGAATGGTTACTGCCATATCAACGTCAACCAAGCCAGCTATCCTGTCATTGACGAAAATTTGTACCAGAAACCAAGCGATGAAGAGATTAAGAAGATGTTGACAGATGAAGAATATGCGGTCACTCAAAAAAATGATACAGAACGTGCCTTCTCCAATCGCTATTGGGATCAGTTTGAAGAAGGGATTTACGTAGATATTGTCACAGGGGAGCCACTCTTTTCTTCCAAAGATAAGTATGATTCAGGTTGCGGTTGGCCAAGTTTCTCCCGTCCTATTAGCCCAGATGTAGCGACTTATAAAGATGATACGAGCTTTAACATGGTGCGGACAGAGGTTAGAAGCCGAGTTGGTGATTCCCACTTGGGACATGTCTTTACAGATGGTCCGAAAGATAAGGGGGGACTTCGCTACTGTATCAATAGCCTCTCCATCAAGTTTATTCCAAAAGCAGAAATGGAAGAAAAAGGGTATGGCTACCTCTTAGATTATGTGTAATAGATTCACTTGAAACTGGAGCATCATCTTTCCTAACTCTAACGATTCTTGCGGTTTTAGCAATCGAATCACAATCAGTTTCATGTGATGATATGAAAGGTAAGGCGGGGAAACTCGCCTTATTTATAGTCAAATGAATTAACTTTCAGACAAGGAACGGAAGACGTGGACAGTGCTTGATACTCTTCGAAAATCAAAAGCAGACGTTGTTGCCTTGAGTTGATGAACTTCAGTTCTATCTGCATCGGCGTCGCCTAGTCTGCTGTTGATTTTCATTGACTATGGGTACGGCAAGTCGAAAGTGACGATGTATCAAAGTTTATTCAAAAGACTATATGATGAACAAGGAGCCATTTCCCCTAGAATTTGCTATACTAGAGATAGGAGAAAGGACAGGAGAAAACTATGTATAAAATGATGATTGTAGAAGATGAGTACCTTGTCCGGCAAGGGATTGCGTCCTTGATTGATTTTGAACACTTGGGCATGGAAGTTTTGGCAGAGGCTGAAAATGGTTTGGAGGCTTGGGAATTGTTCCAGAAGGAACAGGCAGATATTCTCTTGACCGACATTAACATGCCGCAGATGAATGGTATTCGTTTGGCGCAGTTGGTCAGAGAACACTATCCAGCGACCCATATCGTCTTTTTGACGGGTTATGATGACTTTGATTATGCCCTCTCAGCTGTCAAATTAGGAGCAGATGACTATCTCTTGAAGCCCTTTTCCAAGGCGGATGTGGAGGAGATGTTGGTCAAGGTCAAGAGTAAACTGGACAAAGAAGGAAAGCGCCAGCAGATTAGCGATTTGGTGCAGCAGAGCGAGGAATCAAGCCTGGCCCAGCTCATCCAAGAGCGGTTGGCAGATCAAGATTTGTCCCTCAAATCCTTGGCGCAGGACTTGGGCTTTAGCCCCTCGCATCTCAGCGTCATCTTGAAAAAAGAGTTGGGCATGCCCTTTCAAGACTACCTGATTCAAGAGCGGATGAAAAAGGCCAAGTTGCTGCTGTTGACAACGGATTTGAAGATTTATGAAATAGCAGAGCAGGTCGGTTTTGAAGATATGAACTATTTTTCACAACGCTTTAAGCAGGTCGTAGGAGTGACACCTCGCCAATTTAAAAAAGGAGAGCAGGGATGAAGCGCTATTCTCTTTTTGTCCAATTAGTCGTTTATGTTGCCCTCACCATGCTACTGCTTTTGGGCATTGTGGGGGCTAGCTACTACCATACCAGCTCAACGGTTATTCGAGAAACGACCGAACAAAGTACCCAAAATACGATTTCCCAAAGTGGACAGTTTGTCCAATCCTATTTGGAAAAACTAAAAGAAACGACCAAGAGTCTGGCGACCAATGAGCTGGTCAAGGGTTACGCAGAAGATTCCACTGCTGAACATGAGGAGAGTCTCAGAAAACTTTTAGACACGATTTTGTCCACAGACCGAGACTTGGTATCTGCTGTCCTTGTCACCAAATCAGGTCACTTGGTCGCAACGGACGAAGCAATCAGCATGAAAACCTCTAGTGACATGATGAAGGAGGCTTGGTACCAAGCTGCCATTCAGGAGCATGCCATGCCTGTCTTGACCCCAGCTCGCCAGAATCTATCTGAATCAAGTGACAAGTGGGTCGTGTCTATCACCCAAGAGGTGGTCGATAGCAAGGGGGACAATCTCGGCGTTATCCGTCTGGATATTGCCTACGATAGCTTGTCGCGTTACTTGGATAGCCTGCAATTGGGAAAAGATGGCTTTACCTTTATCATCAATAGCAAGCACGAATTTGTCTATCACCCCAAAAAGAGTGTCTATTCTTCCAGTCAGGAAATGAAGGCCCTAGAGCCGTATATTCTGACCCCAAATGGCTATGTGAATGACGATACCTCCTATGTATATCAGTACCAGATTCCGCAGAGCGACTGGCTGATTATAGGAGTGGCTTCTATGGAAAATCTCCACCAGTTGCAGAAGCAAATCTTCATGTCCTTCCTAGGAACAGGTCTAGTTGTTTTAGGGATTTGTCTCTTGGGCATTTGGTTTATCTTGCGCCATTGGATCAAACCCCTGCGGGATTTGCAGGAGACGATTTTGGCGATTGGAAATGGGAATGCGAGCCTTCGTGCCAGCGAGCAGGGAGCGCCTGAATTGGTCGATTTGGCCCATCAATTTAACCGCATGCTTGATCAAATTGACAAGTTGATGCGGACGGTCAAAGAAGAAGAGCAAAATGTCCGCAAATACGAGCTGCAAGCCCTCTCCAGTCAAATCAATCCGCACTTCCTCTATAATACCCTAGATACCATTGTCTGGATGGCGGAGTTTAACAACAGTGCAAAGGTGGTCGAAGTGACCAAGTCGCTCGCCAAGTATTTCCGCCTAGCACTCAATCAGGGCAATGAGCAGATTGTCCTCAAAGATGAGATTGATCATGTGCGCCAGTATCTCTTTATCCAAAAGCAGCGCTATGGCGATAAATTGGCCTATGAAATTGAGGAAGATGCCCGATTTGATAGTTTTCAACTACCCAAGCTGGTCTTACAACCCTTGGTCGAAAATGCCATTTACCATGGTATTAAGGAAATCAAGGGACAGGGCTTGGTGCGCGTGTCGGTAGCGGAACGAAAGGAGTTTCTTGTCGTATCCATCCATGATAATGGGTCTGGTTTTACAGCCCACGATACGACGGAAAATCTCTTGGTCAAATTGGGTGGTGTCGGTCTGAAAAACGTGGATCAGCGCTTGCGTTTGCAGTTTGGATCAGCCTATCACATGGATATTGACTCCAAACAGGGGTCTCATACTATTATTTCGCTTTTCTTTCCCAAAAGATAAACTTTTTAGACACTTTATATCAAAATGTATAAAAACAGCTGATTTTGAGCAGAATACTTGAGTAGCCTTTGATATTATGTTATTATAATAACCATAAAATAAAAGGAGGACATCATATGTCAGAAGAAAAATTGTCAGCAACATTGGATCAAGTCGCAGGTGGCTTGAAAGAAACAGCTGGAAAACTAGTTGGTGATAAAAAAATGGAAGCAGAAGGCTTGGTTGAAAAAACAGCTGGTAAGGCAAAAGAATTAGCAGACGACGCAGCAGATAAAGCAAAAGAACTTGCAGAGGATGCAAAAGGTGCCGTAGAAGGTGCTGTTGAAGGCCTTAAAAACGCTTTTGGTAAATAAGACATCAAAAAGATACCCCATATGGGGTATCTTTTTGCATCAATCATTCGTAGATTCAAACTATTAAAAAAATGTTGTGAAATTTTGAGCATAAATTTTGTAATCGGTAACAATTTCTAGTATAATATAAACTGTAAAAAAATATTTTTTTAGGAAAGTGAGATTTACTTATGTCTAAAATCGTTGTTGTTGGTGCAAACCACGCTGGTACAGCTTGTATCAAAACTATGTTAACAAACTATGGTGCTGATAACGAGATTGTTGTATTTGACCAAAACTCAAATATTTCTTTCCTTGGATGCGGAATGGCACTATGGATTGGTGAGCAAATCTCTGGCCCAGAAGGCTTGTTCTACTCTGACAAGGAACAATTGGAAAGCCTTGGTGCAAAAGTGTACATGAACTCACCAGTTGAGTCTGTAGACTATGATAAAAAAGAAGTCCATGTTCTTTTGGAAGATGGAAGCAAACATGTTGAATCATACGATAAATTGATTTTTGCGACTGGTTCACAACCAATCTTGCCACCAATCAAAGGTGCAGAAATCAAAGAAGGTTCACGTGAATTTGAAGCAACTCTTAAAAATCTTCAATTCGTTAAATTGTACCAAAACTCAGCAGATGTTATCGAAAAATTGAAAGATGAAGACATCAAACGTGTAGCAGTTGTTGGTGCGGGTTACATCGGGGTAGAACTTGCTGAAGCCTTTGAACGTAAAGGCAAAGAAGTTATCCTCATCGATGTTGTAGATACTTGCTTGGCAGGTTACTATGACCGCGATTTGACAGATATGATGAGCAAAAACCTTGAAGACCACGGTATCAAATTGGCATTTGGTCAAACAGTACAAGCGATCGAAGGTGACGGCAAAGTTGAACGTATCGTAACAGATAAAGAAACCTTTGACGTTGATATGGTCATCTTGGCAGTTGGTTTCCGTCCAAATACTGGTCTTGGCGATGGTAAGATTGAACTCTTCCGCAACGGTGCTTTCCTTGTGAACAAAAAACAAGAAACAAGCATGAAAGATGTGTATGCTATCGGTGACTGTGCGACTGTCTATGACAACTCAATCGGCGACACCAACTACATCGCCCTTGCAACAAACGCTGTTCGCTCAGGTATCGTAGCTGCTCACAACGTATGTGGAACAGAACTTGAATCAATCGGTGTGCAAGGTTCAAATGGTATTGCCATCTACGACCTTAAGATGGTTTCAACTGGTTTGACGCTTGAAAAAGCAAAACGCTTTGGCTATAACGCTGTTGTTACTGAATTTACAGATAACCAAAAACCAGAATTCATCGAACACGACAACTTCCCAGTAACCCTTAAAATCGTTTATGATAAGGACACACGTGTCGTTCTTGGAGCACAAATGGCTTCTAAAGAAGATATGTCAATGGGTATCCACATGTTCTCACTCGCAATCCAAGAAAAAGTTACAATCGAACGCTTAGCGCTTCTTGATATCTTCTTCTTACCACACTTCAACAAGCCATACAACTACATCACAATGGCAGCCTTAGGTGCAGAGTAAGAAACGTATCAATCTGGAGGCAGTTGCTTCCAGATTTTTTTTCTGTCTATGATTTAGGGAAAGAAGATGAAAGAGAATAGAAATAAAGGGGTTATTAGATTTATCATAGGAGGTCTGATTTTTCTCCTAATTGGTGGCTTAGTGGGTGGCTTTTATGCCCTTAATTCAGGCGCAGAAAACTTGTATGAACGGGGCAAACGCTTTGATCCGTATGAGAACAGTAGCTCGACTTCTATCAAAATTACGGGGATTCTGACCGAGCCGATTGCAGAAGTAGATACAGGGACCTTTATCTACTTGGTGGAGTATGAGGGAAGTGGTTATGTTGGCCTAGAAGCCTCAGCTGGTGATAAGAAATTGCAAGCCTTGCTCGACCGAGCAGACACTTTGCTAGAACAGCCAATGATTTTAGAGGTGAAAGTCTTTAGTACGAGCTCGCAAGAAGATGGTCAGATTGAAAATTACGAATCCTTGATGAGTGGAATCATTGATCGCAGTAGCGATATTGCGCCTGCCTTTGCTTATGGTTCCTATGTTTCATTATCAGAAGCCAATGCTCTTCGCTGGCTTATGTACGGCACATCCGCTTTTCTGATTGGGATTGGTTTCATACTCTTTGCGCGCGCCTACTCGATTCGTAAAACCAACAATCAGTCTTACGATAACTTGTATCAGGCCTATCCAGAATTACAGGGGAATTTGGACTTACTTCTGGTAGACGCGGCTTACAGAAATGACCGGTTGCAGATATTGGTCTACAAAGAGCATTTGGTGACCTATTACCGCGGGTTTAATGCTGTCGCCTTACCAGATGTGGAACGCTTGTATGGTCAAACGATTCGACATCGCTATAGTTTATTTACCGTTGCAAGAGATGAATACTTGATGGTCCACCGGACAGGAATCAAGCGTCCCCTCACCATGCAGTACAAATCAGCTAAGAAAGAAACAGATATGGAGCTGCAAGGACTATTAGACTACTTGGTTGAACAGTATCCTGAGATGCAGATTGGGTTTTAAGAAATAGAAAAAGGAGTGCCAATTCTAAAAGATTGGCGCTTTTTTTCATACTTTTTGATATAATAAAAGAATTGGAACTCTTGGGAAATCGGCAGTAGGTTCTTGCTTGATTTCAGATGAGAAGAAGGGATAGGGAGAGAAGATGAATCCTTTATTAAATGGAATGAATGAGAAGCAGGCAGAGGCGGTTCAGGCAACGGAAGGGCCTTTGTTGATTATGGCGGGGGCGGGGTCTGGTAAGACCCGCGTCTTGACCCATCGTATCGCTTATTTGATTGATGAAAAGCTGGTCAATCCATGGAATATTTTGGCCATTACTTTTACCAATAAAGCAGCTCGGGAGATGAAGGAGCGGGCCTTTGCGCTGAATCCAGCAACGCAGGATTGCTTGATTGCGACCTTCCACTCCATGTGTGTGCGCATTTTGCGCCGCGATGCCGACCATATTGGCTACAATCGTAATTTTACCATTGTAGACCCGGGTGAACAGCGGACATTGATGAAGCGGATTTTAAAAAACCTCAATCTGGATCCGAAAAAGTGGAGTGAACGCTCTATTCTAAGCACGATTTCCAACGCCAAAAATGACTTGATTGACGAAGTAGCCTATGAAAGTCAGGCAGGGGATCTGTATACCCAGATTGTGGCCAAATGCTACACCGCCTACCAGAAAGAATTGCGCATGAGTGAGGCGGTGGACTTTGATGATTTGATTATGCTGACCCTGCGCTTGTTTGACCAGAATCCAGATGTGCTGACCTATTACCAGCAGAAATTCCAATATATCCACGTTGACGAGTACCAAGATACCAACCATGCCCAGTATCAGCTGGTCAAGCTCCTCGCTTCACGTTTTAAAAATATCTGTGTCGTGGGGGATGCCGACCAGTCCATCTATGGCTGGCGCGGAGCGGACATGCAAAATATCCTTGATTTTGAAAAGGACTATCCAGAAAGCAAGGTCGTGCTTTTGGAAGAAAATTACCGCTCGACCAAGACCGTTTTACAGGCTGCCAACGATGTCATCCAAAACAACCGCAGACGCCGTCCGAAAAATCTCTGGACGCAAAATGATGAGGGTAATCAGATTGTCTACTACCGCGCACGTGATGAGCAGGATGAGGCGATTTATGTGGCGGGGCAGATTGACGACTTGGTGCGGGCAGGTAGTGCCTATCGCGATGTTGCGGTCTTGTATCGAACCAATGCCCAATCTCGGACGATTGAAGAAGCTCTTTTAAAGGCCAATATTCCCTATACCATGGTCGGAGGCACCAAGTTCTACAGCCGTAAGGAAATTCGTGATGTCATTGCCTATCTAAATGTCATTGCAAATCCAGCAGATAACCTCTCTTTTGAGCGGATTGTCAATGAACCCAAACGTGGGGTGGGACCTGGTACGGTGGAGAAAATCCGTGATTTTGCCCAGCTCCAGAACATGTCCTTGCTTGAGGCTAGTCAGAATATCATGCTGTCTGGTATCAAGGGCAAGGCTGCCCAAGCAGTCTTTGACTTGTCCAATTTGCTCTACCAGTTGCGGGATCAATTGGATGAACTATCGATTACAGACTTGGTAGAAGCGGTCTTAGCAAAGACAGGCTATATGGAGTTCTTGACGGTGCAGGCGACCTTGGAAGCCAATGCGCGGATAGAAAACTTACAGGAGTTTCTTTCTGTGACCAAGCATTTTGATGAGGAAAATGAGGTGGAAGGGGAATCAGGTTTGGAAACCTTGAGCCGTTTCCTCAACGATTTGGCCTTGATTGCAGATACGGACGACGGTGATCGAGAGAGTTCAGAAGTGACCTTGATGACCCTGCATGCAGCCAAGGGGCTTGAATTTCCAGTAGTGTTCCTAATCGGAATGGAAGAAAATGTCTTTCCCCTTAGTCGAGCAGCGGAAGATGAGGACGAATTAGAAGAAGAACGCCGCCTTGCTTATGTAGGGATTACCCGTGCGGAAAAGCAGCTCTATCTGACCAATGCCAACTCACGTCTCTTATTTGGGCGTAGCAGCTACAATCAGCCAAGTCGGTTTATCCGAGAAATATCGAGCGATTTATTGGAGTATCAAGGCTTGGCAAGACCTGCCAATACGGCCTTTAAGGCCTCTTATGCTACTGGGCAGACTGCTAAGTTCGGCCAAGGCATGAGTTTACAACAGGCCATTCAGTCCCGCAAGTCTCAGATTCAGCCTCGCAGTCTGGGAGACGATTTACCTTTTGGAAAATCCAGCAAGACTGGTCAAACGGACTGGGCGGTAGGAGACATTGCCGTTCACCGCAAATGGGGACGGGGAACAGTCCTTGAAGTGACAGGTAGCGGCAGCAGTCAAGAGTTGAAAATCAATTTTCCAGAGATGGGGCTCAAAAAAGTCTTAGCCAGCCTTGCTCCGATTGAGAAAGCAGAGTAAACGAAAAAACGCCTAGAAATCAGATTTCTAGGCGTTTTAGTCTAGGTCATATTTTTGAATGTAGAAGACTGATATGAAGCCAGTAAGTTTGGCTGACTTTTGGTATAATAGACATACAGATGCAAAGAGTAGGAGCTAGAGGAGAGTAGGCTATGAAATTATATTACGCAGATATTCGCTATCCTTTGACACGGTTTCTGGCAGAATTAGCAAGGGACTACACGCAGGCAGGAAAACGGGTCTTTTACATTGCGCCCAATTCCCTCTCTTTTGAAAAGGAGCGGGTGGTGCTGTCGAACTTAAAGGAGAAGGGCTCCTTTGATATGATGGTCACGCGTTTTGAGCAGTTGGCGCGCTATTTTACCCTCAATCAGGTGGAAACAAGAAAAACGCTAGATGATACAGGGATGGTCATGCTCTTTTTTAGGCTCTTGTCGCAGATGGAAGAGACAGAATTGCAGGTTTATGGCAAGGTCAAGCAGGACATTCCCTTTATCCAGCAGCTGGTGGACTTATATAAGGAAATGCAGCGCTCCAATTTGACAATCGCGGACTTGGTGGGGCTGGATTCTCCTGATAAAGAGGCAGATTTGGTGAAAATGTTGACAGCTTTTGAACAGGTGATGATAGCAGAAGGCTTTCAATCCTCGACAAAAATCGTCCAATTTCGTCAGGCAGTCGAATCAGGGCAGCTGGATCAGGAATTAGCAGATCTGGTTCTCGTCGTGGACGGTTTTACCCGTTTTTCAGCCGAGGAAGAAGCCCTGCTTGTAGCCTTACATGGGCGGGTGGCAGAACTCGTCATTGCAACTTATGCAAGCCAAAGAGCCTACCAAGCTACCTATATCGAGGGCAATGTCTATCAGGCAGGTGTTGAATTTCTCCGTCATTTAGCCCAGACCTTCGAGACCAAACCAAGCTATCTAGGTGGCCCAGAGCCATTAGATGCCTTGGGAAAAATTTCCCAGAACATCGAGGGACGGTATGATTTTTCTGGTCGTCAGGTGGCTTTAACAGATGAAGAGAAACAGTCTGTTCACCTGTGGGATGTCATCAACCAGAAAGAAGAGGTCCGTCAGGTAGCGCTCAGCATTCGAAAATTGCTCCATCAAGGTGTACGTTATAAGGACATCCTTGTGCTTCTGGGAGATGTGGACAGCTACCGTTTGCAGCTGGGGAATGCCTTTGACCAGTACGATATTCCCTATTATTTGGGACGAGCAGAGGAGATGAGCCACCATCCCTTGGTGCATTTTGTCGAATCCTTGGAGCGTTTGAAGCGCTATCGTTTCCGAACAGAGGACATGCTCAATCTATTGAAATCAGGGCTGTATCAGCAATGGTCTCAGGAAGAATTGGACGTGTTTGAGCAGTATCTCTTATTCGCAGATGTCAAGGGGCAGAGCCAGTTTGAGCGAGCTTTTACTGCTAAAAATGGCAACCGCTATGATATGGCAGCCCTCAATCAAATCCGTCAGCAGGTGATGGAGCCCTTGCAGGTATTCTTTAAGGCGCGGGCCCAATCAGGTAAGAGCTTATTAGCTAAATTCCGCACATTTTGCGAAGCGATTTCCCTGCCAGCCAATATGGAGGCCTTATCAGCATCCTTTGGTGAACTAGAGCAGGAAAAAGATGAGCAGGTCTGGAATCGTTTGGTTCATCTCTTGGAGAACATGCACCAGATTTTTGCGGATGAACAACTGACAGTGGCGGATTTTCTTGCGATTTTACGGGCGGGGATGCTGGCGAGTACCTATCGGACGGTGCCTGCGACGGTTGATGTGGTACAGGTCAAATCCTATGACTTGATTGAACCTCATACGGCCAAGTATGTCTTTGCGATTGGCTTGACCCAGACCAACTTTCCAAAACTAACCAAAAACACGAGTTTGGTGACCGATGCAGAACGAGCACGGATCAATGAAGCGACAGGGCAGTTCGCCCAGTTTGACGTAGTCAGTCGGGAACATGTCAAGAAAAATCATATGGCCATGATGTCCCTCATCAATGCGGCAAGTGAGCAGTTGGTTTTATCAGCTCCACAACTCGCCAACGAGGCAGAAGATGGCATGTCGCCCTATCTACAACTCCTGCAGCAGTTAGGCATTGAAAAAGAAGAAAAAGGGAAAAAATCAGGCTTTCGGCTGGACGATTTGGCGCACTACAAGAGCCTATTAGCCCGCGTGATTGAGGCCAATCGTTTGCCTTTTGACGCAGAGTGGACGAAGGAAGAAGAAACCTTCTGGTTGGTCGCCATTCGCTACTTACGCAAGAAATTGGAAAAAGAGCAGATTGTTATTCCAGAGATTACTGGGGAGGTAGAGACCAGTCCCTTGTCAGCAGATACGCTGGCAGTTCTCTACCCCGCAGACGAGCCGCTTGTCTTATCAGCTTCTAGCTTGACCGACTTTTATCGGAATGAATACTTGTACTTTATCAAGCATGTGCTGCGCTTGCGAGAAAAGGACAGTATCCGTCCTGATGCGCGTAGTCATGGGAATTTCTTGCACCGTATTTTTGAGCGGGTGACAAGTGACCATAGCGAGCGTTCCTTTGATGACAAACTGCAAGAGGCCATGGCAGAAACCCGCAAGGAGCCGTCCTTTGAAGCCCTTTACCAATTCAATGCCGAAAGCCAGTTTTCAGAAAAGGTTTTGCTGGACATTGCGCGTGCGACTTCTCTCGTCTTACGGGATGAACCGATTACGCAGGTGGTGGCAAACGAAGCAGTTTTTGGAAAAGATCAAGCGCCATTTTTGACCTTAGAAAATGGCAGAGCTGTTCAAGTTGTTGGGAAAATCGACCGCTTGGATCAGCTCACATCGGATCAGGCGTTTGGGGTGGTAGACTACAAGTCCAGTAGCAATCAGTTCCACATGGATAAATTTTACAATGGGCTCAGTCCGCAGTTGATAACCTATATTGCAGCTGTTCAGCAATTGCCAGCATTTAGCCAGTCAGAAAAGATTTTTGGGGCCATGTATTTGCACATGCTCGACCCGATTGTCAAATTGACCGATACCAAGTCGAGCGAAGACGTGCTTGCAAATGCCTATAAATCTCTGGTCTACAAGGGCTTGTTCTTGGAGGAAGAAAGCAAACAGCTCAACCAACTATATGTCAAGACCAAGGCATCACTCTTTGCCCAGCAGGACTTGGAGACCATGTTAGCCTACAATCAGACCTTGTATGAGAAAGCAGGAGAGAGGATTGTAGCAGGTCAGTTTGCGGTCAATCCCTACACCGAAGACGGACGATCCGTGGCGGGTGAGCAGCTAAAGGCCATCACAGGATTTGAAGCCGATCGCCATTTTCCATTGGCCCGTAGGCTGATGAAAGGTGGTAAGAAAGAGGAATGGCTAGAGAGAATGAGGAAAGGAGTAGCTGATGAGCTTTGAAGCATTTTTAAGCCCTGCTGAGATTGCAGCGTTACAAGATAAAGAAGCCCTGTCAGATAAGGCACAAAAGCGAACGCCAGAGCAGATTGAAGCCATCTACACCAACGGACAAAATGTGCTGGTGTCTGCTTCGGCTGGTTCAGGTAAGACCTTTGTCATGGTGGAGCGGATTTTGGATAAAATCAAGCGAGGCATTGGCATTGACCAGCTCTTTATCTCGACCTTTACGGTCAAGGCAGCTGGTGAGTTGAAGGAACGGATTGAAAAGAAAATCACTCAAGAAATTCATGACAGTCAAGAGGAAGCGATGAAACGCCATCTGTCTGAACAGTTGACCCATTTGCCCAATGCGGCTATTGGAACCATGGACGCCTTTACACAACAGTTGGTGACGACTTATGGCTACCTGCTAGGCATTGCCCCGAATTTCCGTATCTTACAGGATAAAAATGAGCAGGACTTGCTCAAGCAGGAAGTCTTTACCGATCTCTTTAGCGATTATATGGCAGGAAAAGACAGGACAGTCTTTCAGCAATTGGTGCGGAATTTCTCTGGCAATCGTAAGGACAATAAGGGGTTCCGGGAGGTTGTGTATCAGATTCACACCTTCAGCCAATCAACCAGTAGCCCGCAAGACTGGCTCAAGGAAACCTTTTTGAAGGGGCATGAGCAGTTTACCACGATTGACAGTCTTCCCGCCTCCACCTTTGAGGGGCTGCTAGACAGTATGGAGCGGGCGGCAAATGACCTCCAAGATGTGACGGATTTGCCGGACTATAAAAAAGAAACCAAGGCTGGTAAGCCAACGGCTGCCTATACCAAGCACTTGGCCATCATTAGCCAGCTTCGGGAATTGGTAGCGGAGCATGACAGAAGCAGGAAAATGGACGAGTTGCTAGAAGTGGTTGCGCAGTTGGTGGCTATTTTGCCTTCTGGGGGAGAAGTGACGGTTGCGGGGGAAAAATACCCTGTCTTTAAAGACCTACAGGCACGTTTGACCCATTTAAAACATCTGGAGACTATCCTTGCCTACCAACCGCAAATCTTGCCTTTGCTCGCTCTCTTGCGGGACTTTGTCCTTGACTTTTCTGACCAATACCTCCAGCGCAAGATGCAGGAAAATAGCTATGAATTTACGGACATCAGCCATTTTGCCATTCAAATTTTGGCGGATTATCCAGAAATTCGCAAGCTCTATCAAGCGACCTATCACGAGGTCATGGTCGATGAGTATCAAGACAACAACCATATTCAGGAGCGAATGCTAGACTTGTTATCAAATGGCCATAATCGCTTTATGGTGGGGGATATTAAGCAGTCTATCTACCGATTCCGTCAGGCAGACCCACAGATTTTCCAAGACAAATTTGAACTCTATCAAGCAGATTCAAGCGCAGGCAAATTGATTCTCCTCAAAGAAAATTTCCGTAGTCAGTGCGAGGTGCTGGACGCAACCAATGCGATTTTTACCCGCCTCATGGACAAGGAAGTTGGACAAATCAAGTATGACGAGACCCATTGTCTGGTCGCAGGAAGTGAACGCCAGAAGATTCAGCAACCTCACCATCAGATGGAGTTTTTGATCTACAACACTGATGTGGAGGAAGCAGACGAGCAGGACGAGGTGAGCGCAGGTGAGGTGGACTTGGTTGTTAAGGAAATCATCCGCCTGCACAATGAAGAGCAGGTTGCCTTTTCCGATATCACCCTGCTCGTGTCTTCGCGAACCCGCAATGAGCGCATTTTGACCAGCTTTGAGCAGCATGGCATTCCGCTTGTGTCAGACGGAGGCGAAGCCCATTATCTCAAGTCCTTGGAAGTCATGGTGATGCTCGACACCCTGCGGACCATCAACAACCCCCTCAATGATTATCCCTTGATTGCGCTCTTAAAATCGCCCATGTTTCGTTTGACCGAAGATGAGTTGACACGGATTGCTCTACAGGCGGACTCCGCCTATTTCTACCAGAAATTCCAGCAGGCCTTGAGCGGGCAAGGTGCCCATCCAGACTTGATTTCACCTGCCTTGAAGAAAAAATTGGCACACATCAAGACTTATCTGGACAATTGGAGGCTCTATGCCAAGACTCATTCCATCTATGACTTGATTTGGAAGATTTTCAACGAGAAATTTTACTATGACTATGTCGGGGCTCTGCCCAATGGTGAAAAGCGCCAAGCCAATCTCTACGCTCTTGGTTTGCGGGCTAATCAGTTTGAAAAGACGGGTTTTAAAGGCTTAGCACGCTTTATTAGCATGATTGACAAGTTGATTGCCAGCGACAATGATTTGGCGGATGTGGAAGTAGCTCTTCCGCAAAATGCCGTTCAGCTCATGACTATTCATAAGAGCAAGGGGCTGGAATTTAAGTATGTCTTTCTGCTCAATATGGACAAGGATTTCAGCCGTCAAGAAAGCAGAAGTCCGATTGTCCTTAGTCGGGAAAATGGGATTGGGGCCCAGTATCTAGCCGATATGAAAGACAGATTTGAGACCAGCTTGCCCCATGTGCGTGTCCAGATGAACACCCTGCCCTACCAGCTCAATCAGGAAGAATTGAAACGCTTGAGCCTATCAGAGCAGATGCGCCTGCTCTACGTTGCCATGACACGGGCCGAGCAAAAACTCTATCTGGTCGGAAAAGGAAGTCAGGAAACATTGGTCAACAAGTATGATGGGAAATCACGTTTTGGGGTCCTCGCCCAGTCCACACGGGAATCTATGACCAACTTTCAAGATTGGATTTTAGCGATTGAAGAAGCCTTTAAGGGACAGGACCTGCATTTCAAAAAGACCTTTGTGGCAGCAGAAGACCTGACGCCTGAAAAGATTGGACAATTGCAGGCACCGTCTCATCTACCAGCAGACAATGTGAGAGAGAACCGCCAGTCAGAGGACATTGTGGCTGCCTTGAAACAATTAGAAGCCGTTGAACAAGTCAATCACGAGTATCAGGCGGCGATTGACCTACCGAGCGTTCGGACACCGAGCCAGATTAAAAAACTCTATGAACCTGTTCTGTCGGATGACGGTCTTGAAATCATGGAGCGCTATATTCCCAAGCGGAAATTCACCCTGCCAGATTTTAGTCTTCAGCAGAAGGTGACAGGAGCGCAGATTGGCTCAGCCATGCATGAATTGATGCAGCGGCTGCCTCTCGTGTCTCCCATAACGGCAGATGTCGTGCAAGCGACACTTGCGCAGGTGGATGCAGAAGCGGCTGTCAAAGACAAGATTGAAGTGACCAAGGTCGTTGCTTTCTTTGAAACCCCGCTGGGGCAGGAAATTCTGGCAAACAGCGCCTTGGTGCGGAGAGAGCAACCATTTGCGGTCTTGCAAACGGATAGCCTTGCCAAGGAAGACTATGTCTTACGTGGAATTATTGACGGCTTTATCCATTATCCAGACCGTATCGTCCTCTTTGACTATAAGACGGACCATTATCAGCATCCGAGCCAGCTAGCCGAGCGCTATCGCGGCCAAATGCAACTCTACGCAGATGCCCTCAAGCAAGCCTACCAAGTAGAAATCGTTGAAAAACACTTGATTTTACTAGGTGGCGACACCATTGAAGTGGTTCATTTATCGTAAAAAAGCAAGCCTTGGTTCATTTGAATCAAGGCCTTTTCATGGTATAATAAACTATCAATGGAAGTGAGAGTGTCAGGAGTTAGGCAAAGATGGATATTGAACAGTACAAACAATTAGCCCAGCAAAAGCAGGGAGAGCACCGTAAATTTCTAGCGACCTTAAAGAAAAAAGCACCCAAGGATTTGGATAAGATAGTCCAGCAAGTGCATGCCGAGGTCTTTGAGGAGATTGACTGCACAGCTTGCGCGAACTGCTGTAAAACCCTCGGTCCCTTGTTTACCGAGGCGGATATTACCCGCATTGCCAAGCATTTTCGGATGAAATTGCCCGTCTTTGAGGACCTCTACCTCAAGGTTGATGAGGACGGTGACAAGGTGTTTCAGGCCATGCCCTGTCCATTTCTAGGCGAAGACAATCTCTGTAGTATTTACGATGTCAGACCCAAGGCCTGCCGAGAATTTCCCCACACGGACCGCAAGAAGATTTACCAAATCAACCACCTGACCATCAAAAATACCCTGACTTGCCCTGCAGCCTATCTCTTTGTAGAGAAGTTGAAGGAGCGGTTGGGATAGAGCATCAGAAACAGCCCAAGGGCTGTTTTTCTTTATGTTGATGGCGGATTCCCCTTTCTATTTGAGTTTGTGCTATACTAGTAGGGAGAGTATGTAATATCAGGATTAGAAGTTGTATCAAGGAGGGAAATCTATGTCGATTCAACAAGTGTTACAGTCTTTAGAGACCATTCAGGAATGGCAAGAAGAAACCTATAAGTATCTTCATTGTCATCCAGAGTTATCCATGCAGGAGACAGAAACGGCACGCTTTATTTTTGACACTCTAAAAGGCTATGGCTACGAGACGCAGCTTATTGGTGGTGGTGTCGTGGGTGTCTTGGAAAATGGAGAGGGGCCTGCCATTCTGTTTCGTGCGGACATGGATGGGCTTCCGATTAAAGAAGAGACTGGTCTGGACTATGCCTCCCAAGTTGTCATGACAGACTTAAATGGTGAGACTGTCCCAGTCATGCATGCCTGTGGTCACGATGTGCATATTGTAGCTGGGTTAGGAGCAGCATGGGCATTAGCAAAAAATCTAGATGCCTGGCAGGGAACCTATATTGCCCTCTTTCAGCCAGGAGAAGAAATCGCTGCTGGGGCAACAGCCATGATAGCAGATGGTCTGTTTGAGAAAATTCCACGCCCGACCTTAGCCCTTGCCCAACATGTCTTGACAGAACCTGTAGCCGGTCATGTTGGCACCCTATCTGGTCCTTTCTTGTCGAGTGCTGCCTCGCTTAAAATCACGATTTATGGTCGTGGAGCGCATGGCTCCATGCCGCATTTAAGTCTGGACCCCATTGTGATTGGCTCTTCCATTGTGATGAAACTACAGACCATTGTTTCGCGGGAAGTCGATCCATTCCAATTTGCGGTAGTCTCTGTCGGTAGTTTTCAGGCAGGGCTGAAAGCCAATATTATTCCAGATAGTGCAACCTTACTCGTCAATATTCGGACCTATGATGAAAAAGTAGAGCAGCAAGTGCTGGATAGTATCAAGCGCATGGTCTACGCCGAGTGTGAAGCTGGTGGCTGTATCAAAAGGCCAGAGATAGAAGTCTTTGACCGCTATCCTTTAACAGACAATGATCCAGAAATCACAGCCCAAGTGACGGAGGCTTTTCAGACCTATCTAGGGGAAGACAGAGTAGTGGCTTATCATCCCATGACAGCGTCAGAGGACTTTTCCTATATTCCACGTGCCTTAGAAATCCCCTATCTCTACTGGGGCTTCGGAGGATTTACTGAAGACCAAGAGACCTACGCCAACCACAATCCAAAATTCGCTCCCGCCATCCAACCCACTCTCCGAACAGGAACGGAAGCCGCTGTCGTTGCCATCTTACGCTATCTCGGAAAATAGTTGATCTTATTCCAAAGAAATTTCTTGCGATGATAGGAATGATTAAGCAGGGAAGGAAAATAAAAATAAAACAGTCGCATGGTGAGGATGTGGCCCCCGGTGAAATAAAATAAAAATACTATTATATGACTTGTTTTCTATATTGGATAGGAAACAAGTCTTTTAAATTGCCACTGTTCATCAATAAAATGATTTGAATAGAGTATGGAAACCGATTCACGGCTTCGTCACAATCGTCTAGAATGTGAAGGATAATCATTTGTGATGAACAGCTAAAATAAAGCGCTTTATTTTGTTAAAATAAAACTAAAGAAGGAGGAGGTTAATATGTTTAAAGCGATAGAAGCAAAGCTTATAAAATCGATAGTAAATCAAAATGGCTCAGCTATATTGCTTGCTAAGCAGTTGCATTTAAGTATGGAAGATATCACCAATGTTATAGAACAGATTAATACTCGATGTAAACTTCCTCTTATTTACCAACAGCAAGAAAAAATTGTCATCAATCAAGATATCTTAGAAAAACATTCACGGATTGTACAGGTATTGAGTCAGTTGGACGATAGAGTATTTGATAAGACGATTCGTAAAAAAATCATTCTTCTGATATTGTTAATGAAAAATCGTTATTTACCAGTTGAAGTATTTATCGACGCGAATCAAGTGAGTAAGAATACCGTTGTAGCCGATATTCGTGAATTGAAAGAAGAATATGCAGTAAAAAATATCAAGATTTCATATAGTCGCAGAACAGGTTATTTCATATCAGGTGATGAATTACATTTGCGTAGTATGTTAATTTCAGCGATTATGGATATTCTTGAACTAAACAATAGCACGCTAATTTTGTATCGAACAGGACTATTTGATTTTACGGCAATACAGTCTTTGCGAACAAAACTCGAGATTCTGGAAGGAAAAATAAATATTTCTTTTACAGATGATTGGATTCGCAAACTACCATACACTCTTTTTTCCGTTATTGAACGTATAAAACAATTTCAAGTTGAAGTCAGCGAATTTTATGATCTAAAAGGAACAAAAGAGTTTGTGACAGTTAAAAACTTATTTTGGGAATACGTTTTTTTGAAAGAGCGTGACTTACTCTACTTAACCTTTCTAGTCATGTCTTCGAATGTCATTATTGCTACCCAATATGATTCAGAATTAGAATGTCTACTAGATAGGTGCACAGACCAGTTTATTCAAGCGATTGAAAAAAATCTAGCCGTTCAATTCATCGATTCTGTAAAGGTAAAAGAGGACTTAATTGCCCATCTAAGACCTGCCACTTTTCGAGTAAAGTTGGGTCTCCATGTTATCAATGCTGTAACGGAAGTATTTACTGAGGAATATTGGTATTTTTATGAAGCAGTGGTGAACCATCTTCATTTTTTAAGTCCGCTTTTTAATCAGACACCGATATCGAAAGATGAAATTGTTTTGATTGCAATGATTGTGATGGGAAATTTAGCAACAACATCTGAGTCTAAATCCCTTTTTACAGCTGTTGTGATTTGTAAGAATGGAAGGGCCATTTCTCACTTACTTGCGGATGTCATTAGCGATTGGTTTCCAAATATTCATATAGCATATGTCATGTCTAAGCGTCAATTTGAAGATGTAAAACCAGAAGTAGATTTTGTCTTTACGACAATACCAGTTCAAACAAGAATTCCTACTTTCATGGTTCAGCCTTTCTTATCAGAAGATGAGAGACAGGTGTTAATCAAGAAGGTCTTAGACACTATTCAACAGGACCCAAATTTAAAAGCAAAAGAGGTTATTTCTTCTATCACTTCTTTCATACCGGAAGAAAGTAAGAATGATATTTTAGAAGCTTTAGAAGAATTTTTCGGTCAGTTAGGGCCCCCTACTTTTGAAAAAAATTCGATTTTAAGTTCAGTTTCGCAGGTCTCTATTGTTGAAGAAATAGAATGGCGACAAATCATTCATAGAAGTTATGAAGGCATTTATAGTCGAGGGAATGTGACTAAAAATTATATTACGAAGTGCCAACAATCCTTTTATCATTCCTATACCACACAAATTATTTCTAATGAGGTGTTGCTTCCGCACTCACTTCCAGAAAATGGTGTTTTAGAACCAGATGTGCAGATTATCTTATTAAAAAAAACAGTGATTGCTCCTAATCAGCAATCGTATCGGATGATTATTGCATTAGCACCAGGTTATGAGAATGAACATGTATCGTGGCTTGTAGAGTTGAATAAGAAATTAAGAATAAGTAAAAAGCGAGAGGAAATTTTTAATGCAAAGACTTCACAAGAACTTTTTGAAAAATTAAAATGAGGTAAAGATATGGTATCTGACTTTCCAAAATTAACAGTTATTTTAAGAGGTTATGATTTTAAGGACCTAGATACAATCATTAGTGCTATCCAGTATGAAAATTGTGCCGTTGAAGTTACATTGAACTCCCCAGATGTTTTTGATTCACTGAGGAAATTAATCTCTAAGTATGGAGATAAAATAATCATCGGCGCAGGGACTGTGCTGAATATAGAGGAGGCTCGCAGGGTTATTGACTGTGGAGTACGATTTCTTTTGTCTCCTGTCATGTTATCACCGGACGTGTTGGAATTATGTCGTGCCAATAACGTGATATCTGTTCCAGCAGCGATGACTCCAACAGAAGTGCACACATTGCTAGGTAATGGTGCAGACATTGTTAAGATTTTTCCTGCCGATGTTGTCGGAAAAGAGTTTTTTAAAGGCATACGTGGACCATTGGGGAACCTTCCATTGATGGCAGTTGGTGGTGTTTCTATTCACAATGTTGCATCATTTATGGAAGCAGGGGCCAGTTACATTGGTGTTGGATCAGCATTGTTTTCTCAAGAGGCGATTCGAAATAAAAACAAGGAATTATTAGTTGAAAATGTGAGAGAATTTTTGAAAAAAATGGAGGTGAGATGACAGATGGATTTGGAGTTAACAATTGATTCATCCCTCTTTTTTCCAGATCTCAACTGTAAAACGAAAGAGGAAGTTATTTCTTTCTTAGCAGAAGAGTTGGCTAAAAAAGGTTATGTGGGAGACGAATATAAAACTGCTTTACTGGAACGCGAAAGGATTTATCCGACAGGATTACCATCTAATAGTTTTAATATAGCCATTCCTCATGCAGATTACACTCTAGTAAATCAAACAACTATTGCTATTGGGATTCTACAAGAACCTGTGATATTTTATTCTATGGAAAATGTTGAGGAACCATTAGAGATTAGCATTGTTATAATGCTTGCAATAGACAAACCTCATGGGCAAATTGAAATGCTTCAACGCATTGTACGCATCATCCAAGATGATCATTTACGCCAAGCTTTAGTGGAAAGCTATGACGAGCAATCAGTCAATAAATTACTACAATACCTAAATGGAGGAAAATAAAATGAAACATATTCTAGTAGCCTGTGGAAATGGCATTGCGACCTCAACAGTCGTAGCGACAAAAATTAAAGAATTTGCTCTCAAAAAGGGAATCCAAGTGGATACAACTCAATGTAAACTGATGGAAGTTACAGGAAAAGCAAGTAACTTTGATTTATTAGTAACAACTGGACAATTTACAGGCGGAGAAGTAGCTATTCCTTCTGTTGGAGCAATTTCTTTACTAACGGGAATAGGAGAAGAAGCAACATTAGAAGAAATTATGAACTATATTAGCTAGTCAATTAGTTATCTCAGTAAGGAGAAGAAGGATGCAATTTTTTAATTTTCTATTAAATGCTGGACCGACAGTCATGTTGCCAGTTATCATTACGATTATCGGTTTAATTTTTGGATTGAAATTTACAAAGGCTTTTAAATCGGGCTTAACATTAGCCATTGGTTTTGCTGGTATTAAATTAGTTATTAATTTTATGTCAACAAATTTAGGACCTGCTGCACAAGCAATGGTCAAGCATCTTGGAGTGAAATTAGATGCGCTTGATGTTGGTTGGGGATCGATTGCGGCTGTGACTTGGTCATCACCAATTATCGCTATTTTGATTTTTGCTATTTTTGCAGTAAATATGTTAATGCTAGTCTTGAAAGCAACCAAGACACTAGATGTTGATATTTGGAACTACCATCATATGGCCATTGTTGGTGTTATGGTATACTTTGTGACACATAATATTTTTCTCGGTGTTGCTGCTTCTGTCACAATGGCGATTACGACTTTTAAAATTGCTGATTGGTCAGCTCCCCTTGTTGAACGATTTTTTGGTATCCCGGGTGTCACTTTACCAACGGTATCAGCTCTTTCTTCGCTTGTGATTGCTTGGCCTCTTAATTGGCTATTAGACTGTATTCCAGGTATCAATAAAATAAAATTTTCAGTTCGAGATGCACAGAAATATCTTGGTTTCTTTGGAGATCAAATGATTCTTGGTTTACTGATGGGATTTGTAATCGGTCTTTTAGCTCGCTATGACATCATTAAAAGTTTTGAACTTGGCGTGAATATGGCAGCCGTTCTTATTTTAATTCCTAAAATGACATCCTTGTTCATGGAGGGATTGATGCCGATTTCAGAAGCTGCTAAAGGCTTTACACAAAAATATTTTAAAGGTCGAGAGTTATTCATTGGTTTAGATGCTGCTGTTGTTGTGGGAAATCCAGATGTTATTACAACAGCCTTGATTTTAATTCCTCTTACAATTTTTATGTCAGTGGTATTACCTGGAAATCGTGTGTTGCCATTTGCTGATTTAGCAGTCATTCCATTCCGCGTAGCAATGGTCGTTGCATTAACGCGTGGAAATCTTTTCAAAAATTTGATTATCGGATTGGTAACAACAGCTTCTTTGCTGTACTTTGGAACCTTTACAGCTCCTATATTGACAGAAGTTGCTCAGACAGTTGGGATTGACTTAGCTATTGCAGGCGGAGCCATTATGATTTCATCATTTGCCTCAACCAGTATGGTGCAAAGTTTCTTAGTATTTATGGCTTTTACTGGCAATTTGATGATTACAATGCCTATCATGATTCTTGTAATTGCAGCTAGTTGGTATTACTTTGATATCATTCAACCGAGAGTAAAAAAAGTAACTGATGAAAAAGTAACGGTTACAGATAGTCCTAATCGAATGTGACGAAAGGAGGCTAAAAATGAAAATTACAGATATTGAAGTGTACAAAGTAAAACCACGGTGGATTTTTATTAGAATTCTGACGGATGAAGGTCTTGATGGTTGGGGTGAAATGATATCCGGAACAAAGACAGAAACGGTCGTTGCTGGAGCTTATGAAATGGGACGGCGCATTCTTGGACGTAATCCACTAGAAATAGAAAGATTGTGGCAAGAACTTCACCGCTCATTTTTCCGAGGAGGTCCGATTAATGGTACCATCGTTTCAGGGATTGAGATGGCCTTGTGGGATATTAAGGGGAAATACTTCAATGCTCCGATCTATGAGTTATTGGGAGGAGCTGCCAGGGACAATCTTCGTGTCTATTCTTGGATTGGGGGAGATCGTCCTGACGATGTGGTTGCAGAAGCACAAGATAGAGTTAATCGTGGTTTTAATGCGATTAAAATGAATGCGACGGAAGAATTGCATTATATTGACAATTTTAAGAAAATTGATCAGGTTTCACAGCGAGTGGCAGCTTTACGGGATGCGTTTGGATATGAATTAGATATTGCAGTAGATTTCCATGGTCGTGTACATAAACCGATGGCTAAAGTCCTTGCCAAAGAATTAGAACAATACCAATTAATGTTTATGGAAGAAGTTGTGCTTCCTGAAAACGAGGAAGCATTTGATCAGGTTTCTCAGGTATCTTCGACTCCTTTAGCAACGGGTGAACGGTTAGTGACGCGTTGGGATTTTAAAAATATATTTAAAAAAGGTGTGATTGATATTATTCAGCCAGATGTTGCTTTGGTAGGAGGGATTTTAGAAACTCGTAAACTAGCAGCAATAGCTGAGATGTATGACATGGCAGTAGCACCGCATGCACCGTATGGACCAATTGCATTGGCTGCTACCTTCCAAGTTGATGCCTGTACTCCGAATGTCTTTATCCAAGAACAAAGCCTAGGGATTCATTATAATAAAGGATTCGATTTATTAGATTTTGTTCGCAATAAAGAAATTTTCCAATACAAAGATGGTTTTATTGATATTCCAAAAGGTCCAGGATTAGGTCTTGAAATGAACCTTGAGCTTATCAAAGATATTGATAAGGAAGGACTCGTTTGGATGAATCCAAAATGGAAACATTATGATGGAACGATTGCAGAGTGGTAGTAACGTTTTAGATACCTTTTTATACCTACATGATAAAAGAAAAAGTTTAGAATAGTGGCGTCTAAACTCATTCTGGGCCTTTTCTTTTTCTAATCTCCTAAAAGTTAGGGCCACAAAAATTGTGGCTCTGTCTTGTTTTTATTAAAATGGCGAAATTCAAGTCCAAGTTAGCCAGCGTATAAAACCTCTCTGGGAGTTTTGTAATCTAATACTTTCTTAGGATAGTTATTAATCCAATTTTCAACGAATGTGACCTGTTTTTGGGTCGCATTTTTACTTCCCTTTGGTAACCAACGTCGAATCAAACGATTATGTTTTTCATTGGTCCCTCTCTCCCAGGAAGAATAAGGGTGGGCATAGTAAATGTGCTCAGGATCAAAAACATCAGATAAGCGACTAAATTCCGTTCCGTTGTCAGCTGTGATAGAGTGAATCTGATACGATACTCTTGCAGGATTGTTCTCAGGGCTTGATTGATGGAAGAAACGGACTTGTCAGGAATAAGGCGAATGATTTGATACCGACTTTTTCTGTCGGTTAGGGTCAGTCGACACTCGTTTTTAGCTCGTGTTTGAATAACTGTGTCAATCTCAACATCACCGATATTCTCCCGCTTGTTGATACTCTCCGGTCGTTCCTCAATCGACTTTCCAGCAGGTTTAAAGTTAGGACTAGCTTGTTTCTTATTGGCTTTCGCTTTTCTAGGATAGAGCAGGGCTTCTTTCCCAACTCCTAGATGTCCATGATGAATCCAGTAATAGATAGTAGACACGGGAACATTTACCTTTCCAGACTTGACCATCATCTCAGGCGAGTATTTCTGATTTAGGTAGTGACAGATTTTCTCCTTAGTCTGTTTATCTAGTTGAACAGTTTTCACAGAGCGTTTTCGGTTTTCTTCATAGATTATCTGAGCTCTGGCGGCTGAATAGACCTTTGTGAACCTACTGTGACGCACTTGTTGGAGAATTAGCCCCCGCTTGACCTCATTATGGATGGTTTGAGGAGCTTTATCTAGTCGCCTAGCCACTTCACGATTGGAACAGCCTTCATGTAACCAACGTTCAATATTTCTACGGTCTGATAGTGTTAAATGTTTTCCTTTTGGTGTATAATAGTCTTGCATCTCAGAGTCCTTCTAATTGTTCTTGTCGTGATTACAAGATACCTCTCTGAGGTGTTTTTTCATACCACAAACTGGCTAACTTCATTTTAGAACTTTCAGTGTTTTTGTTTTCATCACAATTTACTGCTTTCTAAAAACATTTTTTGGGATGAAATGATGTTTACTTTTCAATTTAAGTACGTTATCCTAGAGTCATAGGAGGAAAAGAATGATCGATCGTAAACAAGCAATTCTCCACCATCTTCTGACAAATAATCAATCTGATGAGATGATATTGAAGCAGGAGTTGGGGCTGACTAGTCGGCAATTATCGTATGCAATCACAGCTATTAATGATGACTTGGACAATTTAGGTTCTCCTCGAATTGTAAAGCAGGATGGGCGCTTTTATTGTTCACCACAAAGTAAACAGCTTTTAAAAGATTTTATACATATTTCAAATTTAGAAATGACGAGTAGTTCTCGTATAAAGTTGATTCTTTTAATGATTTTGAGCAAGGAAGATTATATCTCCTTAAATCACTTTGTTTATGTATTTGGTTACAGTAAAAATACTATCTTGACGGAACTAAAGAAGGGTAAAGAGGTGTTGACGAATTACCGACTTCGGTTGGACTATAACCGTAAAACAGGTTATGAGATTGAAGGAAGTGAGTGGGATAAGAGAGAGCTGTTGAAGCATTTAATCTTTGACTTGCAAACAACATTTGGCATACCACCTTTAAAAAATTTCCTATCTGATGAGAAAGTGCATTTTTCAAATGTGGAAGATGGTCTCCATCGGATTGAGAAATTTTTAGGAATGAAGTTTACGGATGAGGATTTTTACCAGTTGATCCCTTTTCTAGCTTTGATACTAAAAAGAATTGAAAGAAACTTTCTTATTCAAGAGTTTGATCAAAAGGATATTCAAGAGATTAAGGGAACGAAGGAATTTCAATCTTTATACTTCACAGAACCATTTTCAAGTGTGACTGAGGAAGAGTTGGTTTACATTTCCTTGCAACTTCTCAGTTCTGGGACGAGTATCCATGCCCCGTTACGGTCTGAGGACCTGCTTGAATTGTCCAATTCTTTATCAGAATTTCTAACAGAATTTGAGCAATCAGCCTTACTTGTATTTCGAAATCGTGCACAATTGCTGGAAAAGCTACTCAATCATTTCAAACCAGCTTATTATCGAATCAAGTATCATCTGACTTTTGAAAATGTCATGTACGAGCAAATTATAAGCAAATATCGGATTTTGCATGATTTTGTTAGAAATGCAATCACACCACTAGAGAGGTTTTTTGAGACGAGTCTGTCTGATAAAGAGATTGCTTATATCACCTTGTTTATCGGAGGGCATTTGCTAGCTAAAGGAGAAGAACGATTAGAGGAGAAAACAATAAAAGCAGTTGTTGTTTGTCCTAATGGAATCTCTTTCTCCAAATTGATGGAACAGGATTTGCGTACCCTTTTCCCAGAGTTTGTTTTTTATCCAAGTATTTCGGTCAGAGAGTATCAGGGATTCATTTTACCACATGATATTGTATTTTCATCTGTTCCTTTAGAAACAAGTAAGATACTTTATCTAGTCAATACTTTATCACTAGATGAAGAGAAGATTCAATTGAGAAGATCGGTCATTAGTCAGTTTTTTCAGATTGATAATCAGGTCTTTCATGTAGAAGATTTGTTAAAAATTATCAAAAAGTATACCTCAATTAGTGCAGAGGAACAGTTGAGACAAGATCTGAATCGCTATCTTTTAAAAAATAGTGTTCAGGTGAAACCAGAGTTCGATCAAGCGGCATTGTCTATTCAAGGTTTAGCGAATCTATTCTCCTTAGATTGTATCCAAATTATTGAGAAAGAAAAGTCTTGGGCAGAATTATTAAAAATCGTAGCAAGTCCCTTAATACAAAAGGGAGTGATTGATGAGAGTTACTTAGCGTCCTTGCTTTTTGAATACCGTGATCAACCGAAGTATATTATGCTTCGTCAAGCAATTTTACTACCGCACTTAGATCCGACTATTTACGCTCAGAAACTTGGGTGTAGCCTGTTGGTATTACGTAATCCTATTCTCTATAGGGAGTACGATTTGCATTTTATCTTGTTGATGACGACACCGGATAAGACCAGCCATTTGCCTCACCTATTAGAAGTGCGAAATTTAGCCAAAAATAAGTTATTGTTGGAAAAAATGAAAGAGGCTGAGAATAGTCAAGGCATTCTTACCCTACTTCAACAGAAAATGTAATTAGAAAAGGAAGGAATCATGCTTCAGGAATATATAAAAGAAGATTTGATTTTCATAGATCAATACTATGAAGACCGCCAGCAATTTTTCGAAGAGATTGCAGCAACATTAGTAAGTAAAGGTTATGTCACAGAAGGTTTTGGAGAATTTTTGCAAGACCGTGAAACAAACTATCCAACAGGATTAGAACTGGAAGATTATAATGTAGCTATTCCTCATGGTGATCCTCAATTTATCATTAAACCCTTTATTGCGGTAGCTCGTTTGAAAGAATCGGTATGCCTATACCGTATGGATGACCCTGAAGAAGCAATACCAGTCAAATTCTTCTTCTTTCTTGGTTTGGATAGTGGTGGCAATCATTTGCAGATTTTAAAGGAAATCATGCAACAGATACAAAATAAGGATATGATAGAGCAACTCTTGGTTGCTCCAACTGAAGAAGCATTTCTTCTTCCATTAAAAAAATTATAGAAAAGAGAATAACGATGAAAAAAATTACAATTTTAGTCGCTTGCGGTAGTGGTGTGGCGACATCAACCTTAGCAGCTGATGAAGTAAAAGGGGTATGTGAAGAATACGGGATTACCAATTATAGCCTTATTAAATCTTCTATGCAGGAGTTAACTTCGGCTGCGGAACAGGCAGATGTTGTTTTGACAACGAGTATTTACCGTGGTGAATTAGATAAGCCATATATGAGTGTTTCAGCCTTCGTTACTGGAATCAATGAAGAAAAAACTCGTCAAAAACTAGGTCAACTGTTGAAAGAAATGGCTAGTGAATAATAAAAAATTTAAGGAGTCGATATGGAAACGTTACAAAATATTATGCAGACGATTACGGGTATGGGGGCCTCTGCCATCCTACCACTGGTTATCTTTATTCTTGGGATATGCTTCCGAATGAAGGTTTCTGCAGCAGTTAAATCAGGGATTATGGTTGGTATCGGATTTATTGGTCTAGGCTTGGTTGTTACCTTGCTAAGCTCATCTTTACAACCTGCTATTGATTATTATTCTGAATTGGGTACGGGTTTTACGATTGTTGACTTGGGCTGGCCGGCTGTTGGTGCAGCTGCATGGGTTGCTCCTTTTGCGGGGCTTGTTATCCCTATCGGTATTCTCTTGAACCTTTTACTTGTTCGATTGAAGTGGACCAAGACCTTGAACGTGGATATATGGAACTATATGCATTTCCTTGTACCAGGGGCACTCGCTTATTTTATTTTTGATAATTTTTTGCTTGGATTGTTTGTTTCAGTAGCTCTATCCGTTCTTGCCTTATTTGTTGGCGACAAGATTGCTCCTATGTGGCAAGAATACTATGGTCTTGAAGATACAACTTGTACAACCCTTATTCATACAGGATGGACGCTTCCATTTGTCTGGGTTGTCAACAAGATTTTTAATGTGATTCCAGGATTAAAAGAGTGGGATATTAGTCTTGATAAGTTGCAAAAGCGTCTTGGCTTGATGGGAGACCCAGCGATTATTGGTGTTCTAGTAGGTTTGATTTTGGGCTTGCTGACTCGTCACAATCTGCAAAATATCGTTACTATGGCGATGGGCGTTGCAGCAGTCCAAGTTTTGCTTCCTAAAGTTGTAGGTGTCCTGATGGAAGGCTTGACGCCGATTGGTAAGGCAGCAAAGACCATCATGATGAAACAAATGGGGGAAGATGCTGAATTGAATATCGGAATGGACTGTGCTCTAGCACTTGGAGATCCAGCGACTGTAACTGTAACTGTGATTACTATTCCACTTACCATGCTCGCAGCTCTGATTTTACCAGGCGTTCGGACTTTCCCAATAGGTATTTTAACTTCTATTATTTATATGACAACGATGACAGTTATGGCTGCTAAGGGCAATGTAGTACGGTCTGTCTTGTCAACCCTTCTCTTTAGTATTGTTGTGATGTATTTGGGAGCCTATGTTGCACCAGGGGCAACTGAATTCTTGAAGGGAGCTGGAGTTGATTTGACAAGTCAGGGAACTGACTTTGTATTGACAGGTCCTTGGGAAATTTTGACTTACTGGTTGAGCACACTCTTCGCATAAGAAAGGACAGAAATTATGACTCAGATTTTACCTTCAATTTTCGGCGCAGATATTTTGAATTTGCAAAGAGAAATTAACTTTTTGGAAGGTGCAGGCACAGAGATTCTGCATGTAGATTTAATGGATGGAAACTTTGTTAACAATATTGCGTTTGGTCCAAACCAAATTAAAGCGATGAAAGAAGCATCTACAATGACATTTGATGTTCACATGATGCTAGATAATCCTGCAAAACATTTGGATGATATCATTGCAACAGGCGCAGAGATGATTTCGGTTCACTATGAGTCAACTCCCCATGTGCATTCCATAATTCAGCGTATTAAGAAAGCAGGTTGTAAGGCTGGTATTGTCATAAATCCTGGAACACCTGAAACAGTTTTGGAATATTTGTTAGATGATGTTGATTATATTCTAGTTATGACGATCAATCCTGGACAACCTGGTCAAAGTTTCATCCAGAAAAGCCTGGAAAAGATTGCTAACGTCAAAAAACTAATTGGTGAACGAACAATTCGAATTGAAGTTGACGGTGGTGTTAACGAAGAAATCGCTAAGACTTGTAAAGAAGCGGGAGCAGATTTGATTGTAGTAGGTGGTGCACTCTTTAACGACTCACCAGCTGAAAGTTATGCAGCATTGAAAGAAGCTATTAAATAGGAAGAGGAAATCGTATGAGTAATGTAGAAGGACAGGTTGTTGTTGTGACAGGTGGTGCTCACGGTATTGGTCGTGGAATTGCTGAAAAATTTGCTAAAGCAGGAGCTCATCCAGTCATTGTGGACTACAATCCTGAAACAGGCCAGAAGACTGCAGATGAAATTACTGAAAAATATGGGAAAGCCCTCTTTGTTCAGGCTGATGTTTCTGATGCTGAAGCTATGCAACATGTCCGAGAAGAAACATTTAAAGGATTTGGTCGCGTAGATATTCTCATTTTGAATGCTGGGATTGCAGTAGCCAATAAAGTCGAAAACATCAGTTTTGATGAATGGCAACGTCATCTTAATATCAATTTGACAGGTCTCTTTAATACGGTTAAGGTCTTCCACAATGATTTTTTGACCAATAAAGGGGCTATCGTTTATATTAGCTCAGGTTCTGCCTTGTCTGGTACGGGTGGCGGCGTTTCCTATCCAGCAAGTAAGGCGGGTGGTGAAGGACTCATGCGTGGTCTTGCCAAAGAACTTGGTCCACTAGGTGTTAATGTCAATATCGTAGCACCTCGATTAATTGATACAGGTGAAATGATGCGTGTCAATTACCCAACAGAAGAAGCTCTACAAGCTGTCTTGGAAAAAATTCCTGTTCGCCGTTATGGCACGATTGAAGATGTTGCTAACCTAGCTTACTTCTTAGCAGATCCAGCTAATTCATATATTCAAGGACAAACCATTCTTTTGGATGGTGGACGGACTATCGCTTAGGAGGAAGAACATGTCTTTACAAAAAAATGTAAAAAATATTCTCGCTGAACTAGATGGTAATGCTTCATTTATCAGTGAAGAACAAGCTAACAATTTTGTATCAGAAATTCTTGCCGCAAAACATATTTTTCTTGCAGGTGCAGGCCGTTCAGGTCTCGCTGTTAGAGCTTTTGGAAATCGCCTCCTTCACTTGGGTTTTAAGGTGAGTATTGTTGGTGAAATTTCCTCACCTCATTCGCAACAGGGAGATTTGGTGATTATCTGCTCAGGTTCTGGGGAAACAGGTAGTCTTGTTAGTCTAGCTCAAAAAGCTTCAAAATCTGGTGTCAAAATCGCCTTAGTCAGCATGCGTGATGAATCCACTATCGGGAAATTAGCTTCAGCCAATCTTACCTTAAAAGGTCAAGTTAAGGGAGAAAATGAAGAAAAAGAGTTCACACAGCCGATGGGTGCAGCTTTTGAACAATTAGCATTCTTGGCTTTTGATGGCATGGTTTTAGAGCTAATGGATCGAAAACATGAAACTTCAGATTCGATGTTTGCTCGACATGCAGATTTTGAATAGTCCAATGGGTTACTTGATATAAAAGACAAAGACCTTAGAATTTATTTTCTGAGGTCTTGTTACTTATTATGGCTTCCAGCCAGTTTTTCTCGAAGAGAAAAACAAGAAAACCACCAGCTATGCTGGTGGCAGATAAGGCTTTGAGCCTCCATTTCTTTTTCCTGATATAATCTAATTGTTCAGGTTAGATAAAGGAGGGAAAAGAAATGACTAAAACCAGTTATAGTTTATCACACACTAAATGGATGTGCAAATATCATATTGTTTTCACACCTAAGTACCGAAGAAAAGCTATATACTACAAAATTAGACAGGATTTAATCGAGATTTTCCGTCATCTATGCCAATATAAAGGAGTTGAAATTATTGAAGGACATATGATGGCAGATCATGTTCATATGTTAGTTCTTATTCCCCCAAAACTTGCGATTTCTGATTTTATGGGATACCTTAAAAGTAAAAGTGCCTTAATGATATTCGATAAACATGCGAATTTAAAATACAAATATGGAAATCGCAAGTTTTGGGCAAGAGGGTATTACGTCAGTACGGTAGGGTTAAACGAAAAGACTGTTGCGAAGTATATCTGCGAGCAGGAAAAAACAGACATTGCTCTTGATAAGTTGAGTGTTAAAGAGTATGAAGATCCATTTTCAGATGGAGGTTTTAGAACAAGATAAAAGCCCGTTGTTACGGGCATTAGTCAAGTAATAGAAGCTAACCTGAACGAAGTTCAGCGAGCGTCTTTAGACGCCGCTGGAGGGAAACGGCTTATAGCCGGTGTACAAGCCACCCGTTTTTACGGGTGGTTATGACTGTTGTTTACTAATAAATAAGTGAGGAGGAAATCATAAGCGAAAATCTAAATATATTAAGTCAAGAAAGAACGAGGCTGCTGGGAGAAATTCAAAAAAGAAAATTAGTAGATAGTTTATTACGGTTAACTATTGCAGTTAGTCGTTTTTATTTTATGAAAACTCATAGTAGGTTGTCTATAAATAAAATTTAAGTGGTATAATTAAGTAAAGTACAATTTATTCAGTAGTTTACACCACAAAAAACAGAGGTATTAGTGAATGGAAGAGGAAATCCTATATTTTGGGCCTGATGACGATGATTACGAGATTATTGATTTCGAAGATTATCAAACAAAACCTACAAAACTTGTTAATAAACTCCCTAATATTGCTAAACCGCTCTTAAGCAATGCAAATGCTAATTTTTCAAAAGTTGAAAAATTACTTTACACAGCACCTTCGTTCATAAATGCTGTAAAAGCAGCAATTCCTGAAGAGGCTTTACAAGCAGTATTAACTAATGACCAAAAACAGGCGATAGCAAAAGGAGCTTTAAAATTAATGACCAAGAAAGATGGTTCGTTAATGGCAACTTTATTGAATACAGAGTCAGGGAAAATTGCTGCGGCTGTACCATTGAAATCTGTAAAACTTGCACCTGAAATTACTCAAGCGTCTTCCAAATACGCTACTCAACTTCAAATGATACAGATAGCGGAGCAGATTGAAAATGTACAATTAGCGATTGAGGATGTTAGAAAAGGGCAAGAGTCAGACAGACTTGCAATAGCATATAGTTGTCAGCAAAAATTGTTACAAGCTAGGGAAATTGAGAATCCTCAACTAAGGACTTCCATGCTATTGCAAGTGATATCAGATGCTGAAGATAGTCGAAATCTTTTAATGCTTAGTCAAAAATCTAATGTTGCTTTTGTAAAAGAACAACCTGAGGATACATTTGGTAAGATTATTAAAGGATTTAAACCAGAGAAAATAGACGTTAAAATAAATGAGATTAGAGACGGTTTATCAGCAATTAATCTTGTATCATTATCAGCAGCAATGGCTTATACTGAATTGGGAGAAGAGAAAGCAGCTCAAAAGAGTCTTGAGTATTTTGGAGATTTTCTTAGCCAGACCTATTTAACTACACCTGGTTTGGTTGAGAGATTGGATATGCTTGATCCATCACCGACAAATTACTGGACTAAAGAACTTCCCAAAATTGAATCTTCAATTTTAGAATTACCAAATAATTTAAAAGAAATAGAAACTGAGGAGTTAGTATGATAAGCGGCAATACTTGTAAAAAATGTGGTAGAAACCTACCAACAAATTATAAATATAAGAAATGCGAATCATGTAGGAATAAAAGGATTGAAACTGCTAAAAAAGTTGTATTTGGTACAATTACAGTATTAGGAACTGTTGGTTCCATTGCTGTAACAATATTTTCAGGTGGAAAAAATAAAAAATAAATTACGCCCCCCTTTGTGAGCTTTGCACCCCCCTAGAAAGGAAAAATTCTATATTGTATTACAGATTTTTATTATTCGACCTAGACCACACCTTGTTGGATTTTGCGGCGGCGGAGGAGCTGGCTTTGACACAGTTTTTAGAAGCCATGGCGGTTGAGGATATGGAGGCGTTCAAAGCCTATTACAAGCCCATGAATCAGGCCATGTGGAAAGAGTTGGAGCAGGGGAATATCAGCAAGCCTGACCTCATCAATACGCGCTTTGCGCGTGCCTTTGCGCATTTTGGGCGCGAGGTGGACGGACGCGAGATGGCTTTGCTCTATCAAGATTTCATCAGCCAGCAGGGGCAGATCTTTGAGGGAGCGGTGGCCTTGTTGCAGGAGCTGCTAGATCAAGGCTATGAGCTCTATGGTGCGACAAATGGTGTGACCTACATTCAGGAAAATCGCTTGGCCCATTCATCCATTCAACCTTTTTTTAAGGACATCTTCATTTCGGAGCAGATGGGGACGAAAAAGCCAGAAGCCCTCTTTTATGAAAAAATAGCAGAGCAGATTTCAGGTTTTACGAAGGAGCAGGCTTTAATGATTGGGGACAGTTTGACAGCGGATGTCCAAGGTGGCAACAATGCAGGAATTGATACCGTCTGGTACAACCCAGATTCCTTGGAAAATCACACAAGTGCCCAGCCAACCTATCAGGTACAGAATTACCAAGAGCTGCTAGCCTTATTGGCAGAACATAAATCAGCAGGAGGAAAAAATGGAAGATAAATCCTTGCATGAAATTCGTGTCTTTGAAAATTTTGAAATGGTTTCATCGGAAAAAGGCCATGTGGTCGTGACGACCGAAGTGGTGGAAAAATCCTTGAACTATTACGGCTTTGCCCACGGTGGCTACCTCTTTACCCTTTGTGATCAGATTAGTGGTTTGGTTGCGATTTCGACAGGATTTGACGCCGTGACTCTTCAGTCCAGCATCAATTATCTTAAGTCGGGAAAACTGGGCGATAGGCTGGTCATTGACGGCCGCTGTGTCCATGATGGACGTACGACCAAGGTGGTCGATGTGACCGTAACCAACCAAAAACAGGAAGAAATCGTCAAAGCGACCTTCACCATGTTTGTGACAGGTGAGCACGGGAAATAAGTCTGAAATGCCCTCATCTAATATGAGTCACAAGGGAGAGAATTTGATGAATACATATTTTGGATCATAGGAAGATTTTATAAATGAAGTTTGATATTAAAGTAGTGGCAAATCATATTCTAAAAAGCGTTGGAGGAACACCTAAAGTTAATAGGTTTTATAATTCAAATAAGAGTCAGTTCATTGATATTTTTCAAAGTCAAGACAGTCCAATAAATACTATCAATACTTTATCAACAATAGGTTTGTCGACATATAGTATTGATAGAAAATTTTTTGATGGCTCAGAGTTGAGAGTAGAATTTATAGCGGCATCACCTAAAGAAAATACTCTATTTGCAAATGTATTGGCAAGTTGTTCCTTTAATATTATTTTTGGAACACATACTTGTTTTCCGGGTACTGTTTTTACTAATATATTAGAACAGTATTTTGATGGTATCAATATGAAGCATATTATGTTCGTGTCTCCGTTCTTGTGGGATATTGACGATCTTCTATTTGATGATAGAACTATTACATGGCTTATGGCGTTACCAATATCAGAAAAGGAGTTAGAATACTTGCGTAATAATGGGAGTGATCAGTTAGAACAATTGTTTGAAGAGCAACAAATTGATTTTTATGATTTGAATAGACCAGATGTTGTTTTTAGGTAAGGTAATACATTGACTAGTACTGGCACTTTGTCAACTGTAGTGGGTGACTTATAACTAAACACGAGAGGAGACGAACTTCGTTTTCTCTTTTTTGATGTTCAGGGCGAGGGAGATGCGTTTTTTAAAGTTGTCAAAGTTCCTGTAGCCAAAAGCATTTCGCTTGATGTCTTTAAATGATTCATTGCTCTGCTCATGTGTTGGACGATGTGGAAGCGATCGAGAACAATTTTAGCGTTTGGGAGTGAAACAGTCTGGGAATAGACTGTTTCGCCTGAGCCTAAAAATTGGAGAGCGAAGCAGTTTGATTAGAGGAATGTAGTTGCCAGACATGTCCATAGTGACAATTTTAACCTTTTCATGAGCTTCTTTCGAGTATTTGAAAAAGTAATTGCGAATAGTCGATTATCTTCTATTATCAAGAATGGTGATGATTTTCTTTGTATTGAAATCTTGGGCGATAAAGGCCAGTTTTCCCTTCTGAATTGAAATCTTAAGAAAGATTCGATACTTAGAGTCTCGGAGCGTTGGGATAGGGACCGACATAGTTTGGTTTCTTCTCAAGGCTCCTATAGGCTTTGGGTGTGAGATGATAGAGTTTTTTAAACTGACGGTTGAAGTTGGATAGGTTATGAAAACCGACTTCTGTAGCGATTTCCAAGATGGACTTGGTTGTGTTGGTCAATAGATCGCAGGCCTTGCTCAGGCGGACTTGAATGATAAAATCCGTACAAGATGAGCCAGTGTATTGTTTAAACATGGCCATGAAATGAGGCTTACTGTATCCGCTTAGTTCAGCCAATTGGGCAATGCTCAAGGGTTCCACATAGTGTTGGTTAATGAAATCAATGAGAAAACGCAGGGTTTCATTTTTCCGATACATATCGTTGGTATTCTTTTTGACTACGTACTGGTGGCAAAAGAGCAGGTAGACCAATTCATTGAGTTTGGCCTTGAGCATGAGTTCAAAGTAGGAATCTTCCTGCTTGATGAGCTCGATGATGGCAAAGAAGCAGGCCTTGATTTCTGAATAGCCAGGCATAGAGGGCTTAATACAGGGGACAAATTTGAACTGTCCATTTTGCAAGGGCTGGAGGTAGTGTAGACTGGCTTGGTCGACCATGGATTGGCCCAAGAAATCTAGATGAAAACGAAAGACGTCAAAGCGATGCGGTTCATCGACCTTTTCTAGCGGATGAATGGAGTGCATTCCGTTGGGGCGGATAAGGATGATATCACCAGCTTGACTATTGAAAAAATCAGAATCAATATGGAAGCGTCCGCTTCCTCGATGGATATAGTGGATTTCCATTTCTTGGTGCCAATGAAAGAGAATATCTGGTCGCTGGTTGATGACTTGTATTTCTTGAAAATAGCAGGGAAGTAGGGTGTTATCAGGCATAATCGTTCCTTTCAATTGTCTAGTATTAGTCTAGCAGGATTTAATAAAAAATCAAGTGAATGTCATAGGATAGTATCATTTTTTCAAATGATAATGTAAGAAATAGGTTTTGAATTATATTATTCTATGATTAATAAGAAAAAATGAGAGGACAAAAGAATGAAAAAAGAATTTCCAAAAGGATTTTTATGGGGTGGCGCAATCGCAGCCAATCAGGCTGAAGGTGCCTACAATGTAGACGGTCGTGGTCTAGTTCAGACCGATGTCACTACAGGTGGCTCTGTCGATACACCACGTTATACGACCTATATTGATAAAGATGGTAATCCAGGGAAAGTCGCGAGTATGGGTCACATGGGACATATCCCAGAAGGGGCTCGCTTTGCTGTTTTAGATGGCTATTACTACCCAAACCATGACGGAGTAGATTTCTATCATCGTTATAAAGAGGACATCAAACTCTTTGCAGAAATGGGTTATAGTGTCTTCCGTCTCTCGATTTCTTGGGCACGGATTTTCCCAAATGGGGATGATGCTGAGCCAAATCAAGCAGGTCTTGATTTCTATCGTTCTGTTTTTGAGGAATGCCACAAGTATGGCATTGAACCATTAGTGTCTATCTGGCACTTTGACACACCACTTTCTTTGGAAGAACGCTACGGCGGCTGGACAAACCGCAAGCTGATTGATTTTTACGTGCGTTATGCTGAGACACTCTTCAAAGAGTACAAAGGCCTCGTCAAATATTGGTTGACCTTTAACGAGATTAACGGGACACTTATGTTCATGGAATTTTCTGGAGATAATGCAACAGATAAGGAATACCAAGATGCTTATCAGCACCTTCATCACCAGTTTGTCGCTAGTGCACGTGCTGTCAAATTAGCACACGAAATTGATCCCGACTATAAAGTCGGAAATATGATTTGTGGAATTACCTACTATCCAGCGACCTGTGATCCTGCAGACATCTTGCTCAATGAGCATAAGTGGGAACAAAACATCTATTATTGCGGTGATGTTCAGGCTAAAGGGAAATACCCAACCTATGCACATCGTCTCTGGAAGGAACGCAATGTCACAGTCGAGATGACCGAGCAAGACTTGATTGACTTGCGTGAGGGGAAAGTAGACATGTATACCTTCTCTTACTACATGTCTAATAATGTGACGACCCATACTGGTCAAGACACAGTAGGCGGAAACTTCTCGCACGGAACAAGAAATCCTTACTTGACTTATTCTGACTGGGGCTGGGCTCATGACCCATCTGGACTTCAATACTATCTTGAAAAGATGTACGATCGCTATGAGATTCCAATGATGGTCGTTGAAAATGGTTTAGGAGCTTTCGATACCGTTGAAGAAGATGGCTCTATCCACGATGACTACCGTATTGACTACCACCGAGCTCATATCAATGCGATGGCAGAAGCGATTGCAAACGGTGTGGACTTGATTGCCTACACAACTTGGGGCTGTATTGACCTCGTCTCAGCTGGTACTGGTGAAATGCGTAAGCGCTACGGCTTTATCTATGTTGATAAGGACGATGAAGGAAACGGAACCTTTGAACGGACACCGAAAGATAGTTTCTATTGGTACAAGGAAGTATTGGCAACCAACGGTCAAAAAGCAATCGAAGAAGCCGAAGCTGGCCAGTAAAATGCTATAAAAAGGGAGTAGGACGAAAGTGCCTAACCTCGTTAAACATTCATAGATCTAACAGTTAGACAACCTGGTGGGTGTGAAACACGAAAGTCAATTTCTAGGAAATCACGACTTCTGTTTCACTCCCATTTTCATAGAAAGTAGGGTAAGATGGAATGGAATACAGTAAATTAGGGAATACAGGTTTAGAAGTATCAAAAATTTGTCTGGGTGGTATGAGCTTTGGTGACCCTAGCAAGTGGATTCACAGTTGGGTACTGGATCAAGCAGAGACCAAAACGATTCTCCGTAAGGCCTTGGATGTGGGAATCAATTTCTTTGATACTGCAAATGTTTATTCGCTAGGGACAAGTGAAGAGTACATGGGAAAGGTTCTTAAGCAGTCAGCACGGCGAGATGAAATCGTTCTTGCGACCAAGGTTCATGGACAGATGTTTGAGGGGCCAAATGGTGGCGGCTTGTCACGCAAACACATCATCAGTCAGGTGGACCAGAGTTTGCAACGCTTGGGAATGGATTACATCGATCTCTTGTATATTCACCGCTGGGATGATCAGACTCCGATTGAAGAGACCATGTCTGCCTTGAACGATTTGGTGCGACAAGGAAAGGTCTTGTATCTAGGGGCTTCTTCTATGCATGCCTGGCAATTCCAGAAAGCTCAGTATGTGGCTGATAAACATGGCTGGACACCGTTTTCAGTTATGCAAAATCACTATAATCTCCTCTATCGTGAGGAAGAGCGTGAAATGATTCCTCTTTGTCAGGATATGGGAGTAGGCTTAGTGCCCTACAGTCCCTTAGCGGCAGGACGGCTGGTTCGTGATTGGAATGCTCAAACAGAGCGCAGTCAATCTGATAAAGTTGCCCAGATGAAGTACGACCGCACGCAAACAGAAGATCAAAAAATTGCGGAGAGGGTAGCCGATTTGGCAGAGAAGAAAGGCTGTTCTCGTGCCCAAATTGCGCTAGCCTGGCTATGGAAGAAAGGTGTAGTAGCTCCAATTGTAGGTGTTACGAAAGCGCACTATTTGGATGATTATCTGGGTGCTTTTGATGTCAGCTTAAGCGATGAAGAGATGAGCTATCTCGAAGAATTGTACCTCCCACACCCGATTGTTGGGCACAGCTAAGAAATTCATTCCTCCCCGCAAAGACAGCTTTTCGAGGTGTTTGAACAGAAAGGACAGATAGTGGAAAAGTTTTTTTATCTTATGAGACATGGAGAAACCCTCTTTAACACACAAAACCGTGTGCAAGGCTGGTCGGATTCTCCCCTGACAGAAAAGGGCATTGCTCAAGCCCAAGCCGTTGCAGACTATTTTGCAGATAAGGGAATCGATTTTGAAGCGGTTTACAGCTCCACCCAAGAACGGGCAACGGATACAGCAAAAATTGTCGCTAAAACAGACAATGTCACGCAACTAAAGGGCATTAAAGAAATGAATTTTGGCCGTTTTGAAGCCCAACCTGAGATGTTATTGCCCCAACATCGACCAAATGCCACTTCCTTTGAAGATTTGCTCGTTCCATTTGGTGGAGAGGACATCATTGAAGTTGGCAAACGTGTCCGCCAGACACTGGTCGATACGATGGCGCATCATGAAGATCCTTGCTTATTTGTTAGCCATGGAGCAGCCATGTGGGGCTTGATTCAATTGTTGAACATTGAATTCCCGCCAAATGTATGGCTGAGCAACTGTGCCATTATGAAATGGACCTTGACTGATGAGAACTTGACCCTGATAGAAGTGACCCTTCCGGCTGAAGACTTCAAGGTGTATCCCTTTAAAGATGGAGAATAAGATGCAAAAAATCATTTTTCTAGATGTAGATGGGACGCTGGTAGACTATGAAAATAAGATTCCAGAGTCAGCGATTACAGCTATCCAACAGGCAAGAAAAAACGGGCATTTCGTCTATATGTGTACAGGGCGTAGCCGAGCAGAAATTCAACCTGAATTATGGGCGATTGGTCTGGATGGTCTAATTGGTGGGAACGGAGCATACCTCGAACATCAGGGGCAAGTATTGCTTCACCAGTCCCTTTCAGCAGCAGATAGCCATGCTATTGTCGACTGGCTGGAAGAAAGAGGCTTAGAGTTCTATCTGGAGAGCAATAATGGTCTGTTTGCAAGCAGGGGATTTGTAGAAAAAGCGAAACCCGTGCTTCAGACCTATATGCTACGCAAGGGACAAGTTGCAGAGGAAATCGAGCACTTGGAAGTGACAGAAGTGCTTCACGGCCTGGTTCTTGATGGAGAGTTGTATCGTGATGATGTCAATAAAATCAGCTTTATCTTAGATACCTATCAGGACCATTTGGATTCAAAACTTGCCTTTCCGCATCTCAAGGCTGGCACCTGGGGAGGACGCGGAGAAACAGCGCTCTTTGGTGATTTGGGAGTGACCAATATCACCAAGGACTATGCGATTGATATCCTCTTGAAGCATCTGAATCTGAGCCAAGAAGCGACTATTGCCTTTGGAGATGCCAAAGTTGATATTCCGATGTTGGAATATTGTGCCATTGGAGTGGCCATGGGAAATGGTGGACCAGAGATTTTAGCCATGGCAGACGTGGTAACAGATGATGTCAATCAAGACGGTTTGTACAAGGCCTTTGATAAATTAGGCTTATTATAATCATTTGTTTAAATCGATGACGAATCATGTTAGAAAATAGAAAGAGAAAGAAGAATGACCAAACAATTTCCAGAAGGATTTTTATGGGGTGGCGCAACAGCTGCTAACCAATTTGAGGGTGCTTGGGATGTGGATGGACGAGGGCCAGCTACCTCTGATACTTCAAGATCGGTATCGCCAGAAGAACGCAAGACTATGGCAGGATCTGAGTTTACCAGTCCTATGACCTTAGAAAAAGTCCAATTTGCCTTATCAGACACGGAAGGTCTCTATCCCAAGCGTTGGGGTTCAGATTTTTACCACCGCTATAAGGAAGACATAGCCTTAATGGCAGAAATGGGATTCAAAACATTTAGGCTGTCCATTGCTTGGAGTCGCATTTTTCCCAAAGGGGATGAGCAAGAGCCAAATGAAGCAGGTCTCGCTTTTTACGACCGAGTTTTTGATGAATTGGCAAAATACGGAATTGAGCCCCTCGTCACCCTTTCGCACTATGAATTTCCTCTTCATTTAGTGACCGAGTATGGTGGCTGGAAAAATCGGAAAGTCATCGATTTCTTCGTGCATTATGCCAAGACCGTCTTCAACCGCTACAAGGGGAAGGTACGTTACTGGCTCACCTTTAATGAAATCAATATTTTAGGCATGACGGGCTATTTGTCTGGAGGTCTCTTGTTTGAAGATGAGAAGTTGCACTTGGATGAAATGTACCAAGCGGTTCACCACCAATTTGTCGCATCGAGTTTAGCAACCAAAGCCGCTCATGAAATTGATCCTGATAACAAGGTTGGAATGATGTTGGCCCGAATGGAAGCCTACCCTGCGACCTGTCATCCTGATGATATCATGGAAGCCATCCACAAGGACCACGAAAATCTCTTTTATGCAGATGTGCAAGTGCGTGGCAAGTACCCAAGCTACATGAAGCGCTTCTTTAAAGAACATCAGATTGAACTCAAATTTGAACAAGGGGATGAAGAGGTTCTAAGACAATACCCTGTAGATTTCATGAGTTTTTCTTACTACATGACCTCGATTATTCGAAGTCCAAAATCCCAAAAAGACGGAGAAGCTACAGCTGGAAACTTGATTTTTGGGGAAGCCAATCCTTATTTGGAGTCGTCTGACTGGGGCTGGCAGATTGATCCAGTAGGACTACGAGTGACCCTAAATAAACTCTATGACCGCTACCAAGTACCACTAATGGTCGTTGAAAATGGACTGGGTGCCCTCGATGTGCTAGAAGAGGATAAAGCTATCCATGACGCCTATCGTATTGATTATTTAGAAAAGCATATCCAGCAGATGTATGAAGCAATTGAAGATGGTGTAGAACTTATTGGATATACTCCGTGGGGCTGTATTGATTTGGTATCTGCTTCCACATCTGAAATGTCCAAACGCTATGGCTTTGTCTATGTAGATGCAGATGACCAAGGAAATGGCAGCTTTGACCGTTACCGCAAGGATTCCTTCTTCTGGTATAAGGATGTGATTGCCTCAAACGGAGCAAGTATTTTATAAGGAAAGAGGAAGAAGAATGACCAAACAATTTCCAGAAGGATTTTTATGGGGTGGCGCAACAGCTGCCAATCAATGCGAAGGTGCGTATAACGTAGACGGCCGTGGCTTAGCCAACGTTGATGTCGTGCCGATTGGCGAGAATCGTTTTCCGATTATCACAGGTAAGAAAAAGATGTTTGATTTTGAAGAGGGGTATTTCTATCCCGCTAAGGAATCCATTGACATGTACCATCATTTCAAGGAAGATATTGCCTTGTTTGGTGAAATGGGCTTTAAGACCTATCGTCTGTCCATTGCCTGGACACGGATTTTTCCCAAAGGAGATGAGTTAGAACCAAATGAAGCAGGGTTAAAGTTCTATGAAGACCTGTTTAAAGAATGCCACAAGTATGGTATTGAGCCCTTGGTGACCATCACCCATTTTGACTGTCCGATGCACTTGATTGAAACCTATGGTGGCTGGCGCAATCGCAAGATGTTGGAATTTTATGAACGTGTCTGCCGCACCTTATTCACCCGTTACAAAGGCCTCGTCAAATACTGGCTGACCTTCAACGAAATCAATATGATCTTGCATGCACCGTTTATGGGGGCAGGTCTCTATTTTGAAGAAGGTGAAGATGAAGAACAGGTCAAATACCAAGCTGCCCACCATGAATTGGTTGCGTCAAGTATTGCTACCAAAATTGCCCATGAAATCGACCCAGAAAACAAGGTCGGTTGTATGCTGGCGGCAGGGCAATACTATCCAAATACCCCACATCCACGTGATGTCTGGGAAGGCTTGCAGTTAGACCGTGAAAATTACTTCTTCATCGACGTGCAAGCTCGCGGAGAATACCCAAACTATGCCAAGAAGATGTGGGAGAAAAAAGGCTTGACGATTGAGATGACTGAAGAAGACCTAGCTCTTCTTCGTGAGCATACGGTTGACTTTGTATCCTTCTCTTATTATTCAAGTCGTGTGGCTTCGGGTGACCCTGAGGTACAAGATAAGACTGCAGGAAATATCTTTGCTTCGATCAAAAATCCATATCTGGATAGTTCGGAATGGGGTTGGCAGATTGACCCACTAGGGCTTCGCATTACCCTAAATACCATCTGGGATCGCTATCAAAAGCCAATGTTTATCGTAGAAAATGGCTTGGGAGCAGTCGATGAGCCAGATGAAAATGGTTACGTAGCAGATGATTATCGGATTGAGTATCTAGCAGCTCACATCAAGGCCATGCGCGATGCTATCCATGAAGACGGTGTCGAGTTGCTTGGTTATACGACATGGGGCTGTATCGACCTAGTCTCTGCTGGAACAGGTGAGATGAAAAAACGCTACGGCTTCATCTACGTGGACCGTGATAATGAGGGAAATGGTAGCCTAAAACGCAGCAAGAAAAAATCCTTTGACTGGTACAGGGAAGTCATTGCAAGCAATGGTGAGAGCCTTGGCGATTAGTGCTGTTGCGTTAACAACATGAAGGAGCTGGCCGTGTGCTAGCCTCTTTTTGTATCTCTACTTTACGAAGAAGGGCATACGTGCTATAATGGCTATGATATCGTCAATAGCATAGAAATAGCATAACAGAGGAAGTGAGTAGTATGAAACATAAACAATTGCTTTGTTTGCTTTCCTTAAGTACCTTAGTATTGGTGGCCTGTGGGCAGGAAAAGGAGAAACCAGCAGACGAGACAAGCCCTGCACCTACCTCACAAGTCGCGAGTGAGAGCAGCGTATCATCTAGCGATGTGGCGCAGGAAACACTAGCGAATTCAGAAGAGAAAAAGGCTGCTTTCAACGGCTCTTATTACAGCGTTCAGGGCAAGTATGGCGAGGTTATCATTGTCAATAAAAAGCATCCCCTCTCAAGCGACTATGCGCCCGGTGAAATTCCAGAAGCCGTGTCTGCCTTTCGTGAGATTGTAGCCAAGATGTATTCTCTAGGCTACGATGTTTCAACGACCAACTACAGCGGTTTTCGTTCCTACGAAACGCAGGCCAATCTCTACCAATCCTACGTAGCAAACGACGGTAAGGAAAATGCCGATCGTTATTCTGCAAGAGCAGGCTACAGCGAGCACCAGACAGGCCTTGCTTACGATGTTTTAGACAGTAGTGGTGCGCTCCTAACAGAGCCTAAAGCGACCAAATGGCTGGCTGATCATGCCCATGAATATGGCTTTATTGTCCGTTATCTTCCTGAGAAAGAACATAGTACAGGCTATATGCCCGAATCTTGGCATATCCGCTATATCGGAAAAGAAGCGACAGACATCTACCAATCCGGTCAAACGCTGGAAGAATACTTCGGCGTGCCGGGTGGGGATTATGAAAATTAAAGAGTTGTATTTTGGAGGGAGGCCTGTCTACCCTCATTTAGTTGAAGGAAAGAGTAAACGTTTTCCAAGGAGAAAAAGTATGACACAGAAAATCCCAGCTTCACATGCAATAAAAGAATTAACCTTGCTTTTAGCTTATTTGACACATTTTTCAGAAAATGAACCCTTTGAAACTGCAAGGAGCTACCGTTCTTGGAAAGGATATGACTTCGATGTTTTAAATAGCTTAGATGAATTGGGCTGGATTGATCAAGGGAGTTTCCGCTCAAAATCTTTGTATTTAACAGACGAAGGACTGCAAAAGGCACAAGATTTGCTTGAGAAATACGGGATAGAAGATTGTCCCTTTGGTAGAAGATTTTTTAGCAAGCCATTTTCAAGAACAGAAGTTTCTGGAAAAGCAGTTTCAACTAACCGTTGAGAAAATGGCACAACATCTGCAGGAGGAGTCCTATGCGTTTGAATTTTATCTGGAACAAAGCTTGAAATTATTGATGAAATTTCCAAAAGAGTCACCTCTTATCCATGAGTTTTGTACGAACCATTGGGCATTCCCCTCAGCTAGAAAATTGTATATGAAGTCTTTAATTAAACGAGGGGATAGAGAGCAGGCCTTGATTTTACTGGAGGAGCTAGCTAAAAAAGATTCGGAGGTATTTACAGACTGTGCAATAGCATTAAAAGACCTCTACTTGCAGTTGGAAATGAAAGAAAAAGATGATGGACGAATTAAGCAGAGTGTGACTGCTTTCATAACAAAAAAGTAGGCTAGTCCTGCTTTTTTTGTTACAATAAGAATGATGAATGATTTGATAAGACACAAACTAGAATTACTTCCAGATAGCCCGGGTTGCTATCTGCATAAGAATCAATACGGCAAGATTATTTACGTTGGGAAGGCGAAAAATCTGCGCAACCGCGTTCGTTCCTATTTCCGTGGGAGCCATGATACCAAGACAACGGCGCTGGTGTCAGAAATCGCTGATTTTGAATTTATTGTGACCGAGTCCAATATTGAAGCCCTACTCTTAGAAATCAACCTGATTCAGGAAAATAAGCCGCGCTACAATATCATGCTCAAGGATGACAAGTCCTACCCCTTTATCAAGATTAGCAATGAACGGCATCCCCGCCTGATGATTACCCGTCAGGTTAGCAAGGACGGTGGGCAGTATTTTGGTCCTTATCCAGATGTCGGAGCTGCCAATCAAACCTTGAAGCTCCTCGAGCGCCTCTACCCATTTCGCAAATGCAAGTTGCCAGAAAACAAATACTGCCTGTATTACCACTTGGGACAGTGCTTAGCCCATGGGGATCAGATGCCCAGTCGTGCGGATTACGCCCAGATGGCAACCGAAGTCAGCCAGTTCTTGACAGGGCATGATGATAAGATTGTCCACCAACTACAGGAAAAAATGCAGGCTGCAGCCAGCAATCTGGAATTTGAAAAGGCAGCGGAGTACCGTGACCTCTTGCAATCCATTTCCACTTTGCGCACCAAACAACGGGTCATGGCCAAGGATTTACAGGATCGAGATGTGTTTGGCTACTATGTCGAAAAAGGTTGGATGTGTGTGCAGGTATTTTTCGTCCGTCAGGGAAAACTGATTGAGCGCAATGTCAATCTCTTTCCGTATTACAATGAGGCAGAAGAGGATTTCCTGACCTATCTAGGGCAGTTTTACCGTAACCAGCAACATCTGATTCCCAAAGAAGTGCTGATTCCGCAGGACATTGATGAAGAAGCAGTCAAAAGTTTGGTCGATGCCAAGGTGGTGAAACCTCAGCGGGGTGAGAAAAAGCAGCTAGTGCAGTTGGCCACCAAGAATGCGCGTGTGAGTTTGCAGCAGAAATTTAACCTATTAGAGAAAAATCTGGAAAAAACACAGGGAGCGGTTGAAAATATCGGCCGTTTGCTCGGGATTCCAACTCCAGTGCGAATTGAAGCCTTTGATAACTCCAACATCATGGGGACCAGTCCTGTCTCAGCCATGGTCGTCTTTGAAAATGGCGTTCCAAATAAAAAAGAGTACCGCAAGTACAAAATCAAGACAGTAGAAGGTCCAGACGACTATGCATCCATGCGAGAGGTCTTGTATCGTCGCTATAGCCGCGTCCAGAAAGAAGGTTTGACGCCACCAGATTTGATTGTCATTGACGGTGGTCAAGGTCAGGTCAATGTGGCCAAAGAAGTCATTGAACAAGAGCTGGGCATGAGTATTCCCATTGCGGGTCTGCAAAAAAATGACAAGCACCAGACCCACGATTTGCTCTTCGGCAATCCCTTACAGGTGATTCCACTTTCCCGCAATTCCCAGGAGTTTTTCCTCTTGCAGCGGATTCAGGATGAGGTGCACCGTTTTGCCATTACCTTCCACCGACAAGTGCGGTCGAAAAATTCCTTCTCCTCCAAATTGGATGGTATTGAAGGTCTTGGTCCTAAGCGCAAACAGGCACTACTCAAGCATTTCAAATCCTTAACGAATATCCAAGAAGCAAGTTCTCGCGAGATTGCAGAAGCAGGTGTGCCTTATAAAGTGGCGCAGGCTGTAAAAGAAAAGCTAAATGAACGAGATCAGCGTTGAAAAATTCACCTATTCATGATAAAATGAGTGGAAAAGAAGAAAGAACAGTTATTAGACAAAGGAGAAATCATGGCGTTTGGAGAAGAACAGCACAAGAAAAATACATTTGAGAAAATAACCCTCATCGTTGTAGTTGTGATGGTTTTGGCAACCCTAGCTGGATTGATTTTGCCAGCGATTAGTGCCATTATGTAATCAGCGGGGCTGGGAGGATTCCTCTAGCCCCTCTTTTGTGAAATGAATAGGAAGAAATAGGTAAGAAGATGAGTATGTTTTTAGATACAGCCAAGATTAAGGTCAAGGCTGGTAAGGGTGGAGATGGCATGGTGGCCTTTCGCCGGGAGAAATACGTGCCTAATGGCGGTCCATGGGGCGGAGATGGTGGTCGTGGTGGCAACGTCGTTTTTGTCGTGGATGAGGGTCTACGCACCTTGATGGATTTCCGCTATAATCGCCAATTTAAGGCCGACTCTGGTGAAAAAGGCATGACCAAGGGCATGCACGGCCGTGGGGCAGAGGATTTGTTAGTCCGCGTACCTCAAGGAACGACTGTCCGCGATGCAGAGACAGGTAAGGTCATTACGGACTTGGTTGAGCACGGACAGGAATTTATCGTAGCTCGTGGTGGTCGTGGTGGTCGTGGCAATATCCGCTTTGCGACACCGAAAAATCCAGCACCAGAAATCTCTGAAAATGGTGAGCCGGGTGAAGAACGCCACCTAGAGTTGGAATTAAAAGTTTTGGCAGATGTAGGCTTGGTCGGTTTTCCATCCGTTGGGAAATCAACCTTGCTCAGCGTGATTACAGCAGCTAAGCCTAAAATCGGTGCCTATCACTTTACCACCATTGTGCCCAATCTCGGAATGGTTCGGACCAAGTCAGGTGAATCCTTTGCGGTGGCAGACTTGCCAGGATTGATTGAGGGAGCTAGCCAAGGTGTGGGATTGGGAACGCAGTTCCTCCGCCACATTGAGCGAACTCGGGTCATCCTCCATGTCTTGGATATGTCAGCAAGTGAAGGGCGGGATCCTTATGAGGATTATCTGGCCATTAACCATGAGCTTGAGACCTACAACCTTCGCCTGATGGAACGCCCGCAGATTATTGTGGCGAATAAGATGGACATGCCAGAAGCGGAAGAAAATCTTAAAGAATTTAAGAAAAAATTAGCGGCAACCTATGATGAATTCGATGAGTTACCACAGATTTTCCCGATTTCTGGTCTTGCGCACCAAGGATTGGAAAATCTCTTGGAAGCTACGGCTGAATTGCTTGACAAGACCCCAGAATTCCTCTTGTATGATGAAACAGACTTTGAGGTAGAAGAAGCCTACTATGGTTTCAATCCAGACGAGCCAGAATTTGACATCAGTCGTGCAGATGATGCAAGCTGGATTTTATCTGGTGAGAAACTAGAAAAACTCTTTACCATGACCAACTTTGATCGGGACGAATCCGTCATGAAATTTGCTCGTCAATTACGGGGAATGGGAGTGGACGAAGCCCTCCGTGCCCGTGGTGCTAAAGATGGTGATATCGTCCGCATCGGCACATTCGAATTTGAGTTTGTGGATTAATTTGACACTGCTCATTGATAGCAAAGCTATCTAATGAGCAGACGGCAGTCGCTATGGCGAACTGCCTAGTCACCTTACTAGTTCAGAAAGTCATTATTATCGAATGACTTTCTGAACGTCGTGACAGATAGGGGACTCTAATCCTCTTCTTCACGTTGTGACAAGTAGTGGCTATGGAATGAGTAAATGGTTTCAAAGGTTTGGGAATCTTTGGAGGGTGGAAATCGGACTAACGTCGTTAGTGACCTTTCTACATCATTATCGAACGCCTTTCCTCATGTCGTAACTCATGTAAACAGCCACTATGGTGGTCTACCTACCAACCTTACTAACTTCGTCAAACCAGTAATATCGACTGGTTGAACTGCGTGGCGTGACAGATAGGGTAGTCTAATCCTCTTCTTCACGTTGTGACAAGTAGTGGCTATGGAATGAGTAAATGGTTTCAAAGGTTTGGGAATCTTTGGAGGTTGGAAAGCCGTAACAAATGTGAGCAATGAGCAACGTAATCGCTTGTGTTATCTGAAAAATTGGAGGTGTTGTTATGGGAGATAAACCGATATCCTATAAGGATAAGGATGGGAATTTTGTTTCAGCAGCAGATATCTGGAATGCTGAAAAATTAGAAGAACTCTTTAATAAGCTCAATCCAAATCGCAAATTCCGCTTAGAGCGTGAAAAATTGCAGCAACAAAACAAAGAATAAAAGGCTGGACAAAATGTCCAGCCTTTAGAATTGAAAAAAAGTTCTTTTGTGCTACTTTTCTTAGGTGGTGCGGACGGTAGCGACTTCCTGCGGAGTAAAATAATCCAGTGGATTATTTTAGCCCGAGCCCAGAAACAAAGGAGCGAGGATAATCGATTTCTGCGAAATCACGATTTTTGCCCCTCTCCCTCCTTTTATCATAGCGAAAAGTAGCTGATGAGGCTCGCTCCGCTCGTGAAAGTTGGAAATCGAATATTGAGTCATCAAGGCTTTTGAATTTGTTTAAATAGATTTTGAGATTGTCTACGTTCTGAAAGACTGGACATTTTATCCAGCCTTTTTCTCGGGTCTCCTGATTTACAAATCTTCTTTTCGGATTTCCCTTAATCCAGTTTCATCTAGGTGGTAAATGGTATCGCAAACGGTTTTGAGAAAGGTTCTGTCGTGGGAGACCGTGACAATTGCCCCTGGAAAATCTGCAAAGAGTTGCCGTACTTGGGGTTGTGAGGTCGGTGAAAAATTCCGCGTAGGCTCATCCAACAGCAGAACAGGACAGGCATCCAAGACCATTTTTAGGAGAAGAAGTTTCCCCTGTTGCCCACCAGAGAGGTAGGAAATGGGGTGGCGTGCCTCTTCACGGCTAAATTGCAGACTAGCTAGGTGAGTGAGGACACCTTCCTCCTCTTTTTTATCGGAAGAGGAGGTGAGAAATTGAAGAGGTGAGGCCGCTTGATTGAGGAGTTCCTGATACTGCTGGGGCATGTAGCCAATAGGGTAGCCTGCTTCTAGCAACAAGGTATAGATATGCTTGAGGAGACTGGATTTTCCAATGCCGTTTTTCCCGACAATCCCCACCTTTTCTTGGGCAGAACAGCGAAAGTTGATGTTTGCAACCAAGGTTTTCGTGCCGACCTGCAAGGAAAAATCCGTCAGTTCAATAATGGCTTTATGGGCGGGAAGAGGTTCGATGTCTTTGAAAAACAGGCGAATACAATCTTCCTGAGTCGGTATTTCAGTGAGAGTTTCAGCTTCTTTTTCATAGCGTTTTTCTTGGGCAAGGACAGCTCTCATCTTTTTGGCAACCAGTCTGCCTGCAGATGCATCATGGGTGTTGCGGACTGCATGTTCAACACTTTGGTGAATGCGGTGATGGCGCTCTAGTTTCTTTTGATGTGCCAAGCGTTCGTTTCTTGCCTGCTGGAGTTGGCGGTCAAACTGGTCTTTTCGCTCTTGAGCGTAAGTAGCGTAGCCCAAGGCTTGCACGCTTGTCCGTGCTACTTGGCGTTTTTTGATGCGTTCCAAATGGACGATTTTAGTAGCAGTCTGGCTTAAAAAAGTCTCATCGTGGGAGACAAAGACCACGGTTTTTGGAGTGTTTTGGATAAAATGTTCCAGCCATTTTAGTGTGGGCAAGTCCAGATCATTGGACGGTTCATCAAGAAAGAGCATATCTGTTTCCTTAGCCAATTCTTTGATGAGCTGGATTTTTAACGTTTCCCCACCAGATAGGGAAGAGAGTAGTTGAGCATGCGCAAAGCGTTCGCTGTCAAACTGCAATTCTTTGGCATAACGGTAAAGAGCCGCATAATCAAGGTCAATCTCGCTTGGACCAAAGAAATAATCATTGAGAGATAGAGACTCGAATTCCTGTGGCAACTGCTGCGGGATATAGCTGTAATGCGTAAAGTCCCGATGAATCTGTCCACTAAACTGAATATAAGAGCTGACCAAGTCTTCGTTCATCATCCATTTGAGGAGACTGGATTTTCCATTGCCTTCTTCGCCGATGAGTGCAACCTTGTCTCCCTTATTGACCACCAGAGACAGGTCAGAAACTAAATCAGTCAAATCTTTCTCGTGGGTCATGGTTAAGTGTGTAATTTGTAACATAAAGCCTCCATAAAAAATAGCCCTACTTTGCCAGTAGGGTTGTTTTATCAAGAACTTTTAGTGTAGTCGTACTCTATAAAAATCAAAATCTGACTAGGCAACGAAATCGTAGCTAGAACTGAAGTTCAGCAAGGTGAGTTAACGACGTCAGACTTTGATTTTTGACGAGTATCAACATGCTATTATTTTTCGTCTGATGGATCAAAATAATAGCCAAAAAGCCCACACAAAAAGGAGATACAAACAACTTGTAGCCTACTGGTAAAGTATTGTGACACGCAAAAGAATGCAGTAAAACTGCTCCTTTACGCTTTCCAACTTTAACAAATGGACTTAGTTGTTCATTCTCCTCTTACCTCCGAGTATTGTTAGCTTTACTGTATCATAGAAATAGGGGACTGTCAACCTATTTTTTCAAATGCTTGATTCCAAAGAGGGAATCTTCTTGAGTTTCTGTGGCCTGTTTAATCATTCGGCGATAGCCCATTAGCGTAGAAATCAAGGCGCTCGGACAGATCCAGAGGCTAGATGTCTGATAACTATAGATGTAGCTAAAATCTTCTGGAGAAATCGCTAGGTGAGTGAGTTTTTCAACTATCAGCGCATAGTAGCCGAAGATGAGGAGATAGATTGCAAGTAAACAGAAGAAAAGGTGCCAGGTCGACCATCTCCAGCGAGTCTAGAAGAAGTAGCCCAGTAGCACCACCCAAAATGTGATGACCCCCCTCTCAACTAGTAGAAAATTTCTTGGGTGATAGGAAAATAGTTGCGCCAGCGGGAACTATTGAAATAGGTCATCAACTGATAGTTGAACAGAAAAAACTCTCCTGAAAGAAATTGTTTCCGCATGACTAGCCCTCCTTGTATTTTCTAGCTTTTGAATACCCCTTTTGACAGGAAAAATCAAGCCATTTTACTAGCCTAAGCCGTCTGGGATATTCTCTGAAAACCCGCTAGTCCTAGGTGGTCAAGTGCGCCGATTTTTGGTATAATGAATAGAATACACCCTAAAGGATGAGATATGAACTTAGAAGATTTAAAGAAACGTCAGGAGAAGATTCGCAACTTCTCCATTATCGCCCATATTGACCATGGAAAGTCAACCTTGGCAGACCGTATTTTAGAAAAGACAGAGACCGTCTCCAGCCGTGAAATGCAGGCTCAATTGCTGGACAGTATGGACTTGGAGCGTGAACGTGGAATTACCATTAAACTCAATGCCATCGAGTTGAATTATACTGCAAAAGACGGAGAAACCTACATTTTTCACTTGATTGACACCCCGGGACACGTCGATTTCACCTATGAAGTATCGCGGTCCCTCGCTGCCTGTGAAGGGGCGATTTTGGTGGTCGATGCGGCGCAGGGAATCGAAGCGCAGACTCTAGCCAATGTCTATCTGGCCTTGGATAATGATTTGGAAATCCTGCCGATTATCAATAAGATTGACCTGCCTGCGGCAGATCCAGAGCGCGTTCGTCAGGAAATTGAAGATGTGATTGGTCTTGATGCGAGTGAAGCAGTCCCAACTTCTGCCAAGGCTGGGATTGGGATTGAAGAAATTTTAGAGCAAATCGTGGAAAAAGTCCCTGCACCAGCAGGAGATGTGACAGCGCCTCTCAAGGCCTTGATTTTTGACTCCGTTTATGATGCCTACCGTGGGGTTATCCTGCAAGTGCGGGTCATGGACGGCGTGGTCAAGCCTGGTGACACCATTCAGATGATGAGTAACGGCAAGACTTTTGATGTGACAGAAGTCGGGATTTTCACTCCGAAAGCCGTTGGGCGTGATTACTTAGCGACAGGTGACGTTGGCTATATTGCAGCCTCAATCAAGACTGTTGCAGACACCCGTGTCGGTGATACTGTGACTTTAGCAACCAATCCAGCAGATGCACCGCTTGAAGGCTATAAGCAGATGAATCCAATGGTCTTTGCAGGGATTTATCCGATTGACTCCAACAAGTACAATGACCTCCGTGAGGCGCTTGAAAAGTTGCAACTCAACGATGCCAGCTTGCAATTCGAGCCAGAAACCTCCCAGGCCCTCGGATTTGGTTTCCGCTGTGGATTTTTAGGTCTCTTGCACATGGATGTTATTCAGGAGCGGATTGAGCGGGAGTTTAATATCGACTTGATTATGACCGCACCGTCTGTAGTCTACCATGTCAATATGACAGACGGGGAGACCATTGAAGTATCCAATCCGTCCGAATTTCCAGACCCAACCAAGATTGATAACATCGAAGAGCCCTATGTCAAAGCCCAAATCATGGTACCGCAGGAATATGTCGGAGCTGTTATGGAATTGGCACAGCGCAAGCGTGGCGATTTTGTGACCATGGATTATATTGATGACAATCGGGTCAACGTGATTTATCAGATTCCGCTAGCAGAGATTGTCTTTGACTTCTTTGACAAATTGAAATCATCAACTCGAGGCTATGCAAGTTTTGACTATGAAATTTCCGAATACCGCCCATCGAAATTGGTGAAAATGGATATTCTCTTGAATGGCGACAAGGTCGATGCTCTTAGCTTTATCGTCCACAAAGAATTTGCCTATGAACGTGGAAAATTGATTGTCGATAAGCTCAAGAAGATTATCCCACGTCAGCAATTTGAAGTCCCAATTCAAGCCGCTATCGGACAAAAAATCGTAGCCCGTAGCGACATCAAAGCCCTCCGTAAAAACGTCTTGGCCAAATGTTACGGAGGAGACGTCTCACGAAAACGCAAACTCCTCGAAAAACAAAAAGCCGGTAAAAAACGCATGAAAGCCATCGGAAGCGTCGAAGTCCCACAAGAAGCCTTCCTAAGCGTATTGAGCATGGATGATGAATAATAAAACACCCCAGTGGGGTGTTTTATCCCGAGCTTGGAAATAAGAGAGCGAGGTAAGTCCGGTGGACTGTTCTATCCCCAAGCGTTAGCGCAGGGTTTCGACAGGTGTGCTATTTTATCCCCGAGCCTTAAAATACGAAAGCGAAGGGTCCCCCAGTGGACTGTTTTATCCCGAGCTTGGAAATAAGAGAGCGAGGTAAGTCCGGGGGGACTGTTCTATCCCCAAGCGTTAGCGCAGGGTTTCGATAGGTGTGCTATTTTATCCCCGAGCCTTAAAATACGAAAGCGAAGGGTCCCCCAGTGTGCTATTTTATCCCCTGAGCCTAGAAATATGAAAGCGAAGGGCCCCAAGTGGGGTGTTTTATCCCGAGCTTGGAAATAAGAGAGCGAGGTAAGTCCGGTGGACTGTTCTATCCCCAAGCGTTAGCGCAGGGTTTCGATAGGTGTGCTATTTTATCCCCGAGCGTAAACCTAGTAGCAGACAGTGTTATCTTGTATTTAGAAAAATACAAAATGATTCTGTTAAAGTAGTCCGAATTGAAAAGGAGAATAGGATGAAAAAGAAATTAATGGTAGTAGCGTTTAGTTTATTAGCAACAGTTGCTATAACTGCCTGCGGAAAAACGAACTCAACTTCAATCAAAGATAGTGAGCCAAGTCAAACAGCTTCGGCAGCCAGTTCGGAGTCTACTAGCAGCTCGATAGCTGCTAAAACAGAGAAAAAGACGGACGGCACGCAACGGATTGGTTCGGATGAGTATGGCTACATTGATATTCCGAAAAATTGGATTCCTTTTAAGGACTTAAATGGCGGTGATGACATCCAATATACCGATGGGACAGGCTACAATATTGTCACTTTGAATGCTCTCACAAAAGAAAAAGCCAATATTGGAGAGGGTGAAGAATGGACAGCAGAGACAATCGCCAATCGTCTATACTATAACTGGGACAAAAATCCCAATGTGGACAAGATTTGGGGTGCTAAGACAACCGTTTCAGATCATGATACCTTTCAAATCAATATCATCATGAAATCAGGTCAATATCTGATTAACTGGGTCTTCAAGGACGAAGACCAAGTGCACTTGATTGCCTTTGAAGGAGAAAAAGAAGTGCTGGCAGAGGTCATCGACGATATTGAAAACAGTTGGAGCAAAAAGAAAGACTAAACATGAGGCGGGGACAAAAAGATTTTGATTTTTGAAATTCTTTCTCATCCATTCTTCAAGTTGATAAATGAGACATAAAAAGCGAACAAGACAGAATTCTGAGGCTCAGAAAACTAGTTTTGTTCGCTTTTTATATTTGAGGTTAGAGTTTTATCCCATCTATTTTAGTTATATATAGTCAAATGAATGAACTTTCAGATCAGGAACAGAGATGCGGACAGTACTTGATTTTCATTGACTATGAGTACGGTAAGTCGAAAGTGACGATGTATCAAAGTTAATTCAAAAGACTATAAAAAGGCTTAGAGCCTTTCTCGTAACGTAGACAAACCCAAGATCTATTTAAACAAGTTCAAAAGCCCTGCTACCTCAACATTTGATTTGCCGATTTTCGCGAGCGGAGCGAGCCTCATCAGATACTTTTCGCTGTGGTAAAAGTAGCGTCATTACCGGTAATGACGCTACTCGGAAATTTTGAGACCTTGGGCTCAAAATTTAGGTATGGAATTCCATAGGAAGTCGCTACCGTCCGCACCACCTAAGAAAAGTAGCACAAACATACTAAGATTAGTAGTGAGAAAATCTCCGACGGGAGAGAGTACTCACTACTTTTTCTTTATGTTAAAGTAGAGGTGTCTTGTTAAGTCGTAAGTTCTTTAGGCGCTTGACGTCGTATCACAAACTGGCAAGACACCTGTTTTAGATGGAATTTTTTCAAAGTATGTGGGACGCTTGACGTCGAGTATTGAAAATGAAATCACTAAAATAAGGAATCAAACAAGACAAAGAGGTACTATCATGCGTGCAGTATTTGGAATAGATGTTAGTAAAGTAGGTTCAGAAGTGGCGATTCTAGTCAACGGTGAGCAGGTTCACGGCTATACCATGCCTAATGATGCCATCGGATTTTCTCGTCTGCTAGGTGATTTGAAAACTGTCCAACATCCTGAAATTGTCTTTGAAGCAACAGGCGTCTATTCTCGTCGTCTTCAAACCTTCCTCGAGGAAAATAGCTATGCTTATACACGGCTCAATCCTCTGGAAGCCAAGAAGCAACTGGACAGCCTGCGAGTGCGTAAAACAGACAAAATTGACGCTGAAAAATTAGCCCAATCTCAGTTTGTGCTAAACAGAAAACCAACCTATGTTCAGGAAGAAGTCTACCAACAACTAAGAGATTTAAGCCGTTTCTATCAAAACCTAACAGAAGATATTGTACGTGCTAAGAATCGTCTCCACAAGGTCTTACAAGTGACATTTCCTGAGTTGGAAAATATCTTATCCACACCAACTGGCGAGCAATACTGGAACTTGGTTACGGCTTTTCCGTGCAAGGATTTTGTCTTAAATCAAACGAACAGTGAGTTAATGAACAGTATCCGTCAGTCGACTTCAAAACGTATCTCTGACAAGCGTGTCGCTTCTTTGGCTGAAAAACTCACAGAACTAGCTGAACAGTCTTATGGTGCTATCAAGAAAACTTCTCCCATGGTGGAAGAAGTCCGTTACTATGCGCAAGAACTACTTAGACTGTCTAAGCGTAGGCAAGCTGTTCTGGACGAAATGGTGACATTCGCTCAGCCATTACCAGAATATGAGATTCTGCTCTCTATTCCTGGAATAGCGGAAACCACTGCGACAAGTATCATTGGCGAACTCGGTGATATTCGCCGCTTTCAGTCTGCCAATCAAATCAACGCCTTTATTGGGATTGATCTCAGACACTATGAATCTGGGAACTTTTTAGCCAAGGAGCACATTACTAAGCGTGGCAATCCTTACGCTAGAAAGATTCTTTTCAAGTGTATTCACAACATTGCTTCTGCTAGTCACACTAAGCCGTGTCATATCGCTGACTTCTATGAGAAACGAAAAAGACAATCGCAAGGGACTTCAACTAAGCCACATACGATTGCCTCCATGCATCGTCTCATCAGAACGATACATTACATTACCTCATTACGCATAATAAACTTTACGATTATACTTCAACCAAAAATCAGTAAAGTCGTTTATGCCTTATTATTGTAACACCTTATCAGAAATTTTCAAAATGAGGTGTTGTTTTAGTGTACACTTTTTTCATTCTAAACGATCTAAAAATAGTCAGTAGACACCATAAATCTACTAACTATTTAAAAAATATTTCCAAAAACCATTGATAGACTTGACAAATGGTAGAAAAAGAATTTTTTTGAAACTGAAAAAAGGCTTAGAGCCTTTTTTATTTTTATCAAACATTCAACACCTTATCAAGGAAATCCTTGAGGCGTGGGTGTTGTGGGTTGTCAAAGATTTGCTCTGGTGTGCCGTCCTCTAAGAACTCACCGCCATCTGTAAAGATAACGCGATTGGCTACCTTGCGGGCAAATCCCATTTCGTGGGTGACAATCAGCATGGTCATCCCTTGCTCGGCCAAGTCTTTCATAACATTCAGTACATCGCCGACCATTTCAGGGTCAAGAGCCGAAGTTGGCTCGTCAAAGAGCATGATATCAGGATTCATGGCAAGAGCGCGGGCGATGGCCACACGTTGTTTCTGACCACCAGACAAGCTATCTGGCATGGCATCGCGTTTGTCTGCCAAACCGACTTTTTCCAGCAATTCCATACCAACTGTTTCAGCCTCTGCCTTATCCATCAATTTATGCTGAATTGGAGCAAAGGTGATATTGTCTAGCACGCTCATGTGCGGAAAGAGATTGAAGTGCTGAAACACCATTCCGACATTGGAGCGGAAGGTATCAAGGTCGGTCTTTGGATCGGTTAAATCAAAGCCATCCACCGTTACCTGACCGCTTGTAATCGTCTCAAGCAGGTTCATAGTGCGCAAGAAGGTGGACTTACCAGAACCAGATGGGCCGATGATACAGACCACATCCCCTTCGTAAAATTTAGCTGTAATGCCTTTTAAGACTTCGTTATCGCCGTAAGACTTGTGTAAGTCATGGACGTTGATTTTTAATTGAGCCATTAGTTGCCTCCTTTTTCAAGTTTCCGTGCAAGACGTGTCAAGAGTGTAATGACAATCAAATAGATAATCGCAAGGATTGCATACATTCGGAAAGATTGATAGTTCCGTGCGATGATGATTTTACCAGCTTGGAACAATTCCACCAAACCGATCGCAGAGATAATCGTTGTGTCTTTCAAAGTGATGACAAATTGGTTGATGAAGTTTGGTAACATCAATTTTGCGGCCTGTGGCAAGATAATCTTGCGCATGGTCGTACCGTAGGAAATTCCCAAACTACGAGACGCCTCCATTTGTCCGACAGGAACAGCCTGAATACCTCCACGCACAATCTCGGCGATATAAGCACCTGAGTTGAGGGAGAGGGCAATGGTACCTGCGACAAAGTCGTTGATTGGGGATTGCTGACCTGTCATCGATTCAATCAAGTTTGGAATGCCCCAGAAGATGAAGGCTGCGACAATCATCAATGGAATACCGCGAACCACATCGACAAAGACAGAAGCAATGACGCGAAGTGTCTTGAATGGGCTAACCGCAAACATTCCAAAGATAATACCGATGACGATAGCGATAGCAAAAGAAAGTAGAGCTAAACCGATGGTAATCCCAAGACCAGATAGCAGCTGGCCGTAGTTGTTTTGAAGCAAGCCCCAGATGGTGGACTCATCTACTGTTGAAGCAGCAGAAGCGTCGGTGTTTTCACTATCATTGAAATACTTGTTCATAATCTCATCGTATTTGCCAGATTTGACCAATTCAGCAAGACCATTGTTGAACATCTCGATTAATTCTGGGTTGCTACCTTTTTTCACAGCAAATCCAAGAGTACCTGTTGCAATTCCTTCGATTGGTGTTTCAAAATCGCGTCCTTGTTGAATGGCATAAAGAAGCACGGCTTCGTCATCCATAAGCGCATCGATAGAACCAGAATTTAAGCTATCATACATAGTAGATGCTTCGTCAAAGGCTTTCAGCGTATAGCCATACTTGGCTGCATTTTCTTCTAAGTAAGTGTAAGAAGAAGTACCATTTTTAGCGCCGACTGTTTTACCAGAAAGATCTTCGTAGCGCGCGATGTTGCTACCTTTTTTGATTGCAAGGCGAATGCTTGATGTATAGTAAGCATCAGAGAAATCAAAGATTTTTTTACGAGCATCTGTGATGGTCATTCCGGCAATAACCCCGTCAGCTTGCCCAGCTTGAACTGCGTTGAGGGCGGCATCAAAACCAGGATTTTGAATGGTTACGGTAAATCCTTGTTGCTCGGCAATTGCCTTGATTAATTCGATGTCAATTCCTGTGTATTTTCCATCTTTTCCTTGGTATTCAAATGGAGCAAAAGAGGAGTCAGATACGATGGTATAAGAAGATTTTACAGGGGTTGCAAGTGCACCGGCTGTTCCAGTAAGGCTAAGAAGCGATCCGTAATCAGATGTGTCTTCTTTGCTAGCAGCTGATTGGCCACCGAGCCATTTTTTCACGATACGATCGTAGCTACCATCTTTTTTCATCGCAGCAAGCGCCTTGTTGAAATCGTCCACGAGGTATTCATAGTGACTGCCTTTTTTGACCGAAAATCCAAATGAACCAATCGCTTCACCCTTCATATTGATGGTCAAGTCTTGGCCTTTTTGAATCGCGTATTGAATGACCGCTTCATCGTCCATGACGGCATCAACAGCACCAGCAGACAAGCTATTGTACATGGTATCGCCCGTATCAAAGGTTTTAATGCTATAGCCATATTCGCTCTTATGTTCGTTAAGGAAGTTCTGTGCAGCCGTTCCGTTTTTGACCCCGACTGTTTTTCCTTTTAACTGAGCGTAGTCAGATACAGGATTTTTTTTGGTTGTTGCGATGACGATTTTGGTATCGAAATAAGGGTCTGAGAAAGTAAAGACTTTTTTGCGAGCCTCGGTAATAGTAGTACCTGCCATGAGGGCATCGGCTTGACCTGATTGAACCGCATTGACCGCTGCATCAAATCCAGGGAAACTTTGGCTGACAGTCCAGTTGGAACGTTTGGCCACTTCGTTGATAATATCTACATCAAGTCCTTTATAGACTTGGTCTGAGTCTTTAAACTCAAAAGGTGCATAGGTCGAATCAAAGACAATATCGACTGTATCGTCGGCTTTGACTGGTGAAAATAGGAAGAATAGTGGCAGAAGAGCTGCCAATGTAAACCATTTTTTCTTCATTTCAATTCTCCTTCATTAAAAATAACGATGAGGAAATCCATGAAAAGTCATTTTCATTATGTTTTCCCTCTTCGTTTCTAAAACATAATGGATAGTATACCATAAATAGGTTAGATTTGCAAAGGTGTATGTCAGAAGATGTAACATCTGTATGTTTTATATGGTTTTTGATTGAATATTCGAGCAAAAATCGGTACAATAAAATGACTAATCCATGAAAGGGAGAAATAAGATGGAACAAAACAGGATGTTTGCAGCTATAAGGATACATTCGGATAAAAAGTTAAATTGGCTATACGCTTTTCTTTTACCGTTTATCGTGCAATTGGTCTTAGATATTGGCTTTATAGTCGCAGGATATGTTGGCTATATCGCACAGGATTTTTCGATAGCAGATTTCGTTTACAGCCTTTTCTATGTGCTGGATCCCGTGTTCTTGAAGTTGTTACCTTTTTCAGGTGCCTTTATCCTCATTTTGCTCTGGGTGCGAGTTGTGGAAAAAAGGCCGATTTCGGGTCTGGGTTTCTACAAGAAACATGCGCTTAAAGAGCTGTTGAAAGGTCTGGGAGTTGGCATACTGCTGATTAGTGCAGTTGTGGCAGCGCAATGCTTGACAGGGGCTATCGAGCTGACAGCGACCTATTTCTCAGGTTTGAATTTCCTAAACTTTCTCTTGATTTTTCCTCTCTGGTTTCTCCAAAGTGCAACCGAAGAATTGTCCACTCGTGGCTGGCTCTTTCCAGGTGTGGCACGCAGGACCTCTCTCCCTATCGGAATTTTAGTGTCCAGCGTACTGTTTTCCCTGCTTCATTTGGGCAATAATGCCATTAGTTGGATTTCCTTGTTAAATATCGCCCTCTTTGGGCTCTTTGCCTGTCTGTATGTCTTAAAAACAGACAATATCTGGGGAGTATCAGCCGTACATGCTGCTTGGAATTGCTTCCAGGGAACAGTTTTTGGAATCAATGTTAGTGGAATCAGCGTTTCCTACTCCTTGATGGGCTTTTCTCCAACGTCAGCTCCAGATTATCTATCTGGTGGTGAATTCGGATCAGAAGGCAGTATCTTCGCTTCTATTGTACTAGCAATCGGTTGTGCTTATCTAGCTTGGGCATTGCATCAAAAAAGAGCCTCATAGGCTCTTTTTTCAGAACGTAGATAAACCCGATTTCCGATTTAAACAAGTTTAAAAGCCCTGCTAATTGAAATTCGATTTCCGATTTTCGTAAGCAGAGCGAGCATTAGATACTTTTCTTAGGTGGCGCGGACGAATTTTTTCTTCAATCGAACACGAGCCTCATAGGCTTTTTCAGATGCACATTTTCCAAACCAGTCATTCAGTGCCATTTATGATAAAATAGAAAAGCGAGGTATAGTATGATTGATAGAAGAACCGATAATCAGTTTAAATTAGTATCAAAGTATCAGCCGTCTGGTGACCAGCCCGATGCGATTGAAACATTGGTGGACAATATCGAAGGGGGCGAAAAAGCCCAGATTTTGCTTGGGGCAACAGGAACAGGTAAGACCTACACCATGAGCCAAGTCATTGCTCGGGTCAATAAGCCTACCCTTGTCATCGCCCACAACAAGACGCTAGCAGGTCAGCTCTACGGAGAGTTCAAGGAATTTTTCCCTGAAAATGCGGTGGAATATTTTGTGTCCTACTACGATTACTACCAGCCAGAGGCCTATGTGCCGTCGAGCGATACCTACATTGAAAAGGATAGCTCGGTCAATGATGAGATTGATAAGCTCCGCCACTCTGCGACATCGGCTCTCCTAGAGCGCAATGATGTGATTGTGGTAGCATCTGTCTCTTGTATCTACGGTCTGGGTTCGCCCAAAGAATACGCTGATAGCGTGGTCAGCTTGCGGCCGGGACTTGAGATTTCACGCGACAAACTGCTCAATGATCTCGTCGATATTCAGTTTGAGCGCAATGACATCGATTTCCAGCGGGGGCGTTTTCGTGTTCGCGGTGATGTGGTGGAAATTTTCCCAGCCAGCCGTGATGAGCATGCCTTTCGAGTGGAGTTTTTTGGAGATGAAATTGATCGGATTCGAGAAATCGAAGCTCTGACAGGGCAGGTCTTGGGAGAAGTAGATCATTTAGCGATTTTCCCAGCCACGCACTTTGTGACCAGCGATGATTACATGGAAACAGCCATCAGCAAGATTCAGGCAGAATTGGCAGACCAGCTGACCCTATTTGAACAAGAAGGCAAGCTCCTCGAAGCCCAACGCCTCAAACAACGGACCGAGTACGATATTGAAATGCTGCGGGAAATGGGCTACACCAACGGGGTCGAAAATTACTCCCGTCACATGGACGGTCGTAGCGAGGGTGAGCCACCTTATACCCTGCTGGACTTTTTCCCGGATGATTTCCTGATCATGATTGATGAAAGTCACATGACCATGGGGCAGATTAAGGGCATGTACAATGGCGACCGTTCGCGCAAGGAAATGCTGGTTAATTACGGCTTCCGCTTGCCGAGCGCCTTGGATAATCGTCCCCTGCGCCGTGAGGAATTTGAAAGCCACGTGCACCAGATTGTCTATGTTTCTGCAACACCAGGGGATTATGAAATGGAGCAGACCGATACCATTGTCGAGCAAATCATTCGTCCGACAGGCCTCCTAGACCCTGAAGTCGAAGTCCGCCCCACTATGGGACAAATGGACGATTTGCTAGGTGAGATTAACGCGCGGGTGGAAAAGGGCGAGCGGACTTTTATCACCACGCTGACCAAGAAAATGGCGGAAGATTTGACCGACTACCTCAAAGAAATGGGGGTCAAGGTCAAGTACATGCACAGCGATATTAAGACCTTGGAGCGGACCGAGATTATTCGTGACCTCCGCTTGGGCGTCTTTGATGTCCTCATCGGAATCAACCTCCTGCGGGAGGGGATTGACGTGCCAGAGGTCAGTCTGGTCGCTATTCTTGACGCTGATAAGGAAGGTTTTCTCCGCAATGAGAGAGGCTTGATTCAGACCATTGGACGGGCAGCCCGCAACAGCGAGGGGCATGTGATTATGTATGCGGATAAAATCACCGATTCTATGCAGCGGGCCATGGATGAAACTGCCCGCCGTCGCCAGATTCAGATGGAATACAATGAAAAACACGGCATTATTCCACAGACCATCAAGAAAGAAATCCGCGACTTGATTAGTGTGACGAAGAGCGTTATGCCTGATAAGGAAGAAACCGTGGACATCGAAAGCCTCAACAAGCAAGAGCGCCGCGACATGGTGAAGAAGCTGGAAGGTCAAATGCAAGAAGCCGCAGGCCTCCTAGACTTCGAACTCGCAGCCCAAATCCGCGACATGATTTTGGAAATCAAGGCCTTGGATTAGACAAGTGGTGGAAGAGCCAAACAGCGATTCTAACCATGGCTCTCTGCTAGTGCTCCCACCCCTTTTTAAAAATAGATTGGGAGTGGAAAAAACAATCTGTTCAAATCCGTCTGCTATCGATAGATAGGGCGGATTTTTTGATAACAAAGACTGTCTTTCAGACATAAAAAAAGTGAGCTTGTCAAGTGATGCGAAGGCTGCATCCATTGAACAGGCTCAACTTTAATGATTCATTTAAAAGCTGAAAGGCACAGTTTTTATGGCAGTTCTAAAGAGGATATTATTGCAGGAGGCTCCTATTGATACCATACGATGTCTTGTCCATCTTGCGAAACGATCTCTATTTTTGGATGTTCAGGAAGACTTTCAGTAGGAAGTGTAGCGACATATCCATCATCGGTTTTTTCCATATCGTATACCTCCTCATCGAGCGTTAGCCACACATATTGGTGAGAGGCATCAGTTTTCCAGCTTATCTTAGTGAGGGCTTCTCCTTTGTCAATACTCAATTGATTGGCCGGTAAAGTTTGTTTCGTTGTAGAGGACCCAGTATGATGGATAGAGGAAAGTACAGGATTGAAATCCAATTGCTTCATCTTATCATACTGAAAGTAGGTGTTTGAAAAGGTATATTCAGCCACTTCAAAGATGACCATATCAGGCTTGAAAATATTGTAATAATAAGGGAAATTTAAAATATTTTGATAGTCATGAACAGAGATATATTCACCCAAAGCGTTGGCTAAATATTTATGCCCGAAGTTATTCATATAGCTTCCTTGGAACATGAGCACCTTCGGTGTTTCTTTGTTCATTTTAGAGCGATTTTGATAGTAACCAAAGGTATGGTAGGTTGGGTCTAATTGTAATTCATCTTTGAATAGATCGGTTTTAGCGCTTGTAATATCTCCAGTAGGGACTTGGATAACAGGAACCTCTTCGTGGATTGGAAACTGAGATACGGGTAAAGAGACTTCTAACCGACTAGACACATCAAGTTGTTCGAGTTGATTTAATTGCACGTTAGGGAAGTCATGTTTCACCTCTGATAAAATAGCATTCGTTCCATAAAAAGCGCCTAAATCGTTCCAGTGGTTGGCGTCATATTTTTGGTTAAAAACAACCTTACCTTCTTGTGTCTCTGCGCGAAGAGTGACGGTATTATCCAGATAGCGAACCTTGCGCTTATCAAGAGCGGCAAGGAATTTTTCTACCCAATCCCGATCGTAGTGAATACCAGCAGGGATATGTTCTGTTAATACAGCAGGTTTTGCTGGATTTAAGACAAACAAGAAAGGAATGTCTCGCTCATTGCAGTAGTCCTGTACGGCCTTAATCATGTCTGCAAATGTCTCATGATAATCAGAATACTGGTAGGTAGGTGTTGTAAGACCAGAACCAAAGACATACCCATCTTTTCCATATAGGTAACTAGGGTGGACCATCTTCTGAAACAAACGATCGTTTAAGAGAGTATAGCCCAGAATCATTTCATCGCGAAAGCCAATTCGGTCATTCACATAGTTTTCAATATTATCTGTTAAATCTGCCTCGCTATCTCCCGATACTTCTTTTGAAAATGGATTTTCCATTAACATGCGATTGTCAATTTCAGAGGAAATATGAGGTGCAAAACGAAAAGTGGCAACGGGAATGAGTATCATCATTGAAAATGCAGCTATTGTAAGAACTTTAATAATTTTCATCAATCTCTCCGTTTCTATTAATATTGGAAATAGATAAATGGACTATAGGTCGAATTAACCATAAACAAGATTGCTACGATAAAAATGACCAATAAGATGATCTCTTGCATCAAGTAACCAATAGTGGTAGAAGTTACATTGTAGTACCACTGTTTCATTCTCTGAGATCCTAGTAAGGTCGCTCCGATGATGCCAATCAAAGAGAGTGAGATGATTTTTACATCATAATAGTATTGCCAGTTGTAGGCTATCGGCTGGTTAGTCCCTTTGCCCAGAACTGCATGTAATACGATGGAAATATCAGAAAGTTTTTGGAATCGGAATAATTGCCAAGATAGCAAGACAACTCCCATTGTAATGATGTATTTGACAATCGTCGGCGTTTTTTTGTAGAAATCTTTATCGTGAATAATGCGCTCAGTCACAACAAATAGTGCATTGATGCCACCCCAAAGAATATAGTTGAACCCTGCACCATGCCAAATCCCGGTTAAAGCAAAGACAACGATTAAATTACGTAAAGTTTGTCGCTGCCCTTTACGACTTCCACCTAGGGAAATATAGATGTATTCTCTAAACCAAGTCCCTAAGGAAATGTGCCAACGTCTCCAAAATTCAGAAATAGAGGTAGAACGATATGGGAAATTGAAATTTTCTTTGAATTCAAATCCCAAAATTTTGGCAAGACCAATGGCAATATCTGAATAGCCTGAAAAATCATAATAAATTTGTAACATATAGAGTACAAGTGTTCCAAGTGCCGTCACTTGATCCATGGCGGAGATTGAAATTTGAGCCAAACAAGCACCAAAGGTATCTGCTAGAATCACTTTTTTGGCAAAACCAACCATTATACGATTGATACCGTCTGTAGCCAAGGTTAGAGATACCGTGTTTTTTCCAATCTGTCTCTGAAAATCTTTCCATAAAATAATGGGACCTGAAATCACTTTTGGAAAAAAGGAAAGATAAAGAAGGCAATCAAGGAAATTACCTGCTGTCGCCTGTCCTCGATAAATATCTGTCAAATAGGAAATGCTAGAAAAGGTGATGAAAGATATTCCGAGAGGAGTGAGTAAGGATTTAGGAGGAATATGGTCTCCAAACAACAGATTCCAACACTGAATCAAAAAATTGGAATAATTATAGTAAATTAAAGCAAAAGTCGTAAGGAATATCCCAATCCATAGCGGTAAGAGTGCCAAATAGAAGCGCTTTTGACTAATGGAAGATTGATAAATGTTTAGATAGTATCCTTTCGCTCTTGCCTTCTCAATCCATAAAGCAATGAGATAGACAACAGCGATATAAAATAAAAATCGAAACACATTATCAAATGAAGACCACATATAAAAGAAGAGACTACATCCTATTAGAAATAGATTTCGTATGTATATATGCTTCTTTCCAAACAGATTACGAACACTTCTGAGAGAGGTTAGCCCATTGATGATGGTATAGCCCAACACAGAAAGCGGGAAAAAGATAAATAAAAATATTTGCGTTGTAAACAACATAGATAAGCCTCGATCATTCGGATAATTGATGTTAAATACACTCTTGTCAAAAACAAGAATGTACCCATACTCTGTTTATTATGACAGTTCTACCCCTAGATGTCAAGTATACTAAGGAGTAGATAACAGGCTTGCTACATAGGAAAATAGGAAGGGAATAGCTACATCACCCCACCCCTTTCGAAAAATAGGTTGGGAGTGGAAAAAAATCTTAAAATATGATAAAATACCAATGGTTTCAATATCTAGTCAGGGGAATGCCCTGCTTTAGCATATGAACGGAAGCAAGATTATGGTATACTCATACTAGTGAGATACTATTTTGGAGGTTTAAAAATGGAACGACGTTCGAGAAGAACAACAAAACAAAAAGAAAAACAACAGGGCGGGAAACTGAGCATTCTCAATCGCGTTTTAGCGGTTATTTTTACGATAATGGCAGGCCTCATCATCTTTGCGATTTATCGCTATAACATGCTGGCGTTCCGCAATCTCAATATTATCGCAACCGCTGTTTTAGCCCTTGTGGTGTTGTTGTTTGGATTCTTAGTCTTCAAAAAGAAAGCACCGCGCTTTACGCTGACCTTCCTCATCTTGTCTATTTTAGTGAGTGGGGCGACCCTGTTTGCCATCCGAGAAGTGACGAGTTTTTCAGATAAGCTCAATTCAACAGCTTCATATTCAGAATATGAAATGAGTGTCATTGTCTTAGCAGATAGCGACATCAAAGATATCAGTCAAGTGACAAATGTCTTGGCGCCGACTGGAACTGATGCTGAAAACATTACCAGATTGACAGAAAGTCTTCAGAAAGAACGGCAAATTTCTCTGACAGTAGATGCTGCTCCATCCTATTTATCAGCCTATCAATCCTTGATGAATGGCGAAGCAACGGCCATCATTTTAAACAGTGTGTTTGAAAATATCATCGCCGATTATGATGCATCAAAAATCAAAAAGCTCTATACCTTTAAAATTAGCAAAAAGGTTGAAAGCGTCCAAGGTACTGAGATTAGTGGAGATGCTTTCAATATCTACGTCAGCGGTATCGACACCTACGGACCAATTTCTTCTGTGTCTCGTTCAGATGTCAATATTATCATGACGGTCAATCGCAAAACGAAGAAAGTATTATTGACCACCACTCCGCGTGACGCCTATGTTCCAATCGCTGATGGCGGAAATGACCAAAACGACAAATTGACCCACGCAGGTATCTATGGCGTCGAAGCATCGATTCACACACTTGAAAATCTCTATGATATTAAGACCAACTATTATGTTCGTCTCAACTTTACCTCGTTCTTAAAACTCATTGATGTGGTGGGAGGAGTCAATGTTACGAATGATCAAGAATTTACAGGATACGATGGAACATTCTTCCCAGTAGGAGAGGTTCATCTTAATTCTAATCAAGCCTTGGAATTTGTCCGTGAGCGTTACTCTCTCCAAGGTGGGGATAATGACCGCGGTAAGAACCAAGAAAAAGTCATTGCAGGCTTGATTAACAAATTAAGTTCACCAGCTGTCTTGAAAAACTACAATGAGATTCTTAGTGGATTAGAAGATTCGATTCAAACAAACATGAGTCTTGAAACAATGATGACCTTAATCAACGGTCAATTAGAATCTGGTGGTAGCTATAGTGTTACATCACAAGCCTTAACTGGAACAGGTGTGATGGGCTTACCATCTTATGCCATGCCTGACGCAACCCTCTATATGATGGAAGTGAATCAAGAGAGTTTGAATGCTGCAAAAGCAGCGATCCAAGATGTGATGGCTGGAAAATAAGACAGAATCAGCTAGTGACTGGCTAAACGAAGTCGTTTGACCAGATAAAGGAGACTATCTAGTTCAACTTTCCTTACTATAGGGAAAGTTGAACTCATATAGTTACGAATAAATATAAAGAGAAGTGAATGGCGTTTTGAAAATGATTTTAGAACAATTCACGAAGTAATTACAGGAGGCTTGTCAGGAAGTGGGCCTCAGAGGCTACAAAAGGAGCCTCAAACTGTAAAGGGGGAATACAAATTGACACGTGGGCAAAAACGCTTTATTTTAATAATGGTAGATGCCCTAATTATCTATATGAGTGGCTTTGTTACTCAGTTTTTCTTAGATAATTACATCGATCTATCTTTACAGCGAATGTTGATTTTCTTGACTGCGATTTGGTTGGTTTATTTGGTGTGTGGCTATGCGACACATGTCTATTCCATCTTAAATCGATTCACAGATTACGTCGCACTTTGGCAAATGGCAAAAAACCTCTTGTTGAGTTATGCTATTTCAGTTGTCGTTATCTTCAGTCAGAAAATTGTCTTTAGTTATCGCTTTATTTTACTGAGCTACATTTTCTCCCTATTACTCATTGGGGCATCACGACTCATTTGGCGAATGACCTATGAATTTAAGGATGTTGATTTGCTAGGTCGGAAATCTGCAAAGGCGAAGAGGACACTAGTCGTGGGAGCAGGACAGGGGGCTGATTTATTCTTAAAAACAGCCATACGTTCTTTCAAAGATATTGATGTTATCGGAATTGTTGACAAGGATCCTGTCAAGTGGCAAACCCTCTTACACGGTGTGCGAGTGCTAGGATCAGAGGAACAAATTCCAGAGGTTGTCAAAAACTATGAAATTGACCAAATTGTAATTGCTATCCCATCTCTGAATCCAGAAGAATACGCACGAGTGTATGATATTTGTAAAAAAACAAGGGCAAAGGTCTATTCGATTCCTAGACAGGAAGATATTCTTTCCGGTCAGGTGAGTGTCAGTAAGTTACGCGAAATTGATATTGTTGACTTACTGGGACGTCAAGAAGTCGAATTGGATCAGTCCAGCCTTTATTCCAACATTCAGGGCAAAACCATTCTAGTAACCGGAGCAGGAGGATCAATTGGATCAGAACTATGTCGCCAGTTGATTCGCTTTTCACCTGCCAAAATGTTGCTGCTAGGACACGGAGAAAATTCGATTTACCTCATTCACAAAGAATTGTCGATGAGCTATCGCAATAATATTGAAATTATTCCAATCATTGCAGACATTCAAGATAGAGAGCGGATTTTTCAAATCATGGCTCAATACCATCCAGACAGGGTCTATCATGCAGCAGCCCATAAGCACGTACCGCTGATGGAATATAATCCAACAGAAGCAGTGAAAAACAATATCTACGGAACCAAGAATGTGGCAGAAGCAGCCAAAGAATATGGTGTCGAAAAATTTGTCATGATTTCAACGGACAAGGCTGTAAATCCTCCGAATATCATGGGGGCAACCAAGCGTGTGGCAGAAATGATTGTCACGAGCCTAAACGAAGCTGGCAAAACCCGCTTTGCGGCGGTTCGATTTGGAAATGTATTGGGAAGTCGTGGTAGTGTCGTTCCCCTCTTTAAGGAGCAAATTGCCAAAGGCGGTCCAGTTACAGTGACCGATTTTCGCATGACCCGCTTTTTCATGACTATTCCAGAGGCTAGCCGCTTGGTGATCCAGGCAGGAGCCCTGATGAATGGCGGAGAAATTTTCATTTTAGACATGGGAGAACCGGTTAAAATTCTCGACTTGGCTAAAAAGATTATTTCTCTTAGCGGGTATTCAGAAGAAGAAATTGGAATTGTGGAGAGCGGTATTCGACCAGGGGAGAAGCTATATGAAGAGCTTCTTGCAACGAAAGAACGCACGACAGACCAAATCTATGATAAGATTTTTGTAGGACGTGTAACCTATAAAAAACCAGAAGAAATCGAAGAATTTATTAGCACTTTGTTGGACTACGATCCTGAGACACTCAAAGACAAATTGCTAGAGTTCGCGAAACAGGAGTAAGAATGATCAATGAAATGTTGATGGGCAGTGAAGAGAATGAAGTACTGACGCCTTATCGCACGATTCTTGCGAGTAAAAAAGTTGATTTAGCTTGTAAATACGTATTTGATAAGGTCATGGCTCTTCTCCTAGTGATTCTATTTTCCCCCCTATTATTATTTTTTGCTATCTGGATTAAAATCGATAGTGCAGGCCCTGTTTTCTATCGTCAGGAACGAATCACCCAGTATGGAAGAAAATTTAGAATCTATAAATTTCGAACCATGGTGGCAGACGCTGATAAAAAAGGGAGTTTAGTGACAGTAGGAAATGACAGCCGTATCACACGAGTAGGCGCATTGATCCGCAAGTATCGCTTAGATGAAATTCCACAGCTCTTTAATGTCTTGGCTGGTGATATGAGTTTTGTAGGCGTAAGACCTGAAGTAGAAAAATATACAAAAGAATATACAGATGAGATGAAAGCAACGCTACTGTTACCAGCAGGGATTACCTCGCCAGCTAGCATTGCCTATAAAGATGAAGATGTGCTGATGGAAACATACATCGGACGTGGGATGACCGCAGATGAAGCCTACGTGCAGAAAGTATTACCCGATAAGATGACCTATAACCTCGACTACATCCGCTCCTTTTCCTTTTGGAATGATATTCGGATTATGTTTCAAACAGTCATCAAAGTAGTAAAGTGAGAGAAACAATGAAAAAGAGAAATATACCCTTTTCTCCTCCAGATATTACAGAGGAAGAAATTGCAGAGGTTGTCGATGCCTTAAAATCAGGCTGGATTACGACAGGCCCTAAAACCAAACAATTTGAACAAGAATTGTCAGACTATACTGGAACAAACAGAACAGTCTGCCTCAATTCAGCGACGGCAGGATTGGAGCTTGTCCTCCGCGTATTGGGAGTTGGCCCTGGAGACGAGGTCATCGTTCCAGCCATGACCTATACGGCATCTTGTAGTGTGATTGAGCATGTTGGTGCAAGACCTGTCATTGTAGACATTCAGGCGAATCATTTTGAAATGGATTATGATGCGGTAGAACGCGCCATCACGAGCCGAACCAAGGTCATCATTCCTGTTGAGTTAGCAGGAATACCATGTGACCACAATCGGATTCTCGAGATAGTAGAGAAACATCGCTCAACCTTTGTAGCAGCATCGCCCCTCCAAGAAGTATTTGGCCGAATTGTGGTCTTATCAGACAGCGCCCATGCCTTTGGAGCTTCCTATAAGGGACAAAAGATTGGAAATGTCGCAGATTTTACGGCCTTTTCTTTCCATGCGGTTAAAAATTTGACAACAGCAGAAGGGGGAGCCGTTACTTGGAAAGCTCATCCAAACCTAGATGATGAAGACTTGTATCGTCAATTTCAAATCTTCTCACTTCATGGACAAACCAAAGATGCTTTGGCAAAAACCAAGTTGGGAGCATGGGAATATGATATTGTGATTCCAGGATTTAAATGCAATATGACAGATATCATGGCTTCCATTGGACTAGCTCAACTGAAGCGCTATGAAGGATTGCTAGAGCGCCGGGCAGAAATTGTTGCAGCCTACAATCAATCATTTGAGGGAACAAGAATTCAGCCCTTACAGCATTTCCATGCTGATTACGTATCCTCTATGCACTTGTATATTACGCATATTGAGGGAGTTACGCTAGCAGAACGGAATCAAATCATTGAGAAAATGGCAGAAGCTGGCATTGCCTGCAATGTTCACTATAAACCTCTGCCCCTCTTAACCGCCTATGCCAATATGGGGTTTGACATCCAAGATTATCCAAATGCTTACCGTTATTTTGAACACACGCTCACCCTACCACTCCATACACAGCTTAGTGACGAGGATGTGGTGTATATCATTGAAAATGTAAAAGAAATTGTAGCGAGTGTGAAAGGAACAATATGATAGGGGAGAAGCAGATACCGATTGTCAGTGTCATTGTACCTATTTTAAATGAAGAAAAGTATATTAGTTCGTTTCTAGAATCACTTGAACAACAAGACTATGCCGCTGAAAATATGGAAATATTTTTAGTAGATGGTCAGTCTACAGATCGTACTCGTTCGCTGATAGAAGACTTTCAAGCGTCGAGCATTCTAAATATTACGCTGATAGATAACCCTGATAAAATTCAATCTAGTGCGATGAACTTGGGGATTAAGCATAGTGTCGGAAAATATATTATTCGATTGGATGCTCATACCATCTATGAGAGTAATTATATTCGTTCATGTGTTGAACTATTAGATACGAGAGATGTTGCTAATGTTGGTTTTTATCTGGTGACACGTGGGAAAGGAAAAGTTGGCGGTAGCATTGCTAAAGCCCTATCTTCTCCCTTTGGCGTTGGCAGTTCACAATTTCGCATTAGTAGAGAGGAAATAGATACGGACACAGTACCATTTGGAGCTTTCCGCCGTGACATTTTTCAAGAAGTTGGCCTGTTTAACGAATATCTAGCCTGTAATGAAGATAACGATATCAATAGTAGAATTCGTAGTAAGGGCTATAAAATTCTCTTGTCTAATAAAAGCTTTGCTTCTTACTTTTGTAGAGACACCCTCACCTCTTTAGGAAAAATGGCGATAAGAAATGGGAAGTGGAATGTTTATTCTCTCTACTATTCTCATCAAAGTATGAGTATTAAATACTTTATCCCTTTTTTCTTTGTAGCAGCATTAGTGGGAAGTGCTTTGCTTAGCACGGTATTTCCATTTATGGGAATGATGTTTGCCCTAGTGTTGTTATCGTATATGAGTGTGAATAGTTATTTTTCAAGTAAATTAGCAGATAATGGTGCTGAATTTTTCCGTTTACTCATGATATTTTTTACATTTCACTTTTGTTATGGAGTTGGTAGTATGATTGGAATTGTTGGATATATAGAAAAAGTGATCCGAAAACAACCTAAATTTAAGGCCCTCGAAATAATCGGGGGGGGGGTCAAATACCTAGATAGATTCTATTCTATTTTGCCTATCTCAGGGCTAGTAATACGCAATGAGGTGGTCATATAATGGTAGAATCACTTTCGGTATTACTCTCTCTCTACATAAAAGAAAACCCTCGCTATTTGCAGGACTGTTTTGAGAGTTTATTGAATCAAACAGTCCCTGCAGCAGAATGGGTGATTGTGGAAGATGGCCCACTGTCACAAGAACTGTATCAGGTATTGGATACCTATCAGGAGCGATACCCAGGGCTCATCAAGCGAGTGCCTTTGGAGAAAAATGTCGGTCTAGGACTAGCACTCCGGGAAGGAATGTTGCATTGTAGCCATGAATTGGTTGCTCGAATGGATACAGATGATATTGCACGTCCAGAACGATTTGAGAAGCAATTGGCATGTTTTGAGAAAGACCCAGCATTAGATATCTGTGGCAGTCATATTTTGGAATTTGATACAGATCCGCAACATCCAAATGCGGTTCGGAAAGTTCCGCTAGTGCATGAGGATATTGTGCGCTATCAGAAAAGTCGGAGTGCCTTTAATCATGTAACAGTTATGTTTAAAAAAAGCAGTGTCTTGAGAGCAGGAAACTATGAAGATGCACCCTTGATGGAAGATGATATGCTTTGGGTCAGAATGTTACTGTCAGGCGCTAAAGGGATGAATATTGATGAGTATTTAGTGGATGTCCGCACAGGTGCCGGCATGATTGAAAGACGCGGTGGGATTGCCTATTTGAAAAAATACTGCGACGGCCGTAGAAAGATTTTAGAAACAGGATTTATTAGTCGATTTGAATATTATAAAACTGTTGTTATTCAAGCAGTTGTAGCACTAGTGCCCAATAGCATTCGTTTTCTGATTTTTACAAAGTTATTGCGTAATAAACAGGAATTATCAGAGCTACAAAGCAGGTAAAGCATGTAACACTAGAATAATATAATTAATATTATATATAAAAAATGAAATCATAAAAATAGTAGAGAATGTAAGAAGGTATCAGTAAATAATGGTAGAACTAAAGCTAAAGGAAGTACAGAGAGTTGCTCTTGACTTACTAATTGAATTTGATAAGATTTGTAAAGAAAATTCTTTTCGTTATTCATTAGGGGGAGGGACGCTTTTAGGAGCTATCCGCCATGGTGGTTTTATTCCGTGGGATGATGATATTGATATTATGATGCCTCGCGTTGATTATGAAAAATTTTTAGAATATTGCCATCATGATAATTGTGGGTTTGATTGTTTATCATTGAATTATACAGAAAATTATTTTGATTTATTTACTAGAATTAGTGATAGAAGAACATATCTTGTCGATGACTCACGTGAGATAGATTATAAGATGGGAGTCAGCATTGATATTTTTCCAATTGATGGTTTAGGTAATAATGATTCTATCGCTTTAAGAAACTTTAATAAGGGACGCTTTAAAAGAGAATTATTAGTTGCTTCAAAATGGAAAAAGTATTTTAGAAGTGAAACAAGATCGATTCTATTTGAGCCAGTGCGTATGTTGCTCTTTTTAATGAGTAGATTTGTGAATAAGCAGAAGTTATGCCAGTCAGTAGATGCAACTTGTCAACTAAATGACTTTGAGACATCTCACTTTGCAGGCTGTATTAGTGGGGTCTATCGTGAGAAGGAGATTATGTTAGCTTCTACGTTTAAGAACTACCAAACTATTCAATTTGAAGGATATGATTTCGACATCATTTTGGACTATGATGCCTACTTGACTAAACATTATGGGAACTATATGCAGCTACCCCCTATAGAACAGCAAGTTTCGCACCATAGGGCACAATACTACTGGAGATAATACATGAATAAACCCAAAGTTGCCATTATCATGAGTACCTATAATGGCGAAAACTATTTAAGAGAACAAATAGATAGTTTATTGCAACAAGAAGGAGTTGAGGTAAGCATTTTTGTTAGAGATGATTGTTCTCAAGATACAACGTTAGAGATATTAGAGTCTTATGCGGATAGTCTTATTTTTGTAAAGAATGATGGGCTTAATCTTGGAGTTGGCAATAGTTTTATGGAAGCGTTATATCAGGCTGGAATAGATTATGATTATTATGCTTTTTGTGATCAAGATGATATATGGTTACCAGAAAAATTATTTGAGGCTATAAAAACTATAGATAATATAGAAACACAAAAACCAATGTTATATTGCTCAAATCAAACTTTAGTTGATCAAGAGGCACGTGTTATTGGACTGAGACATCAACAGTTGATAAATGTAAGTAGCCTTCAAATTTTAACGAATAATCTAGTAACAGGCTGTACTATGGTGTGGAATAAACCACTTCAGACTGCTTTAATTGCTAAGGAACGTAGACCGTCGAGCGATTTATTAAACGTTAGGATTCATGATGTTTGGGTTGCCATGGTTGCTAGTCTTATCGGCGAAATAATATATGACACGGATGCCTTTATTTATTATCGACAACATGAAAATAATGTAGTAGGGGTCAAAAAAGAAAATATCTATATTAATTGGTGTAAAAAGTTACGCAATAAGTCAAAAAGAAATGGCAGAAGTCTATTAGCGACGGAATTAATTGAGAAATTTGAAGATATGATGGAGAGCACGATTCTATCAGATTTAAAAATATTAAGTGGCTACCAACGGGACTTCTCATCTAAAGTGGCTTTGATAAGAAATAGTCGTTTATTTTCCTTATCTAATGAGTCTAAATGGGCAATCAGATTAAAAATTATCTTCAATCTGATTTAGAACGCATATATTTGAATAAAATTTTAGGTTGTAAGGAGAATTATGATTTATCTATTATTATTAGTATCCTTTGTTTTGCTAGGAATCGATTTTTATAAGTGGAGAAGCTTGATAAGGCCGAACATTATTTTTTTGTTATCGTTTATTTTAGCCTCGAGCATTATGATGGTTAATCAGAAAAACTGGGATGTAGTTTTGAGTAATCGTTTCATGATTTATACTTTGACAGCTATCTTGTCTTTTTATATAGGAACTCTCGTCATAGATTATTTTAATGTAAGAAAGAAGTCTCTTGTTATATCGGAAAGTTCTAAGGATGGTAGCTTATTTATCATGGCTAGTCCTAGTAAGTTGTTATTTTGGATAGCTATAATTGCTATGATATTCTATGTCCTTCTTATTTTTAGAGGAATTCAGTTATCAACGGATTTTAGCTTTATGCTACGTCAAATTTATGATAGAAACGTTGAGCATAGCGGTTCAAATACTTTCATTGTTAATCAGTTAGTGAAAATTTTAACAGCTATTGCAAATATTAGTTTTTTTCAATTTTTATTGGATAAATATGTAGTAAAAACAGGTAAAAGTCAGTTGACTCATTTTGTTGTTATTATTATATTTTTATTAATGGCTGCTATCTCAACTGATCGCAACATACTATTACGTTTCTTTATTTATTGTGTTGTGCTTTGGATACTGTTTTTTACAGCTACTAATAAGGGAAAAATAACTCGAGCTCATTTCAGACTACTGGCAAAATTGGCATTTTATGTAGTATTGGCTGTAGGTATTTTTTATATCTTTGGTAAATTAAAAGGCTATAAATCAGATTTTAGCCGTGCTATCAGTCTCTATGGTGGATCAGGTCTGTATAATTTCAATCTTTATCTTAATGAGTCACCGCCAATAGATTATAAATTTGGATTGGTAACTTTTCGTTCATTTTTGGGTGTCTTAGGAAGATTGGGAATAGAAAGTTTAGTGCATAAAGGTTCTGTTTTTTCTGAATTTATTATCTATACATCTAAAACAGGCTTTGTTTATGAATCAAATATCTACTCAGCAATGCGTCCTTTTGTAGAGGACTTTGGTTATTTTGGAATGGTAATCTTTCCATTTATTATGGGCTTGTTCTTTGAGACACTGTATTCATGGACTCGAAAAAGTCAGTATATGTTTTCATGGATTTTCTATGCTCTAACTATTTATCCATTAGCCTACTTCACTATTTTAGAGCAATTTTTTAATAGATTTCATTTAGGGTCGCTTTATGAAATTGGATGGGTAGCTATTTTTTATTGGTACATTCGAAGAATAAGAGTATATTTGAAGGAGGAGATAAATGAAGGGAAGTAATTCAGTAGTCATTTTTGCTGGTGGAACCGGTACAAGAATGAAGATAACAACGAAACCGAAACAATTTCTCGAGTTGCACGGAAAACCTATTATTATTCATACGATTGAGCATTTTGAAAATCATCCGAAGATTGATAATATTATTGTTGTCTGTGTAGAGGGGTGGCATGATTATTTACGAAGTTTATTAGTTAAATATCAAATATCAAAAGTTAGAGAAATTGTATCAGGTGGTAGAACCGGGCAATTGTCAATCTTTAATGGTTTAGAGGCTGTTCAAAAATTAGTAAAAAGTGATGATGATGTTGTGTTAATCCATGATGGAGTTCGTCCTCTTATAGATGCGGACATTATTAGTAAAAACATCGAAAGTGTCCGAAAGTATGGTGCAACTGTTACTGTTAAGCCTGTTATTGAAACCGTAATACAAGTTGATGAAAATAGTTCGATTACGAATGTTGTTGATCGAGATAGTTGCCAAACAGCAGTAGCTCCTCAAACTTTTTATTTTAAAGACATTTTTCGATTGCATTTAAAAGCCCAGCAAGATAATCTATTTAATATGACGGATTCAGCGACATTGGTGCGACATTATGGTATGAAATTACATACAGTAATGGGAGGAGCAGAGAATATTAAAATTACAACACCTTCCGATTTCTATATTTTTAAGGCTATTTATGATTCTAGAGAAAATGAACAGGTATTTGGATAAAAATGTTTGATAAATATGTAGTTACAGAGATAGAGGCACTAGTGTCTGAAAATAAAGAGCTTTTTGAGCATTTGCATACGAAGAAAATATTTATAACAGGTGCTACAGGGTTGATTGGTTCACAGATCGTCCTTGCGTTATTAACTGCAAATAAGAAGTATAATTTGAATATAGGTATTACTATATTAGTTCGGTCATTATTGAAAGCTAAATCTATTTTTGGTGATGATATCGCTGAGCTTCAGGTAGTAGAAGGAGATGTTAGAGATAGAATTGAAGTTGCAGACTCTATTGATTACATTATTCATGGAGCAAGCATAACTAATTCCTTGGATTTTGTCCAAAAGCCAGTGGATACTATTTTTACAGTGGTCGATGGCACTCGTAATATGTTAGAGTTGGCTAAAGTAAAAAGTATTACGGGTTTTGTATTACTATCTTCACTGGAAGTCTATGGTTCCTTTAATGGTCAAAAAGATGTTTCAGAGGATGATTTTGGATATTTAAATCCTGCCAATGCTCGTAGTAGCTATTCGGAGGGAAAGCGTTTAGCTGAAAGTTTGAGTATATCCTATGCGACGCAATATCATTTGCCTGTGAAAGTTGCTAGACTGTGCCAGACTTTTGGACCTGGGGTGAACTATGAAGATAACCGAGTATTTGCACAGTTTGCACGTTCAGTAATTGAAAAAAAAGATATTGTATTGCACACAGCTGGAAGCACAGAGAGAAACTATTGTTCTATTAAGGACGCAATTACTGGTATACTATACGTATTGATTTTAGGTCAAAGTGAAGAAGCGTATAATGTGGCAAACGAAGATACTCTTATTTCAATTAAAGATATGGCAGAATTAGTAACCTCCTTGGATGAGTCATCAGCTACAAAAGTAGTATTTGATTTCCAAGATATTAATAAGTTTGGTTATAATCCTGAGGTAAAATTGAAATTGCTGACTAAAAAGTTAGAAAATCTGGGTTGGAAACCCACTGTTGATTTACCTACTATTTTTACTGGGTTGATTCAATCTATGAGACACGGTCGAGTGACGCAAAATGAATAATAAAATAAAAAAAATATTAGTCAATTCTGGCTATGCAATATTTTCCAATTTGCTAAGTATGCTAGTCTCAACTTTGGTTATTTTAGTGTTGCCAAAGTTGATAGGAGTAGAAAGCTATGGCTACTGGCAGCTATACTTGTTTTATGTGAGTTATGTCGGATTCTTTCATCTTGGCTGGATTGATGGCATATATTTAAAGTATGGTGGATCACATTTTGAAGAGTTAGATAAAAAGAAATTTTATTCTCAGTTTGTAATGTATGTTCTTTTTCAATCTACTATAGCTATTTTAATTTTTATTTATGGTTTCATTGTTACCAATAACGAGAAAAAATTCATTTTCGGACAACTAGGGATTACATTACTATTAACTAATTTACGCTTTTTCATAATTTATATCTTACAAACAACTAACCGAATCAAGGAAAGTTCGGCAATCATAATTTTAGATAGGGTTTTATATGCAATTCTATTGATAAGCATTATCTTAGTAGATATAAAAGATTATCGAGTTATGATCTATGTAGATGTCAGTGCGAGATTTATTTCATTATTATATGGTCTCTATTTATGCCGTTCTATTTTATTAAAAAAATTATCTTATTTTAAACTAGACTGTGTTGAGATTTTTGATAATATTAGGGTAGGAAGTAATCTAATGCTATCTAATGTAGCTAGTCTTCTTATTATTGGAACAGTACGCTTAGGGATTGAGAGGCAGTGGGATATTGCAACTTTTGGTAAAGTATCGTTAACATTAAGTATTTCTAATCTTATGATGATCTTTATTAATGCGGTCGGTATTGTAATTTTTCCCATGTTAAAACGTTTGGATCGTCGAAAGTTGCCATTATTATATGAAAGTTTACGAAATATACTAATGCCCATTATTTTAGGAATTTTAATTCTTTACTATCCATTAAGGTTAGTATTAGGGTATTGGATTCCTCAGTATATTGATAGTGTAAAGTACATGGTTCTTATTTTTCCGATGGCTATTTATGAAAGTAAAATGTCCTTACTTATCAATACATATTTAAAAGCACTACGGATGGAAAGATACATTCTTAAAATTAATGTTCAAACAGTTATCTTAAGCTTGTGTTTAACACTTTTTACTGCTTTTGTATTAAAGAATTTAGATTTAGCCATAGTCAGTATAGTGATTTTATTGGCTTTTAGATGTGTTTTGGCAGAAGGTGCAGTTGCAAGAGAGTTGGAGATAGATGTCAAAAAAGACATGTATTTTGAAGTGATATTAACCATGATATTTATTTTGTCAGGTTGGTTCTTATCACCTATGATGGCAATTATGTCATATATCGTTTTTTATGGAGTATACTTACTTATAAAAAGAGATGCATTTTATAATACAATTAAGAATTTTAAACAGATTCTATCATAGTATCTTTTCTTAAGATTGTTGCATCTGATCTTTCAACCTCCTTTAAAACTGTCTTTAAATGGGAGATTTAATCCACAAAAAAATCGTGCTTCTAACAAAGAAACACGATTTTTTACTTGTTCATCCATGCAAAGGTATGGTATAATAATCTAGTAGAAAAGTGAGACGGTGGCTCCTTATTCTGAAAGGTAGGTGATGTCTATGGACAGTTCATCAAAATCTAACGGAAAGGAGGGGCTAATTTTTGACAGCATTTGAAGTGGTGGAAGTTCTATTCATGTTCGGTAGTTTTACTATCAGCTTGATAGGCTTGTGCTATAAAATCTTCAAAGACAAATCAAAAAAATAACCGTCAATACTTTGGCCAGTAGCGGTTATTTTTAATAGCTAAAACGAGCCACCGTCTTAAACGGTTCTACGTGGGAGTTGGATTGCCGTCCAACTCCTTTTCTATTATCATTATACCATTTTACATGGATAATGCAAGTAGGTACTTTCTTAAAAAATGATGTATCTTTTACTTGTTCATCCATGCAAAGGTATGATATAATAGTCCAGTAGAAAAGTGAGACGGTGGCTCCTTGTTCTGAAAGGTAGGTGAGGCCTATGGGCAAATCATCAAAATCTAACGGAAAGGAGGGGCTAATTTTTGACAGCATTTGAAGTGGTGGAAGTTCTATTCATGTTCGGTAGTTTTACTATCAGCTTGATAGGCTTGTGCTATAAAATCTTCAAAGACAAATCAAAAAAATAACCGTCCCAACTTTGGCAAGTTAACGGTTATTTTTTAACTAAAACGAGCCACCGTCTTAAACGGTTCTACATGGGAGTTGAGTTGCTGCTCAACTCCTTTTCTATTATCATTATACCATTTTACATGGAGAATGCAAGTAGGTACTTTCTTAAAAAATGATGTATCTTTTACTTGTTCATCCATGCAAAGGTATGATATAATAATCCAGTAGAAAAGTGAGACGGTGGCTACAAATTTTGAAAGGGGTGGTGCTTATGAATGTAAGTACAGAAATCCACTTAGAAAGGAGTAGCATCTTGTCAGTTGCAGAGGCATTGCAAGTTATGTTAGGATTTGGTGGATTTACCATCAGTTTATTAACACTTGTAGTTGCTTTAATCCTGCTTCGAGATAAAAAATAATCCCGTCTTGAAACTTTTGGTGAAGTAGGACGAGATTAAATCGTTAAACTGAGCCACCGTCTTAAACGGTTCTACGTGGGAGTTGGATTGCAGTCCAGCTCCTTTTCTGTTGTCATTATACCATGTTTTTTGATGGTTGGCAAGGGAGATGGTAGAAAAAGGTTACGGTATGCTTTTGCATTAGGGAGAATAGCACTGTGTAGGGTGCGGGAAGCGCGCTTTAGTTGTCTGCGGTGAGGTCTTTGGCGCGCTGTTCGATGAAGGTTGCGAGTTCTTTCTTGAGGGTGTCTTGTGCGTCGGGAGTGAGTTGGTAGGTGTCGATGGCGGTGCGGAAGGCTTGTTCGGCTTCGGTGAGGAGGGTGCTAGAGTGTTGCTTGAGTTCGGACTTGCCGAGGAGGTAGTCGGTTGAAACGTCAAAATAATGGGCGAGTTTTTCTAAACTGTCGCTTGTGGGCTTGCGGAGACCTTTTTCCCACTGGGCATAACTTTGCGGGCTTGTCTTGAAATAATCCGCGATTTCACGCTGGGTGAGACCAGCTTTGAGGCGTAAATCTTTTAGTCGTTTTGTAAACATCGGTTTTCTTTCTAAAAAATATAAAATATTGAGGCAAATGTATTGACAAGGTAATCAAATGATTATATAATAGGCGTATAATCAGTTGATTACACAAAAAATAGATGTCTATGTTTTTGCTTACCTGATAACGGTTCCATGGGGATAGGAAGTTGGCAATAGATATAATAAAGAAATCAACCTCTTGATTTTTTTGTTATACCTATTGAAGAGTAGGTATAAAATGTACATCTCTTTCTGCGGATAGCTCCCATTTACTACCAAACTTTTTCGCATATACTTGCAGAGTGATCATCCAAATCCCTAAATCAGTTGCAAATATGTAAGGAATACAGTTCACAATCCTTCCCTTTCAAAAAAACACAGTATTGGGAGGTATCCGAGAAGAGAAGTAGCATTTCCGGAATCTGGCAACAAGCAAAAAGTGCGTCAGACAACCGGGGGTGATTGGCTGACCAACACACAATAATTAGTGGTATTCTTATTGTATCGTGTTACTGCCTAAAAGTCAAGGTAGACGAGAGTTTCGGTACTCTTGCCTATCTATCTTTGAAATGGGGGTTTGTATCAGGCCTCTATTTTTTATCACGAAAAGAAAGGTGGAATGTAGTTGTTTGGAAAATAAGGACCTAGGAGATGGGTCCGAGGATGGTTTATCATTCGTTCAAAATCAAGAAAAAAGGAGAAAAGAATGTTTTTTAAACGACAGGAACGATTTTCAATAAGAAAGTTTAAAGTCGGGGTATTTTCAGTCTTTTTGGGTGCCCTGATTGTTGGTACGCCAACGGCTTTAGCTGAAGAACCTGAAACAGTAGCTTCAAGCGTTGCAGAGACGGTGGTCAGTGAACCAGCAGGAACAGATGGTCTTGCAGCTCCTGAAACCGCAATTTCAACTGTTACAGAGACCGCTGCAAGTGTAGAAGCGAGCGCTCCAGAAAATCTTGTGGCTCCTGAAACCGTAGCTTCAGCAGTTACAGAGACAGCTACTAGTGAACAGGCTAGCAGCCAAGAGAGCCCTGCAAGTTCAGAAACACCAGTGGCAGATGCGTCAGAAACAAAGCCAGAAGCGACATCAGCAGATGTGGCAGTTCAGCCCGCTGACAAAACAGCCCTACAAGCAGAAGTGGAGCGCCTAGCGCATGTCGCAGAAGAAGACCGCTATGTCTATGCGACGACCAAGGCAGACTATGATAAAGCCCTTGAAGCAGCTAAGGCCTTACTAAAAAATGACCGTGCCACTCAAGAGGAAGTGGATCAGGCTTTGAAAGCCTTGCAGGCAGCAGATAAGGCCTTAAACGGTGTGAAGCCAGTAGCACCAAGTGAAGTAAGAGCAGAAAAGCCAGCTGAAGCGAAAGCTGAAACAGCAAGTGAAGAACAGGTAGCGCCAGAAGCTACGGTTGCTGTAGCACAACCAGAAGAAAAACCAGCTGAAAAAGTAGCAACTGCACCAGTATTTGTGCCAGTAATGCCACAACAAGTTGTGGTAGCAGACATTACCATGCTGACAGACTATGACCGTGAGCGCATTGCGAGACGTGTCTTGAAAGCCAACCCTCAACTGACCGCAGATGTCGTCTTTGTCGGTCCTGATGGTACTGTGACCATTCGTTATCAAGGAGCGACTTACGAGATTGAAGCCAGCAAGACCGTGCGGGCGGCACAAAAATTCCCTGAAGGGACAGGGTTCCGACTTGTTGAGCGGCAGTCAGATGGCTCTTTTAAGGCTCTTAACAGTAGTGGGCTTATCCTAAGAAATGAGAAAATTGAAAATGTGGACAAGTCAGTCGTCTACACCCAACAGATTCTGACCGATGCTAGAACTGGTAAGAAAACGGTTGTGTGGGATATCCAGTATAACCTTGCAAATGAGCCATGGACTGCTAGACCCTTTATCTACTTTGCGATACCGTCAGGGGTAACGGTCAACTCGATTGAAAAATATGATGCTGGTGTTGAAGTGAATCATCAGTGGAAGCCAGAATGGAGTGTTGATTCGACTGGTTTTCATACTGGGATTTCTCGTTTTGTAGGTTCAAGAGCAAACGGGGGATTTGATAATTTATGGGATACTCGTGTAGCGCGTGGTGACGATACTGGATTTAAAGACTTTCTAAATACCAACCTAAGAAATCAGATGAATGAAGTGTATGCTTCTTGGGAAAATCCTGGAAGGGCTGCGTATCGTATGGTTGTGACTGGAGAAATTGCTCCCAATGTTAGGGGAGACCTACCATTCTTGGCAGGGATGACATTATCTGGTGAACGGAATCCATATAACCGGATTGCAGGAAGTACAAGAGCAATTAAGGTAGAGGACAAAGATAAGTACCAACCAACCGTAACTAAGGTTACCAAGCCAGAAACAAGCCCAGTGACCGCTGATGACGTGAAAAACGCAGTCGGCACACCAAGGGGCGCTCGTATTACCAACAAGCGTGTTACAGGCAACCTTCCAACCACAGTCGGCACTGGCACTGTTCCAGTCGAAGTGACCTATGGTGATGGCAGTAAGGAAACCGTCAACGTTCCAGTTGAGATTACTCGTGTCGCAGATAAAGACAAGTACCAACCAACCGTAACTAAGGTTACCAAACCAGAAACTACACCAATCACCGCGACCGATGTAACCAACGCCGTTGCAGCTCCAAATGGTGCAACGATTACCAACAAGCGTGTTACAGGTAACATTCCAACGGCAGTCGGTTCAGGAACAGTTCCAGTTGAAGTGACCTACGCAGACGGCAGTAAGGAAACGGTTAATGTACCAGTCGAAGTCACCCGTGTAGCGGATAAGGACAAGTATCAGCCAACCGTGACTAAGGTTACCAAACCAGAAACAAGCCCTGTGACAGCTGACGATGTGACCAACGCCGTTACAGCTCCAGATGGTGCTACTATCACTGATAAAGTGGTTAAAGGTGATATTCCAACAACTGTCGGTACTCACCCTGTTCCAGTTGAAGTGACCTACGCAGACGGCAGTAAGGAAACGGTTAATGTACCAGTCGAAGTCACTCGTGTAGCGGACAAGGACAAGTACAATCCAACCGCTCCAACCACTCCAATAGAGAAGAAAGAGGGCGAGTTGACCGAAGCTGACGTCACAGGTGCAGTAGAGAACAAGGGTGACGGAACTGTTACGTTGAAAGATGGTGCAGAACTTCCAACCACACCGGGTACGTATACTGTCCCAGTAGTGGTGACCTACCCAGACCATTCAACAGATGAGCTTGAGGTTCCTGTTACAATCATTCATGACGCAGACAAAGATACTGACGGCGATGGCGTGTCAGATGACCAAGAAATCGCAGACGGTACTGATCCAAATAACGTAGATAGCGATAATGATGGTGTAAATGACGGCGATGAAAAAGCAGATGGTACTGATCCATTGAATCCAGATTCAGATAACGATGGTGTGTCTGATGGTGATGAAAAAGCAGACGGTACCAACCCATTGAATGGCGATTCAGATAACGACGGTGTTTCTGATAGTGATGAAAAAGCTGACGGTACTGATCCAAATAGCGCAGATAGCGACAATGATGGTGTGTCTGACGGTGATGAAAAAACTGATGGCACAGACCCATTGAACCCAGATTCAGACAATGATGGCGTATCAGACAGCGATGAAAAAGCAGATGGTACTAACCCATTGAGCCCAGATTCAGACAATGATGGTGTATCAGACAGCGATGAAAAAGCAGATGGTACTAACCCATTGAATCCAGATTCAGATAATGACGGTGTATCAGATGGCGTTGAGAAAACCGATGGTACCAACCCATTGAGCCCAGATTCAGACAATGATGGCGTATCAGACAGCGATGAAAAAGCAGATGGTACTAACCCATTGAATCCAGATTCAGATAATGACGGTGTATCAGATGGCGTTGAGAAAACCGATGGTACCAACCCATTGAATGGCGATTCAGATAATGACGGTGTATCAGACAGCGATGAAAAAGCAGATGGTACCAACCCATTGAACCCAGATTCAGATAATGATGGTGTATCAGATGGCGTTGAGAAAACCGATGGTACCAACCCATTGAACCCAGATTCAGATAATGACGGTGTATCAGATGGCGTTGAGAAAACCGATGGTACTAACCCATTGAATCCAGATTCAGATAATGATGGTTTGTCAGATGGCAAGGAAAAAGAACTTGGTACCAATCCAAATAGCGCCGATACTGATGAAGATGGCGTGAACGATGGCGAAGAAGTGTCTAAGGGAACTGATCCAAAAGATCCAGCTTCTAAACCAGTTGAAACACCTAAGGATACAGACGGCGATGGCGTGTCAGATGACCAAGAAATCGCAGACGGTACTGATCCAAATAACGCAGACAGCGATAATGATGGTGTAAATGACGGCGATGAAAAAGCAGATGGAACCGACCCATTGAATCCAGATTCAGATAATGATGGTTTGTCAGATGGCAAGGAAAAAGAACTTGGTACCAATCCAAATAGCGCCGATACTGATGAAGATGGTGTGAACGATGGTGAGGAAGTATCTAAGGGTACCGATCCAAAAGATCCAGCTTCTAAACCAGTTGAAACACCTAAGGATACTGACGGCGATGGTGTGTCTGATGACCAAGAAATCGCAGACGGTACTGATCCAAATAACGCAGACAGCGATAATGATGGTGTAAATGACGGCGATGAAAAAGCAGATGGAACCGACCCATTGAACCCAGATTCAGACAATGATGGTTTGTCAGATGGCAAAGAAAAAGAACTTGGTACCAATCCAAATAGCGCCGATACTGATGAAGACGGCGTGAACGATGGTGAAGAAGTCAAGAAAGGCACAGATCCAACTGTTGCGACTAGCAAGCCAAACCACGAAATTGGAACTGGCATTGAAACCCCAGACAAGCCAGTCTTGAACCTTGATGAGGACGCAGACAATGATGGTCTCACAAATGGTGAAGAGCTTGAAAAAGGTACTGACCTCAACACCCCAGATACAGACGGCGACGGTGTAACTGATGGTGAGGAAGTATCTAAGGGTACTGATCCAACTGTTTCTACAAGCACTCCACACCACGAAATTGGAACTGGCATTGAAACGCCAGACAAACCAGTCTTGAACCTTGATGAGGACGCAGACGGTGACGGTCTCACAAACGGTGAAGAGCTTGAAAAAGGTACTGACCTCAATAACCCAGACACAGACGGCGACGGTGTAACTGACGGCGAAGAAGTATCTAAGGGAAGTGATCCAACTGTTGCGACTAGCAAGCCGAACCATGAAATTGGTACAGGCATTGAAACGCCAGACAAACCAGTCTTGAACCTCGATGAAGATTCAGATAATGACGGTCTCACAAATGGTGAGGAACTTGAAAAAGGTACCGACCTCAACAACCCAGACACAGACGGCGACGGTGTGAACGATGGAGAGGAAGTCAAGAAAGGCACAGACCCAACTGTTTCTACAAGCACTCCGCACCATGAAGTGGGTACAGGTACAGAAACCCCAGACAAACCAGTCTTGAACCTTGATGAGGATGCAGATGGTGACGGTCTCACAAATGGTGAGGAACTTGAAATAGGAATTGGCATTGGCAACCCAGATAAGCCAGTCTTGAACCTTGATGAGGATGCAGATGGTGACGGTCTCACAAATGGTGAGGAACTTGAAAAAGGTACCGACCTTAACAACCCAGATACAGACGGCGACGGTGTAACTGATGGTGAGGAAGTATCTAAGGGTACTGATCCAAAAGCAGCGACTAGCACTCCACATCATGAAGTAGGAATTGGTATTGGCAACCCAGACAAACCAGTCTTGAACCTCGATGAAGATTCAGATAATGACGGTCTCACAAATGGTGAAGAACTTGAAAAAGGTACAGACCTCAACAACCCAGACACCGACGGCGACGGTGTAACTGATGGTGAGGAAGTATCTAAGGGTACTGATCCAAAAGCAGCAACAAGCACTCCACATCATGAAGTAGGAATTGGCATTGGCAACCTAGATAAACCAGTCTTGAACCTCGATGAAGATTCAGACAACGATGGTGTAACCAACGGCGAAGAGCTTGAAAACGGTACTGACATCAATAACCCAGATTCAGATGGTGATGGTCTATCAGACGGTGATGAAAAAGAATTAAACACTGATCCGTTGAAACCAGACACAGATGGTGACGGCTTGTCAGATGGTGATGAAAAAGCAATCAACACTGATCCGTTGAAATCAGATACTGATGGCGATGGTGTAAGTGATGGTCAAGAAAAAGCTGATGGTACTGATCCAGGTCGTCATGATACCGATGGTGATGGTGTGTCAGACGGTGATGAGAAGAAAGCTGGTACTGATGCTACAGACCCATCAAGCAAACCGCACCACGAAGTAGGAATTGGTATCGAAACCCCAGATAAACCAGTCTTGAACCTCGATGAAGATTCAGACAACGATGGTGTAACCAACGGCGAAGAGCTTGAAAACGGTACTGACATCAATAACCCAGATTCAGATGGTGATGGTCTATCAGACGGTGACGAAAAAGAATTGAACACTGATCCATTGAAATCAGATACTGATGGCGATGGCTTGTCAGATGGCGATGAAAAAGCAATCAACACTGATCCGTTGAAATCAGATACTGATGGAGATGGTGTAAGTGATGGTCAAGAAAAAGCTGATGGTACTGATCCAGGTCGTCATGATACAGATGGAGATGGTGTGTCAGACGGTGATGAGAAGAAAGCTGGTACTGATGCTAAAGACCCATCAAGCAAACCGCATCACGAAGTAGGAATTGGTATCGAAACCCCAGACAAACCAGTCTTGAACCTCGATGAAGATTCAGACAATGATGGCCTCACAAACCGTGAAGAGCTTGAACTTGGTACTGACATCAATAATCCTGATACTGACAATGATGGTGTTACGGATGGTGAAGAAGTAGCTAAGAAGACTGATCCGAAAGACGCTTCAAGCAAACCATCTGCTACAAATGGTGACGATTCAGGTCAAAACAAGGGTGATGATCAGCATAGTGGCTCTAACGGTAGCGACCAGAACGGCGGCTCTAACGGTAGTGACCAGAAAGGTGGCTCTAACGGTAGCGACCAGAAAGGTGGCTCTAACGGTAGCGACCAGAAAGGTGGCTCTAAAGGTAGTGACCAGAAAGGTGGCTCTAACGGTAGTGACCAGAACGGCGGCTCTAAAGGCGGCGACCAGAACGGCGGCTCTAAAGGTGGCGACCAGAAAGGTGGCTCTAACGGTGGTGACCACAAAGGCGACCCTAAAGGCGGCGACCACAAAGGCGACCCTAAAGGTGGCAAGAATGCTGGTGGTCAGGCTGGTTCAATCCAAGTCCACGCTAATCCAGCTAGAATGCACAAGCAGTTACCAAGAACTGGTAGTGAGCAAGATAAGGCAATGCCATACGGTTTAGGAGTATTAGGCCTATTAGGACTAGCTGCTGCCTCACGCAAAACCAAAAAAGATGAGGAATAAGAAAAACGAATGAAGACGTAGGGAGTACGAGGAATGTCGATAGGGTCAGACAAGTCATTCCTCGACCTACCTATCCATTCAAACGGATGTGGCAATCCCAGCCCTTCCTTATGAATCATCTCAACAAGAAATCCTTACTGGCAATCGTCAGTAGGGATTTTTGTATGCTGAGAAAAAAGAGTTCAGCCAGCTTCAAATAGCAGAGCGCTTCAGTGTGTTTCAGTAACCAGCATCAAGATAGGGAAGAACTTGCATTTTCTAAGATTTTATAGTATCATAGTTCCAATCAAAATGGTATGATATAAGCTGTTCAAGGAGGTATTCTGATGCTGACCATTACCCCAATGCTAACGGATGACGAAAAAGAAGGAAAAGCCTATGTTCACTGGAAAGCCTGGACAGAATCCTATTCCCATTTACTGCCCGAACATTTCTGGAAAGACTATACCTTGGAACGCTGTCGCAAATGGGCTTTTGATTATCCAAAAGATGTCTTTGTCGCAAAAATAGAGGATAAAATTGTCGGCTTTGTTTGCTGTGCAGCCTCCCTTCAGGAAGATTTGGAAGATGCAGGAGAAATTTATGCCATCTATGTTTTGGAAGAATACTACGGCCAGCAAATCGGCTACCGCTTGATGGAGTTTGCCTTGGAGCAACTGAAAAATTTCCCGCAAGTAGCCCTCTGGGTGCTAGACGGCAATGAACGGGCCATCCGCTTCTACGAGCGGGTTGGATTTCGCTTTGATGGAGCCACCAAGATTGTCCGTCTCGGCAAGGAAATGATTGAAAAAAGAATGATTTATAGACCCTAAGGAGAAAGTATGTCCCGCAAGGAACTGGTCACCCTGACCAATATGTGTTTGATTGAAGATACTGAAGGCCGCGTCGTCGTCCAGCGCAGAGACCCCAAACGCTACCGCTGGTCAGGTCTTGCATTCCCAGGTGGACATGTCGAAGCGCATGAGAATTTTCATGATGCCGTTGTCCGAGAAGTTCAGGAAGAAACAGGCTTGACCATTGAACATCCCCAGCTTGTTGGGCTCAAACATTGGCCAGATAAGGAGGGGCACCGCTACATCGTCTTTCTATACAAGGCGACAACCTTTTCAGGTCAGCTCCAATCGAGCGATGAGGGCGAAGTGTTTTGGCTTCCAAAATCAGACCTGCCACAGATGGAGCTAGCCTACGACCTTCTTGAAGTGTTGAAAGTCATGGATGATCCGACCCTTTCGGAATTCTTTTATCGGAAAAAAGATGAAGAGGGCGAATGGGATAAGCATTTTCGATAAAAAGGCAGAAGACTTGGCAGAAATGCTGGGTCTTTTTGAGTGTTTTTGTATTTTTTTACAAAAAAATGAATAAAAATGCAATAAAACAGTTGACAAGTGCATAAAAATACCTTACAATAGGATTATCTTTTGAAAAGAGGAGAAAAAAGATGAAAATGATTGCGAAAGTCCGATGATGCTCTTGCAAGACGGACGTAATGATAGCAAACAGAAGTGAATACCAACAATAGAAAAAGAGGAAGAAATATGAAATTGAAAAAAATGATGACAGCAGTAGTAGCCCTTGCAGCAGGCTTGACCTTGGCGGCGTGTGGTACAGGTGGTAAGGATGCGGCAAAAGCGCCCTTGGACAAGATTAAAGAAAAAGGGACCTTGGTCGTTGCGACTAGTCCTGACTATGCACCTTTTGAATTCCAGACCTTGGTAGATGGCAAGAACAAGGTTGTCGGTGCAGACATTTTAATGGCAGAGAAAATTGCTGAAAAATTAGGTGTCAAGCTAGAAGTATCTTCGATGAGTTTTGACAATGTCTTAAACAGTGTCCAAAATGGCAAGGCGGATATTGCGATTGCAGGGCTTTCTGTATCAGAAGATCGGATGAAAGTCTTTGACTTCTCAGATGCTTACTACCATGTTCAAGACGTCTTGTTGGTCAAAAAAGATGGAGCAAGTAGCTATACTTCTACTGATAGCCTAGCTGGGAAAAAAGTAGCAGTTCAAAAAGGAACCACTCAAGAAGTCTATGCCAAAGAGAATTTGAAAGATGCGAGCATTATCTCTTTGACCCAAATGGGCGAAGCCATCAATGAGTTGAAATCTGGTCAGGTCGATGCGGTCTTGCTCGATTCGCCAGTAGCCTTGGGCTATACTTCTCAAAATAAAGACCTTGCAGTAGCAGATATCAAGTTCCCAGAGACAGATGCCAATACAAAAGCGATTGTCATGCCAAAAGACAGCGGTAGCTTGAAAGAAGAAATCGATAAAATCGTCAACGAATTGGTTGAATCAGGTGAATACGAAAACTACTTGAAAGAAGTAGCAAAATATACAGCCGTTGAATAGAATGAAACCCCAATCCACGTTTCGTGGATTGGGGTTTTAGATTAAAGAAAAAGTTCTTTTATGCTACTTTTCTTAGGTGGTGCGGACGGTAGCGACTTCCTGCGGAATTCCATACCTAAATTTTGAGCCCAAGGTCTCAAAATTTCCGAGTAGCGTCATGACGCTACTTTTACCACAGCGAAAAGTATCTGATGAGGCTCGCTTCGCTCGCGAAAATCGAAAAATCGAATGGTAAGTTAGCAGGGCATTTGAACTTGTTTTAATAGAGCTTGGGTTTATCTGTTAAATCTTCCACCTCAATGGCTTATTTCAATCCTTTTTGACGTGTTCAGGATTGGTTCGTTCGAGGTAATAGGTCGTGAGGCGCGGTATGGTAATGCGGGCGCCGTTTTCGTCTGCTGTAATTGTAAAATCTTCTGTTGGAATGGCATTGGAAGAAAAGACCAGTTTGTATTCAGCACCTTCTGGTACATCAAGCGGTAGGTCATAGACTTCTTGGTCGTTGAAATTATTGACCACGAGAATTTCTTCCTCATCACTATAACGGCAGAAGGCGTAGCAATTGGCTTCTTCTGAAATTTTGGCCCATTTAAAGCCTTTTTCGTGGGCTTGATAGTCGTATTTCCAGAAGGCATCGTGCGTACGGTAGAAGTTGGTGAGCGACTTCATCATCTGGGCAAAGGATTGGTGGATGGGGAAATCCAGCAGATTCCAGTCCATTTGCGTGTACTCGTGCCATTCTCTGATATGCCCCCATTCATTTCCCATGAAGAGGAGTTTTTTGCCGGGATGGGCAAAGAAATAGCTGTAATAGGCACGCGCTAAGTGGAATTTGTCCTCATAATCGCCATTCATCTTATTGACAATGGAGAGCTTGCCGTGGACGACTTCGTCATGTGAGAGCGGGAGAATAAACTGCTCGCTCGGATTGTAGTACATACCAAAGGTGATTTCATTGGAATGGTGCTTGCGGTAGATGGACGGGCGTTCCATGTGTTTGAGGGTGTCGTTCATCCAGCCCAAGTCCCACTTCATGTCAAATCCAAGTCCGCCATCTTCTAGCGCATGGGTCACCTTAGGATAGCTAGACGAATCTTCAGCAATCATCACCACACCCTTAAATTCAGTATGGATTAGCGCATTGACCCGCTTGATAAAGTCGATCGCTGTATGGTTGAGCTTGTCTTCTTCGGTCTCTCCCCGCCAATAAAGGAGGTAGGACAGCGCATCAACACGAATACCGTCAAAATGAAATTCCTGCAACCAATACTTGATATTGGAGAGGAGGAAGGAGCGGGTCACACCTTTTCCGAGGTCGAAATTGGCTGTCCCCCACTGTTGATTTTCTCGGTCGCCCTCAATCTCGTATTCATAGAGCCAGCTGCCATCAAATTGATAGAGTCCGTGGGCGTCCTTACAGAAGTGGAGTGGTACCCAGTCCAGAATGACCCCGATTCCTGCTTGGTGACATTGGTCGATGAGGTATTTCAATTCATCAGGCTTGCCATAGCGACTGGTCGGGCTATAGTAGCCGGTCACTTGGTAGCCCCAAGAAGCATCGAGCGGGTGCTCGGTAATCGGCAGGAGTTCGATATGGGTAAACTGGTGTTCCTTGACATAGTCGATGAGGAGCGGTGCGATTTCCTTATAGGAATAAAAGCTATCAGCCGTATCTTCTCCAGTTCCTTTTTGCAGCCATGAGCCCAAGTGGACTTCGTAGACAGAAAATGGCGCTTCCTTGAAATCGTAATGGACCCGATTGTACATCCAACCCTCATCTTTGAACTTGTAGCGGGCATTGTAGGTGGTTGAGGCGGTATTAGGACGAATCTGGCTAAAGAAGGCATAGGGATCCGCCTTATACAGTTCTCGACCGTCATGGGTCACGATGAGGTACTTGTAGTCCTCAAGTGATTTCAGTCCCTCAACATAGAGCTGAAAGACCCCGTCTTGTTCAAGCTGCATGGGGTGGTTTTTTTGCCAGCCATTAAAATTGCCCACCAGAAAAACAGTCTGGGCATTGGGGGCAAAGACACGAAACTCGGTACCAAGGATTTTATTGCGCTCCTTGATGATGTGGGCTCCCATTTTTTCATAAAGACTGGTATGTTCACCAGTATGTAAATAATATAAATCAAGATCTGTGAAGGTCATACATCCTCCTTCTCTAAAAGGCGGGAAGCACTTGGTGCTTTCCCGCTTTTGGTATTGGTTTGTCAATCTGTCTCTTTCAACATCAACTGACCAGTATTAGTAGGTGATTTCGTTGTAGAGATCAATATAGCGCTTCGCCGAAGCTGTCCAGCTGACATCTGCTGTCATGGCTTGGCGAATCAATTGCTGCCAATCTTCTGGGCGGTTATAGTAGGTATCAAGGGCCAAATCATAGACTTGTTTCATATTGTAGGCATCCTTGCCCCAGAAGCTAAAGCCGCATCCTTCCTTGGTGACGATGTTGTAAGGAGGCACAGTGTCGCGCAGTCCCCCTGTTTCCCGCACAAGCGGAAGAGTACCGTAGTGCATGGAAATCAGCTGACTGATGCCACATGGCTCAAACATGGACGGCATGAGAAAGAGATCACTAGCCGCATAAATCTGATGTGCCAAGGGCTCATTGTAACCTTGGTAGAAAGCAAATTTATCTGGGTGGGCATGCTTGAAGTAGTGGAAGGCATTTTCGATGTCTGTTTCCCCATTTCCTAGAATGACAAATTGGACATGGGCCTGCAAGAGCTGGTTGAGGACCTCGGTCAAGAGATAGAAGCCTTTTTGCCAGGTCAAGCGCGACACGATTCCAACGAGCATCACATGTTCATCCTGTGCCAGACCAAACTGGGCTTGGAGAGCCAGTTTATTGGCTTTCTTTTGCTGGATGGTCTCAAGAGAGTAGGGCTGTACTAGATGGTCATCTGTCTGGCTATTCCACGTGTCGTAATCGATACCGTTGACAATACCGAACAGGTCATGACGGCGCAATTCTAAGACATGTTCCATGTGTTCGCCAAATTCTTCGGTCAGAATTTCCTGTGCATAGGTTTCAGAGACCGTTGTCACCTTGTCAGCGTAGAGGATGCCCAGTTTCATAAAGCTGATACAGTCATCATGGAAGCGTGCAATTCCGTCTACATAGTAGCTATAGTCCATTCCCAAGGCAGACCAGAGGGCTTGCTTGTTGAAAATCCCTTGGAAAGCGAGATTGTGAATGGTAAAGACATGCTTGATGGTGCGAAATTCCTCGCGGTAGCTATAAAAGGTTCGGCATAGGAAAGGAATCGCAGCTGTATGCCAGTCATGGGTATGAATGACATCAGGGAAGTAGTGCAGGGCTTCTAACAAACGGCAGGTTGCATGCTGGAAGAAGCCAAATCGCATGGCATCGTCATCGTAGCCGTACAAGTCCTTGCGTTCAAAGTAGTCGCGGTGTTCGATGAAGTAGAAGGTCACTCCGTCTACGACCTGTTGGTAGACATTGGCCATGGACTGAATATCCCCTGCTCGCACATCAAAGCTGGACACATAGTCAAAATCAGCATGATTGTTGACAGCGATTTTTAAGTAGAGGGGAAGCACCACCCGCACATCCATTCCCTGCTTCACTAGTTCTTTGGGCAGGGAGCCGATAACATCTGCCAAGCCTCCAGTTTTAATAAAGGGAAGCCCTTCTGAGGCGACAAAGAGAACAGATTTTTTGGACATAGTTCCTCCTAAATAACTTGATAGGCTTTCAAATAGGCAGGTGCAGCAGCACTTCCTTTAATGTCAACCGGGTGCGCAATCGTAGTTGCTTTATCGATAATGGCATTTTCAATGTTGGCTCCGCTCTTAATGGTCACGCCGTTTAAGATGATGGAATTTTTAATGACCACACCTTCTTCGATGACCACATCCCGGTCAATGACCGAATTTTCCACCTGACCATTGATGGTGCCGCCGTTTGAGATGAGGCTGCGTTTGACTTCAGCAAGCGGTCCGTAAAGACATGGCGAGCTGTCGCTGGTCTGCGTATGAATCGGCCAGTTGCTCTTGAAGAGAAGTTTGCGGGTATCTGGGTCAATCAAGTCAAGCTGGGTTTGGAAATAGGCTTCAACCGTATTGATGCAGGCAACAAAATCGCGGTGGGCATAGCCGACAATGCGGTATTGGTCGACCACATCACGCAAGATATCTTTGAGCCAGTAGAGGGCAGAAACCTTGTTGGCCCGCTTAATCAACTCAAGGAAGACAGTCCGTTTCATGAAGTAGGCTTCAAGAGAGACAGGGCGATTCTTGTATTTACCGTGGTTTTCTTCAAACTCCACAATGCGTTTGTCATCGCCAAATTTGAGTGTCTGGCAGCCGATAAAGTTTTCTTTAGCATTGGTGACATTTTTGTACAAGACGGTGATGTCTGCCTTGGTTTCCAAATGTTCATCCAATACTTTGGAATAATCTTGGCTATAGATGAAGTAGGACGGTGCAATCAAGACATATTCTTTGTGTGAATTTTCAATATAGTGAATATTGTCTGAAAAGGCCTTGATGTCGTGCTGGTAAATGGAGTTTGGGTCTGTGACGCTGTTTAACAGGCGTAATTTGCCACGTTTGCTGTTGATATTGTAGTGTTTACCTGTTCCGACGTGCTGGATGGTAGAGCGCATTTTAGCAGGCATATAGACTTGGAAATCACTGATACCAGAATTGGACATGTTGGAAAGGACAAAGTCAATCAAGCGGTAGCGTCCTAAAAATCCGAAGGCTTGAATCCCACGATGATCCATGACATCTCCAAAGTGAACATTATTTCCTTCAATATTTACAATTCCTAATGTATTTCTTAGCATGGTAATCCTTTCTTACTTGCTTACGTTTTTATCGATTAAGAGGATGGCATCAGCAGTTCCTGCTAATTTTGTTCCTTCTGCAATCTTCACGTTTTCTGCAACAATTACATAATCCAACTGCACATTATCGCCAATGACAGCTCCTGGAAGCAGGACAGAATTTTTCACGGAAGCACCGCGGTTGACCACGACATCTGTCGAGACAACAGAATGTTCAACGCTGCCCTCGATAATCGCACCTTTGTCGATATAGGCACTACGGACGGTCGCATGGCTACCGATGACTTGGGCAGGAGAGCCAGAGTCTTCAGAGTAAATGCGCCAAGATGAATCAGACAGGTCTAGATCATCTGCATGGTCAATCAAGTCCATGTTGGATTCCCAAAGGCTATTGACTGTTCCCACGTCCTTCCAGTAGCCTCTAAATGGGTGAGCGTAGAGACGTTTGCCATCTGCGAGGTATTTCGGAATGATGTCATGTCCAAAGTCATGGGATGAGGTATCTAACTTATCGTCTTCAAGGAGATATTTCCGTAAGGTTTTCCAAGTGAAGATGTAAATCCCCATCGAAGCCAGGTTGCTCTTTGGTTTTGCTGGTTTTTCTTCAAATTCTTCGATGCGGTAGTCGCTATCCGTGTTCATGATACCAAAGCGGGATGCTTCTTTCATCGGTACTTCGATAACGGCAATCGTTGCATCGGCCTCATTTTGAATATGGGTGTCCAGCAACTTATCGTAGTTCATCTTGTAGATGTGGTCACCCGATAAGATGAGGACATATTCTGGGTCATGGAGGTCGACAAAGTCGATATTTTGGGTGATAGCGTCAGCCGTTCCTTTATAGAGACCGAATCCTTCAATTTTTTCACTTGGAGGAAGCACAAAGACACCTGAACCTTGCACATCCAAGCCCCAACGCTGTGACTGGGCAACGTAAGAATTGAGTAGGACAGGCTCGTACTGGGTCAAAACACCAACAATGTCAATCCCTGAGTTTGCACAGTTACTAAGTGGAAAGTCGATAATGCGGTATTTTCCACCGAATGCAACAGCAGGTTTTGCAACCTTTTTGGTCAACCCTTCCAAGCGTGTTCCACGTCCGCCAGCAAGAATCATTGCTAATAATTTATTTTGTGCCAAAATAGATCACTCCTTATATATATGATAGAACTATTATAGCATAAATAAAAACATAATGGAAGCGTTTTCCGAAAGAAAAATTGATTGACTTTCACTTTTTCTTGCACTACGCTTTCACTATGTTTAAAAAGGTTTTTTGCAACTGGTTTCTGCCTAGCTAGCATCAAATTTGACTTCATCTAGCAGGTAGTTGATAAATTTTTCCCCCATTTCAGAGAGAATGGTTTTTTCGTGCTGGATATAGACCAACTCAATCTCATCATCGTAGTCCAGCGGAATTGACACGATATTGTCTCCGTTTAAGTTGGAATTCAAAATCCCTGTGGCAATGGTGTAGCCATTTAGTCCGATCAGGAGATTAAAGAGGGTGGCGCGGTCGGACACGACGATTGATTTTTTGTGGTGTTCCTGTGAGAGAATCTCCTCTGAAAAATAGAAGGAGTTGTGAATCCCTTGTTCATAGCTTAGATAGGGAAAATCAGCCAAGTCATCTAATGTAATCAATGACTTTTGAGCTAGAGGGTTGGTCTTACTGACAAAGACATGGGGTCTTGCCGTAAAGAGGTGGGTGTGGCTCAAGCGGTGGTCATCGAGCATCTTGAGCAGGACATCGCGGTTAAAATTGTTGAGAAAGAGGACGCCGATTTCAGAGCGGAAGTTCTTGACGTCATCGATGATTTCCCAAGTCCGTGTTTCCCGCAGGAAGAGCTCGTAATCTTCCATGTCAGTCTCCTTTAGGAGAGACACAAAGGCGTTGACGACAAAGGCGTAGTGCTGGGAAGACACGCTAAAGAGCTGGCGCTTGGCACCGGGATTTTTATAGCGTTCTTCCAGAAGTTCCGTTTGCTCAACGACCTGACGGGCATAGGAGAGAAATTCCATCCCGTCTCTGGTGAGCGTAATGCCCTTGGGATTGCGGTAGAAAATCTCAATGCCCATCTCTTTTTCCAAATCACGGACGGCATTTGATAAGCTAGGCTGGGTGATGAACAACTGCTTGGCAGCTTCATTCATACTGCCTGTTTCAGCAATTTTAATAATGTAGTGTAATTGTTGGATTCTCATATTTCTATTGTATCATGATTTGACAAAAAAAGGCGAAAAATGTATAATGCAGAATAACAAAACCTTTAATTGAGTCCAGAGAGGCAAAAAAGGCGAAATCAGATATTAAGCACCTATATTTATAAGCGAAGTCATTTTAATCGGGAGCTTATAAATACAGGTTCTAAGAGGCTAGGCGATTTTAGGCTATCTGGCACCCTGCTGTCATCAGCTATGACAGGCGTGTCGGACAAGGAGGGATTGCTGGAGCGCTCGTTCTTTTCGTGTAACCTTGCCTGTGGCAGGGTTATTTTTTGTAGGAGGAAGCATGATTTTAAAAGAAATGATGACCGTTGTGCGCCAAGACTGTTTAGCTCCCAACATCTTTTCACTCGTCCTCAAAGGAGAGATGGTGGCGGAGATGAAGCCGGGTCAATTCGTCCATCTGAAAGTGCCAGACAAGTCCATGGTCTTGCGCAGGCCGATTTCGATTTCTGAAATAGATGTCAAAAAGCGTGAGGCTCGCTTGATTTACCGTGTGGAAGGTCAGGGAACTGCTGTCTTTTCTAAGCTCCAAGCAGGAGACGAAATCGATGTCATGGGTCCCCTCGGCAATGGCTTTCCGCTCGCACATGTAGAGGCCAATCAGACCATTCTCATCATCGGTGGCGGCATCGGCGTTCCTCCCTTGGTGGAGCTTGCAAAACAAGCCCATCAGCGCGGTGCGAGGGTCGTGTCTGTGATTGGTTTTGCCGACCGTCAGGCAGTCATCTTAGAAGACGAATTAAAACGCTACGGAGAAGTCTTTGTCACAACGGATAACGGTACCTATGGACAAAAAGGCTACGTGTCAACGGTGGTGGATCAACTGTCCCAGTCTTTTGATGCGATTTATGCCTGCGGGGCGCCTGCCATGATGACCTATGTGGATGAGCGGTTTGAACATCACCCGCATGCCTACCTATCGCTAGAAGCCCGTATGGCCTGTGGCATGGGTGCCTGCTATGCCTGTGTTGTCCGTCCCAAAGGCGGTAAAGAGCATGAAAATCAGCGTGTCTGCAAGGAAGGCCCCGTCTTTGCGACAGGTAGCCTTGTACTATGAGAAAGGAGTATGAGATGACAGCAGATCGCCTAAGGGTCTCCTTGCCGGGACTTGACTTGAAAAATCCCATTATTCCAGCTTCAGGTTGCTTTGGCTTTGGGCAGGAATACGCCGATTATTTTGACTTGAATCGTCTGGGGTCGATTATGATTAAGGCGACGACCCAGCATCCACGATTTGGCAATCCAACGCCTCGTGTGGCAGAAACACCGTCTGGTATGCTCAATGCCATCGGCTTGCAGAACCCTGGTGTGGATGCGGTGCTGGCAGAGAAATTGCCGTGGTTGGAACAGCATTTCCCAGATTTGCCCATCATTGCCAATGTCGCTGGCTTTTCCAATGAAGAATACGCCTACGTGGCAGGGAAAATTTCCCAAGCTAAAAATGTCCATGCGATTGAACTCAATATTTCCTGTCCCAATGTCGACCATGGCAATCACGGTCTCTTGATTGGTCAGGTGCCCGAATTGGCCTATGAGGCGGTCCGAGCAGCAGTCGAGACATCAAGTGTCCCAGTCTATGTCAAATTGACACCGAGCGTGGCAGACATTACTCTTCTTGCCAAGGCGGCAGAAGATGCAGGAGCGAGTGGCTTGACCATGATCAATACCTTGGTCGGCATGCGCTTCAATCTGAAAAATCGCCAACCGATTATCGCAAATGGCACAGGTGGCATGTCAGGTCCTGCGGTCTTTCCAGTTGCGCTCAAATTGATTCGTCAAGTGGCGCAGGCAACCGACTTGCCCATCATCGGTATGGGTGGGATTGACTCGGCAGAAAAGGCCCTCGAGATGATGATTGCAGGCGCGTCAGCCATCGGTGTTGGTACAGCCAATTTCACCGATCCATTTGCCTGTCCGACCATTATTGATGATTTGCCAAAGGTGATGGATAAATACGGCATTGCGACTTTGGAAGACCTGCGGAGGGATATTCGACAGGAATTGCGTTCTTAGCAGGGTAGCAGTTGACAATCGTCAGATAAATGAGTAAAATAGGGATAAGAAAATTGGAATAACGGATTAACCCCTTTAACTAAGTCCAGAGAGGCTAGAAAGGTGTTCATGGTAAAAGTAGGGATTAGCCCTTCTTTTCGTGCAACCTTGTCTAGTTAGGCAAGGTTATTTTTTGTAGAAAGGAACCATTGAATGAGAGAAGAACGACCAGTCATTGCACTTGATTTTCCTAATTTTGAGCAAGTCAAGGATTTTCTAGCGCTTTTTCCAAGCGATGAGCGCTTGTATGTCAAGGTTGGCATGGAATTGTATTATGCTGTCGGGCCTGAAATGCTCGCCTATATCAAGCGTTTGGGGCATAGCATTTTCCTAGATTTGAAACTGCATGATATTCCAAATACGGTGGAGTCCGCCATGCGGGTCTTGGCAGATTTTGGAGTGGATATGACCAACGTCCACGCAGCAGGTGGTGTGGAGATGATGAAGGCTGCCAAACGCGGCTTGGGAGATAGCGCCAAGCTCATTGCGGTCACCCAGCTGACGTCTACCTCGGAAGAGCAGATGCGAGACTACCAAAACATTCAAAGTAGTCTGAAAGAGTCTGTGTTGCACTATGCGCAAAAAACCTATGAAGCGGGTTTGGACGGTGTTGTCTGCTCTGCCCAAGAAGCCGCAGCCATCAAACAAGTGACTTCTGATGACTTTATCTGCTTGACACCGGGTATTCGTCCGCAAGGCGCTGCGGCAGGTGACCAGAAACGTGTCGTCAGCCCCGCAGATGCTTACCGAATTGGAAGCGACTATATTGTCGTAGGTCGTCCTATCACGCAGGCAACAGACCCTGTAGCGGCTTACAGAGAAATTTACAAAGAGTGGAATCAACTATAGTGAATTGAATAAAGGTTAGGACATCGTTAAGTCGCTTTTACTCGTCAAAAATCAAAACCTGACGTCGTTAACTCACCTTGCTGAACTTCAGTTCTAGCTACGATTTCGTTGCCTAGTCAGATTTTGATTTTTATAGAGTATTGATGAACGCTAGTTCTATCTGTAGCTATCCACTATATACTATTTGTCAACTATTATCACAAAAGAATAAAAGGAGTACCAGATGACATTATCAAGAGAAATTGCAGCACACTTGCTCGATATTAAGGCGGTCTATCTTCAGCCAGAAGAACCCTTCACATGGGCTTCAGGAATTAAATCACCGATTTATACAGACAACCGTATTACGCTTTCTTATCCAGATACGCGTACCTTGATTGAAGACGGCTTTGTGGAGAAAATCAAAGAGTCTTTCCCAGAAGTGGAAGTGATTGCAGGAACTGCAACCGCAGGAATTCCCCACGGTGCGATTATTGCAGACCGCATGAATTTGCCCTTTGCCTATATCCGTAGTAAGCCTAAAGACCATGGGGCTGGGAATCAGGTAGAAGGTCGCATTGTCAAGGGACAAAAGATGGTCGTGATTGAAGATTTGATTTCGACAGGTGGCTCTGTGCTAGATGCAGTGGCAGCAGCAGAACGTGAGGGCGCAGATGTCTTAGGCGTGGTGGCCATTTTCACCTACGAATTGCCAAAGGCAGATGCCAACTTTGAACAGGCTGGTGTGAAATTGGTAACCTTGTCAAATTACAGCGAACTCATCAAGGTGGCCAAAGTTCAAGGCTATATCAATGCAGATGGCTTGACCTTGTTGAAGAAGTTTAAAGAAAACCAAGAAACGTGGCAGGACTAGGCTAGTCTTGCGAAAAAGAGTGAGGAACAAGCAGCGAGCGAGGCTTCCCCTCTTTTTTTGTAAGAATAGAAATCTTTTGGCGAACATGCTATAATAGGCTGTATGTATCAGTTGTTTTTTAAGTTTATCCAAAAAAGCATGTGGCTGATTACCCTGTTTTGGTTGGTGGTAGTTGCCCAGGAATTAGGACATTTTCCAAGACTGTTTCTCTATAGCTTAGCCATCGTGCTTGTCTTGCTCGTGCAGCAGAAAGAGGCGCTTGTAAAGGCCTACCGGTTTGCGATGGCGCATAAGAAGGGGCTGGTCTTTATAGCGATAGTCTTTCAACTCGTGGTGATTGTATCAGCCAACTTACTAGTCAGACGGGATGCAGCTGTGGTCATTACAGGGGCTTTAGAGATGATAGGGGAAGAGTCTATTTCCAACTATCTGACACGTAATCCCAATAATCTGCCCGTGTTCTTGTATGCGCGCAGCCTCTATCATCTATTCGGCTTTTCAGCGCTCTGGGTCTTGCAGCTTCTGGGAATGATGTATATCAATGGAACAGCCTATATCCTCTACCGAACAGGGCGTGACTTTTTCAGTCAGCAGGTGGCAGACAGTCTATTTAGCCTCTATCTTTGCTTGCTAGGCTTTTCGCCCTATGTCATTCAGACCTATACAGACATCACCTCGCTTCCGTTTTTAGCAGGACAGTTGTACTTGATGGTCGCCTTGCTCAAAGAAGAGCAGAAAGCCAATCAACGTCTCTGCTTGCTCGGCTTGGTTACTGCGATTGCAACCGTCTTTCGACCAACAGCGCTAATCATTGTCATTGCCTTTGCGATGGTCTTGTTTTTGAAAGGAAAATGGAAGAAGTTTGTCCATTATATGGCAGTCTTTGTTGCTAGTTTTGGCTTGGTGTTTGCTGGGTTAACGGTTGCCATCTATCATCAGCAAGAAGTCACGATTGTCCGCGATGAGACCTTGGCAAAGAGCCTGACGACCTTTATCAATCTGGGCTTGACCTATTCAGGAACAGACCAAGAAGATATGAAAGAAGGCCTATTGCTCTATGTCGAACCCGACAAGCGTGAGGAGTATAACAATGGCATGTTTGCCACAGAAAATGAACTCAAGGAAATCAAGCGCAGACTAAGAAGCTATACAGCGCTGACATTTGCCCAGCATCTCGAATACAAGTTAGCGCAGACCTTGTACGATGGCTCTCTCAACTGGCTTTACCGAGAGCCTGAAGATGAAAAAACGCCACTCGTTTCCCCGCTCTATGCCTATACAGAAAAGAACGCATTTGCTGAGGCGGTTCGTCAAACGATTATCCAGTATGATGGGAAATATTATCATTATTATCAAGTGGTTAAGCAGGTTGTCTGGTTGCTTGTAGCGGTCGGATTATTTGCAGCGGTTAGACGCTATCGTGCAGATGACACGCTGAATTTTTTAAGCCTTGCCATCTTTGGCGGTCTCCTATTCCTCATGATTTTTGAGGGAGGAAAGACCCGCTATCTCCTGCAATTTTTCCCGCAAATCTTGCTCCTATCAAGCCTTGGCTTAGTAACGATTTACCAAAAGGAAAGGAAACTATGATTTCAGTCATCGTCCCTTGCTTCAATGAAGAAGAAGCAATCCCCCTCTTTTATCAGGAAATGGAAAAGATTCGTGAGCAGATGGAGGAAACCTTTGAATACCTCTTCATCAACGACGGCTCAAAGGATAGGACCTTGGAGGTCTTACGAAACTTGGCCAGTCAAGATGAGGCGGTTCAGTATCTCTCTTTTTCTCGGAATTTCGGTAAAGAAGCAGCCCTCTACGCAGGCCTCAAAGAAGCTAGTGGGGATTTAGTAACGGTCATGGATGTGGACTTGCAAGATCCGCCTGAAATGCTCATCGAAATGAAGGCCATGTTAGAAATCAATGCGGACTTGGACTGTGTGGGAACGCGCCGGGTGACCAGAGATGGGGAGCCTCCCATTCGGAGCTTCTTTGCAACCCTCTTTTACAAAGTGATGAATAAGATTAGTCAGGTTGAAGTGGTCGATGGTGCGCGTGATTTTCGCTTGATGCGCCGTCACATGGTCGATGGTATCCTAGAAGTTTCCGAGTACAATCGCTTTTCAAAGGGCATCTTTGCTTGGGTGGGCTTTGAGACAGAATACCTCCCCTATGAAAATGTCGAGCGTGTGGCTGGTGAAACTAGCTGGTCTTTCTGGAAACTCTTGTCCTACTCGATTGAAGGAATCATCAACTTTTCAGAAGTTCCACTCAATATCGCCTCTTATTTGGGATTTTTGACCTTCCTCTTATCTCTCTTGATGATGGTAGTGATTGTCATTAAAACCCTTGTTTTTGGGGATCCAACCATCGGCTGGCCCTCCACCATTTGTATCATTTTATTCCTAGGTGGCTTGCAGTTGATGACCATCGGAATTTTAGGAAAATATGTGTCCAAGGTATTCCTAGAGACCAAGAAACGTCCGATTTATCTCGTGAAAGAAAAAAGTAAGAAGAAGGTGGACTAATGGAACATTCAGCTTGGCATGATTTGATAAAACAAGAGCTCCCGCAGGGCTATTTTGGAAAAATCAATCAATTTTTGGATTATGTATATGGACGAGGTGTGGTCTATCCTCCGAGAGAAAAGGTCTTTAACGCCATTCAGACTACAGCTTTGGAAGATGTGAAGGTGGTCATTTTGGGACAAGACCCCTATCATGGCCCCAAGCAGGCGCAGGGCTTGAGTTTCTCTGTGCCAAATGACTTGCCCGCACCACCGTCTCTGCAAAATATTTTGAAAGAATTGGCAGATGATGTGGGTGAAAAAACGCAACACGATTTGACCCCGTGGGCAGAACAAGGAGTTTTGCTATTAAATGCAAGTCTAACTGTCCCTGCTGGACAGGCCAATGGTCATGCGGGACAAATCTGGGAACCCTTTACGGATGCCATTATCAAGGTGGTCAATCAGAAAGAAAGCCCTGTTGTCTTTATTCTCTGGGGCTCCTATGCCCGCAAGAAAAAGGCCTTGGTGACCAATCCTCACCATTTGGTGATTGAGTCTGCTCATCCAAGCCCTTTGTCTGCCTACCGTGGATTTTTTGGCAGTAGACCCTTTTCACGTACCAATCATTTTTTAGAAAGCAAGGGGCTAGACCCCATTAACTGGCTCTTGTAGGAGAAAACATGGTAAAATTAGCAACGATTTGTTATTTGGACAATGGAAAAGAATTGCTCTTGTTGCACCGCAATAAAAAAGAACATGATGTCCACGCCGGCAAGTGGATTGGCGTGGGTGGCAAGTTAGAGGCAGGTGAGACACCGCAGGAATGCGCGGTGCGCGAAATCCTTGAAGAAACAGGCCTACGCGCAAAGCCAGTCTTGAAAGGCATTATCACCTTTCCAGAATTTACGCCAGACCATGACTGGTATACTTATGTCTTTACGGCAACAGAGTTTGAGGGAGACCTTATTGACTGTGCCGAAGGCACACTTGAGTGGGTGCCTTACGAAGAAGTGCTATCAAAGCCCACTTGGGAGGGGGACCACACCTTTGTCTCCTGGCTCTTAGAAGGCAAGCCCTTCTTTTCTGCCAAGTTTAGCTATAAGGGTGATGAGCTGGTGGACAGCCACGTGGATTTTTATGAATAAGGAGAAGAAGATGTTACTTATCCAAAACGGTCGGGTCATGGACCCCAAAACAGGTTTTGATCAGGTCTGCGATGTCTTGGTTGAGGGCCAGAAAATCGTTCAGATTGCAGACAAGATTGAAGTGCAAGCTGACCAAGTCATCGATGCGACAGGCATGGTGGTGGCACCTGGTCTGATTGATATTCATGTGCATTTTAGAGAGCCAGGTCAGACACATAAGGAAGATATTCACACAGGGGCGCTTTCGGCAGCAGCTGGCGGCTTTACCCGAGTGGTCATGATGGCCAATACCAGTCCAACCATTTCCACAGTTGAAACCTTGGAGGAAGTCTTGGCGTCTGCTAGACGCGAGGATATTCATATCCACTCGGTTGCAACGATTACAGAGAATTTTGACGGCCAACATCTGACGGAGTTTAAACAGTTATTGGCGGCGGGAGCCGTTGGTTTTTCAGATGATGGAATCCCTTTGACCAGCAGTAAAGTGGTACGAGAAGCCATGGAAGAAGCCAAGAAATTAGGGACCTTCATCAGTCTCCACGAAGAAGATCCAGAGTTAAATGGTATTCTGGGGCTTAATGAAGAGATTGCCCGCAAGCATTTTCACGTCTGCGGTGCGACAGGTCTTGCCGAATATAGCATGGTGGCGCGTGATGTCATGATTGCCTATGCGACTAAGGCGCACGTTCATATCCAGCATTTGTCCAAGGAAGAAAGTGTAAAGGTGGTGGAATTTGCCCAGCAATTAGGTGCGCAGGTCACAGCAGAAGTAGCACCGCAGCATTTTTCAAAGACGGAAAATCTGCTCCTGACCCAAGGCAGCAATGCCAAGATGAACCCGCCTTTGCGCCTTGAATCTGACCGCTTAGCAGTCATCGAGGGCTTGAAATCAGGTGTCATTTCCGTTATTGCCACGGACCACGCTCCTCATCATCAGGACGAGAAAAATGTCGCAGATATTACGCAGGCACCGTCTGGCATGACCGGCCTTGAAACATCGCTCTCACTCGGCTTGACCTATCTGGTGGCTGCAGGGCATTTGACATTGATGGAGTTATTGGAAAAAATGACCCTCAATCCAGCTCAATTGTACCAGTTTGACGCGGGCTACCTAGCAGAAAACGGTCCAGCAGACATCACGATTTTCGCACCAGACGAGGAGCGAACCGTCGCGCCTGATTTTCTATCGAAGGCTAGCAATTCTCCATTTGTCGGTGAAAGACTAAAAGGACAGGTTCATTATACGATTTGCGATGGCAGGGTTGTGTATCAGGCATAATAAAAAAGCTAAGGAAGTGCTTCCTTAGCTTTTTGCATGTTGTTTCGTAAGATTTAATCCCCATGGGACTAGGTTCTCCTCTTTTTTAAGAATCCGCTCGATATTTTCCTTATGGCGGACAATGACAAAGCTCCCTAAGAAGAGGACAACAAGGGTAAAGACGAGGTCGTAGCCATCAATGAGAAAGCCAATACTTGGAAATAGCAGAGCTCCCAGCATGCCTAGGATAGCACCGATAACGCTTGAAAGGGACACCATAGAGGTCATGTACAACGTGACTGCAAAAATCACGATGAGGTAGAGGCAAAATAGTGGGGCAAATCCCATGAGCATACCAGCTGATGTCGCAACCGCCTTACCGCCCTTGAATTGGGCAAAGATAGGAAAAGTATGCCCCAGTACAGCAACCAAGCCAAATACGACAGGTGATAGCCCTTCAGCATGAAGCCAAATCGGTAGCAAGACCGCCAAGGTACCTTTTAAAAAGTCCACTATAAACACCGCAATACCAGCTTGTTTTCCCAAAACGCGGAAAGTATTGGTCGTTCCGATATTGCCAGAGCCGTATTCTCGGATATTTTTATGGAAAAAAACGTGGCCAATCCACAAGCCAGACGGGATAGATCCCAGCAAATAAGCAATCAATAAAAGTATCATCGTTTTCATCATATCCCCATTATACCATGAAATCGCTCCATTACCTATTTCAGTGCCCAAAATATCTGGAGGAAAATGTGACAGCGGAAAAAGGTCACCATTTGCAAAAATAGCAAAAAACCTGTAAGATAGTAAGGATGAACAACACAGGAGGTTCCTTGTGGCAAAAAAGGAAATCAACATTAACAATTACAATGACGACGCGATTCAGGTCTTAGAAGGGCTGGACGCGGTTCGCAAACGTCCCGGAATGTATATCGGCTCGACCGACGGGGCAGGACTCCATCATTTGGTCTGGGAAATCGTAGACAATGCAGTCGATGAAGCCCTATCAGGATTTGGAGATCGCATTGATGTCACCATTCATAAGGACGGCAGTCTTAGTGTTGCTGACCACGGACGGGGAATGCCAGTCGGCATGCACGCGATGGGGATTCCAACGGTAGAAGTCATTTTCACCGTGCTTCACGCTGGAGGAAAATTCGGCCAAGGTGGCTACAAGACTTCAGGGGGGCTGCACGGGGTAGGTTCTTCCGTCGTAAATGCCCTCTCTAGCTGGTTGGAAGTGGAAATTACCCGTGATGGAGCTGTCTATCGTCAGCGTTTTGAAAATGGTGGCAAACCTGTCACAGGTCTTGATAAGGTCGGAACGGCTCCCAAGTCAAAATCGGGAACCAAGGTTCGCTTCATGCCAGATGCTAGCATTTTTTCAACGACCGATTTCAAGTACAATACTATTGCCGAGCGCTTGAACGAATCAGCCTTTCTCTTAAAGCAAGTGACCCTGACCCTGCTAGATGAGCGGACAGGCGAAGAAAGCCAGTTCCACTATGAAAATGGTGTCCAGGACTTTGTCAGCTATCTGAATGAAGACAAGGAAACCTTGACCCCAGTCCTGTATTTTGACGGGGAAGAGGGAGGATTTCAGGTCGAAGTGGCCCTCCAGTACAATGACGGTTATTCAGACAATATCCTGTCTTTTGTCAACAATGTCCGCACCAAGGACGGAGGAACGCATGAGACGGGGCTTAAAACCGCTATTACCAAGGCTATGAATGACTATGCCAGAAAGACTGGTCTGCTCAAAGAAAAAGACAAAAATTTGGAAGGTTCAGACTACCGCGAGGGTCTGGCTGCCGTCTTGTCTATCTTGGTGCCAGAGGAGCATTTGCAGTTTGAAGGCCAGACCAAGGACAAGTTGGGAAGTCCTCTGGCTCGTCCAGCAGTAGATAGCATTGTGTCGGACAAGTTGACCTTCTTCCTTTTGGAAAATGGCGAATTAGCCTCCAACCTCATTCGTAAGGCGATTCGCGCAAGAGACGCAAGAGAAGCCGCGCGAAAGGCCCGCGATGAAAGCCGCAATGGCAAGAAAAACAAGAAAGACAAGGGACTTTTATCAGGGAAATTAACCCCTGCCCAGTCTAAGAATGCAGCAAAAAATGAACTCTATCTGGTCGAGGGAGATTCAGCCGGTGGCTCTGCCAAACAAGGACGGGACCGCAAATTCCAAGCGATTTTACCCCTACGAGGAAAGGTCATCAATACCGCCAAGGCGAAAATGGCTGACATTCTCAAAAATGAAGAAATCAACACCATGATTTATACAATCGGTGCAGGTGTCGGCTCTGACTTTAATCTGGAAGATGCCAATTACGATAAGATTATCATCATGACCGATGCGGATACCGATGGTGCCCACATTCAGACCCTTCTTCTGACCTTCTTTTACCGCTATATGCGCCCGCTAGTCGAGGCGGGTAAGGTCTATATCGCCTTACCACCGCTTTACAAGATGAGTAGGGGCAAGGGCAAGCAGGAAAAAATTGCCTACGCTTGGTCAGACAATGAACTTGAGCAACTCCGCAAGGACTTTGGCAAGGGAGCGAGCTTACAGCGCTACAAAGGACTTGGAGAAATGAACGCAGACCAACTCTGGGAAACGACCATGAACCCTGACACCCGTACCTTGATTCGTGTGACCATTGAAGACCTCGCCCGTGCCGAACGCCGTGTGTCCGTCCTCATGGGCGACAAGGTCGAACCCCGCCGCAAGTGGATTGAGGACAATGTCAAGTTTACCTTGGAAGAAAGTGGAGTGTTTTAACAGAGCACCTTATCAACTTGAATGACAAAAAAATATTATTTCAGTCGTTCAAGTGTCGCCTTCAATTTGTAATGTGAGCCTGTAAAAGACACATCAGAAAGTGAGCTATTATGGTTTTAGAAAATAAACTAGGGATTGAGCAGTCAGCGCAATTAGCAGAGGCTGAAGAAAGAATCAGTAAGAAACAGGCGGCTCTTTTATTTGAAACAGGTCGATTATTTGAAATAGAAATTGGAACTTTTAAGGGGCTAGCAGCTATTCACTCGGCCTTGTTTTCAGAGATTTATGAGTTTGCAGGTAAAATCCGGGATGTCAATATTGCCAAGGATAATTTCCAATTTGCACCTCGGATTTTCCTCGAGCAATCCTTGGCTTACATTGATCAACTTCCTCATGACACATTTGATGAAATTGTGGATAAGTATGCCGATATGAATATTGCCCATCCTTTTCGTGAAGGCAATGGTCGAAGTATGCGCATCTGGTTAGATTGTATGTTGCGTGAAAAACTGGGAAAAATCGTAGATTGGAATCTGATTGATAAGGATGAGTATTTTAACGCTATGATTCGTAGCCATGTTTCGACAGGTGAACTCAAATACCTGCTTCTGAACGCTCTTACCGATAACCTTAGTCAGGCTAGTTTTTTCAAGGGAGTAGATGCGTCTTATTATTATGAAGGCTACACTCTGTACAAGACAGAAAAATTATAACCAAAGAATAAGGATTCTATCCTATTAGTACTAAGAAATAGAGAAAGGAGTAGTTTAGTTATTTTTAATAACTGAACTTGGGCTAGGAGCTGTGCAAAAAAGATAGTTTCTCCTAGAACTTGAGGTTCTTCGTCAAAACTTCTATTTTTACTTTGCTCGCTTAACGCCCGTAGTATCTTATTTTTAATAACTGAACTTGGGCTACGAGCTGTGCAAAAAAGATAGTTTCTCCTAGAACTTGAGGTTCTTCGTCAAAACTCCTATTTTTGCTTTGCTCGCTTAACGCCCATAGTATCTTATGAGTACAATTCAAAACATGTCCCTTGAGGACATTATGGGAGAGCGCTTTGGGCGCTACTCCAAATACATCATTCAGGAGCGGGCATTGCCAGACATTCGTGACGGCTTGAAGCCCGTGCAGCGGCGGATTCTTTATTCCATGAATAAGGATGGCAACACCTTTGATAAATCCTATCGAAAATCCGCCAAGTCTGTCGGAAATATCATGGGGAATTTCCACCCGCACGGGGATTCGTCTATTTACGATGCCATGGTCCGCATGAGTCAGGACTGGAAAAACCGTGAGATTTTGGTGGAAATGCACGGAAATAACGGTTCCATGGATGGGGACCCGCCTGCGGCCATGCGGTATACCGAGGCACGCTTGTCTGAAATGGCAGGCTTCTTGCTGGAGGACATCGAAAAGAACACCGTTCCCTTTGCTTGGAACTTTGACGATACGGAAAAAGAGCCGACTGTGCTGCCTGCTGCCTTTCCAAACCTCTTGGTCAATGGGGCGACAGGGATTTCTGCTGGATATGCGACGGACATTCCGCCCCACAATCTTTCAGAAGTCATCGATGCCGTGATTTATATGATTGATCATCCGTCTGCCAAGGTGGAAAAGCTGATGGAATTCTTGCCGGGACCTGATTTCCCGACAGGAGCCATTATTCAAGGGCGCGATGAAATCAAAAAAGCCTATGAGACTGGAAAAGGGCGCGTCGTTGTACGGTCTAAGACCGAAATTGAGCAGCTAAAAGGTGGCAAAGAGCAAATCGTTGTCACAGAAATTCCTTATGAAATCAACAAGTCCGTCCTTGTCAAAAAGATTGACGATGTGCGGGTCAGTAACAAGGTAGCTGGCATTGCTGAAGTCCGTGACGAGTCAGACCGGACTGGCTTGCGGATCACCATTGAGCTGAAAAAGGATGCCAATCGTGACTTAATCTTGAACTACCTGTTCAAATACACCGATTTACAGGTCAACTATAATTTCAATATGGTGGCGATTGACCATTTTACGCCACGTCAGGTTGGGATTGTGCCGATTTTGACCAGCTACATTGCCCACCGAAAAGAAGTCATCTTAGCCCGTAGTCGCTTTGACAAGGAAAAGGCAGAGCGGCGCTTACATATTGTCGAGGGCTTGATTCGGGTGATTTCGATTCTGGACGAGGTCATTGCCCTCATCCGCGCCAGCGAAAACAAGGCCGATGCCAAGGAAAATCTCAAGGTCAGCTATAACTTTACCGAGGAACAAGCAGAAGCCATCGTGACCTTGCAACTCTACCGCTTGACCAATACGGACGTTGTGGTTCTAGAGGAAGAAGAAGCAGAGCTTCGCGAGAAGATTGCCTACCTAGCAGCCATTATCGGAGATGAGCGTACCATGTACAACCTCATGAAAAAAGAACTCCGTGAGGTGAAAAAGAAATTTGGCAATCCGCGTCTTAGTGAATTGCAGGATACAGCAAAAACGATTGAAATCGATACAGCCAGCCTTGTGGTTGAAGAAGAGACCTACGTCAGCATCACCAAAGCAGGCTATATCAAACGCACCAGTCCACGTTCCTTTGCAGCGTCAACGGTGGAAGAAATCGGCAAGCGTGACGATGACCGTCTGATGTTTGTGAGTGTAGCTAAGACAACCCAGCAGCTCTTGATGTTCACGAGTCTGGGCAATGTCATCTATCGGCCTGTCCATGAATTATCCGACATCAAGTGGAAAGAAATTGGAGAACACCTTAGCCAGACCATTTCCAACTTTGAAGTCCGAGAAGAAATCATCTATGCTGAATTGGTTGAAAATTTTGACACAGGCGTCTATATTGCTGCGACGAAAATGGGGCAAATCAAGCGGGTTGAGCGTAGCGAATTTAGCCCTTGGCGGACCTACAAGTCCAAGTCGCTCAAATTTGCCAAATTGAAAAATGACGATGACCAAGTGGTCTTGGTCGCACCAGTCCAGCTAGAAGATGTCATGGTTATCACGAAGAATGGTTACGCTCTGCGCTTTAACAGCGAGGAAGTGCCTGTCGTTGGTGCCAAGGCAGCTGGTGTCAAGGCCATTAACCTCAAAGGTGACGATACCGTGGCAGCGAGCTTCCTTGTGTCAAGCAAGGCCTTCTATCTCTTGACCCAGCGTGGAGCGCTGAAAAAAGTAGCAGTCGATGAGATTCCAGCAACCAGCCGTGCCAACCGTGGCTTGCAGGTTCTGCGTGAATTGAAGGCCAAACCGCACCGTGTCTTTGTCGCAGGAATCGTCCGAGGCGAAGCGATTGATTTTGACTTGTTCCACCAAGGAGAAAGTGTGGAAGAAAGCCAAATCTTGCGAGTGGTGTCCACAACTGGTCAGGTGTATGAAATGAACCTGTCAGAGCTGTCCTTCTCTGAACGCACCAGCAACGGCAGCTTTATCTCTGATACCATTTCAGATGAAGAAGTCAACGATGCCTATCTTATATAAAAATCAGCCTTGTGCTGATTTTTCGTTAGATTAAATTATCTGAAAATTGAAAATAATACTTGAAAATCTTGAAAAAAGGTGTACAATAGTAAGCACAGAGTTAGAACCTGTATTCACAGATCAGCAACTCTATTCAGGGCTTGTTTTTCGCTACTCATCCTTGCTTTTTTTCGAAATACAGTCAGTATTCCTTCAAAAAAACGCCTTGATTATCGTAAAATAAGCTCCCGATTAGAATGACTTCGCTTATGAATACAGGTTCTTAAAAAGGAGAAATCTATGACCGTATCACTTGACTGGGAAAACCTCGGATTTTCCTATATGAAATTACCCTATCGTTATCTTGCAACCTATAAAGACGGAAAATGGCAGGAAGGCGGTCTGACAGAAGATGCAACTCTTCACCTGTCAGAGTCCTCGCCAGCCCTTCATTACGGCCAACAAGCCTTTGAAGGCTTAAAAGCCTACCGCACCAAGGACGGCTCTATCCAACTTTTTCGTCCAGACCAAAATGCAGAACGTTTGCAACGGACAGCTGACCGCCTCTTGATGCCGCAGGTGCCAACGGACATGTTTGTGGAGGCTTGTAAGGCGGTGGCGCGTGCTAATAGCGATTATGTACCTCCTTACGGAACAGGCGGGACACTCTATCTTCGTCCGCTTTTGATTGGGGTTGGGGATATTATCGGTGTCAAGCCAGCTGATGAATACATCTTCACCATTTTTGCCATGCCGGTTGGGAATTATTTCAAGGGGGGACTTGCTCCGACCAATTTCCTGATTCAAGATCAGTATGACCGCGCCGCACCGCATGGCACAGGTGCAGCCAAGGTCGGCGGAAACTATGCCGCTTCCCTGTTACCGGGTCAATACGCCAAAAAACAAGGCTTTTCAGATGTGATTTATCTGGATCCAGCGACCCACACTAAGATTGAGGAGGTCGGCTCTGCCAACTTCTTTGGCATTACTAAAAACAATGAATTTGTCACCCCCATCAGCCCGTCTATCTTGCCGTCTATTACCAAGTATTCGCTATTGTACTTGGCGGACCATCGCTTGGGGATGAAAGCTATTGAGCGGGAAGTCTTGGTCGATGATTTGGCAGAATTTGTCGAAGCAGGAGCCTGCGGAACAGCTGCTGTCATCTCGCCAATCGGTGGTGTCCAACATGGGGATGATTTCCATGTCTTTTACAGCGAAACAGAAGTTGGACCCGTGACTCGTAAGCTCTACGAGGAATTGACAGGCATCCAATTTGGGGATATTGAAGCGCCAGAAGGCTGGATTGTAAAAGTAGATGAAAACTAGGGCTTGTACTTGCAAGCTCTATTCTTTTCGTGTAAAATGGAGAAAGTGAGGTTTGATATGAGTAAAAAAGATAAAAAAATTGAAATCCAACTGGCAGAAAGTAGTGTCCAAGTCAACGGAGAGACATTTCCGGGCTACACCCTAACGATTGGGAAAAAGGTCATTGGTGAAATTGCAGAACTGGCAGAACATCATTTTGCGGTAGTAAAAAATGGAAATACAGAGAGTTTTTATAAAAAGCTCGAAAAAGCTGTCGGAAATGTCATTGAAAATTACAATTTGCACCATTAACCTCTTGTAATAGTCACTATTTTATGATAGAATAGTGACTGTTAGTGCTAAAGGGAGAGATAGCGAAGAGGCTAAACGCGGCGGACTGTAAATCCGCTCCTTCGGGTTCGGGGGTTCGAATCCCTCTCTCTCCATATCTAAGATACGAGTGCGTTAAAAATCGCGTATGAAAGTAGGAAATTGATGTAGTGCCTTTGGACACAAATCAATTTACACCTAAAGGTAGCCACATCTGTAATCTGGTTAACACTGGAACAGTTGCGTCTCTTTTTCACTAGGGATTTAGCACGAGTTCAATTAGATAAGATTTAATATTGGGGTATAGCCAAGCGGTAAGGCAAGGGACTTTGACTCCCTCATGCGTTGGTTCGAATCCAGCTACCCCAGTCAAGGTATTAGGAATTGTTCCTAATTCGTCAAAGATGCTCTTTTGTTAGTCCTTGCGTGTGCCTTAATAAAATATATTTTATGTTGAGTCGAGAGACTTGATTGTCGGAGGTTTTTTTATAATGAACGAATTTGAAGATTTGTTGAACAGTGTAAGTGAAGTTGCACCTGGTGATGTGGTAACTGCAGAAGTATTGACAGTAGATGCTGGTCAAGCGAATGTAGCTATTTCTGGAACTGGTGTTGAAGGTGTCCTAACTCTCCGTGAGTTGACAAACGACCGTGAAGCTGACATCAACGAACTTGTTAAAGTTGGTGAAACGCTTGAATTGCTTGTACTTCGCCAAGTGGTTGGTAAAGATACAGACACTGTTACTTATCTTGTATCTAAAAAACGTTTGGAAGCACGCAAAGCATGGGACAAACTTGTTGGACGTGAAGATGAAGTAGTGACTGTTAAAGCAACTCGCGCAGTAAAAGGCGGACTTTCAGTTGAATTTGAAGGTTTGCGTGGATTTATCCCAGCTTCAATGATTGATACTCGCTTTACTCGTAACACTGAACGTTTTGTAGGTCAAGAATTTGATGCGAAAATCAAAGAAGTGGATCCAGCGGAAAACCGTTTCATCTTATCACGCCGTGACGTGGTAGAAGAAGTGGCTGCTGCAGCTCGTCAAGAAGTATTTAGCAAATTGGCTGTTGGTGAAAACGTAACAGGTAAAGTTGCTCGTATCACAAGTTTCGGTGCCTTCATCGACCTTGGTGGTGTAGACGGACTTGTTCACTTGACTGAATTGTCACATGAGCGCAACGTATCACCTAAATCAGTTGTAACTGTTGGTGAAGAAGTTGAAGTGAAAGTTCTTGCGATTGACGAAGAAGAAGGTCGTGTATCACTTTCATTGAAAGCGACAACACCTGGACCATGGGATGGCGTTGAGCAAAAACTTGCTGCTGGTGATGTCATCGAAGGTAAAGTAAAACGCTTGACTGATTTCGGTGCATTCGTAGAAGTATTGCCAGGAATTGACGGACTTGTACACATCTCACAAATTTCACACAAACGTGTTGAAAATCCAAAAGATGCACTTACAGTTGGTCAAGATGTAACTGTTAAAGTTCTTGAAGTAAATGCTGCTGATGAGCGTGTATCACTTTCTATCAAAGCCTTGGAAGAGCGTCCAGCTGCAGCTGAAGGCGAAGAGAAAGCTGAAAAACGTGAATCACGTCCACGTCGTCCAAAACGTCAAGAAAAACGTGATTTCGAACTTCCAGAAACTCAAACTGGATTCTCAATGGCTGATCTTTTCGGTGACATTGAGTTGTAATGTTGAATGACTTGCGAAAAGCAAGTCTTTCTCTTGCCGTCCTTAGTGTAATGGATATCACGTAAGATTCCGGTTCTTGAGATGGGGGTTCGATTCCCTCAGGACGGATGATTGAACATGGAAAGCCTTGGAACTCAAGGCTTTTTGGCTTATGTAGGAGAAAAAGGAGAAGTATGCTACATTTCGAAAACGACTATAATAAGGGAGCACACCCAGCGATTTTGGAGGCTCTAGTAGAAACCAACGGTGAGGGTTTATCTGGTTATGGGACGGATTTCTATAGCAGTCGTGCAGCAACGAAAATCCGCGAGGCGACTAATTGTCCCCAAGCAGACATCACTTTTTTAACAGGCGGTACTCAAACCAATCAAGTGGTGATTGATGCGATGCTGGCTTCCTACGAGGGAGTGATTGCGGCAGATACAGGCCATATTGCAACTCATGAGGCTGGTGCGATTGAATTTTCTGGTCATAAGGTCTTGACCTTGCCACACCAAGAGGGGAAAATTGCAGCGGCTGCCGTCCGCCAGTTGTTAGAGGATTTTTACGCTGATGGCAATCATGAGCACATGGTCTTCCCAGGAATGGTCTACATCTCCCATCCGACAGAATACGGCACGCTGTACAGTAAGCAAGAGTTACTTGAGTTGGCAAAGGTTTGTAGAGACTATCAGATTCCACTCTTTTTAGACGGTGCCCGTTTAGGATATGGTCTTGCGGCGCGTTCGACGGATCTGGATTTGCCAAGCATTGCAGCCTTAACAGATGTTTTTTACATCGGCGGAACCAAGATGGGCGCACTCATGGGAGAAGCAGTCGTTTTCACCAAGTCCAATCAACCCAAGCATTTTACGACCATTGTCAAGCAGCATGGGGCACTTTTAGCCAAAGGACGTTTGACAGGAGTTCAGTTTGATCGCTTCTTCACCGATGATTTGTATCTACAACTGGGGGCGCATGCGATAGAAATGGCAGAGAAATTGATTGCCTTGCTGGAAGAAAAAGGCTACCGTTTTTATCTCAAATCTCCTACCAATCAGCAATTTTTGCTGGTGACAGCAGAAGAGTTGGAAAAATTGGATAGAGCAGGCGTATGCTATGGTTTTTGGGAAAAGTATGATGAGACCTATACCATTATCCGCCTCGCAACCAGTTGGTCGACCAGTCAGGCAGATATGGATGCCTTGGCTCAAGTCTTGTAGGATTGATAGCGAAAAGCTCTGTCATCACAGAGTTTTTTCTATCTCTCAAGCCCTAAAATTTGGTATAATGGAAAGATAGATGAAAAGAGGATTGAGATGATTTATTTAGACAATGCGGCGACAACTCGCCCCTATCCTGAAGCTCTTGCGACCTATACAGAAGTCGCGACCAAGATTTGGGGAAATCCCTCAAGTCTACACAATCTCGGCAGTCAAGCAACCCGAATCTTGCAGGCTTCGCGCAAGCAAATTGCGGATTTATTGGGAGTTGCGCCACAAGAAATTTTTTTCACATCTGGTGGGACTGAAGGGGACAACTGGGTCATCAAGGGTCTTGCCTTTGAAAAGGCACCATTTGGCAAGCATATCATCGTATCAAGCATCGAACATCCTGCGGTCAAGGAGTCAGCGCTTTGGCTGACCACACAAGGGTTCGAAGTGGACTTTGCCCCAGTGGACAAAGAGGGCTTTGTCGATGTTAAGAAATTAGCAGCTTTACTGCGACCTGATACAGTCTTGGTATCCGTCATGGCGGTCAATAATGAGATTGGTTCTATCCAGCCTATTCAAGCCATTTCGGAGTTGTTGAAAGACAAGCCAACCATCTCCTTTCATGTGGACGCTGTGCAAGCGCTGGCTAAAATTCCGACAGCGGAATATCTGACGGATCGTGTGGATTTTGCGACCTTTTCCAGTCATAAATTTCATGGCGTTCGGGGTGTTGGTTTTGCCTATATTAAAACAGGCAAGAAAATCACCCCTCTCTTAACAGGTGGCGGTCAGGAAACGGACAAACGCTCGACTACTGAAAATCTAGCAGGAATTGCAGCGACCGCTAAGGCACTTCGGATGGCGATGGAGCGCCAAGAAGAGTTTGAAAGGAAAACCAGCCAGATGAAGCAGGTCTTGCTTCAAGGCTTGGCAGCTTATAAGGACATTACCATCTTTTCAGGTCAAGACCAGTTTGCGCCCCATATCTTGACCTTTGGCTTAAAAGGTGTTCGAGGTGAAGTCTTGGTCCATGCCTTTGAGGAGTACGACATCTATGTCTCAACGACTTCGGCTTGTTCTTCCAAGGCAGGAAAACCAGCAGGAACGCTACTCTCCATGGGTGTCCAGCCTCAATTAGCGACCACCGCTATCCGCATGAGTTTGGACTTGGAAAATGATATGAGCCAAATCGAGCAGGTATTGACCACCTTTAAGGTCATCTATGAACAAACCCAAAAAGTAAGATAGAAAGAGAAATCATGCAGTATTCAGAAATTATGATTCGCTACGGAGAATTGTCCACCAAGGGCAAGAACCGCATGCGTTTTATCAACAAACTTCGAAATAACATTCAAGACGTCCTGTCGATTTACCCAGCGGTGAAAGTCATGGCAGACCGCGATCGGGCCCATGTTTACCTCCACGGGACAGACTATAAACCTGTCGCTGAAAGTCTCAAACAGATTTTTGGTATTCAAAATTTTTCGCCATCTTATAAGATTGAAAAATCCGTGCCAGCCTTGATTGCTGCGGTGCAAGAAATCATGACTGACATCTACCAAGAGGGTATGACCTTCAAGGTGTCCAGCAAGCGCAGCGACCATGACTTTGAACTGGATAGCCGTGAGCTCAATCAGACCTTGGGAAATGCGGTTTTTGAGGCAATTCCAACGATTCAAGCCAAGATGAAGGCACCAGACATTGAGTTGCGAGTGGAAATTCGCTCCGAAGCAGCCTATATTTCCTACGAGACCATTCGTGGGGCAGGAGGGCTGCCTGTGGGAACCTCTGGCAAGGGCATGCTCATGCTGTCTGGAGGGATTGATTCACCAGTAGCGGGCTATCTCGCTCTTAAACGTGGCGTAGATATTGAGGCGGTGCATTTTGCCAGTCCTCCTTATACGAGCCCCGGTGCGCTCAAAAAAGCGCAAGATTTGACACGGAAATTGACCAAGTTCGGTGGCAATATCCAGTTTATCGAAGTTCCATTTACCGAAATCCAAGAAGAAATCAAGGCCAAGGCGCCTGAAGCCTATCTGATGACTCTGACCCGTCGTTTTATGATGCGGATTACCGACCGTATTCGTGAAGAACGTGGGGGCTTGGTCATCATCAACGGTGAAAGTCTCGGTCAGGTAGCTAGCCAGACCTTGGAAAGTATGCAGGCCATTAACGCTGTGACCAATACGCCTGTCATCCGTCCAGTCGTGACCATGGACAAGCTGGAGATCATTGAGATTGCAGAGAAAATCGACACCTTTGAAATTTCCATCCAGCCTTTTGAAGATTGTTGTACGATTTTTGCGCCAGACCGTCCAAAGACCAATCCCAAGATTAAAAATGTCGAGCAGTACGAAAGCCGACTGGATGTCGAAGGACTGGTGGAGCGGGCCGTTCGTGGCATTATGGTGACCGAAATCACCCCACAAGCAGAACAAGACGAAGTGGATGACTTGATTCAAGATTTGTTGTAGGAAGCAATCAATCGACAAAGAGATGCGAGTATAAAAATAATGACGCTTATCTGATTTTTTGAATGTAAATACTTGTCAAATCCGAGTAAGAGTGATAGAATAAGAATGTTGACTATGCACAGCCTGTGCAACCGCTCGATCATCGTTTAAGAGGTTTGTCCCACGATGCTAGGCGAGTCTTCACAAAAAACTCGGGAGAAGTCCCATATTATCATAGGAGGTGCATAATGAGCACATACGCAATCATTAAAACTGGCGGAAAACAAGTTAAAGTTGAAGTTGGTCAAGCAATCTACGTTGAAAAATTGAACGTTGAAGCTGGTCAAGACGTTACATTTAACGAAGTTGTTCTTGTTGGTGGTGAAAAGACTGTTGTCGGAACTCCACTTGTAGCAGGTGCTACTGTTGTTGGAACTGTTGAAAAACAAGGAAAACAAAAGAAAGTTGTTACTTTCAAATACAAACCTAAAAAAGGTAGCCACCGTAAACAAGGTCATCGTCAACCTTATACAAAAGTTGTGATCAACGCTATCAACGCTTAATTGTAGTAGCGTCAAACAACACTCATCACAGAATAATTGGAGGAATAACATTATGTTAAACTTGAATCTTGCTAACTTGCAACTATTCGCCCACAAAAAAGGTGGAGGTTCAACGTCAAACGGTCGTGACTCTCAAGCAAAACGTCTTGGAGCAAAAGCTGCTGACGGTCAAACTGTATCAGGTGGTTCAATTCTTTACCGCCAACGTGGTACAAAAATCTATCCAGGAGCTAACGTAGGCCGTGGGGGAGATGACACACTTTACGCTAAAGTAGAAGGCGTAGTACGTTTCGAACGTAAAGGACGCGATAAAAAACAAGTATCTGTTTACCCAATCGCGAAATAATAAGGAACACCTTATTCCTAGCTTTATACGAGCTTACCTAAGAACTTGCCTTCTGGCAGGTTCTTTTTTTTTCAGGAGGACGATATGAGGATTACGAAAAAGAATTGTTTATCAGATGAAGAAATGAAGCAGGTCTTGGACTTGCTAGAGACCTGTCATAAATATGATGGAACAGCTAGTATCCCTTATTTGGCGAATGACTATAATGCTGATCCCGATATGCCTTGCATCTTTCTAGCCTATGAAGAAGAGGCATTATTGGGCTGCCTCTATGTCTATGCGGACGAACGAGAGGATGTAAGTGTATCGCTCTTTGTCTTGCCGTCAGCTAGAAAACAGGGAATTGCAAGGGCCTTGGAAACAGCATTTATCCAAGTTGCCAAAGAGTATCAACTATCAGGAATTTCCTATGAGACAGAGCGAGTCTTTATCGAGAAAAATCCATGGTTGCTATCTCACTTTAACTTGGTCGAAGAAGACTGTACAGAACTGTGGTTACGGCGAGAGCGAAAGCCCTATGAGCTGAAGAGTCGTGATGACTGTAAAGTCGTCTTAGCTGAAAAGGAGATGATTGGAGCCGTTACCAAGGTTCAAGCTGAAGCCTTTCAGAAGAGCATTGACCATAGTGAGCAATATGCACGTGCCAGCCTTGAAGGAGACGACACCTTGTTATATGTATTGACGAAAGACAAGGAAGTCCTTGCTTCGGTCACAATCGATATGGCATCTGATTATAACCATATTTTTGGCTTGGGAGTAGCACCTGTTTATCAAGGACAGGGACTGGGGAGTTACTTAATGAAACAGGTCATTTGTCAGTTGCTTTCTCAAAATGATAAAGCATTTCAGATTGTCGTTGACAAAGAAAACATAGTAGCTACCACTCTGTATCGCAAACTCGGCTTCACAGATGTCACAGAGGTCGTCTACCTGACTGCTAAGACATAGAACCGCATACAGCAGAGCAAAAGAAAAAGCCTCTTTGTGGGCTATCAATAAACAAATCATGTTGATGAAAAGATTTTTGGTTTTGATTAGAAATGAGATTCATTAGCTTCTTAGACCTTGCACAAGATAGCAAGCTATGCTATAATAAAGTCAAGGGAAGACAAGTAAGTTGAACTACTCACTTGTCTAAGGTTTTAGAAGAAGAGTTTGGCAATGTCTAGGGCTGTTCTGATTAAGTTAGTAATTCCCGTTACTAACTCAATTAGCTCTGATATGTCAAGCTCTTTTCTTCTATGCTTGTCTCTACGACTTTGCATAACCCACCCCCTTTCTACCCTTGACGTGAAGGGGGATTTCCAAGCTGGTTTAACAGCTTGTTAGTATAGTATACATTATTATGTGTGTTTTTACAATTGTTTTTATGTGTTTCAGCATCTTATACCTTGCACAAAGTGGCAGGCTTATGCTATAATAATGTCAAGGGAAGCAAGTAGACGAACGCCTACTTGCTATGAGGTTAAAGCTGGAATAATTCTAGGATTACCTTGATAAGTGTTGCGATTGCAGTCGCTAACTTAACGAAGGCTAGAATATTCGAGCTTTTTTCGTTGTCCCGTTTTCGTTTCAACTCCTCACCCCCTTTCTACCCTTGACATGAAGGGGGATTTCCAAGCTGGTTTAGTAGCTTGTTAGTATAGTATACATTATTATGTGTGTTTTTGCAATTGTTTTTATGTATTTTAGCATCTTGTACCTTGCACAAAGTGGCAGGCTTATGCTATAATAATGTCAAGGGAGCAAGTAGACGAACGCCTACTTGCTATGAGGTTAAAGCTGGAATAATTCTAGGATTACCTTGATAAGTGTTGCGATTGCAGTCGCTAACTTAACGAAGGCTAGAATATTCGAGCTTTTTTCGTTGTCCCGTTTTCGTTTCAACTCCTCACCCCCTTTCTACCCTTGACATGAAGGGGGATTTCCAAGCTGGTTTAACAGCTTGCTAAAATAGTATACCTTAATTTACTTGTTTTTGCAAGTATTTTTTACTTTATCGTTTCAGGAAATTGTTATCTTGGAATGATGGAGATTTTTCCTTTTTTTTAATGGTTCAAAGCATACACATTAAATTTTGGTCAAACTCATTTTTTATTGTATAATAGAGATAGGAATATGGTTTAAAATGAAAGGCATTTCTCATGAACAAATTATTCAATATCATCCTTGGCTTAGGTTTTCTATTGATACTTGGTGCGGGGATTTATCAGCTGGTAGGGCCAATTCTCCCTCCCCTATCTACCAGAGACAAGCAAATCGCCTATCTCAAAGAGCATGAGCAGGAAATGACAGACTATGTAAAATCCCAGAATCCGAAAGTGGAAAGTGTTCAATGGGACTGGGACAGCGTGATTGTGGAAGAAATTCAACCAGATGCAGGTGGTATTCCTATTGGTAAAAAATATAATCAGTTGGATATTAAGGGGAAATTCAACAATATTAATGATTCAAAATTTACTGTAAGTTTTGAGGTGGATAAGAAAAAAAGTCTTCCATATATCAATACAGTAAATATAACACAAGATTTGCGCATACTAAAAAATGGAGGCTGGGATTTATATGAGTAATTTACAACGTTTTACTCTGCGACATGCTAAAAGGAGTTTTTCATGAACAAATTATTCAATATCATCCTCGGTCTAGGTTTTCTATTGATACTTGGTGCGGGGATTTATCAGTTGATAGGGCCAAGCCTTCCTCCCATATCTACCAGAGATAAACAAATCGCCTATCTCAAAGAGCATGAGCAGGAAATGACAGACTATGTAAAATCCCAGAATCCGAAAGTGGAAAGTGTTCAATGGGACTGGGAGAGCATTGAACAGAGAGAAATCCAACCAAATGCAGGAGGCATCCCAACAGGAAAGAAATATAAAGAAGTAACTATCAAAGGGGTGTTTAACAATATTGAGCGTTCTAATTTCCGAGTAGGATTAAAAGTCTCTCCAACTACTGGTTATCCAGAAATGGAAAACATCTACCTAAAGAGCCCGTTTAGAGTGGGAGGAAGGCTGTATGAGTAATTTACAACGTTTACCCCTGCGACATGCTAAAAGGAGTTTTTCATGAACAAATTATTCAATATCATCCTCGGTCTAGGTTTTCTATTGATTCTTGGTGCGGGAATTTATCAGTTGATAGGGCCAAGCCTGCCTCCCATATCTACCAGAGATAAACAAATCGCCTATCTCAAAGAGCATGAGCAAGAGATTATTGATTTTGTCAAATCCAAAAATGGTAAGGTTGAATCTGTCCAAATAGACTGGCAAAGTCTGAAAATTACCTCAATGGGGAATGGTACACCAAAAGGATTGGGTTATAATCTATCATTGAGCGGAGGATTTAATGGTTTAGAGAGTTCTTATTTTACGGTTGACTTTTATTTGAAAAATAAAAATGATTTACCTGATATAGAAATGATTGATATGTTAAATCCTTTACGGATACTTAGAGGGGAGATATTAGATACATATGAGTAATCTACGAAGATTGGTAAGGGGCATTTTTCAACGCCGCTTGGTAGCTTCGGAAAAGTGCTAGGATGTAGGGAATAAAACCATGACAAAGAAAACGCTCTTTAACGCCAGTTTTGAAGAAAGTTTGAATTTGGAAGATGACCAAGCGTCTAGCGAATTTATAGAGAAAAATTTGGCGGAGACACAGGAGAAAGAAAAGTATCGAGGAACATTTAAATCCTATGTATGGCTGGTCTTCTTGACGATTTTATGTATATTTGGACCTAATTGGCTTTTATATAAGGGAAGTCACTATATTTTCGGGCATACTGAAACGAATCTCCTGCAACCAGCCACCTATAACTTTTTACCTGGGTGGCTATTCCTTACCTTAGGTACTAGTTGGCTCATCATCATTCTGATTGGTAAAAAGTTTTACCAACAGTTTATATTGATTTATAGAGGACAATTTCACTTATTTGTGACCTACTTTTTATGGCTGCTGATTGAATGGAATTTATTTTGCTTAACAGCCTTCTATACGACTCTTGGATTTTTGGGAGTGAGCTCTTTTTTCCTTGCGAACGTTTATATTGGGTATCTCATTATAAAAAGTAGAAGTAAGGACCTTCTAAACCTTATGTATAGGAAAGTTGGAGAAGCAAGGCAAAAAAGAAATGCTGTGTTTGGAAAGAGTGTCAATCGTCTCATGAGCCTTTTAGGTCTACTATCATTATTTTGGTTTTGCATAAAATCTTTTATCCACTTTAAGATGGAAGTAGAGAGTTGGTTAGCGATTCTGGTCTTTCTGATCTTTTGGTTCTTTGTCAATAGCGCCATGATATTGTACGAAAGTTATGTCGTCCTCCCTTTTATGCTACGGGGCTTCTATCGATTGAAATACCCCGAAGAATACCGCGAGTGGGAAGGCAAGAGCCTAGAAGAGTGGTACGGTAAAAAATATTTGAAAAAGCACAAGGAACGATTGGACAATGATACAGACTAAAAAATCACTATTTAAGGCCAGTTTTGAAGAAAGTTTGAATCTGGAAGATGACGGGTTTAGAAAGCTACAGCAGGAGCAACATGATAAGACGGCGAAGTATTTTACAAGAGGAAGACCGACCCGTTGGTTTAGGATTCGAAGTGTTATTGCAGCCCTCATTGTTCCTATTGGATTTAATGTTCTTCTACTTGCTCTTGCAGTGATACTTCATGAAAGTGAGACGTTAAGAATACCGATAGCCAAGCAAAGTCTGTTGACAGTAAATGTTTACCTGCTGCTTCTTCTCACCTGGTTGTTATTTGTCTTGCTTGGGAAGTTGTTTGTTAAGCGCTCTTATCTTTTCCCCTATCGCTATCAATTTCATGCTTTTATGAGTTTGAATTGGTTCTTAGTAGAGACGGACTTATTGTTTACTGATTTTATGTTGCCTGCCTTATCGTGGTGGGGAGTTCTTGCTATCTATAGTTGGCTTGGAATTATTGGTTATTGGATGTGTAGTAATCGGCTCAGATTTCTTAGAAAACTGATGTATAATAGCGATGATTCACCCAGTTGGAGTGATAAACTTGCGAAATTCGTCTCCACATATGGTGTGGGGATATTAGGGATTGGCATCATTATCAAGTTCATTCTGAATTTAGGAAATATCGAATTTTCAACCTCTATGAAAGCGATTGGTTTGTTACTAGTGTGGATAGTCGCTAATGTATTTGTAATGGCTGTAGTTGTTTTTGTAGGCTTTCCTTATTTCCTTCAAGCCTACTACAAATGGACATACCCCGAAGAATATCGCGAGTGGGAAAGTAAGAGCCTAGAAGAGTGGTACGGTAAGAAATATTTGAAGAAGCACAAGGAACGATTGGACAATGACACAGACTAAAAAATCACTATTTAAGGCCAGTTTTGAAGAAAGTTTGAATCTGCAAGATGACGGGTTTTTACAGTTTCAGAAAAAAGATGTATACAATAAACTAGTGAACTATTTTAAAAATGGGAAGCCTTCATTTGGAATAAGAATTCAAAGTTTCATCCTTACCATTCTATTTCCTGTAGGATTAAACTTCATGGTCTATGTTTGTTCAAGGTCCTTACATGATGCACATCCGAAAGAATTGGCACATCCTGTGTCTCAACATCCTATACTAACAGTTGAAGTGTATCTCATTTGCTTATTGATTTGGTTACTAGTGGTATTCGTCGGTAAGTTCGTTAGACGGGCTTATCTGTTGCCATATCGTTATCATTTTCATGCTTGTACATTTCTTATTTGGCTCGTTGTAGAGTTTAATTTATTAGCGATTGATCTCTCCTTGCCTGCCTTATCTTTTTGGGGGATTGTGGCTATCTTTGGTTTGATGTTCATCTTAGCATGTAGAATGTTTGCTGGCAGAGTGAGAGTGCTCAAGAACCTCATGTATGGAACAGATTTTTCACCTAATGTTGGTCATAAAATGGCCAGCAAGATAGCTGTTTACGGGATGGGAATTTTAGGGTTAGGGGTTATTATCCGAATCCTATTATCTGTTTTTTCTATAAAGTTGTCAGACACTATGACCCTTTTAGGTCTTTTCCTAACTTGGATGATTCTTAGTTTAGCGTTAATTGCTATGATTATTTATATGGAGTTTCCATTCTTTTTACAAGCCTACTACAAATGGACATACCCCGAAGAATACCGCGAGTGGGAAGGCAAGAGCCTAGAAGAGTGGTACGGTAAGAAATATTTGAAAAAGCACAAGGACTTATACCAGACGGATAAAGTGGAGGAAAAGGGTCATGTCTAAACAGTTGAAACGAATCGGGCTGATGGTGCTTGTCCTCGGGATTGGCATAGGAAAGAATGCCTGTTAACAAAATCAGCTTTAGCTGGTTTTTTATGTGCTTTCCATCAGGAATTTGTACGACTTGTGATATCCCATTTGCCATGGATTATGGTATAATAAAGAAGATTTTACAAAGGAAGTGGCAGAATGAATATTCAACAATTACGCTATGTTGTGGCGATTGCAAATAGCGGAACCTTTCGAGAAGCAGCAGAAAAAATGTTTGTATCGCAGCCTAGCTTGTCCATTTCTGTACGTGATTTGGAAAAAGAATTGGGCTTCAAGATTTTTAGCCGAACCAGCTCTGGAACTTTCTTGACCAGGCGTGGAATGGAGTTTTATGACAAGGCTCAAAGTTTGGTCAAGGGATTTGATAGTTTTGAACATTTATATTTGCAGGCAGATGATGGCGAAGTCGAATTTTCGATTTCTAGTCAGCACTATGACTTTCTGCCTCCCCTCATCACAGAATTTTCGCAGCAATTTCCAGAATATCCCAAGTTTCGCTTGTTTGAATCAACCACCGTGCAGATTTTAGACGAAGTAGCACAGGGCCATAGTGAGCTGGGAATCATCTACCTCAACAACCGCAATACCAAGGGCATCATGCAAAAGCTGGATAAATTACGCTTGGAAGTGGTGGACTTGATTCCCTTTCAGACCCATATCTACATTCGCAAAGGACATCCCTTGGCGCAAAAATCCGAGATTGAATTAGCGGATTTGGCGGGCTTACCAACGGTGCGTTTCACGCAGGAAAAAGATGAGTATCTCTATTACTCTGAGAATTTCTTTGATACATCGGATTCTTCTGTGACCTTTGACGTCACAGACCGCGCAACCCTAAACGGGATTTTAGAGCGGACAGACGCCTATGCGACGGGGTCAGGTTTCTTAGACAGCGAAAGTGTGCACGGGATTACCGTCATTCCATTTAAGGAAGGAAAGGGCAATCGCATGGTCTACGTCAAGCGAGAAGATAACGAGTTGAGCCAGTGTGCGCAAGACTTTATTCAAGTGATGGAAGGCTATTTTGCCAAGAAGAAAGGATAGTATGAGAAAAATTGGATTTCCACTCGGGATAGTGGGCTTGATTATCTTGGATCAATGGGTCAAGGCGTGGACAGTGGCCAATGTCGCCCTAAATGAACAGCGGGCCTTTATCCCCAAGTTGGTCAATATCTATTACCTGCGCAATTACGGAGCAGCCTACTCCATTCTCCAAAACCAGCAGTGGTTCTTTATCGTTGTGACGGTCCTTGTGATGACGGCTGCCATTTGGTATTTTATCAAGCATCTCAAGGGAAGTTTATGGCTTTTGACTAGCTTGTCGCTCGTGATTGCAGGGGGACTGGGAAATTTTATCGATCGGATTCGTCTGGGCTATGTAGTCGACATGTTTCATCTTGATTTTATTGATTTTCCTGTCTTTAATGTCGCAGACATGTGTCTGACCGTAGGAGTTGCTGCTCTGTTTATTTGTATCATGAAAGAAGAGAAAAATGGAAGTAAGAGTTGAAACAGGCGGTCTTCGCCTCGATAAGGCCTTGGCGGATTTGACCCCTCTATCGCGCTCGGTCGCAAATGAGCAGATAAAGGCTGGCTTGGTGCTGGTCAATGGTCAGGTCAAAAAAGCTAAATATACCGTGCAGGCTGGGGATTGTATCCAGTATGAACTGCCAGAAGTAGCAGAAGTCGACTATGTGGCAGAAGACATTCCACTTGAGATTGTGTATGAGGATGCAGATGTCGCGGTTGTCAATAAGCCGCAGGGCATGGTGGTGCATCCATCTGCGGGTCATACCTCGGGGACTCTGGTCAATGCCCTCTTGTATCATGTCAAGGATTTGTCAGGGATTAACGGTGTGATGCGCCCGGGAATCGTTCATCGGATCGATAAGGATACATCAGGTCTGTTGATGGTTGCAAAACACGATGAAGCCCATCAGAAACTGGCAGAAGAATTAAAAGCCAAGAAATCCCTGCGCAAATACACGGCAATTGTCCATGGCAATCTGCCCAATGACCGCGGTGTGATTGAAGCGCCTATCGGACGGTCTGAAAAGGACCGCAAGAAGCAGGCTGTCACCGCAAAGGGCAAGGAAGCCTTGACACGTTTTCAGGTCTTGGAGCGCTTCGGAGACTATACCTTGGTCGAATTGACCCTTGAAACAGGGCGGACACATCAGATTCGTGTCCACATGGCCTATATCGGTCACCCAGTAGCAGGCGATGAGGTCTATGGACCGCGCAAGACTTTAAAAGGTGATGGTCAATTTTTACATGCCAAGACGCTCGGCTTTACCCACCCACGGACAGGAGAGGTTGTGACCTTTACGGCAGAAGCGCCAGCTATTTTCCGTGAGACCTTGGAGAAGCTGAGAAAAACGAATACTCTATAAACATCAACATCTCATTTTCGCGAGTGGAGCGAGCCTCATCAGGAAGTCGCTACCGTCCGCGCCACCTAAGAAAAGTAGCACAGCTGATTTTTAACGAGTATAGCTTGCTCAATTTGCACTAGCATGCTATACTAGGTAGGTTAATAAAAGAAGAGGAGTTATCATGGAAACTTTACCAAATTGTCCAAAATGCCAATCAGAATATGTCTATGAAGACGGAGTTTTGCTCATCTGTCCAGAATGCGCCTACGAATGGAATCCAGCAGAGGTAGTGGAAGAAGAGGGCGTTGTAGCCATTGATGCTAACGGCAATCGTTTGGCAGACGGCGATACCGTCACCCTCATTAAAGACTTGAAAGTCAAGGGGGCACCCAAAGACCTCAAACAAGGTACTCGTGTCAAAAACATTCGTATCGTGGAAGGTGACCACAACATCGATTGTAAGATTGATGGATTTGGTGCGATGAAATTAAAATCAGAATTTGTAAAGAAAATCTAAACGAACAGATTTTTGCAAGAATTGGGAGTAGGGGACATTCGAATCCTCGCTCCCTCTTATTCTTTTAGGAGGAATACATTGAAACGTCAAAGTAATTATTTTTATTCACGCTGCTTGCTAGCAGTATTAGCCATTATCGGAACAACGCTTGAGATTGTAAAGCATGGGATTGGGATGTTGCTCTACTATACAGTGCAGTCCAATCTCTTGGTTTCGCTTTTTGCGACTTATATGGTCTATGCTCTCTATCAGGGGAAAGACTTGCAAAGTCGAGGGTTTCTGCGCTTGAAAGCAGCCGTTACCATGTCAATCATGATTACCTGCGTGATTTACCACTTCATGTTGGCGCCTCTAGCGACTGATTTTTGGCGGGTGGAAAATCTCCTCTGCCACTACATCGTGCCCCTTTATTTCCTTCTGGATACCTTATTCATCGATCGGCAACGGCAGTACAAGTGGTTCGACCCTATCTGGTGGACGGCTCTGCCCGTTGCCTACCTAGCGTTTGCGCTTGTCAATGGTCTAATCATTAAGCTACCGATTCCAGATGCCAAAGACAGTCCCTTTGCCTATTTCTTTTTAAATGTGCCCAAATACGGCTGGCAGTATGTCCTAACCTATGCCGCAACAATTTTTGTCGCATATCTGCTGTCAGGTTATGGCTTGTTACTTGTCAAATCAATCAAATTCCCACGCTTTTCGAGCAAGCGCCAGACGGCTTAAGGCAGTCAGATACTTTCATAAAAACAAAATCCTCCCTAATTCTAACATGCTAGGGAGGATTTTCTAACATCATAGTGTTAGAATATACAAAAATTCTGAATATTCTTGTATAAAAATACAGACAAACGTTATTTTTTATGATAAAATACTACAACAGACATGGATATCATGGTCTGACACTAAAGAAATGCTTGAGGTAGGTTTTTATGAAAAAGACTAGTAAATTAGCTTCGTTAGCCGCAGTGACACTCTTGTCCGCATCTGTATTAGCAGCCTGTGGGGCAAATGGCTCTAAGAGTTCATCATCGGCTGAGCAAACAAATTTGGCATTCCCAGGAGAAGTTACCAACGATGGAACCGCCATCAAAGGTGGAGAGTTTAAATATGCTCTTGTAGCCGCATCGGCTTCTACAGGACTATTGATTGACGAATTGGTCAACACAACCGTTGATGAAGCGTTCAGTTTGTTGGTCGATGAGTCAATGTTTGGTTGGGATGGCGATCGTAAACTCGATGATTCAGGCCTTGCTAAGGTTGACTTTGACTTGAAAGAGAAGAAGATTACCGTCACCTTAAACGGTAAAGATTACAAGTGGTCAGATGGTCAGCCATTTACGATTGATGACTATATTTTCACCATTGAAAAAATGGCAGATAAGGGCTACACTGGTGTGCGTTTCGATGACCGATTTAAAAACATCGTTGGAATGGATGACTTTGTAGCAGGTAAAGCAGACAGCATTTCAGGTATTGAAAAGATTGATGATTATTCAGTTGTCTTGCATGTTAAGGAAATGACTCCTTCTATGATGTATGCAGGTGGAGATGTTCCAGCTTATGTGATGCCAAAGCACATCTTTAAGGATATTCCAGTAGCGGACTGGGAAAAGAGCGAGTACGCGCGTGCAACGACAAAATTTGTCGGCCTAGGAGCATTCAAAATTAAAGATGTCGTCAATGGTGAGTCTGTCACCTTTGTACCAAATGAATACTACTTTGATGGCAAACCTAAAATTGATAGCTTGAAGATGGACATTGTGTCGCCAGATACCATCGTATCAGAGATGAAAGCTGGTCACTATGACTATGCAGAAATGCCAACGGATCAATTGGATAGCTTCAAAGAAGCATCAAACTTTAAGGTGCTTGGAACCTTGGCCTCTGTTTATGAATACCTATCCTTCAACCTTGGAAAATATGACAAGGATGCAGGAAAGAATGTCATGAATCCTGATGCCAAGATGAATGATGTCAACTTGCGTCAAGCGATGGGATATGCCCTTGATACCAAGACCGCAGGTGAGAAACTCTACAATGGTTTGTACCACCCAGCGACCTCGCTCATCATCTCATTCTTCGGTGATTTGCATGACGCAGACTTAAAAGGGTACAGCTATGATCCTGATAAGGCCAATAAATTACTCGATGAAGCAGGCTACAAGGATGTGGACGGAGATGGTATCCGTGAAGATAAGAATGGCAAGCCATTCAAGATTAGCCTAGCGGCTCGTAAACGGACGGAAGCTAATGAAGCCCTTATCCAACAATACCTTGCTTGGTGGAAGGAAGTCGGCTTGAATGTAGAGCTATACACAGGACGTACCATGGAGTTGAACTCTTTCTATGACACGATTGAAGCCAACGATGCCAACATCGATGCCTACCTAGCAGGTTGGTCAACTGGGTATGATCCAAACCCAACAGGTCTATGGGGACCAGAAGCTCAGTTCAACTACTCACGTTTTGTATCGGATGAAAATACTAAATTGCTCAAAGCGCTTAGTTCAAAAGAGTCATTCGATGAGAAGAAAAATCTTGAAAATTACAAGAAATGGCAAGAAAATGCTGAGAAAGAAGCCTTTGCGATTCCATTGTTTGAATCTGAGAAGTTGATTGCGGTCAACAACCGTGTCAAATACTTTGATACCAAGTATGGTTCAGCTTCCAAAGCACAATGGAACAAAATTGAGTTGACTGCCGATACAGGTGCAGCAGAGAAATAAGGTGCGAGATAAGGATTGGACAATAGTGCCAGTCCTTATTTTTTGATGCCAATTAAAGGAGAGAAATCAAAATGTGACACCCGTGCACACCACCTAATACTCTATAAAAATCAAAATCTGACTAGCTTTCACAATTGAGAATTGTGAAAGGCTGGAGATAAGGCTAGCCTTGCTAGCCTCCTCGAAACCGCAGGTAGAACTGAGGTTAGCTGAGGATTATTACATAATCCTTATTTCCAACCTTCAACAGTCCACCGGACTGTTGAAGCAAGGTGAGTTAACGACGTCAGAATTTGATTTTTGACGAGTATAAGAAAATAGCAAAATGGAACATAGGTACTAGGATGGTCATTTTCGATATAGTATTTGTCTTTTGAGAAAAATTCTGGTATACTAGTAGCAATAAATCCTTTAAGGACTGTTCCGTGAAACAGGCAAGGAGTACAGTTAAAAACAGGTTGGATGAAACGTTCCGAGATAGGTCTTCATCGGTCTTGAGCCGCAGGTTATACTGCCATTAGGCAAGGCGTAAGATGGATGCATGCTACAGGGTTCGGGTTATCACGCCCCTTATTTTCTGGAATCTCCTTGTGTCAAGGAGATTTTTTTGTGCCATTGGGCAAGAAAGGGGTTACTCATGAAAACCAAAGAAATAGTTGATGATATGACCATGAAACGCGCCATCACGCGGATTACCTATGAGATTATCGAGCGCAATAAAAATTTGGACAATATCGTCTTAGCAGGGATTAAGACGCGCGGGGTTTATATCGCAAAGCGCATCCAAGAGCGGTTGAAACAGCTAGAAGGAATTGAAGTGCCACTCGGTGAACTTGATACCAAACCTTTCCGTGATGACATGAAAGTTGAAGAAGACACGACTGTGATGACAGCAGATGTCAATGACCGTGATGTCATTTTGGTCGATGATGTCCTCTATACAGGGCGCACCATTCGGGCGGCAATTGATAATATCGTCTCTCTTGGTCGTCCTGCACGAGTGAGCCTTGCAGTTCTGGTTGACCGAGGACACCGTGAGTTGCCGATTCGGGCGGATTATGTCGGAAAAAACATTCCGACCAGCCGGACGGAAGAAATCATTGTACACATGGTCGAATCAGACGGAAATGATTCGGTCTTGTTGCTCGATACAAATGAGGCAAAATAAGAGGTAGAGTGAGATGGCAATCATCGATGGAAAGGTGTCACTCCCGCATGTAGTGACCATGGAAAGTCTGTCAAGTCAAGAAGTGATGGGGCTGATTCAGCGCGGTTTGGCGTTTAAAAAGGGAGAGGCAAGGGCGGCTATTTCGCAAGAGGCCTATGTATCAAATCTTTTCTTTGAAGACTCGACAAGGACTCATAAGTCTTTTGAAATGGCGGAATTGCGCTTGGGCCTCAACATGATTGATTTTGATGCCAAGACCAGTTCGGTCAATAAGGGGGAGACCCTCTATGACACGATTTTGACCATGAGTGCCTTGGGCGTGGACATCTGTGTCATCAGGCATTCAGAAGTGGACTATTATCAGGCACTCATCGACAGCCCAACCATTACGGCATCGATTGTCAATGGGGGTGATGGTTCGGGGCAGCACCCTAGTCAGTCCTTGTTGGATTTGATGACCATTTATGAAGAATTTGGCCACTTTGAGGGCTTGAAGATTATGATTGCAGGGGATTTGACCCACTCACGAGTCGCCAAGTCCAATATGCAGATTTTGAAACGCTTGGGAGCGACCTTGTTCTTTGCAGGACCTCGCGAATGGTATGCGGAAGAATTTGATGCCTACGGTCAGCATGTTTCACTCGATGAGATTGTCGAGCAGGCAGATGTCTTGATGTTCTTGCGCGTGCAGCATGAGCGCCATGACGGCAATGAAAGTTTTTCAAAAGAAGACTATCACCGCTTGTACGGCTTGACGCAAGAACGCTATGAGCGTATGAAAGCATCCGCCATCATCATGCACCCAGCTCCGGTCAATCGGGATGTGGAAATTGCAGACGCCTTGGTCGAAGCACCCAAATCACGCATTGTCCGCCAGATGCAAAATGGGGTATTTGTCAGAATGGCGATTTTAGAGGCGGTATTACATGCAAGAGCCAACCAGTAATAACTAACAACGTTAACAGGCTCCAGAGAGAGCAGACGAGGAGGAAAACGATGGCAACAAGATTGTTAATTTTAGAAGATGGAACGATTTTCGAGGGCGAAGCCTTCGGAGCAGATATTGATGTGACGGGAGAGATTGTCTTTAATACAGGGATGACAGGCTACCAAGAGTCCATTACAGACCAGTCCTACAACGGGCAGATTTTGACGTTCACCTATCCCTTGGTGGGAAATTACGGGGTCAATCGGGACGATTATGAGTCTATTACTCCGACCTGTAAGGGGGTTGTCGTTCGTGAATGGGCACGGCGTGCTAGCAACTGGCGCAATCAATTGACCTTGGATGAGTTTTTAAAAGCCAAGAAAATTCCGGGAATTGCAGGGATTGACACGCGTGCGCTCACCAAGATTATCCGTCAGCATGGAACCATGAGAGCGACCTTGGCAGACAAGGGGGACTCGGTCGAGCACCTGTCCGATCAATTGCGAGCAACGGTATTGCCAACCAATAATATCGCACAAGTTTCAACCAAAACAGCCTATCCTGCACCAGGAATTGGACGCAATATCGTCTTGGTGGACTTTGGTCTCAAACATTCGATTTTGCGGGAATTGTCAAAGCGGGACTGCAACATTACCGTAGTGCCATTTGATACGACCGCTGAGGAGATTTTGAACCTCTCTCCAGACGGTGTCATGCTATCGAACGGCCCTGGTGATCCAGATGATGTACCAGAAGCCTTGGAGATGATTCGTGGCATTCAAGGGAAAATCCCGATTTTTGGAATCTGTATGGGACATCAGTTGTTGGCCAAGGCCAATGGAGCAAGCACCTACAAGATGAAATTTGGTCACCGTGGCTTTAACCATGCCGTGCGGGAAATTGCAACGGGGCGTGTCGATTTCACCTCCCAAAACCACGGCTTTGCGGTGTCTCGTGAGGACTTGCCAGACTGTCTGATGATTACCCATGAAGAAATCAACGACAAATCGGTCGAAGGTGTTCGCCACCGTTATCAACCAGCCTTTTCTGTTCAATTCCACCCAGATGCGGCACCTGGACCACATGATGCCAGCTACTTATTTGATGATTTCATGGAATTGATCGATGCCTTTCAAGCAGAGACAGGTAAGAAATAACATATTTAATGGCAGCCAGAGAGCTGACGAATAGAAAGGAGAAGATACAGGTTCGACTTAGCAAATTGCGTTAGAAACGACTGAAGTTGCTGAATCGAACACGCCTACGAGACTACGTAAAAAGATAAAGTTCGTCTAGACGCTCATGCGTCTGCGCCGACTTTCCTATTTTCCTTTGTCTCGCTTGACGGCGTTTGTATCATACATTATGCCAAAACGTAGTGATATTAAGAAGATTATGGTGATTGGGTCTGGTCCGATTATTATTGGTCAGGCGGCTGAGTTTGATTATGCGGGGACGCAGGCTTGTCTTGCTTTGAAGGAAGAAGGCTATAGCGTTGTCTTGGTCAATTCAAATCCAGCGACGATTATGACGGATAAGGAAATTGCAGACAAGGTCTACATTGAGCCGATTACTTTTGAATTTGTGTCTCGGATTTTACGAAAAGAAAGACCCGATGCCCTTTTGCCAACGCTCGGTGGTCAGACAGGGCTGAATATGGCCATGGAATTGTCCAAAGCAGGCATCTTGGACGAGCTAGGAGTGGAACTCCTCGGTACTAAATTGTCGGCCATTGACCAAGCAGAAGACCGTGATTTGTTCAAGCAATTGATGGAAGATTTGGGGCAACCAATCCCTGAATCGGAGATTGTCAATACCGTCGAAGAAGCCATCGCCTTTGCTAGCACTATCGGCTATCCAGTCATTGTCCGTCCTGCCTTTACCCTCGGGGGAACAGGTGGCGGTATGTGTGCCAATGAAGAAGAACTCCGTGAAATTGCGGAAAACGGTTTGAAATTGTCTCCTGTGACCCAGTGTTTGATTGAGCGGTCGATTGCAGGTTTTAAGGAAATCGAATACGAAGTGATGCGCGATAGTGCAGACAATGCCCTTGTCGTGTGTAACATGGAAAACTTTGACCCTGTGGGGATTCATACGGGAGATTCCATCGTATTTGCCCCCACTCAAACCCTATCAGACATTGAAAACCAAATGCTGCGCGATGCCAGCTTGAGCATTATCCGTGCTCTTAAGATTGAAGGGGGCTGTAATGTCCAGTTGGCCCTTGATCCACATAGCTTCAAATACTATGTCATCGAGGTCAATCCGCGTGTGTCTCGCTCATCTGCCCTTGCTTCAAAAGCGACAGGGTACCCGATTGCCAAACTCGCTGCCAAGATTGCGGTTGGCTTGACCTTAGATGAGATGATAAACCCTGTGACAGGCTCTACCTATGCCATGTTTGAGCCTGCGTTGGATTATGTGGTCGCCAAAATCCCACGTTTCCCATTTGATAAATTTGAAAAGGGTGAGCGCCGTTTGGGGACCCAGATGAAGGCAACTGGTGAGGTCATGGCGATTGGGCGCACCATTGAAGAAAGTCTCTTGAAAGCCTGCCGTTCGCTTGAAATCGGTGTCTACCACAACGAAATGAAAGAATTGGTAGAGGTGACCGATGATGTGCTGATTGAAAAGATTGTTAAGGCACAAGATGACCGTCTCTTCTATGTTTCTGAAGCACTGCGCCGCGGCTTTACCGTTGAAGAAATTGCCAATCTGACCAAAATTGATGTCTTTTTCTTGGATAAACTGCTCCATATCATCGAGCTAGAAGCAGTATTAGCAACCAATGTCGGAAATGCAGATGTTCTGAAAACGGCCAAGCAAAATGGATTTGCAGACCGCAAGATTGCCGAATTGTGGCAGCAAAGCCCAGAGCAAGTCCGCCAGTTCCGTTTGGAACAGGGGATTGTTCCAGTTTATAAGATGGTCGATACCTGTGCGGCTGAATTTGAAAGTGCAACACCCTATTTCTACTCGACCTATGAGTGGGAAAATGAGTCCATTCGTTCAGAGAGAGAATCCGTCCTCGTCTTGGGGTCAGGTCCGATTCGGATTGGTCAAGGGGTCGAGTTTGACTATGCGACAGTTCATTCGGTGAAAGCCATTCAGGCAGCAGGCTATGAAGCCATTATCATGAACTCAAATCCAGAGACAGTATCGACTGATTTCTCTGTGTCAGACAAGCTCTATTTTGAGCCTCTAACGTTTGAAGATGTCATGAACGTGATAGAGTTAGAGCAGCCGATCGGTGTCATTGTCCAGTTCGGTGGACAGACTGCGATTAACTTGGCAGAGCCATTGTCCAAGGCAGGTGTGCGGATTATCGGTACCCAAGTAGCAGACTTGGACCGTGCAGAAGACCGTGATTTGTTTGAAAAGGCCTTGAAAGACCTTGGGATTCCACAACCACCGGGGCAAACCGCGACCAACGAGGAAGAAGCCGTAGCAGCAGCCCGCAAGATTGGCTTTCCTGTTCTGGTGCGTCCGTCCTATGTCCTTGGTGGCCGCGCTATGGAAATCGTTGAAAATGAGACGGATTTACGCAGCTACATGCGGACAGCTGTGAAAGCAAGCCCTGAACACCCTGTTCTTGTCGATTCTTACATTGTCGGACGGGAGTGCGAGGTGGATGCCATTTCTGATGGTAAAGATGTCCTCATTCCGGGGATTATGGAGCATATCGAACGTGCAGGTGTCCACTCTGGAGACTCGATGGCGGTATATCCTCCGCAGACCTTATCCGCAGATATTCAAGCGACGATTGCCGACTATACCAAGCGTTTGGCGATTGGGCTCAACTGTATCGGAATGATGAATATTCAATTTGTCATCAAGGACGAAACAGTCTATGTTATCGAGGTCAATCCGCGTGCCAGCCGTACCGTGCCATTCTTGTCGAAAGTAACCGATGTCCCAATGGCGCAGGTGGCAACCAAGCTCATCTTGGGTCAAACCTTGGAAGACTTGGGCTATGCTGATGGCTTGTATCCAGAGTCCGCCAATGTTCACGTGAAAGCCCCTGTCTTCTCCTTTACCAAGCTCGCAAAAGTCGATAGCCTATTAGGTCCTGAAATGAAATCGACTGGTGAGGTCATGGGAACAGATACAACCCTTGAAAAAGCCCTCTACAAGGCCTTTGAAGCCAGTCATTTCCACTTGGAAGAATATGGAAATGTCGTCTTTACCATCGCTGATGAGACGAAAGAAGAAGCACTCGGTCTTGCAAAACGCTTTGAAGCGATTGGCTATGGTATCTTTGCCACAGAAGGTACGAGCGCATTCTTCAGGGAAAATGGGGTCGAATCCATCGCTGTCAATAAACTGGGCGAAGGAGAAGACAATGATATTCCTAGCCTTGTCCGTAAGGGACAGGTTCAGGCCATTATCAATACGGTCGGAACCAAACGTGTGGCAGAAGGAGACGGACAAATCATTCGGAGCTCTGCTATTGAAACAGGCACACCGCTCTTTACAGCCCTTGATACAGCAGATGCCATGCTACAAGTGCTCGAAAGCCGCAGCTTTACGACAAATGCGATTTAGGATGAGCCAACAGCTATTGTTTCTTGGTCAGTGACTAGTTGTGTCCGCTCATCAACTGTGTTGGTATCTACTGGATTGATAGAGGAAGCGAACGAAGTGAGCCTAAAGCTGGTTGTTTCGCCGTAGTGGAATTCTTAGCAATAACTATTTTTCTGTTGCTAAGAACGTCACTTTTGAGATTTAGGCTCAAAAGTGAGCATTTCGTGAAGAAGGCTGCTTGCGTCCGCACTACCTAAAAAACAATCAAAAAGGGAAGTATGGATACTGAATAACCAACGATACAAGATGATTTCGACAGAAATCATCTTTTTTGCTATACTAGCAGTATGAAATGGATTGTTACAACAAGTCTCGGTATGAATGAAGAACTAGTAGCGCGTGCAAAAGCTCTTGCCCAATCTTTTGGTGTGCCCTATGTGGAGCGCAGGAAAGATGCAGTCAAGAAATTACAAGAGCGCTACGGTCATGTCTTGGTCCTCTATCAGGATAAACTGGTCTTTGAGCAAGTAGGAGGCGAGCGCCTCTTTTTCCACCCAGATACAGCCCTTTTACGCATCAAATCTGGGCGGGACCCCTTGCTAGAGATAATCGGAGAAGGACCCAAGACGATTTGTGACTGCACGATGGGATTAGCTTCTGACAGCATCGTCATGGCAAGCGCAGGTCATCAGGTGACTGCGGTCGAATCGTCTCGCCTGATTGCCTTTATTGTCAGCCGGGGGTTGCAGGAGTTGGATACGGGAAATGAGGCAGTCAACTCCGCCATGCGCTCGATTAAGGTCGTCGAAATGGATAGCCTCTCCTTTTTACGCCAGCAACCCAGTCAGTCCTTTAACGTGCTTTATTTTGACCCCATGTTTTCTGAAACGATTCGTGAATCACAGAACTTATCAGGTCTTGCAGGACTTGCCAATCCGTCACGCTTAACAGAAGAACTTTTGGAAGAAGCCAAGCGAGTAGCCAGAGAAAAGATTATTCTCAAGGCCCATTTCAGAGATAGGATTTTTGAAGACCTCGGTTTTACGCGCCTAGTACGTCCCAATCAGAAATTCCATTATGGCATTTTAAGCAAGAACTAGGAAAGCAGGTAAGGAAATTTCAATTATTTGGAAAAAAGGGTATAATAATATATAAGAAAGGAGATTCATTATGGAATGGATTAAATTAATCGGAATTGTCATCATTGTTTTCGGCTTTGTCTTAAAATTTGATGCGATTGCGACAGTTGTTGTGGCAGGTCTTGTAACTGCCCTTGTGTCAGGAATGTCATTGATTGAGTTTCTCACCGTTTTGGGAGAAAATTTCACCTCTCAACGTGTGGTAACGATTTTCTTGTTGACACTTCCTTTGGTTGGATTGGCTGAAAAATACGGCTTGCGCCACCGCGCGATTCGGATGATGAAGTCTATCAAGTCTCTAACAGCAGGCGCTTTTTACAGCCTCTATGTCTTGCTTCGTTTGATTTGCGGTCTCTTTTCCATCCGCTTAGGGGGACATCCGCAGTTTGTTCGTCCCTTGGTTGAGCCGATGGGACAGGCAGCAGCACAGGCGAAATACGATGATTTGTCAGACGATGAGATTGAAGAATTAAAAGGCCGTGCAGCAGCCAGCGAAAACTTCGGTAACTTCTTTGGTCAAAATACCTTTTCAGGTGCAGCAGGAATCTTGCTGATTAGTGGCACCTTGACCTCCCTAGGTTACGAAGAAAACAATGCAGGACTTGCTCTTACCTCGCTGATTATCGCAGGAGTTGCCTTGGTGGTTGTTCTAATCTCCAACTACTTGTTTGATAAGAAATTGCAAAGAAAGCATCAGAAATAGGAGGAGATGATGGAAACACTTGTACCAACCTTATTAGAAATTGCCTATGTGGTCATGGGCTTGCAATTGCTCCATACAGCCTACTGTGCCTTCAAAGACGACAGTAACGAAGCACGCATTGGAACAGGCTTGTTTTGGGGAATCTTGGGAGTTATTTTTGTCGGCGGTAGCTACATTCCCCCTCTTGTTACAGGAATCTTAGTGGTTGTCCTTGCGATGCTAACCCTCTTGAAGCAGGTAAAAATCGGCAAGCTCCCAACTCTGAATGAAGAAAAAGCAGAAGAGTCGTCTCAAAAACTCGGTTTTGCCATCTTTGTTCCAGTAATTACACTAGCTGTAGTTGCCTTTTTGGTTGCAAGATTCTATCCGAAACTAAGTTCAGTTTCCGTTGGAATTGGAGCCCTTATCGCGACGATTGTTATTGTCCTAGTGACTCGTGCTAAGCCGAAAGAATTGTTGGCAGAAAATAACCGCATGATCCAATTGACCTCAACCAGCAGTATTCTGCCTCAGCTGCTCGCAGCCTTGGGTGCCATCTTTACCCTAGCAGGTGTGGGAACGGTCATTTCGGACCTCATCAGTGGTTTTGTGCCAGATGGTAGTCGATTCTTTGGTGTTGTGGCCTATGTCCTTGGAATGGTGGTTTTCACCATGATTATGGGAAATGCCTTTGCAGCCTTTACCGTGATTACAGCAGGTGTCGGCGTGCCATTCGTCTTTGCTTTGGGAGCTGATCCGATTATTGCCAGTGCCTTTGCCATGACAGCAGGTTACTGTGGTACCTTGTTGACCCCTATGGCAGCCAACTTTAACGCCTTGCCGGCAGCCCTGCTCGATATGAAAGATAAGAATGGCGTTATCAAAGTGCAGGCGCCGGTTGCCCTCATCATGATTGTCGTCCATATTGTACTAATGTATGTCTTGGCGTTTTAATCCTCTGAACCATTCGTTTTAGAAAAAGAGAAAAGGAGTATCCCCATGAAAATTCTCGTAACAGGTTTTGATCCTTTTGGCGGTGAACCCGTCAATCCAGCCCTAGAGGCTGTGAAACAGCTGCCAGCAAGCATTGCAGGTGCACAAGTCAACTGGGTAGAAGTTCCGACTGTTTTTTACAAATCCGCCCAAGTATTGGAAGAAAAAATTGCTGCCTACCAGCCAGATGTCGTACTTTGTATCGGTCAAGCAGGTGGTCGCTTTGGTCTAACACCAGAACGGGTGGCGATCAACCAAGACGATGCCCGCATTCCCGATAATGATGGCAATCAGCCAATCGATATTGCCATTCGGGAAGATGGAGAAGCTGCCTACTTCACGACCCTGCCAATCAAGGCGATGGTCGAAGCCATCAAAGCAGCAGGTCTACCAGCTTCTGTATCAAACACCGCAGGGACCTTTGTTTGCAACCACTTGATGTATCAAGCCTTGTACTTGGCAGATAAGAAATTCCCAGGCTTAAAAGCTGGATTCATGCACATTCCATTTATGACCGAGCAGGTCGTCGATAAGCCAAATACTGCTTCAATGGGGCTAGCAGACATTATCAAGGGAATCGAAGCAGCTATCGCAGCCATTGTTTCCTACCACGATAAGGAAGATGTCAAAGCCATCGGCGGAGAGACGCATTAAGTCCGTTGCTAAACGGAATCAATAAAAATCATCAGGTGTCAAGTTTTTTTCTTGACACCTTTTAAAAATCTGATATAATAGAACATGTGATAAATAGTATAGCTATTTCACCGATAAATTATAAAAGAAAAGAGATTCATAGAAAATGGCAGTAAAAATCCGTTTAACTCGTATGGGTTCTAAGAAAAAACCTTTCTACCGTATTAACGTAGCAGATTCACGTGCACCACGTGATGGACGTTTTATCGAAACAGTTGGAACTTACAACCCACTTGTTGCTGAAAACCAAGTAACATTGAAAGAAGACCGCGTTCTTGCATGGTTGGCAAACGGTGCGCAACCATCTGATACTGTTCGCAACATCCTTTCAAAAGCTGGAGTAATGCAAAAATTCCACGATTCAAAATTCTCAAAATAAAACGAATTAAGAGAGAACACTTATGGACATGATAGAAAATCTGATTATTGCAATTGTGAAACCTTTGATTTCACAGCCGGATAGCTTGACGATAAAAATCGTTGATACACCTGAATTTTTAGAATATCACTTGGACTTAGAGCAGTCTGATATTGGTCGCGTTATCGGCAGAAAAGGACGCACAATTTCTGCGATTCGGACGATTGTTTATTCTGTTCCAACAAGTGACAAAAAAGTTCGTCTTGTCATTGATGAAAAGTAAAAGGAGCGGCAAGTCCGCTCTTTTTCTTGTCTTGAGAAAATAAGGCAAAGATGGTAAAATAAAACATACTATACAGGTTTGGAGAGCACATGAATTATTTTAAAGTTGGAAAAATTGTCAATACCCAAGGTCTGCAGGGAGAAATGCGGGTCTTGTCTGTGACGGATTTTGCAGAAGAACGCTTCAAAAAGGGCAATCAGCTAGCCTTGTTTGATTCCAAAGATCGGTTTGTCATGAATGTGGAAATTGCCAGTCACCGCAAGGTCAAAAACTTTGATATTATCAAGTTCAAGGGCATGTATCATATCAATGATATTGAGAAATACCGCGATTATACCCTCAAGGTAGCCGAAGAAGACTTGGCAGATTTGGACGAGGGAGAGTTCTACTACCATGAAATCATCGGCCTTGAAGTCTATGAAGGTGAGGCCTTGCTTGGAACCATCAAGGAGATTTTGCAGCCAGGGGCCAATGATGTCTGGGTGGTCAAACGCAAAGGCAAGCGGGATTTGCTCTTGCCTTACATTCCGCCTGTGGTCCTTGAGGTTGATGTAGCAGCTGGTCGGGTCCAAGTAGAGATTCCAGAAGGATTAGACGATGAAGATTGATATTTTGACCCTCTTTCCAGAAATGTTTGCCCCCCTTGAGCATTCGATTGTGGGGAAAGCGCGGGAGAAGGGCTTGTTAGAGATTCAGTACCATAATTTTCGTGAACATGCGGAGAAATCCCGCCATGTTGATGATGAGCCATACGGGGGTGGTCAAGGGATGCTCTTGCGGGCGCAGCCGATTTTTGATGCTTATGATCAGATTGAAAAAGAGGCACCTCGTGTCATCTTGCTAGACCCTGCTGGTAAACGGTTTGACCAAGCCTATGCGGAGGAGTTGGCGCAGGAAGACCACTTGATTTTCATCTGTGGTCATTATGAAGGCTATGATGAGCGAATCAAGACCTTGGTGACAGATGAGATTTCGCTCGGTGATTATGTCCTGACAGGTGGGGAACTGGCTGCCATGACCATGGTGGATGCGACTGTACGCTTGATTCCAGAAGTGATTGGTAAGGAAGCGAGCCACACGGATGACAGTTTTTCATCGGGCTTGTTGGAATATCCCCAATACACGCGTCCCTATGATTTTCGTGGTATGGTCGTGCCTGATGTCCTCATGAGTGGCCACCATGAAAATATCCGCAAGTGGCGCTTGTATGAGAGCTTGAAAAAGACCTTTGAGCGCAGACCAGACTTGCTCGAACACTACGAACTTTCAGAAGAAGAAGCAAAAATGTTGGAAGACATAGCAGGACAGTCCCCTTTATGATGCTTGTTCAGCCTGATTGTACAGAATCAGATGAAATGATGGAGAAAATAAACTAAAAGGCTGGAAAAATGTTTCCTGCCTTTTTTTTGCTGTTCAGTAATGAGTTTTTAAGTGTTTCCTAGAGTGATGGAATTGAAAATTATTTCCTATATTTTTACTTATTTTCTATAGCTTTTTTAGGAAAAATACAGTATAATATTAGTAAAAGAAATGAGGAATGACAGATGGGAAATTGGCAGCAATGTGACCATAGTAGTAATCGCCAATTTTCAATAAACATCTCATGATATAGGAACAAGCAAGCCAGTTGAAGAGGGATAGTCGCTGGTCATTCTGATGATTGTTTACAACCTACCCACCCCCCTGCTTGCTAGGCTACAACACCCTCAACAGAATAAAGATAGAAATGGATACGAGTCATGCTGCACAACAGAGCATTCAGATGATGATTTAAGAGATAGATGAGGACATCTCATTGAGATGTTTTTTTGTTTTTCTTATAAGATGGAGATAATCATCAAAAACTAAAAGGAGGAATTACGATGAAATACGGTTATATTCGAGTATCCACCCGTGACCAAAACATTGACCGTCAATTATCGGCCATGCTGTCAGAAGGAATAGAAGAGAAATATTTATATATCGATCAGTCCTCGGGCAAGAATTTCAACCGCAGAGCCTATAAACAGATGCTCGCAGTGCTGATGCCAGGAGATGAACTCGTCATTAAATCGATTGACCGCTTGGGGCGAAACTACGATGAAATCATCAAGCAGTGGAACTACCTCGTCAAGGAAAAAAAGGTCGATATAGTCGTGCTGGACTTTCCCTTGCTCAATACCAATCTAAAAATTGATACGATTACTGGGAAGTTTATTTCAGATCTTTGCTTGCAGGTCTTGTCCTATGTTGCACAAGTGGAGCGAGAAAATATCAAGAAGAGGCAGCTAGAAGGGATTGTGGAGGCGAAAAAGAAAGGCATCAAATTCGGAAGACCCAATAAAACCTGCCCCAAAGAGTTTCCAGAAATCATCAAACGCTGGAAACGCCAGGAAATCACCGTCCAAGAAGTGGCCAATCAATTCAAGGTCTCAAAATCAACCGTCTATCGCTGGTTAAAAAACAAGGTAGAGTAGCTCTCATGAAAAAAATAGAAAAAATATGACAAATAACAGTTCCAAAAACTAGGATTTTTGAGACTACTATTTATCATATTTTTTTAGTCTATATCGGCTTATCCCTATCTTTTCTATCCCTTAGAAAACTTGATAGAATAAGGAATACACATTTTTATAAGTCATCTACAACCATTATATCATAAAATTTTCAAAAATCCTACCTTTTGAAAGAGGGAAAACACGCTTGGAATGCACTGTTAGGGCATCAAATATCGAAAAATGAGAGAGTAACTCTGGATGACCAAGCTACTCTTAATCGAAACTAGGCAGGTGATGATAGTGAACAAATAAGAAGGATTCATCGCAGATGAATCAAGCGTTTCAAACTGTGAAGAGTAGGAGGAAGTAAAACAGGGACACAGAAGGATGTGAGGGATGAAGCACTTAAAGACTCTTTATGAAAGTCGCTCCTTTAACTGTAAAAAATGTGGCCGTTCAGTTGTCACCGTGCAGGGAGTCTTAGATCGGCGAACAGTATTTTGTAGTAGTCTCTGCAGCCGCCGTTACTGGAGACATTCCGAGCGACGAAAAAAGAAATAGATGTACGACCCCAGAACCATGCTAGTTGCACGATATGACTGGGGATAATGAAAGGGTGAAAGATTTGAAGAATAAAAAAGGGCTAATGATGCTATTAGCGATGTTATTAGCGGTACTGGGGATCGGAAGCAGTCCCCTAACTGCTCAGGCCGAAGAACTGACCAATGCGATAACAGATATCAGTATATGGGATGTCGGAGGAGTAGAGATGCCAAAGGATGCTGCTGGCACGACGAAACTCGTTAAAAATGCCAATTATCGTTTTGAGGTCGGCTTTGACCTATCACAGTATGATGGAAAATTAGGAGATGGAGACACCTTTACCTTTACGATACCAGAGCCGATTACCGCTCCAAATGGGAGCTTTGATCTAGTAGATAAGGAACTAGGGCTCGCATTTGCTACTGCGACAACGGTATCAAATGGTACTGGAAAGGGCGCTACCGTAACGGTTGCTCTTAAAAATTCAGAAGAGTATTTCCAAAAGAAAGGTGGCTCTCAAGTCCAAGGGGTAAAAGGGAAATTTTACATACCATTTAATGTGCCAGAGCTCCTCGATCGCCATGTAGTAGACTACAGGGAGGACGAGACGCAGGGGAAACTCTCCCATACCATATCTGTCATAGAACCTCCTGTCAGAGACTTTACCTACTTGATTGGAAATGAGAATTTTACTAAGGCGGGCGGTGGAATTAGCTACGCTCCTTGGCAATCAGCAATTCTTGATAAGAGCGGGGAGCATCGGCATCCATGGGCTGTACGCGTCAATACGAATCAATCAACCTATGAGAGCATCAGTATTAATGATTCAATCCCAGCTGATTCCTCACCGATGCAATACATTCCAGAAACATTAGAGATTTTAGCAGGCTATTATGATTCTAGGACGCTACAAATAGCAGATTCCCCTCAAAAATTAGAAGTTGGAAAAGATTATACAGTAGAGTATAATAGCTCTTATACGAGTATGATTATTAACATTTTAAATCCTTCGACAAGAATGGCTAAAAATGGCAAGCCTGCTGCTTATCGGATTATGTATTCGACCACTTCTCCGGAAGATGGCACAACAGTTGTCAACGAAGCCTCTATGACAGGGGATAACCAGCCGGTTGCCGTGGGGCGAAAAGAAAATTCTGAGAAGTTGGTAGCTCGAGTAGATCGTCCTTCAAAGGTGACAACTGGTGGAAGTATTGAATTAGAAGTTGGTTATCGCATTTCCCTATACAAGGTTGATAGTGAGACCAACAACCGTTTAAGTGGCGCAACATTTGCCATTACGACACCAACTGGTAGGACCGAATCTGTCACAACAAACGAACAAGGGGTTGCTCAATCAAAAGTCTATTCAGAGGATGAGATAAAAGCAGGTACATTTACCATTGTTGAGACGAAAGCACCGCTTGGTTACGTCTTAGATAACACCCCTATCGAGGTGAAAGTGACGGCTAGCGGTATTGTGCGTACCATCAAAAATACCAGAGAAAAGCTCTCTATCCCCGTGAGGAAAGTCTGGGAAGATGCAAACAACCAAGATGGCAAGCGTCCCGAATCTGTTACCATTCAACTGCTTGCAAACGGTGAGGAAGTGGACGACAAGACATTGACTCTAAGCGCAGAAAATGATTGGCAAGCAGACTTTGAAAATCTGAACAAGTATGACGATCAGGGGCAAGCGATTGCCTACACGATACGAGAAGTTGGTTCGTTGAACGGCTATCAGTCAAGGATTACAGGAAATAAAACCGATGGTTTCACCGTAACCAACAGCTATTCCCCTGAAATGATAGATGTGACTGTTCAAAAGAAATGGGAAGACAGCGATAATCAAGATGGAAAACGCCCCAATGAGATTACCGTCCACCTTCTTGCGAATGGTGAACAGGTAGATAGCCACACGATTCAAGCAGCTACAGATGGCAACTGGACAACCACCTTTACCAACAAACCGAAATACGCCAACGGCCAAGTGATTCGTTATACGGTCGAAGAAGTGGCAGTAAAAGACTATACTACGAAGATTGATGATTTTACTATCGTTAATAGCTATACGCCGAAAGAGATTAGTTATCAAGTAACCAAGAAGTGGGCAGATAGTGGAAACCAAGACGGCAAGCGCCCAAGCTCAATTACGGTGCAGTTGTACAAGTCTGTTGCAGGTAGTGAGCCAGTCGCTATCACAGGAAAAACACTGACTTTGACTGCTGCAGACCAAACAGATACCGATATCTGGGTGGGTAGTTTCACCGATCTTCCACAGTTTGAAAAAGGTCAAGAAATTAGCTACTCCGTCCGCGAAGACGATGCGACCTTGGCGATGCTGGCAGAAATCGGCTACGTTGCCAAAGTAGATGGTCAAGTCATCACCAATTCTCATACGCCAGAGATGATTCGCCTAACTGGTACAAAGGTATGGGATGATGGCAATAACCAAGATGGGAAACGTCCTACGAACATTGTCGTCGTAGTGAAAGATGGTCAAGGAACGGAAGTGGATCGCATTACTGTCACACCAGATGAAAAGGGACAGTGGTCATTCACATCAAAAGAGCTTCCAAAATACGCCAATGGAAAAGCAATTTCTTATAGTGTAGAAGAGATTGTAACGGCCGAATACAGCGCAAGCATTACAGCAGACGGGACACATTATACGATTACTAACAGCTACACACCACAGAAAACCAGTATCAAAGGGTCTAAGGTGTGGAATGACGGCAATAATCAAGATGGGATTCGCCCGACTAGTATTACCGTACACTTATTTGCGAATGGCGTAGATACAGGGAAAACCGCGACTGCATCTGAAGCTACAGGCTGGCACTATAGCTTTGACGATGTTGACCAGTATAAGGATGGTCAGTTAATCCAGTATACTGTCACGGAAGACGCGGTACCAGGCTATACGACGCAGATTGATGGCACCCTGATTACCAATAGTCATGTTCCAAAGGAAGACCCTAAGAAACCAGGGGAGCCTAAGGAGCCAAAAGACTCCAAAGACCCCAAAACTCCAAAGGAACCAAAGGCTGACACCCCGTCGTCTCAGGCTCCTCTCCCAGCGATGACAAAGAAAGTCTTACCAAAAACGAACAGTACCACAAGTCTAGGACTGATTGTCGTTGGTATGACCCTGCTCGCAGGAATTAGCTTTTACTTGATGAAGAAAAAAGGCAAGTAGAAGGATGTGAGGTTTCTCTTGAGGCTGGGCCCATGCCCAGCCTTTTTTAGCTCCAAAGATTATATCAACAGTCAGGGAAGTGACTGTTGATACCCGAGCCTAGAAATGAGAAAGCGAGGACAGTCAGGGGATTAAAAAATCGAGAGCGAGGATAAACAAGTAGAGTATTGTAACCCGAGCCTAGAAATAGGAAAGCGAGGACAGTCAGGGGATTATTTTAACCCGAGCTTAAAAAATCGAGAGCGAGGACAAGCAAGTAGAGTATTGTAACCCGAGCCTAGAAATAAAGGAGTGAGGCCAATCGATTTCTGTCCCACTCCCTTTTTTCTATTTTTAATAAAATTCTTGACAGAGAAGAAATAGAATGGTATATTATTAACTAGTTTACAAACCGGTTAAGTATTTGACTGGCTTTATTGTTACCTATATAGATAACCAGTTAATAATCAGTAAAGGAGTTATTCATGAAAAGGAATAAGAATATCTTTGGCTTGACCTTGTTGAGCTTCCTTGTCTGTCTAGGACTGATGGGGTGCGGTCAGCAAACAGGACAAAAGGAACAAGGGCTGAAGATTGTCACCAGTTTTTACCCGATCTATTCCATGGTTAAGGAAATTGCAGGAGAAGTCAATGATGTACGGATGATTCAGTCGCGCAATGGCATCCATTCTTTTGAGCCTTCTGCAAACGATGTGGCGGCCATTTATGATGCAGATGTCTTTGTTTATCATTCCAGAACCCTAGAATCTTGGGCGGGAACGCTCGATCCGAATTTGCAAAAATCAACCGTCAAGGTGATTGAAGCCTCACAAGGGATGAGTTTAGATAAGGTAGCAGGGTTAGAGGATATGGAGGCAGGTGAAGGGATTGATGAAAAGACCCTCTACGATCCCCATACTTGGCTCGACCCTGAAAAAGTCGCAGAAGAAGCACACATCATTGCCCAGCAATTATCTGATGTCGATCCAGAGCACAAGGAGCTCTACCAAAAAAATGCGGATAGGCTTAGTCGGGATGCGCAAGCCTTGACCAAGAAATACCAGCCAATTTTTAAACAGGCAGGGCAAAAGACCTTTGTGACCCAGCATACAGCCTTTTCCTATCTGGCAAAGCGATTCGGCTTAGAGCAATTAGGGATTGCAGGGATTTCGCCAGAACAGGAGCCAAGTCCGCGGCAATTGGCTGAAATTGAGGAATTTGTGAAGCGTTACAAGGTACGAACAGTTTTTGTTGAAAGCAATGCCTCTTCAAAGGTAGCTGAAACCCTCGTGACATCCACAGGTGTCGAATTGAAAACCTTGAATCCCCTAGAGGCAGATCCAGAAAATGATCAGTCCTATTTGGAAAATTTAGAAGAAAATATTGCCATATTAGCAAAGGAATTAACAAAATGAAACAAAAATATATCATTGGAAGTGTTGCGGTGCTTGCCCTTAGTCTTTGCAGTTACGAACTAGGACGGCATCAAGCAGCAGAAAAAACAACAAGCAACCGAGTTGCCTATGTGCAGCAAGCTAATACGTCTGCCGAAGAAGAACCAGCAACAGTCGAGGAATTGACACCTGAACAGGTGAGTGCCAAAGAAAATATTTCGGCTGAACAAATTGTCATTAAAATTACCGATCAAGGCTATGTCACCTCTCATGGAGACCATTTCCATTACTATAATGGGAAAGTGCCGTATGATGCCATCATTAGTGAAGAGCTAATCATGAATGATCCAGCTTATCAATTGCAGGAGACGGATATTGTCAACGAAGTAAAAGATGGTTATATCATTAAAGTGAACGGGAGTTATTATCTGTATCTAAAAAATAAGGAAAATCCTACAAATGTGCGAAGCAAAGATGTCATTGCTCAACAGCGACATCAGCATCGTCAAGCGCAAAATAAAGCCAATCGACCAGTGACAGGAGCAGTCGCTACTGCAAAACAACAGGGACGTTATACGACCGATGATGGCTATGTCTTTCATCCGAGTGATATTGTTGAGGATACGGGCGATGCCTATATTGTGCCGCACGGCAATCATTTCCATTATATTCCAAAGAGTGATTTGTCGCCAGATGAATTGCGTGCTGCTCAGGCTTATTGGAATCGTCGGAACCAAGCGAATGGGAATGCTCCTAAAGCTACTCCAAGACCAAATGCACCAATCCATGTCAGTCAGGTTCCTCATTCTCCAGTAGGGCAGCCAGCAAACCCAGCGCGTCCAACTCCAAAACAGCCAGACCGGCCAAGTGGTCCAGCTACGCCGATTGCGCAGCCAGTTCAGCCCGTTGAAGAAGAAATTGTTCGGTTGTTGAAGGAATTGTATGCTCTTCCTTTGAGCCAGCGCTATGTGGAAGAAGATGGTTTGGTATTTGATCCTGTACAGATTACCAATCGTACCGATCGGGGTGTAGTTGTTCCTCATGGAAATCACTATCATTTTATTCCCTATAGCAAGCTATCTGCTCTTGAACAGAAGATTGCTAAGATGATTCCAATTGGTCGTACCTTCCCAGGTCTAACCGATCCCAAGGGGGTAGGGATTGCAAGTCCTCAAAAACCTGCTACACCGACCAAGCCAACCAAACCTACGAAACCTGTTCAACCACCGCATTCAACAACACCAGAGAAACCCATCTCTGACCAACCTAAGCCACCTAGCACAGGACCAACCACAGGGCAAGCTAGCTTGTTAGCACCTAAAAAAGATGTCAGTCCTGCCTATCAAGAGTTTTACCAAGCTGCTTATCAGTTAATCTCATCAGCTGCGCGTGTTTTAGAGGTATCAAAAGCCGAAAAAACAGCCTATGATGGCCTCAATCAATTGATTAAGGAATTAAATGGAGAGCCGACTGACAAAGTAAGGCTAACGCGGGCCATTCTTGCAGAAATTGCGAGCGTTCAATATCCAGAAAGGGTCGGAAAACCAAATTCACAGATTAAATATACCGCTCAAGAACTCCAAGTGGCAAAACGAGCAGGTATGTATACAACATCAGACGGCTATATCTTTGATGCGAAAGATATTATCAGTGATGAGGGAGAAGGCTATCTAGCACCGCACATGGACCACAGCCACTATATTCCAAAGACAGATTTGTCTGAAAAAGAGCAGGAAGAAGCGCGCCGCTATGTCGCAGAAGCTGGTTTAGCAGATAAAAAAGAAGAACCAGCAAGTCCAACGACAGGTGAAAAAGCGATCGATATTTACAATCGGGTAACGGCAGAAAAGCTCATTCCTGTAGAGAAAATGCCCTATCATTCAGCCTATGTGGTAGATTTTAGAAATGGACAGATGATTATTCCTCACTATGACCATTACCACAATATTCCACTTTCTTGGTTTGATAATGGAGATTTTGAAGCGCCAGAAGGCTATACCTTGGAGCAATTCCTTGCGACTGTCAAATACTATGTGCTACACCCTGAAGACCGTCCGCAATCTGACGATGGATTTGGCAGCGCTAGCGACCATGGTAAGGTGTTAGAGGAAGCCCCAGAGGAGAAACCTGCGACATCAGAGACAGAAGAGGAGGACAATACCTCTGAAGCGCCAGAAGAAGTGGACGAGTATAAACTTGCTATGATAAAACTGGCCAAGGAATTTGGTATGAATGCAGATGATTTTGAGAACAAGCTAGTAGCGATTGTTCTGAAATACAGGGTATCGATAGAGAATTTTAGCTATCAGCCTGAACAAAAGACCGTATCTCTAGTCACTAAATCGGGTCGGAACGTCACAATTTCATTGGAAACGATGGCAGAAGTACCCGTAAGTGAATAAAAAGTAAGTATGAGGGTGGACACAGGTTCCAGCCTTTTCTACTTGAAATTAGCCTGCCCTATCTGTCTATTCCCAAGTTTTTTCCATGGGGGATTGATTTTTATTCATTCTGTGATATAATAGTGTATAATTATACAAAATAATAAGTATAATTATAACAAATGACAGAAGGGATGAAATAGATGGTTGAGTTTAGAAGAGAATTAGAGAGTTGGGAACCCTATAAGCTGGAGCGAATTGCGACCTACGATTTGGCAAATAATGAGAACCGTTTTATCGATTGGACCGAATTGTTGCAAGGTCTGAAAGACACGATTCACGTCAGCGATTTGATGTACTATGGTGATAATTGCTACCGTGAGGTGATGGAGAAATACGCTGCCTATATTGGGGTGGATGCTAAAAAGATGACGGCAGGAGTGGGGTCTGACTTTCTCATTCACATGATTGTGACCACATTTCTGGAAAAAGAAGATGTCTTTTTGACGGTGGATCCAGACTTTTTCATGTATCAGTTCTACAATCAACTCCATGATTCTCATTTCGAGGCCTATCCCTTGGAGTGGAAAGAAGGAAGCCTGCACTTGTCGGCTGAAAAGTTCTTGGACTATGCCCAGCAAGTAAAGGCCAAGGTAATCATGCTCTCCAATCCCAACAATCCCTCTTCCGTTGCTTTTGACAAACAGGAGATAGAAAAGATTGTGCAGGGATTTGACGGTTTAGTCATCCTAGACGAAGCCTATATTGAATTTTCAGATTCCCCAAGTTTTGTCCAGTCTGTTGAGACCTACGACAATCTCATCGTTCTTCGGACCCTTTCAAAAGCCTTTGGCCTAGCAGGATTGAGACTAGGATTTGCAGTCGCGTGTGAGCGGTTGATTTATGAGTTGGACAAGGCTATTCCCCCTTTTAGCGTCTCGAATGTCGTTGCGAAAATCGGATCAGCCGCCCTTGATTATCAAGCAAATGTAGCCGCAGTTATCAAGGATATCAATGAGACCAAACAAGACTGTCAAGCCTTTTTGAATGGTCTTGCGCAATGTCATTGTCTGCCAAGTCAGACTAATTTTGTCACCTTTACTTTTCCAGGAGCAGAGCAGTTTTACCATGAGGCGCTTGCCAATCAGTTTGATTTTAAATACTATTCTGACGGCATCCTAGCAGGTTATATCCGCATGACCATTGGCCGACCAGAAGAGATGGAGATGGTGAAAGAATTGATTAGAAAAACAGCTAGTAAATAGCTGTTTTATATTTTTTTGAAAGATTTTGATAGAAAATGATTGACAATGGAAGAAAATCGTGTATAATGATTCTTGTAAACGATTGCAGGAGGTGGAAATCATTCTCAAATCAGAACGTAAACAAGTCATTTTAGACACGATAAAAGAACAGCAATTTGTCCGATTAGAAGACTTGGTCGACTTGCTTCACTCTTCTGAATCAACGGTTAGACGTGATTTGGATGAATTGGAATTAGCAGGGAAACTCCGCCGTGTGCATGGCGGGGCTGAAAGTCTTCCAAATTTACAGGAAGAAGAGTCGATTGTTCAAAAATCTGTCAAAAACGTTCAAGAAAAACGGCAAATCGCTCAAAAAGCAGCCAGCTTTGTAGAGGACGGCGATGTGGTTTTCCTCGATGCAGGAACGACGACGGAGCTGATGATTGATTATTTGTCAGCAGAGAGACTGACCATTGTCACCAATTCGGTTCACCATGCTGTCAAACTGGTGGATAAGGGGCTTTATACCATTATCATCGGTGGTAAGGTCAAGGGCTCAACGGATGCTTCCATTGGGGCAGTTGCTTTGGAGCAGATTCGTCAGCTGCATTTCACGAAAGCCTTTCTTGGCATGAATGGGGTCGATACGAATGACTATACGACGCCAGACGTAGAAGAGGCAGCCATTAAGCGGACGGTATTGCACAATGCGAGTCAGGCGTATGTGCTGGTCGATCCGTCCAAACTCGGTCACATCTCTTTTACAAAAGTAGCAGAAATTAGGCAGGCAGATTTGATTTGTCTAGCTACCGACAGCAATCTGATGACAACTATAAAGAAAAAAACGAGGGTAATTGAAGTATGATTTATACAGTCACCTTAAACCCTGCGATTGACTATATTGTACGTCTCACACATATCGAATCAGGCGCGGTCAATCGTATGGACAGCAGCGATACTTTTGCTGGTGGTAAGGGAATCAATGTCAGCCGGATTTTACAACGGCTTGGTTATGCCAGTACAGCGACCGGCTTTGTCGGTGGATTTACGGGAGAATTTATCAAAGATGGTCTAGTAGCAGAAGCGATTGGCACACAGTTTGTCCAAGTGGACCAAGATACCCGTATCAATGTCAAAATCAAGGCGGACCAAGAAACGGAAATCAACGGTCTAGGTCCAGTCGTGACCGATGAGCAGTTGGCAGAGTTGGAAGATATTTTGTCACATGTAACAGCAGATGATACCGTAGTCTTTGCCGGTTCAGCTCCCGCTAGTTTGGGCAATCAGGTCTATAATCGCTTGATTCCGCTGGCAAAACAAGCAGGTGCAGAAGTGGTCTGCGATTTTGAAGGTCAAACCTTGCTCGATTCCTTGGCACATGAGCCTCTCTTGGTTAAACCAAATAATCATGAACTCGAAGCGATTTTCGGTGTGACGTTTGATTCGCGCGAGGACATCGTGCGTTACGCCAAGGAAATTCTTGTCAAAGGGGCTAAGAATGTCATCGTATCCATGGCGGGAGACGGAGCCCTCCTTGTGACAGGAGAGGCGACCTATTTTGCTAAACCGATTAAGGGAACGGTAAAAAATTCAGTCGGAGCAGGTGATTCCATGGTTGCTGGTTTTACAGGCGAATACACCAAGTCGCACAATCCGATTGAAGCCCTCAAATGGGGAGTGGCTTGCGGTACGGCGACAGCCTTTTCAGATGATTTAGCAAGTATTGATTTTATTCGGGAAATGTATGAAAAAGTGGAGGTAGAAACCCTATGAAAATTCAAGATGTCTTGAAACAGGACGTGATGTTGCTGGATTTACAAGCAACGACAAAAGAAGCTGTGATTGATGAAATGATTACAAGCCTCGCTGAACACGGTGTAATCAGTGATGCTACAGCCTTTAAGACAGGTATTATGAACCGTGAAGCACAGACAACAACAGGTCTGGGTGACGGAATTGCCATGCCTCATAGTAAAAATGCAGCGGTCAAAGAGGCTACGGTTCTCTTTGCAAAATCAAACAAGGGTGTGGACTACGAAAGTTTAGACGGTCAACCAACCGACCTGTTCTTTATGATTGCTGCACCAGAAGGTGCCAATGATACGCACTTGGCTGCTCTTGCGGAATTGTCTAAATACTTGATGAAACCAGGCTTTGCAGACAAGCTCCGTCAGGTTTCCTCACCAGCTGATGTGATTTCAGTCTTTGATGAGGCTGAAGCAGCTGAACAGGCAAGCGCTAGCGTAACAGAGCCTGTAACCCCGTCGGCTGATAAAGACTTCATCGTTGCGGTTACAGCTTGTACGACAGGAATCGCTCATACCTATATGGCAGAAGAAGCGCTTAAAAAACAAGCAGCTGAAATGGGTGTGGACATCAAGGTAGAAACCAACGGTGCATCAGGTGTCGGCAATAAATTGACAGCAGACGACATCAAACGTGCCAAGGGAGTTATCATCGCAGCAGATAAGGCGGTTGAGATGGCCCGTTTCAATGGCAAGCCACTCGTATCTCGTCCCGTTGCTGATGGTATCAAAAAGACAGAAGAACTCATCAATATCGTGGTAAAGGGTGAAGCAAGTCCTTATCAAGCCAAAGAGGGAGCTAATGTGGAAGATGCGGTTGAGACCTTGAGTCTTGGCAAGGCCTTCTACAAGCACTTGATGAGCGGTGTGTCACAAATGTTACCATTTGTCATTGGTGGTGGTATCTTGATTGCCCTTGCCTTTTTGATTGATAATGTTCTAGGTGTGACCCAAGATAGTCTCTCTAGCCTTGGTTCTTACAATGAATTAGCATCGATGTTCATGCAGATTGGTAGCGCAGCCTTCGGCTTCATGTTGCCTCTTCTTGCAGGCTACATTGCTTACTCTATTGCTGAAAAACCAGGTTTGATTGCCGGTTTCGTGGCTGGTGCAATCGCAAAAGACGGTCTTGCCTATGGAAAAATTCCATTTGGTGCAGCGACATCTGAAATTCCAGCAGCTGTATCATCTGGTTTCTTAGGTGCGCTTGTCGGTGGTTTCTTAGCCGGTGCGGTGATTATCGGACTACGAAAAGTCTTAGCACATCTACCAAAATCCCTTGAAGGAATCAAATCAATCCTCCTCTTGCCACTGCTTGGTGCGATGATTACGGGATTTGTGATGTTCTTTGTCAATATCCCAATGGCCGCTATCAATACAGGCATGAATGATTTTCTAAGTGGACTAGAAGGAAGCTCTGCTATTCTCTTGGGACTTGTCCTTGGAGGCATGATGGCAGTGGACATGGGTGGTCCAGTCAATAAGGCAGCCTATGTCTTTGGAACAGGAACGCTTGCAGCGACCGTTGCAAATGGTGGTTCTGTCGCTATGGCAGCGGTTATGGCAGGTGGTATGGTACCTCCTCTTGCAGTCTTTGTTGCGACCCTCTTGTTCAAGGATAAATTCACCAAAGAAGAACGCAATTCAGGCTTGACCAATATTGTCATGGGACTATCCTTCATCACGGAGGGAGCGATTCCATTTGGTGCAGCTGACCCCGCACGTGCCATTCCAAGTTTTGTCGCAGGTTCAGCCCTTACAGGAGCTTTAGTCGGTTTGTCTGGTATCAAGTTAATGGCGCCACACGGTGGAATCTTCGTCATTGCCCTTACCAGCAGTCCGCTCCTTTACCTCGTCTTTGTCCTCATCGGAGCAGTCGTATCAGGAGTCCTATTTGGTGCATTGCGCAAGGCGAAATAAGTCTATAAGGGAGTGAGACAAAAGTCCAACCCTAAATATAAAAGCGAACAAAACTAGTTTTCTGCCCCTCGGAATTCTATCTTGTTCGTTTTTTATGTCTAATTTATTAACTTGAAGAATGGATGATAAAGAATTTTAAAAATCAAAATCTATTTAAACAAGTTCAAAAGCTCTGCTAACTCACCATTTGATTTGCCGATTTTCGCGAGCGGAGCTAGCCTCATCAGATACTTTTCGCTGTGGTAAAAGGAGGGAGAGGGGCAAAAATCGTGATTTCGCAGAAATCGATTATCCTCGCTCCTTTGTTTCTGGGCTCGGGCTAAAATAATCCACTGGATTATTTTACTCCGCAGGAAGTCGCTACCGTCCGCACCACCTAAGAAAAGTAGCACCAAAGAACTTTTTCTTCAATCTGAACCTTATCCTTGATAAGGTTTTTTCTCTCTTTCACAAAAAATATGGTATAATATTCGTATTACCATTTTGAGGAGAATAATATGAACGTAATTCGTGATAAAGCGCTAGTCAATCAGTATCACTTTGATGCCCGCAACAGAGAATGGGAAGAAAAAAATGGGGTACCTACTACTAGATTAACCGTCGATTTTCAATTGATTGAACGAAATACTCAAGAGAATAAAACCTCAATTGTGGTCATCTTGCGTTTTATGATTGTCTTGGATTACTTTGTGATTTCAGGAGCCATGAGCCAAGGTGTGCATATTTTAGAACAGTTGGTCCAAGAAGTTGATGAATTTAGCGAAGAGGACAAACGATTTTTAGTCAATCCGCTCTTGGACATCTTGCAACGTTTAACCTATGAAGTAACAGAAATTGCCCTGGATGCCCCGGGTGTGAATTTGGAGATTTAGAATGAAATTAGCAGTCATTACAGACTCATCAGCTGTGCTACAGGATGCCGCACAAAATGAGCATCTGTTTGTATTAACGATTCCTGTCACGATTGGCAATACGACCTATATCGAGGGAAAAGATTTAAGTGTTGAAGAATTTTACCAGAAAATGGCAGCAGAAGCAGAGTTGCCAAAGACCAGCCAGCCAAGCCTGTCAGAGCTAGAAGAAACGCTAGCTCGTTTACAAAAAGAAGGCTATACGCATGTGATTGGACTTTTCTTGTCGTCTGGTATTTCTGGCTTTTATCAAAATATCCAGTATCTCAAGGATGAATTTGACGGGATGACCGTTGCCTTTCCGGATAGCAAGATTACTTCAGCGCCTCTTGGTATGATGGTGGAGACAATCTTTAAACGTTATGAAGCTGGTGTGCCGTTTGAGGAAATCTTGGATAAGCTAGAACAAGAGATTGCAGGGACTAAAGCCTTTATCATGGTTGATGATCTGGATCATTTGGTCAAGGGAGGGCGTCTTTCCAATGGAGCTGCGCTCTTAGGAAACTTGCTTAGTATCAAGCCGATGTTGTACTTTACAGACGAAGGTAAGATTGAGGTCTATGAGAAGGTTCGTACCGAGAAAAAAGCAGTCAAACGTTTATTAGAAATCTTGCAAGAAGAGACCAAGAATGGCTCTTATCAGATTGCCGTGATTCATGCCAATGCACCACAAAAAGCGGAAGAATTTAAAGAATTATTACAGGAAAATGGTATCGATTGGCACTTGCCGATTGTATCCTTTGGCTCGGTCATTGGTACGCACTTGGGTGAAGGGGCGATTGCCTTTGGTATTTCACCGATTATTGACTAGGAGTAGTGGATGACAATTCAAGTAATTATCGCAGGTTTTAAGGGAAGAATGGGCTCGACTGCCCTCAACATGGTCAAAGAGGACAAGAACTTGGCGCTTGCTGCCTTGCTTGATCCGTTTGCGACAGAAACAGAGATTGACGGTGTGCCTGTTTTTACCTCAAAAGAAGAATTGATTGGTTTTTCAGCGGATGTTTGGGTCGACTTTACAACGCCAGCCTTCGCCTATGAACATACCAAGTTCGCTTTGGAAAATGGCTTTGCACCTGTTGTGGGAACAACAGGCTTTACCCCAGAAGAAATCGAAGAATTGATTGCCTTGTCTGCCGAGAAGAAAATCGGAGGCTTGATTGCCCCAAACTTTGCCATTGGAGCCATTTTACTCATGCAATTTGCAGCACAGGCAGCCAAGTATTTCCCAAATCTAGAAATCATTGAGCTTCATCATGACAAGAAAAAAGATGCGCCGAGCGGAACAGCGATTAAGACAGCAGAGTTGATTTCGCAGGTTCGAGCGCGTCAGCAGCAGGGTCTAGCAGATGAGGAAGAGTTGATTGCAGGTGCACGTGGTGCAGACTTTGACGGCATGCGGATTCACTCGGTTCGTTTACCCGGCTTAGTTGCGCATCAAGAAGTCATTTTCGGAGCGCAGGGTGAGGGCTTGACCATTCGCCATGATTCGTATGACCGCAGCTCCTTTATGGGCGGTGTGAATTTAGGAATAAAAGAAGTAGTCAAACGAGAACATCTCGTTTATGGTTTGGAACAGTTATTATGAGATTACACAATCTGCCTTCTGAATTTCAGGAGGCTTTGCCGATTTTAGAGAAAATAAAACAAGCAGGCTTTGAGGCGTATTTTGTCGGAGGTTCGGTGCGAGATGCGATTTTAGGACGGCCCATTCACGATGTAGACATTGCCTCATCAAGTTATCCAGAAGAGACAAAGGCCATTTTTCCACGCACGATTGACGTGGGAATTGAGCATGGGACCGTATTGGTCTTAGAAGACCATGGCGAGTATGAAATCACGACTTTTCGGACAGAGGATGTCTATGTCGACTACCGTCGTCCAAGTCAGGTGGCTTTTGTGCGCTCTTTGGAAGAGGACCTGAAACGCCGTGATTTTACGGTCAATGCCTTTGCCTTGGATGAAGAAGCCCGGATTATTGATAAGTTTGACGGCTTGCGGGATTTAGAAACCAAGACCCTGCGGGCAGTCGGCACTGCGACCGAGCGTTTTAACGAAGACGCTTTGCGGATTATGCGTGGTTTCCGATTTGCGGCAAGCCTTGAGTTTAGCATCGAAGAAGCGACATTTGAGGCCATGAAAGAAACGGCTCCGCTCTTAGAGAAGATTTCAGTTGAACGCATTTTCATCGAATTTGATAAACTTTTACTAGCAAAAGGCTGGCGCAGGGGAATGGAAGCCTTAATTGCTTCAAAAGCCTACGATTATCTGCCTGATCTGAAGAGGAAAGAGGAGCAGTTAACAGCCTTTCTTGCGTCTCTTACAGAAGATTTTGTCTTTCAGACATCTGAACAGGCTTGGGCCATGCTCATCGTTTATCTGGAGATGAAAGATGCCAAATCTTTCCTTAAGCACTGGAAAACCAGCAATGATTTTCAGCGGACGGTGATAAAGCTAGTAGAGATTTACCACTTGCGCAAGCAACATTCTGTGACCAAGCAGACCTGCTATCGTTACGGTAAGGAGTTGCTCTATCTAGTGGAAGAGGTGAGACAGGCTCAAGGACTGGCTGTTGAGTACGGACTGATTGATGCGATTGATGAGGCTTTGACCATTCATGATAAGCACGAAATTGTGGTCAAAGGAGGAGATGTCATGGCAGCCTTTCAATTGAAGCCAGGACCGCTTCTTGGACGCTTGTTAAATGCGGTCGAAGCTGCGATTGTCGAGGGAGATTTGGTCAATGAGGTTGCGCCAATCATGGCCTTTCTAAAGGAGAAGATAGAGAATGAGTGATTTTATCGTTGAAAAATTATCCAAGTCGGTGGGAGACAAGACCGTCTTTTCAGATATCTCCTTTATCATTCATCCCTACGACCGCATCGGGATTATCGGAGTCAATGGAACGGGGAAAACAACGCTACTGGATGTTTTGTCTGGTCAGCTAGGCTTTGACGGCGATGTCTCGCCTTTTCGGACGAAAAATGACTATAAGATGGCCTATTTGACCCAAGAACCTGAGTTTGAGGATGATCAGACGATTTTAGATACGGTTTTGTCATCAGATTTGCGGGAAATTCAGCTCATTCGCCAGTATGAACACCTCGTTGCAGATTATAGCGAGGAAAACCAAGCAAGATTAGAGAAAATCATGGCAGAAATGGATGCGCTAAATGCTTGGGAAATTGAGCATCAGATTAAGACTGTTTTGTCAAAACTTGGCTTGAACGATACCAACCAACGTGTGGGAGACTTGTCAGGTGGCTTACGACGCCGGGTGCAGTTGGCACAAGTCCTATTAGGAGATGATGATTTGTTGCTTCTTGATGAGCCGACCAACCACCTCGATATTGAGACGATTGAGTGGCTGACGACTTTCTTGAAACAGGCTAAAAAGACAGTCCTTTTCATTACCCATGACCGTTATTTCTTGGATAATGTGGCAACCCGTATTTTTGAACTAGACCGTGCTAGCCTAACCGAGTATCAAGGGAATTATCAGGACTATGTCCGCTTGAAAGCAGAGCAGGACGAGCGTGATGCAGCTTTGCGCCATAAAAAAGAGCAGTTGTATAAGCAGGAATTGGACTGGATGCGCAGGCAGCCACAGGCTCGGGCGACCAAGCAACAGGCGCGGATTAATCGCTTCCATGATTTGAAATCGGACTTGGCTCACAAGAATGATGACAGCAATCTGGAAATCAATTTTGAAACCAGCCGTATCGGAAAAAAAGTCATCGAGTTCAAGCAGGTGGATTTTGCCTATCCGACTAAGACGATTTTAAGCAACTTTGATTTGTTGGTTCAAAACAAAGATAGAATCGGGATTGTCGGTGACAACGGAAGAGGCAAGTCTACGCTCCTCAATCTGATTGCAGGTCAAATACAGCCTACAGGCGGTCAATTGATTGTAGGAGAGACCATTCGTGTCGGCTATTTCTCCCAGCAAATTCAAGGATTGGATGAAAATAAGCGGGTCATCAACTTCCTTCAAGAAGTAGCAGAAGAAGCCGAAACCAGCTCGGGTATGGTCTCGATTGCAGAACTCTTGGAGCAGTTTCTCTTTCCACGCAACACCCACGGCACACAAATTCAAAAGCTATCGGGCGGTGAGAAAAAACGGCTCTACCTCTTGAAAATCTTGTTAGAACGACCGAATGTCTTATTACTTGACGAGCCGACCAATGACCTTGACATTGCGACCTTGACCGTCTTGGAGCATTTTCTCCAAGGCTTTGCAGGTCCTGTCATCACGGTCAGCCACGATCGTTATTTCTTAGATAAGGTCGCAACCAAAATCTTAGCCTTTGAAGAGGAGGGCGTTCGGACCTTCTTTGGAAATTATACGGATTATCTGGATGAAAAAGCCTTTCTAGCTTCTGCGGCAGCAACTGCAACGACTTCTGCCAAAGAAAAGCAGGAAAAGGTGCGTGACAAACAAAAACGCATGTCCTACTTTGAAAAGCAGGAATGGGCGACCATTGAAGAGGATATTGCTACTCTAGAAGAAAGCATAGCAGAAATCGAGGCAGCCATGCAGACCTGCGGTAGTGATTTTACACGACTATCAGACTTGCAAAAGGAATTAGATGCGCAAAACGAAGCCCTGCTTGAAAAATACGAACGCTATGAGTACCTCAGCGAATTGAGTGAAGGCTAGCGTGATAGGAGACAAGTTGATATGAAAATCATCATGATAGCCTATATGGGGATTTATCTGATTGTGACTTTGCTAGCTGCAGCTTACAGCTATTTCAAGACCAAGCGGATGAACCGCCTCTGCCTTTTTCTGACCCTAGGAGCTTGTTTGCTTTTGCTTGTGACCTTGATTTCCTACAGTCAAGGCTACGATCCCTTGCAAATGGTAGGATTTGCTCTAGGATTCACCCTGATTTCCAGCCTCTTTCTTTACAATGGGACGAGAGAAGGGGCACAGTTTGTCTACACCTTCTTGTTTAGCGCAGGTCGTTTTCTACTTCATTTACAATTTTTGATTTTGCTATATATTTTTCGGTAAAATGTAGTGCAAACCTTTGCAATGTGATATAATAAGGCGAAGAATTATTTTATAAGGAGTATCTTATGGCAAAGAAAATTATTGGTATTGACCTTGGTGGCACCTCTGTGAAATTTGCGATTTTGACAGATCAAGGCGATATTCAAGAAAAATGGTCCATTAAGACCAATATTTTGGACGAAGGTAGCCATATCGTGCCAGACATCATCGACAGTATCCAACATCATTTTGAGACACACCAGTTGATAAAAGATGATTTCCTAGGTATCGGTATGGGCTCTCCAGGTGTAGTCGATAGCAAGGCAGGAACGGTTATCGGAGCTTACAACCTTAACTGGAAGACCTTACAGCCGATTAAAGAACAGGTTGAATCAGCGATTGGCTTGCCATTTTTCATCGACAATGATGCCAACGTAGCAGCCCTAGGTGAGCAGTGGGTTGGCGCAGGAAGCAACAATCCTGACGTTGTCTTTATGACCCTTGGAACAGGTGTCGGTGGCGGTGTGATTGCAGACGGCAACCTCATTCACGGTTTTGGTGGTGCAGGTGGCGAACTTGGTCACATCACGGTTGACTTTGAAGACCCAATTGCTTGTACCTGTGGTAAAAAAGGCTGTTTGGAAACCGTTGCGTCAGCGACTGGAATTGTCAACTTGACTCGCCGCTATGCGGATACCTACGCAGGCGATGCAGAATTGAAAAAACGCATTGACGATGGTCAAGATGTGACTGCAAAAGATGTCTTTGATCTTGCAAAAGAAGGAGATGACCTTGCCCTTATTGTCTACCGCAATTTCTGCCGTTACTTGGGGACAGCGTGTGCCAATATCGCAGCAGTTTTGAACCCTGCCTACATCGTCCTTGGTGGTGGTGTTTCAGCAGCAGGTGATTTCTTGCTAGAAGGGGTCAATGAAGTCTACCTTCAAAATTCCTTCCCACAAATTGCCCAAACGACCAAACTTGCCTTAGCGACTCTGGGAAATGATGCAGGTGTCCTTGGTGCCGCATCGCTTGTCTTGAAATAGAGATTAAAGAAAACGAATAGGAGGTTGGGATTTTGTCCCTGCCTCTTTTTCTATCCACCGAGATACTAGAAAAAGGACAAAACGTTAGAGAAGTGATATACTAGATTCATGACAAAAGCAGATATCATTTTTAAAGAAAATATCCAAAAAATCATGAACGAAGGTGTCTTTTCAGAAAATGCTCGCCCTCGTTATAAGGACGGAAACGTCGCCAATTCCAAGTACATTACAGGCTCTTTTGCCGAGTATGACTTATCAAAGGGCGAGTTTCCCATTACCACCCTGCGTCCGATTCCCATCAAGTCAGCCATTAAGGAAGTCTGCTGGATTTACCAAGACCAGACCAACGATTTGAACGTCTTAAACGAAAAATATGGCGTGACCTACTGGAACGACTGGGAAGTGGGAGAAACAGGAACGATTGGGAAGCGCTACGGTGCGGTGGTCAAAAAACACCAGATTATCGACAAAATTCTCCAGCAACTAGCGGACAATCCATGGAACCGTCGCAATATCATCTCGCTCTGGGATTATGAGGCTTTTGAGGAGACAGAAGGTCTCTTGCCTTGTGCCTTTCAGACCATGTTTGATGTCAGACGCGTAGATGGTGAGATATATCTGGATGCGACCCTGACCCAGCGCAGCAATGACATGCTGGTTGCTCATCACATCAATGCCATGCAGTATGTGGCACTGCAGATGATGATTGCCAAGCACTTTGGCTGGAAGGTTGGGAAGTTCTTCTATTTTATTAACAACCTGCACATCTATGACAACCAATTTGAACAGGCAAACGAATTACTCAACCGCACTCCGAGTGATTGCCAGCCACGTTTGATTTTGAATGTACCAGACGGAACCAATTTCTATGACATCAAGCCAGAAGATTTTGAATTAGTGGACTATGATCCAGTGAAACCACAACTGAAGTTTGATTTAGCGATTTAATGGGGAATACCAATTAATGGGGAATACCAACAATAGAATAGTAAGTTATGAATACAGGTTCTAAATCAGGGTACTAGGTCATGCCTAGTCTCTGCATTTTTTGTCGAATTTTGATAGAATATAGTCAAGTTAAAATAAAAAAGGAAGAGGCAATGACAAAGAAGATTTCAGCCATTTGGGCACAGGATGAACAAGGTTTGATTGGTAAAGAAGGAGGTCTTCCTTGGTCATTGAAAGCTGATTTAGAGCATTTTAAGCAGACGACAACCGGTCATGCCATGGTCATGGGGCGTATCACCTTTGACGGTATGGGCAAGCGCGCTCTTCCAAACCGTATCTCGATTATCCTGACGCACGATGTGGATTATCAAGTCGAGCATGAACGTGTCCTCGTGATGCATAGCGTTGAAGAGGTGTTGGACTGGTATGAGAAACAGGACAAAAATCTTTACGTGATTGGCGGAGGACAGATTTTCACAGCTTTTGAAGCCTATACAGATGAGCTTGTAAAGACGGATATTCATGCTGGCTTTGAAGGAGATACTTATTTTCCAACGACCTTTGATTGGTCTGTATTTGAGGAAGTCGGCGCGACACGATACGAGCGAGATGCAGAAAATCCAGTTGATTTCACCGTGAGAATATTTGAAAGAAAAGAGAACTAATCATGCAGAAAAGTTTATTTGGTTTATTTACTGCGATTTTATGCGGTATCTGTGTGCTTTGCTCCATTCAGGCTTTCCAAAAAAAGCGGTACGGGCTAGCCACCCTCTTTCTCTTAAATGCAGTGACCAATTTAGTGAATAGTATTCATGCCTTTTATGGCGTATTATTTTAGATAGGGATAGGATAGAAAAAGAATGCCAAAACATCATCACCAAGTAGAGCTTATTTACTGCTCATTTTGTGGAAAGAATCAAGAAGAAGTAAAGAAAATCATCGCAGGAAATAATGTCTTTATCTGCAATGAATGTGTGGAGTTAGCCCAAGAAATTATTCGTGAGGAATTGGCAGAAGAAGTCTTGACAGACCTAGCTGACACACCAAAACCGCAAGAGTTGCTTACCATTTTGAACCACTATGTCATCGGACAAGACCGTGCCAAACGTGCCTTGGCAGTAGCGGTTTACAACCATTACAAACGGATTAATTTCCAAGATAGCCGCGAAGAAAATGATGTGGATTTACAAAAATCAAACATCCTTATGATTGGCCCGACTGGTTCTGGTAAGACCTTTCTGGCTCAGACCTTGGCTAAGAGTTTAAATGTTCCATTTGCCATTGCGGACGCGACAGCCTTGACGGAAGCAGGTTATGTGGGAGAAGATGTTGAAAATATCCTCTTAAAACTACTTCAGGCAGCTGATTTTAATATTGACCGTGCAGAGCGCGGCATCATCTACGTCGATGAAATTGATAAAATCGCGAAAAAAGGCGAAAATGTCTCCATTACGCGTGATGTTTCAGGAGAAGGGGTGCAGCAGGCTCTACTAAAAATCATTGAGGGAACGGTAGCTAGTGTACCACCACAGGGTGGTCGCAAGCATCCGCAACAGGAAATGATTCAACTCGATACGAAAAATATCCTCTTTATCGTAGGAGGAGCCTTTGATGGGATTGAAGAAATTGTCAAACAGCGGATGGGAGAAAAAATCATCGGTTTTGGTCACAATAACCGTGCCATTGATGAGAAAGAATCCTATATGCAGCACATCATCGCAGACGATATTCAAAAATTTGGTATTATTCCAGAGTTGATTGGGCGTTTACCTGTCTTTGCAGCCCTTGACCAGTTGACGACAGAAGACTTGATTCGCATTTTGACAGAACCGAAAAATGCTCTTGTCAAGCAGTATCAAACCCTGCTTTCTTACGACGGCGTAGAATTGGATTTTGATCAGGAAGCGCTTGAAGAAATCGCCAAACGGGCAATTGAGCGCAAGACAGGAGCACGCGGATTGCGCTCCATCATTGAAGAAACCATGCTCGATGTCATGTTTGAAGTACCGAGCCAAGATGAAGTGAAGCGCGTGCGGATTACCAAGGAAGCAGTAGATGGCAAGGCACAACCAATCTTAGAGACGGCATAAGGAGAGCAGATGGAAATCAATACAAACAATGCAACAATCCTTTTAAGTGCGGTTTCAAAGGCCCAATATCCTCAAGATGACATGCCAGAAATTGCGCTGGCTGGACGATCCAATGTTGGGAAATCTTCTTTCATCAACACCCTACTTGGACGGAAAAACCTTGCGCGGACTTCCAGCAAGCCCGGTAAGACCCAGCAGTTAAATTTCTATAATATTGACGATAAGATTCGCTTTGTCGATGTGCCTGGGTATGGCTATGCCAAGGTCTCAAAGACGGAGCGGGCCAAATGGGGCAAGATGATTGAAGAATACCTGACCAGCCGTGAAAATCTTCGGGCCGTTGTGAGTTTGGTCGATATGCGCCATGAACCGTCTGCTGACGATGTTCAAATGTACGAGTTCTTAAAATATTATGACATTCCCGTTATCGTTGTGGCGACAAAGGCAGACAAGATTCCACGAGGCAAGTGGAACAAGCACGAATCCATGATTAAGAAAAAATTGGACTTTGATAAAAACGACCAGTTTGTCGTCTTTTCATCTGAAACCAGACATGGATTTGATCAGGCTTGGGACAGTATTTTGAGTGAAATTTAGAAAAATGTAGCGAGACATCTACATTTTTTCTTATTTTTGAGTAAAAACTCTTGCAAATCAAAAGAAAGTATGATAGTATGAATAAGGTTTGAAAAAACTGACCTAAGACAGTAGGGGAGTTCAACTCATAAACATCCTACCGAGGCACAAAACGGATAGAAACGTATTTGTACTTTCGTGTCTAGGTTTGGCGCGTTTTTTTATTGAAACAAGCTCGAACCCAAAATAATAACGGAGGTAAAACACTAATGAGTGAAGCTATTATCGCTAAAAAAGCAGAATTAGTTGATCAAGTTGCTGAAAAGATGAAAGCTGCAGCATCTATCGTAGTTGTGGATGCGCGTGGTTTGACTGTTGAGCAAGATACTGTTCTTCGTCGTGATCTTCGTGGAAGCGAAGTTGAGTACAAAGTGATTAAAAACTCAATCTTGCGTCGTGCAGCTGAAAAAGCTGGTCTTGAAGAACTTGCATCAATTTTTGTTGGACCATCTGCGATCGCATTTTCAAACGAAGATGTTATTGCACCAGCAAAAATCTTGAACGACTTTGCTAAAACTGCTGAAGCCCTTGAAATCAAAGGTGGTGCAATCGAAGGTAAAGTTTCTTCAAAAGAAGAAATCCAAGCTCTTGCGGCATTGCCAAACAGAGAAGGTATGCTTTCTATGCTCTTATCTGTACTTCAAGCGCCAGTTCGCAACGTTGCATACGCTGTCAAAGCTGTTGCAGAAAGCAAAGAAGAAGCTGCTTAAGGCAGCAACAAGTAGCCTAGTGCTACAACCATCTATTATTTATTAAAAAACAAAACTATTTGGAGGAAATTACAATGGCATTGAACATTGAAAACATTATTGCTGAAATTAAAGAAGCTTCAATCCTTGAGCTTAACGATCTTGTAAAAGCGATCGAAGAAGAATTTGGTGTAACTGCGGCTGCTCCTGTAGCGGTTGCTGCAGCTGGTGCTGCTGACGCTGGTGCTGCTAAAGATTCATTCGACGTTGAATTGACATCTGCTGGCGACAAAAAAGTTGGCGTTATCAAAGTTGTACGTGAAATCACAGGTCTTGGTCTTAAAGAAGCAAAAGAACTTGTTGATGGAGCACCTGCAGTGGTTAAAGAAGGCGTTGCAACTGCAGAAGCTGAAGAAATCAAAGCTAAATTGGAAGAAGCTGGAGCTTCAGTTACTCTTAAATAATCTATTTAAAGTAAATAATAAAAACCGAGGATTCCTCGGTTTTTTGTGTGCCATAATTTTATGGTCAAAATCTGGAAAATAGGGCACTTTGTCAATTGTAGTGGGTGACATATAACTAAACACGAGAGGAGACGAACTTGGTCTTCTCTTTTTTGATGTTCAAAGCGAGGAAAATGCGTTTTTTAAAGTTGTCAAAGTTCCT